>CAYRZQ010000052.1:0-20390 GCA_964428835.1 uncultured Comamonadaceae bacterium | reverse complement strand
GGCGGAGCGCAGCCAATTTTTTTCCCAAATCAAAATGAAATTGTTCATCCTTCTGGATATCGAGGCTTAGCTGCACTACTGGAATATCGGCTGCGGGAAACAAATGCGCGAGCACACTCCACGTGCCGTGATCAAGTCCCCACATCAAGTCCTTCTCCGCAAGATGAGGCAGCAATGCCTCTTGCGCCGAAGTCACCAATTCCAACGAACCTGGTGCTGGATACTGCACATCAAACAAAGCCTGAGGGAATCCTCCAAAATCGTGAATCGTCTTTGGTGTTGTGGCCGCGGTGAGCTTTGTGCCCCGCGTTTCCCAATGCGCACTGATGCATAGTATGCCCTTCGGACGAGGAATATTGCGCGCAATGTCTCTCCAGGTCTGAGAAAATTTATTCAACTCAATCGCATTCATAGGACTGCCATGTCCGAAGAATATAGCAGGCATGAGCGGCGTGTCGGGCATATCCGACGTCGCATTATAAAGCTCGTTCAATTTCATAGCTGAAACTCCAAGAGGAGCGAGTGTTAGTAGTTGTAAAAATCGCTTGCGATTCATGGTGTGATGTGATATTCAAAAGTGAACAAAAACCACGAGATTCCAATTGATCTAGGTTAAGAAAATAAGCCAGGTGAGTTATCCCCAAATGATTAACAAGCCTTGTGATAATCGCGACAAGCGAATAGATTTGTAAGTGAAGTTAACCCTATTATCCAATTTTATGAACCAAGTAGAAATGAGCGAATTAAGCTTCGCTGATCTCACCGATATGTACCGTAAAATTGCCGCGAACATCGAGGCAGAATTACCGGAAGTAAAAGTGAAATACACACTAATAGAAGAATAACTGCAATGATTAAGGCAGAACCACGGACCATATTAAGTTTCATACACACGTACTTTGATGTAATTCGAGATTTATTCGATTATCAAAGCACTGACGGTATCATCACCAAAGAAGTGTATGACATGATTTGTCAAAAGCACGGCCATTTGATGAATGCTCGTTTGCGCGAGTACCGTGTGATTCGTCCAATAGGATCAGACTACGAAATGCGCGATGTGTATTTCAAGCTCATGGAATTCCTATTGTTTGAATTCAAGCCGCTTCTGCCCGAAACCATTGAAAAATACAAAGGTTCGATCGGCGATCTTTTCATGAAGATTCGCAAATACGAATCACAAGAGCGTGATATTCTTCAGGAAAGAATCAAGAACCTTTCGCATCAGATCCGCGAATTCGTGGACTTGGTAGAGCGTAATGCCTTCCGCTTGCTAGCAGAAACGCGCGACCTTAAGTCGAACATCGAACGTGTGGACTACCGCGACAAAGTTCACAAAGCATCTTTCTGGATCGACTATTACATCTTACCGCTCAACAAAATTCTCGACGTCAATCACTCTGAATCGGTGACGAGCAAATTGATGGAGATCAGTGAATACGCAAATCGCAGACGTCTTGATTTTGGTGATGAAACAACACGCGCAGAGTTCGAAAAACTCTACGTTCAGTTGATTCAAACCAACACCGATTTGTTGCGTCAATCTAAAATTTTGACCAACGAACTTCTTCCGCTGCTCGAGCGCATCCGCACCGAATCGCTCATCCTCACTGGATGGATTGAATTCTTGCGCAATCCTTACAAGATGGAAACGCCTCCACTACTCAAAGGAAGCCGCAACATGCCATACGCAAAAGACATGCTCTACAAAGTGCGCGAATTCTTCGAGCAGTTCGCACAACCTGAAGTGGTGATGTACGAAGAAGGCGTGGCAGATTTCGACAAGTGGATTTTCGACCGCGAAGCTTTCATGACCAAGCTTCAAAGTCAAATGCCCGTGAACGACTTCTTCGGTTGGTGTTACAACACCCTGAAAGCCGATTTTGAAAATATCGAGACAGAAAAATTCTTCGCCCTCACAGGACTCTTGTTTGACGAAGGATTGCAAATCGATTTCCCAAATAAAAATGAGCGAGTGGATATCAAAACCACAACCTCTCACCTATCTGTTCCTAAGTTAAAAGTAGAACCCGCAATTAAGTTTTAATCATGGTATATCCTCAGCATCACAGACAAATCGTAGAAGAATTGATGAATGGTAAATTCGTTTTGAGCAACGAAGAACATTTTAATTCTTTGAAAGAAAATGAGAAATTCTTCGCTGAATTTTTCAAAGTCTCTTTCGATTTGGATTTGGTTTTCAAATCAGACTACGCGTATCTTTTGAGCAAGGAAACCAGTGAAAACTTCTCGCGCGACGTGAGCATCTTCGTCGCCGTTCTCAGTTACGAGCTCGACAAAGATGGAAGAAATTTCTTGGAAGCTTTAGAATTCAATGAATTCACCACCGAAGAAATCGACCGTTATTTCGACAACAGTTCTTTCATCGATTTGATTGAAAGCAACAAAGCTCTAAAAGATCCCGACGGACGCCGCACCTTAATCAACGGTATGGCCCGCCGCAACATCGTCCACAAAAATTTCGAAGACCGTTTCATCTTCACCCAAGCCTACAAAGTATTCGTCGACTTCGCGAAAGAATTAGCGTTGAAGAGAATGGGAGGGGTGGAGGCGTAGGAGTAGGAAGTAGGAGTAGGAGTAGGAGTAGGAAGTAGGAAGTAGGAAGTAGGAGTAGGAAGTAGGAGTAGGAGTAGGAGTAGGAGTAGGAATAGGAAATAGGAAGTAGGGTTTTGTAGAGGCGCCATTTATGGCGTCTTGGTGGACAAACAATAGGAAATAGGAAATAGGAAATAGGAAATAGGAAGTAGGAAGTAGGAAGTAGGAATAGGGGAGATTACCAGACGTTTTTGGTGGGTTTGGAGGGGGTGAGATTTTTAATTAGGGAGTAGAGCATTCTGGAAATTTCTGCTGCTAAATCCATCATATTAATGTAGACCTCTTCCGATACTTGCTGTTCCAACTTCAACAAGTCGATACTTGCTACACTCTCAAATAACGAGCCTCGGGCAACGATAAAAAAATGCCTTCTATCTGAAGGTGTAATTCTTCCAAGACCCTCCGCAATATTGAGAACCACACTGTGAGCTGACCTCAATAATTGGTCAATTTCAAAAAGCATTGGCTTTCCCTGTGAGACAATTCTTCTGTTGTTCATGTAATACTCTTGAGATTTTTTATAAATCTCAAGCTTCTGAAAATCAAACCAAGTCCTTTCCATAAATTTTTCAATTAAAACTTCCCTCAAAACTAATCCTCTTCAACTCTAATAGATCCATATAAATTATTCCACTTATTCGAATAATTTATTCTCCATACTCATTCTCCTACTCCTGCTCCTACTCCTACTATTCCTACTCCTATTTCCTATCCCCTATTCCTACTCCTACTCCTACTCCTACTCCTACTCATCCCCCTATTCCTATCCCCTACTCCTACTCCTACTCCCTACCCCTATTCCCTATCTCCTATCGTTTGCTCACCAAGACGCCATAAATGGCGCCTCTACAAAGCCCCCTCCTATCCCTCCTCCTACTCATACTCCCTACTCATACTCCTACTCCTCCTCCTCATACTCCTACTATTTTTGTTTCTCCTTTTTTTTCGTTTATTAGCCCCGCCTTAACTACATCGTAACAAATGAGAAAAAAGACCAACATCGTGGGGGCGATATGTGCGCTCGCATTTTCAATCGCATCATTCATAAGCTTTTCGCAAACAGCTCTCACGCCGGGTGACATTGCCATCATCGCCTACAATACCGATGATCCTGATCAATTCGTTTTCACCAACCTCGTTGATATTGCAGCTGGCACTGTTATCAACTTTACAGACAATGGTTGGAATGGTAATGCGCTTACAACAAATGAAGGAACATTCACTTGGACCACTTCCACCTTCAGAGCGAAAGGCTCAATCATAAGCTTAAACCCTACAGGAATCTCTTTCTCAACATCAGGTGATAATCTCTTCGCGTATCAAGGTTCTGCTGCGAATCCAACCTTCATCTTTGGTTTCACCAACAGACCATGGGTCACTGGAAGTATTAATGCTTCAACATCGAGAAGACCTGCTGCACTTACTGCAGGTAGCACAGCGCTTTCCTTTAGCACCGAAGTGGATAACGGATTCTATAATCAACTCAGCACAAACGGTACGAAAGCTCAAATACTAAGTTCTATTTGTACTGTCAGTAAATGGACGCGATCCAACAATCGCTATAGTAGCTTCCCAGCCTGGACTTTCGCATTCCCAGAACTAATTGTAGAGCCAGTAGCAAATCCAAGTAACTTCTCTGCAATAAACGTCACCACATATTCCGCACAAGTTTCTTTTTCTCCTGCTGCCGGAAGCCCTGCAGGATACATTATATTAATGTCTCCTAACACTCCCGTCAATGCTCTGCCCATTGATGGCACTTCCTACACGGTCGGACAGAACATTGGAAATAGTAAAGTAATCGGAGTTGGAACAACAACCAGCTACAACATCAAATCACTGCGCGCACAGCGCACCTATCATTTTGCAGTGCTTGCTTACACCAATAATGGATCTATTAATTACAGACAAAGCGACCCACTGCTCTCAAGTTTTTTGACACCTACAACGATGGCCGGTAATTACTACAACAGTATTGTAGATACCGCTGCAACGTTTATTGATGACTTAAAAAACAGAATTCGCAATCCTTACATCAACACCGACTATTCTTTGTACGATGAAAATCTTGTTGCTGAATTTGAAGCCACCGATACCATCAACGGACAGAAGACTATTCAATGTGTTTACAGTGGTTTTCGCTACAACTATACACCTCCATTCGTTTGGTACACCTCATCTCCATTCTCCAGAGAACACACGTGGGCTGTAAGCTGGATGCCAAGTGGCGGCACAACCTCTTCCAACGAATATGAAGACTACCACAACTTATTCACTGTGGTGCAAAATGAGGCAAATGCTGTTCGTAGCAATCATCCCTTTGGAGACGTTGTAAATCCCACCAGCGTTTACCTCGATGGACAACTCGGCTTTAATGCTCTCGGCGAACGTGTATATGAACCAAGAGACGAACAAAAAGGAAATGTTGCGCGCGCATTGTTTTACATGGCGCTCAGATATGATGATATCAATGGACATGACTGGTCATTTGACTTCTTGAACAACGCTGATTTAATACCCGCCGGCATAAGTCCGCAGTCCGTCGAACTGTTGCTTCAATGGCACCAGCAAGATGCTCCTGATAGCTATGACATTGCTCGAAACGACTACATTCAATCCAAACAGGGAAATAGAAATCCATTTATCGATAACCCAGATTGGGCGAACCGTATTGATTTTAATACGCTCACATTAAAGAATACAAAGTCTCATTTCGAAGCAGCAAGCGCAGACAAAACACCAGAGGCTATCGTCTATCCGAATCCTACCAATCATTATCTGAATGTGATATTTGATGACGAATATTCTTACAGAATATTTGACCTCACCGGCAAGGAAATTCTGAGAGGACAACATATCGGAAGTGAAATAGCAGCTGTCGATGTAAGCCTACTTTCAAGAGGCACTTATTTCCTCGTTTTAGAAGACACCAATGGACTGGTTTACAATCGATTCGTTCGGGAGTAAAGATATTTATTCACAACTTACGAAAAAAGTGCGTATATTTGCACCCGCTTTTCGGGGCGAGTTGAACTTTTCATTTTTTGGTACCGCTACTAGCCGGGTTGTTCTTTTGAAAATGATGGTTGTGATTCTATCTGAAAAGGATTAACAATCAATACATTACAAAATGAACGAATTTGAAATGCTCGGGCTGAGTCAGCCCGTGCTCAAGGCTGTGTCTGAACTTGGCTTCACCACTCCTACCCCTATCCAACAACAAGCTATTCCCGTTTTGCTCGCTGAGCAGAGTGACCTCGTGGCACTTGCGCAAACAGGAACCGGTAAAACGGCAGCTTTCGGTCTCCCACTTATCGAACTTATCGATGAAGGAAACCGCAACACTCAAGCGCTTATTCTTTGTCCAACACGTGAACTTTGCGTGCAAATCACGAAGGACTTGCAAAATTTCGCCAAGCACACTGCTGGTCTTCATGTAGTAGCCATCTACGGTGGTGCTAGCATCGAAGGTCAAATCAGAGATGTGAGAAAAGGACCTCAAATCATCGTTGGTACGCCAGGTCGTATGGTGGACATGCTCGACAGAGGTGTCATCAACCTTTCTACCGTTGAATTCGTGGTACTCGATGAGGCGGATGAAATGTTGCACATGGGATTCAAAGAAGATTTGGATACCATTCTTAGCACTACTCCAGAAGAAAAATCAACTTGGTTGTTCTCTGCTACGATGCCAGACGAAGTATTGCGCATCTCCAAGAGCTACATGTCTGATCCTGTTGAAATCACCGTAGGTGGCAAGAATACGGGTAATGAGAACATCGAACACCAATACTATGTAGTGCACCAGCGCGACAAGTATCTTGCATTGAAGCGTATCGCCGACTACAATCCAGACATCTTCGCGATTGTATTCTGCCGTACTAAGGCCGAAACACAATCGGTAGCTGAAATGCTTATCAAAGACGGATACAACGCCGATGCACTTCACGGTGACCTATCACAGGCACAGCGTGACCACGTGATGAAGCGTTACAGAAACCGCGCATTGAACATGTTGGTTGCTACCGACGTGGCAGCGCGTGGTATCGACGTAAATGACGTGACACACGTTATCAACTACAACCTTCCTGATGAAATCGAAAACTACACACACCGTTCAGGGCGTACAGCGCGTGCGGGTAAGAAAGGAGTATCGATTGTCATCATCAATATGAAAGAGCTTTATAAGATCAAGCAGATTGAGAAGATTATCAAGCAGCCTTTCACCAAGATATCTATTCCTACACCATTTGAAGTGTGTGAAAAGCAACTCTTCCATCTTGTGCATAATGTGCACAACGTGGCATTGAATGAAAAAGCCATTGAATCTTACTTGCCGAAAGTGTACGAAGAGTTCGCTGATTTGAGCAAAGAAGAAGTCATCAAGCGCTTTGTGAGTGTGGAGTTCAATCGCTTCCTCGAATATTACCGCAACGCACCAGACCTCAATGTAGATGACAAGCGTGGCGGAGATCGCAACAATGCAGCTGCGTCTGGCGTGGTGAAATTGTATGTGAATCTTGGAATGATCGACGAATTCAACTTTGGTTCGATTAAGCAATACATCGCTGAAACCGCAGGTATTAGCGAGCATGACGTTACCTGGGCCGATTTGAAGAATACCTTCTCATTGATTGAAGTGCGTGCCGGAGCGTTGGATAAGGTGTTGGAAGCATTTAAGAATGAATCTTACCGTGGCAGACAAGTTCGCATGGAATCGCGCGGCAATAAAGATGCGGGCATTCCGAGAACACGCCTCAGAAGCGATAAGAAGCGCGGCGGCGGCGGTGGATACGGCGGCGGCGGCAACAGCTACGGCGGTGGCGACCGATTCAAAGGCAGAGACGACCGCGGACCGAAGAGAGAGAAATCTTACGGCGGTGGTGGAAGTGATGCTGGCTTGAAAGGAGATTTCAAGAAAGGCAAGAAGAAAGACAGCGCCTACGCCTCTGGTGGATTTAGTGGCAAGAGTTTTTCTAAGAAGAAATAATTAGCTGAATTAAATAATTAAAATCGCCGCTTCATCACGAGGCGGCGATTTTGTTTTTTCTCAATTTCCTACTCTTACTCATACTCATACTCATACTCCATTCATTCCCATTCTGCTTCACATTCTCATTCTAGATAGAGTTTCCAGTCTTGAGCACGTTCAGAAACACAATCACAATCAGAAACAGAATGAATAGAGACAGCAGATTGAGTTTTCCAAACTCCAAATTCCTATCCCCTATCGCCCCTCGCCCCTCTCATTCGCCACTCGCCCTCTATTTGGACATTTAATTAAAAGGTGTAATTTTAAGCCATATAAACGATCCTCGACGGGGAAATAGAGGTGTTGGAGGCAACCGTAAACGACACGAGACAGCAGACAAAGACGAACATAAACTGAGAAAAAAGTAAACCATTTTGACAGGTGACCAACATACAGACCATAATGCAAACGGACAGCGAGTAAGCCGACACTCATTGCCGACCCTTCTGTATTTTTTATTTTCCCCACCGCACATTTTTTTAATTCAATTTATGGCAGCCGCACAAACGGCACATTTGCAAGCCGCACAAGCCGACCCGCATCCCAAGCTTGCAAAAGAGCCGTTTTTTGCCCACGCAACAACAGAAATAACGATATTCACACCTTAAATTTTGACAATAGATAAATGGCTAATAAAATTTCACTTTCCCGATTAGAAACTTTCCTTTTTGATGCGTGTGACATCCTGAGAGGTAACATGGATGCATCAGAATACAAGGAATACATCATTTCCATGTTGTTTCTGAAACGGGTAAACGACCAGTTTGAAGTGCACCGTGACAGAAGAAAGAAAACATTGACCGATGTTCGTGGTGTGAGTGACCCGGAAATTCTTTACGGAGAACTGGAAAGACAAAATGCACCGGAATATGATTTCTTTGTTCCCCTAGCAGCAAGGTGGAAAAAACTTGAAGGCGACACTGAAACCTATATTGACAGCGAAGGCAACGAACAGCGTTACAATTTCATCAAAGATTTGACGGAAGAAATTGGCGACCATCTCAATAAGGCTTTAGCTGCTTTGCAGGAAGCCAACCTTGACAAACTGGACGGTGTGTTCAATCAGGACAACATCAACTTCAATAAGACATTTGGGAAAAACAACAAGCAAATCAGTGATGAAGATTTGCGCAAACTCATTCAGCATTTCAACCGCATGAATTTGCGGGATGATAATCTAGAGTTCCCTGACCTTATGGGAGCTGCGTACGAATATCTCATCAAGCATTTTGCCGACAGTGCCGGAAAGAAAGCAGGAGAATTCTATACTCCCAATGAAATTGTAAAACTACTAGTGAATATTTTAGAGCCAGGCGAAGATGCTGAAATCTATGATCCTACAGTAGGAAGTGGAGGTATGCTGATTGAGTGCAAAAACTATGTGGAAAGCAGATACGGTTCAGCACGAAACATCACGCTCTACGGACAGGAGAAAAGCGGAACGGTTTGGGGCTTGTGTAAGATGAATATGCTGTTCCATAACATTTATGACAGCAAAATTATTAATGGCGATACACTGTTAAATCCACTTCACTTCGACGGAGAAAGACAAGGTGAGCTAAAAACATTTGATATTATCCTTGCTAATCCTCCTTTCTCACTGGATTACAGCACTACAAATATGAAACACAAAACACGTTTCAATTTTTGGATGCCTAATAAAAGCAAAGCCGATTTTATGTTTGTGCAACACATGGTGTCTTCTCTGAACAATGTCGGACGTATGGCGGTGGTAATGCCGCATGGTGTGTTGTATCGGGGTGGTGAAGAAAAGAAATTCCGGGAGTGGCTCGTTGGTAAAGGCTATTTAGAAGCGGTGATCGGAATGCCTTCCGCCCTTTTTTATGGAACCGGTATTGGTGCTTGTGTTTTGGTGATTAACAAAGTCGGTGCACACGAAAGAAACCATGTGCTTTTTATCAATGCCGACCGTGAATACAAAGAGGGCAAAAATCAAAACAAACTTCGGCCCGAAGATTTAGAGAAAATTGCCTACACCTACCGACACAAAAAGGAAACGCCCAAATACAGCAGGTTAGTGGCAAAGAGCAAAGCCATTGACGAGCAAAACAACTTAGAAAACGAAGATTTCAATTTCAACATACGCAGGTTTGTGGACAATGCTCCACCACCCGAACCGCAGGATGTGCATGCTCATTTGCAAGGCGGCATTCCCGAAAATGAAGTAAAGGCATTGAACGATTATTTCAACTGCTATGCAGGATTGGAAGCCAAACTGTTTGAGCCGTTAAAATCAAACTATTTGAAATTTACAGACAGCATTGCACACAAAGAAGACATCAAAAAACTGTTTGACGAAAGTGAAGAAATAAAAACGGCTTTTGCCCGGTACAACCAGGCCATTGGCGAATGGTGGCAACAACAATTGCCGCTATTGGAAAAATTGCCCGAACAGAAAACCAGTGTGTACGACCTGTATCATACCTTCTCTGCTACGCTTACCGAAAAACTGATTGCCCTGCCTATTCTGGACGAGTTTAAAAGCCGGGGTTCGTTTGCATCTTATTGGAACAGCATTACCAACGACATTAAAAGCGTGGATGCCAGCGGATGGAATGCCGAACTGATACCTGATGATGAAATTTTGCAAAGCCAGTTCCCCGAAGTGCTGAAAGAACTGAAGGACAATGAAGCAAGGCGTGACGAACTGCAAGCCAAATTTGACGAAGTAAACGAAATGGAAGATGATGTTTGGAACGAGGAAGATTACGAAGTATGGCGAAGCAAGGAACTGAAAGAACACAAAGACGGCATTAAAGCCCTGAAAGGCGAACGCAAGGAAGCCGATAAGGAATACAAGAATTTGCAGAAGCGGATTAAAGCCAACGAAAAAGCACTGAAAACACAGCCCAATTTGGCGGAAGAAATAGCCACGCTAAAAACCGAAGCAACTAAATACCTTGCCGAAGTAGAACGCTACGATGCCATGATTGAAGCCGATGAAAACCGCATGGCAAAGCATACCGAATTGGAAGAAGAGCTAAAAATCTGCAAGAAGAAAATAAAGGAGATAAAAGTCCGCAAACAAGACCTGGTGGACAAAGCCCGTTTGCTCATTACCCCCGAAGAAGCCAAAGACCTGATATTAAAACGCTGGCTGCGAACCTTGCAAGAAACCGTAAACGACTATTTACAAGCCCACCAACGCCAATTGTTGCAGGCCATTGAAAATGTTTGGGAGAAATACACCACAACATTGCAAAATATCCTTGGTGATAGAGAAACCCAAACCGAATTATTTGACGCTTATTTATTAGAGTTAGGGTATGAATAGAAAGCGTAAAAATAAAATATCAGACTGCTGCGATATTCTCGATAATCTGAGAGTTCCAATCAATGATGAAATTCGGCAGACCATGCAAGGAAATATTCCTTACTATGGTGCTAATGGAATTCAAGGCTATATTGATAAATACATTTTTGATGAAGATTTAATTCTACTTGCAGAAGACGGAGGAAACTTTGAAGAATATCATACAAGACCAATTGCATACAAGATAAGTGGGAAGAGTTGGGTTAATAATCATGCCCACATTCTGAGAGCGAAACAGGAATTTAATCAGGACTTTATTTTCTACTCACTTGTTCATAAAGACATAACAAAGTATTTGAATTCAGGAACAAGGAGCAAACTGAATAAATCAGAACTTGAAAAAATTGAAATAGATTTTCCTGCAACCAAAGGCGAAGAAGATAAAATCGCCAAAATCCTATCCACGGCCGATGCGGTGATAGAAAAAACCCAAGCCGCCATTGCCAAATACAAAGCCATAAAGCAAGGCATGTTACAGGATTTGTTTACCCGGGGCATAGACCTAAACACCAACAAACTCCGCCCCCGCTACCAAGACGCACCGCACTTGTATAAAGTAAGTAAGTTGGGGATGATACCGAGGGAGTGGGATGATAAAAGTATTGAATCAATTGGCGAAATAGTAACTGGGTCAACTCCACCAACCGCAAGGGCAGAATATTATGGTGACGCTTTTTTATTTGTTTCGCCTGCCGATATTCAAGACAATTTCTTTATTCAAGAAACAGGAAAAAAACTAACACAAAGCGGTTTTGATGTAACAAGAAAACTTCCAGTAAATTCAATTTGTGTTGTCTGCATAGGTTCTACAATTGGCAAAATGGCTTTATTAGCGAAAGAGGGATGCACAAACCAACAGATTAATTCAGTAATCTGCCATGACCCAGAAATATCATTTTACTTCTTCTACGCAATGATGTTTTACAACGGGCCACAATTCCGAAGAGAAACAGGTTTACAAGCAGTTCCTATAGTCAACAAAAGTCAATTCTCTGAATTCTTATTGCCAGTTGCAGAAAAAACAGAGGCACTAAAAATTGCAGAAAGACTAAAAGCAATAGATAACAAGCTCCAATCCGAGCAAACCTACTTACAGAAAATGCAAAGCCTTAAAAAGGGATTGATGGAAGATTTGTTGAGTGGGAAGAAGCAGGTGAAAATCGAAACTAAAGAAGGAGGTATTTATGCTTAAAGTGATGTTTTGGAATATTGGCAAAAAGACTGGCTTTGAATCTAAGATATGCGACATAGTGAAAAATGAAAATATCGACATCTTACTCCTAATTGAAGCAAAACATATAGATGACAAACTAATTGAAGCGGGAACAACTTTAAAAAGAAGAAAGTCACCTAATCCAGCTGATGAAAATTCGAAAACACCACGTTTCTACTCAAATAATAATGGGTACAACTTGGAACATTATCATACATACCCAAATACAAAAAGAATGTCTTTCTATTTCTTATCTAAGCCGAGGAAAAAAAAGATTCTTTTATGCGGATTACATTTGAGAAGCAAGTTAATGAGGAGAACTGAAACTCAGCAAGCAGAAGCGTCAGTCATTAGTTCATATATCAAAACGATTGAAAAGAAAGTGCCTGACAAACGAACAATCGTTTTAGGCGATTTCAATATTAACCCTTTTGAATTAGGAATGATCTCCCCGATGGGATTTAATGCAACACTCTCAAAAGTGATTGCTAAAAGTGGTCCGAGGGAATTCATAAAGGATGACTATAATTATTTTTACAATCCCATGTGGAACTTTATGGGTGATATAAATTACGAAAATGGAAACCTGAAATTACCAGGCGGATATTATTATAAGAACAATGATGATATTACACAAACCTATTGGAATGTGTTCGACAATGTATTATTTAGACCTAGTTTAATTGATGAAATTGACTTGTCCTCTATTTCAATTTTAGAATCATCGGGTGTTTCGGGCACTTCAACATTTCATTGTTTTTCCAATGTGGTTTCAGATGAATATCAAATTGATAGGGCAAATTATTCAGACCATCTTCCAATAACATTTAAACTTGATATATGAAGAAAATTGATTTAAATAGCATTCTTCCAGATGAAGGAAGCTCGCAGTTTGGCTCAAAAGAACAACTTCCTTATGGTTTACTCATTGAATACGCAGATGCAATAAATAAAAAGTATAAAGGAAAACTAAAGGCATTTGTAACTGAAAGCTCTCAAATTAGAACCAATGTAAACAATGAGGATTTTATTGAAAATTTGATTTTTGCATTGTCTTTAGAAGCCGCAATTGGTCAGGGATATTTATACAGATTAATTGAGGTGCAACAATTAAGAAGCACAATTTTCCCGGTAAAGGTTAAAGTGTTTAGGGATCATGTTTCTGTTTTAGGGACATATAAAGATTTTGACTCCTTCTATGATGGCATAATTGGTTTTTTAGACTCAGAAATCGTGAAGACTATAATCATGAATTTACTTGGTATGGTGGATTTATATAACGAAACAAGAAAGGATGGCTGAGTATATTAATGTAGAAAAACCTTTTTTGGATAAACTTCGTCAATTAGGTTGGCAAGTGATAGACCAAGGTATTGGCGTTCCGCAAGACCCTGCAAAAAGTTTGAGAGAACATTTTAAACAGGTGTTGTTGCCACAAGTATTTAAAGACACCGTAAAGTCCATCAACAAAACGGCAGACGGCAGAGAATGGCTCACTGACAGACAACTAAATGAATTGCTTACAGAGATTCAAAGCTTTTCGGGTAAAACCTTGCATGAAGCCAACAAAGAAATTCACCGCTTATTGACTAAAGGCACAACGGTAAATAAAAACGAATTGACGGGTGAAGTGAACCCAACGGTTCGTTTGGTGGATTTCAGATATTACGAAAAGAACAGTTTTATTGCCATCAATCAGTTTCGTTTACTCACTCCGGGCGCAAGCCGCCAGGGCATAATTCCCGATATTGTTTTATTTCTGAATGGTTTGCCTTTGGTAGTGGTAGAAGCTAAGGATTTTGATGTGGCTGAACCATTAAGCGAAGCATTTTTGCAGGTTACCCGATATGCCAATACCAGAGAAGATGATTACGGAGTAAAAGAAGGCGAAGAACGGCTTTTTCACTACAATTTATTCAGCATCATCACCCACGGACATGAAGCCCGCGTGGGAACCATCAGTGCCGACTTTGATTTTTACAACAATTGGGTTGACATATTTCCCGAAGAATACAAGACGGTTGCTTTTCCACCCTATGAAGAACGTCAGGAAGTAATGATTTGCGGAATGCTCAACAAGGAAATCTTGGTGGACATTCTGAAACACTACACGCTTTTTATGGAAATCAAGAAAGGCGTGGAAGTGAAAATTGTGGCTCGTTACAATCAATACAGAGCCGTTGGCAAAATCATCCGCAATCTCCGTAAAGGAACAAACCCCAAAGAAAAAGGTGGCGTGGTTTGGCACACACAAGGAAGCGGAAAAAGTTTAACCATGGTTTTTCTTATCCGAAAACTCCGCAGTAATGATGATTTAAAAGACTTGAAAATTATTTCAATTGTTGACCGTGTAGATTTAGAAGAGCAGTTGGCAGATACGTTGAAATATGCCAATGAATCATTGTCCATCATTGACAGCAAAACAGATTTGAACCTTATGGATGATGATACCGGAAACTTAAATCTGGTGATGATTCACAAGTTTTTGGCAGACAACAATGTTTCGGCACAATCGCTGATTGATGCCGGAGTAGTTCCCAAGTTTGAAAAATTTGAAACCATCAACAACAGCGACCGTATCTTGCTAATGGTGGATGAAGCCCACCGAACACAAGGTGGAGATATGGGCGATAATCTATTCAATGCTTTTCCGCAAGCCGTCCGGATTGGATTTACAGGAACTCCATTACTAACCGAACGACACGAAATAAAAACACATGAACGCTTTGGAGGCAAACTGGATGAAAACGGAGAGCCGTGGATTGACAGTTACAAGTTTGATAAAGCAGTAGCCGACAGAGCCACAGTTGAAATAAAGTATATCGGAAAAGTTTCTAACGATAAAATAGACGATAAAGAACTTTTTGATGCAGAATTTGAAGACCTATTTCAGAAAAGAACTCAGGATGAAAGAGAAGAAATTCAAAGGCGTTACGGTTCGTTCATTGCCTATCTCGAAAGTAAAGACCGTATTGCCGAAATAGCCAAAGACATAGTAGAACATTATTACACCGATATTTTAATCAATGGTTTTAAAGCACAAGTAGTAGCTTCAAGCATTGTGGCAGCAGTTCGCTACAAGTATGAACTGGAAACTGCAATCAAAGAGAAAATTGCTCAATTGAAAGCATTGCCTGATGGTGAAAGAGATGATGAGCGAATTAAGCAACTGGAATTTTTAAAAGTAGCTGCCGTTGTTTCAGGGATGGGAAATAATGAACCGGGTTACATCAGCAAGGCAAGAAGTGAAGCAAAAGATTGGGATGCTGTAAACAGCTTCAAAAAAGACTTTGATTATTCACAAGAAGAAGGTGGTCAATACAAAAAGCCTGAATCAGGCGTAGGAATTTTGTGTGTTTGCGACCGCTTATTGACTGGCTTTGATGCTCCCATTGAGCAAGTGATGTATCTGGACAAAATCATGAAAGAGCATGATTTGTTTCAAGCCATCACAAGAGTAAACAGAACTAAAAAGGGAAAAACCTTTGGGCTTATTGTGGACTATATCGGCATCACCAAACACTTGCAACAAGCATTAGGAATTTATACTGACAAGGACAAAGAAAAAGCACAGCATTTCCTGAATGTGTTCCGTGACATCAACAAAGAAATTCCTGTTTTGGAAGCCCGCTATAAAAGGGTTTTGAATTTGTTCACAGAAAACAACTTGAACGAAATTGAAAACTTCCTGAATCAGAAATTTACAGACCCTACAGCCGAGTTTGAGTTTGCCGATAGTTGTATTGAGCAAGCCAAGAATATCAAATTCAGAGCCGAATTACTGACTTATTCAAAAAGTTTTTTCGATAGTTTGGATTTGCTTTTCAATACACAAGCAGGTGGGGAATATTGGGTAATAGCAAAACGATTGGGTTACTTGCTTTGGAGAATTAAAGACCGATATAAAGACGAAACAATGGACTTGAAGTGGGCTTCACAGAAAGTCCGCCAGCTAATTGACAAGCATTTATATTCTTTAGGTATTGACACAAAAGTTCAACAGGTTTCTATTCTTTCAGATGAGTTTAAGACAAAAGTTGATTATCTGAACAAAACTCCAAAATCGAAAGCATCTGAAATGGAACACGCTATTCGTTGGCACATCAAAGTAAATCTTCAAAAAGACCCAACATTATACAGTCGTTTCAAAGACCGCATTGAAACAATTTTAAATTCATACAAAGAGAATTGGGAAGAAATAGTCAAGCAGCTTGAAGGTTTGCGAGAAGAAATGGCTGAAGGAAGAAAAGTGGAAACCGAAGGCGTTTCAGTTGTTGAAGCACCATTTTATGAAATTCTGAAATCTGCTCTGCCTATCGTAGGTGAAAAAGAGATTGAGAAAACAAAGGAATTGTCACATACTTTGATACTCATCCTGAAAGAAACAGCACAAATAAGTAACTTCTGGAATAAACCGGCAGAACAGCGTTTAATTTCAGGTCGAATAGAAGACGAAATTTATTATTCACAAATTAACGGATTGACTGGAAAAGCAGCAGAATTGACAACAGAGCTTTTGAAGTTGGCTAAAAACCGTGAAGCAGAATTAAGATGAAATTAGACAGCGTCCATATTGACATAGAAAAAACCGAAAGAAGAAAAACGGTAAGCATTTTCATTGAACGAAACGGTTCGGTAAAAGTGCTTGCACCCATTACAGCGAGTGACGACAAAATTGAAGCGGCAGTAAAAGCAAAGGAGTATCAAATATTTCAGAAACTGGCTAAATGGAAAGAACTTAATCAGGGTAAAGTAAAACGTGAATATGTTATTGGGCAATCATTCCTTTATTTGGGCAGAAACTACCGATTACAACTAACCGAGAATCAAGATGTGCCATTGAAAATATCTGGTGGCTTTTTTCTTCTTGACAAAAAGTATTTACCAAAAGCGGAAAAGGTTTTTAAGGACTTTTATCGGGCAAAAGGACTAAATAAAATTCAGGAACGACTTAAACTTATAGAAGAAAAGTTTCAGACTAAACCAACAGCAATAAAAGTTTTGGAACTGCAAAACCGTTGGGCATCATGGACACCTAAAAATGGACTGAATTTTCACTGGAAATGTATAATGGCACCTGTTTCGGTTCTTGACTATATCATTACTCATGAAATGGTTCATTTAAAACATCCAAATCACTCACCTGAATTTTGGAATGAACTGGACAAGAAAATGCCCAATTACCGTGAACATGAAGATTGGTTAAAAACAAACGGAGTAAAAATGTCATTATGAGAACAAACCAACGCACAGGTGTAAGCACATTTGCAAGCCGTACAAGCCCAAGCACAGACCAAAGCTTGCAAAAGAACTTCCACCTCTCCCAAGCAGACAAAATTGAATTAAAAAAAATCTACTCCCCTTCTGAAAATAAAATATACCCAACCGCACAGACCGACACGACACAGGAAAGGACAGGGAAACTCAACAACGACAATGGTTTACAGACACGATGGAGAAGAACGCCAGCTGGTAACAGGCGTTTGGCTCAATGGCCGGTGACGTGGTTAATTGAACATTCTACATAGCATCAACTTTTGTGATGTTTTGATAGTTTTGTGCTCTGAAACCCGCCACATCGCCAAGCCCGAAACCATTAGCAGCTAGCATAATGACACTAACAAACAGACAAATTGAAAAAGGCTTTTGGCATTATGACCAAAACAATCCTTGGCAGCCAAACTCTGTAACTTCATCAACTGAGTATTCAGGTGGAGACTTACTAAATATTGCATGCACTCAACTGGAAAATTATTCAGAACAAAAGAAGATAGTTAAAGACTGGTGTAAAGTATTGCCAAGCTTGGAAAATGTTAAATACCTCTGGTTTACAAGCCAAGTCAATCAAGACCTTTTTGACGCAGTTTGCGAAATGAAAAATTTAAATGGACTTTTTATAAAGTGGAGTAGTATTAAGGACATTAATAATATTCAAAAATTAAAATCTCTTAAACACCTTCATATTGGAAGCTCGAGTCAAATCAAAGACGTTAGAATATTAGCGGACTTAACTGATATAGAAACATTAGATTTACAAAACATAAAATCATTAACAGACATTTCCCCTATCTGCGAATTGACCAGATTGCAAGGGTTAGGTATTGACGGAGACTGGGGCAAAAATCAGACAATTGAAACGCTATCACCAATAAGTAAACTTCAAAATTTAAAATATATCACTTTAACAGGCACTAAAATTACAGACCAATCTTTAAGACCGCTAGGTGACATCAAGTCACTTGAAAGGGTTTGGACTGCATTATGGTTTAGGAAAATTGAGTTTGAGTATGTATATAATAATTTACCAAATATCAAGTATGGCAACATAATCCAAATTATGACAGACGAAAACTTTTGTAAAGAAAACCGAATAAAATAAAGTAAATGCCAGCTGCTAACAATACATTTGCAATAGTAAGCTAAAAAATAGAATTAAAATATGGACACTAATAAGATATGGTTTACTTCTGACCACCACTTTGGACACAAGAATATAATTGAATTTTCAAAAAGACCCTTTGCTAATGTTGAAGAAATGAATGATGAAATGGTAAAGCGTTGGAATGAAAAAGTTGCACCTGACGACTTCGTATACCATCTGGGAGACTTTGCATTAATGTCTGCAGGAAAGGTTCGACAATTACGAAGCCAACTTAACGGAAGGATTTGTTTGATCACTGGAAATCACGAGAGTTCTGCATTGGAATGCGCTGATTGTTTTGAATGGATTAAAGATTATTATGAATTAACTGTTTCGGACAGTGAAGCACACAAAGGACAAAGATTTATTGTGCTGTTTCATTATGCAATGAGAGTTTGGAATGCTAGTCATTATGGAACATGGCATTTATATGGACACTCACATGGAGATTTACCAGATGATGAAACTTCGCTCTCATTTGACGTGGGTGTTGATAGCCACGACTTTTACCCACTTTCATATCAAGACGTGAAAAATATAATGTCCAAGAAAAAATGGACACCACCTTTTGAACCAAGAAACAGATAACGAAAAACCCAGCCACTAACTCCCGCTTCACGACACGCAGGACTCCCATCTCCTATTGATTTTTTTTGTAATATTGAGCTACGGTTCACCGAAACACGGCCAGCGCTAAATACTCTCGCCCGCAGCGAAGCTGGGGGCGTTTTGAATAATATTTTAGACCGACAGTACAAAAAATTGAAAGATGAAACTATTTGACAAATTATTTGGAAAGAAAAAAAACTCTGACACTTCAAAACAAGCGACTGAAACAAATAAACTTCAAAAAGGCGAAAGGTTCATTTCATTCGGTGACAATTCTGGATTTAAAATTATTAGATCTTTGACAGTTGAGCAAAAGGAAAAAATTGACAACTCAACACTTTTACTTAGAAGAGGACAACTATATATGCACTATTGGACAGACAATTTAGTTTGTACTGACCGAAATGACCCTGAATGGCAAAATAAAGTAATGTTCTTTTGGAAAGCAGAAGAACCATTTCCTAAAAAATCGCTTCCCCCAGTATTTCAGACCTTTAAAATAAAATATTTTCTTTTTGGTGGTGATACTTCAAAAATTTCATTAGCAGTTGGACAAGCTATGCCTTGGTTTGGAATGCCAGGACTTGGAGAAAAACACGTTTGCGAATTAAATGGCCAAAAAATAACAATTCCTGAATTGAATGAACTAGGTTTGGTAGACTATATTGAACATGTTGAACTTACAACCGATAACTTAGAAATTTTGACAAACCCTGAAGTTTACTATTTCTTAATAGACGACAGGATAACCCCTTTTCAGAACGGAAACTTTTACTTGAAGGGTAAGCCAATTAGTATTGATGTAGCTTATAGTATTGGTGGAATCCATATTGTCAAAAAAGCATGACCATTTTGACTAAAATAAAAAATGATACCCACAACATAGGTTTTGCGTCAGGCGGGGTGACGTTTCCTATTGGGAGAGCTTTGTGCTTCTATTCAAGTGTAAAGCTGATTGACAGTTTTGTGCTCCGAAACCCGCCCGAACGCCAGGCTGCAAAACGTAAATGACAACCCTAAAAAAACAGCACACAACATGACAACTAGACTTAAAATATTAGCCATCCTGAATTTTCTGATTATTATTTTATCTAATCAGACTTTTGGACAAAATGCTTTGACAAAGGAAATTCTTTGGACAACTGATTGGAGTCCTAACGGAAAG
>CAYRZQ010000051.1:0-20862 GCA_964428835.1 uncultured Comamonadaceae bacterium | reverse complement strand
AGTAGGCTAGTAGGCTAGTAGGCTAGTAGGCTAGTAGGCTAGTAGGCTAGTAGGCTAGTAAGATAATAGGATAATAGGGTAATAGGATAATAGGATAATAGGATAATAGGATAATTAAATTCAGAATTTTGAATTCAGAATTCAGAATTTTGAATTGCGAATTAAAAACACAGACTATGGTGGGGATACCGAAGGGGACTAGGGATTTTGGTCCGGAAATAATGGTTAGGAGAAATTACATTTTTGGTGTAATTAAAAACATTTTCGAGCGCTACGGCTATTTGCCACTGGAGACGCCGACGATGGAAAATTTGAGCACACTCACGGGCAAGTATGGCGATGAGGGTGATCAACTTATTTTTAAAGTGCTCAATAATGGCGACTATCTGAAAGATGCGGATGATGCGGCATTGAGCGGCAGAGACTCAAAGAAGCTCAGCTTCTCGATTTGCGATCGTGCATTGCGCTATGATCTCACGGTGCCGTTTGCGCGCTTCGTGGTGATGAATCATAATCAACTGGCTCTCCCATTTAAGCGTTACCAAATACAACCTGTGTGGCGCGCAGATCGCCCGCAGAAAGGCCGATACAGAGAGTTCTATCAATGCGACGTGGACGTGGTGGGCAGCAATAGCCTCATCAACGAAGTAGAACTGATTCAAATATTTGATGACGTACTCACCCAACTCGGACTGCCCGATTTTACCATAAAAATAAATAATAGAAAACTCCTCACAGGCCTCGCCGCCCTCACTGGTGCGCCGGAGCGCATGATGGATATGACAGTAGCAATTGATAAGCTCGACAAAATCGGCGTGGATGGGGTCAAAAAAGAATTACTAGAAAAAGGGTTTTCAGAATCTCAATGGAATATCATTGAATCAGTGCTCACCCTCGAAGGCAGCAATGACGAGAAATTGGAGCGCATGAAAACACTTTTAGGCGAAAATGAAATTGCGCTTAAAGGCATCGAAGAAATGCAATTCATTTTGAATAGAGTCAAAGCTACAGGACTTGAAAGAGCGAAGCTCGAACTCGATCTCACGCTCGCGCGCGGCTTGAACTATTACACCGGCGCCATCTTCGAAGTGAAAGCAAATGGAGTGCAAATGGGAAGCATTTGCGGAGGTGGTCGCTACGACGACCTCACAGGCATCTTCGGATTGCCTGGTCTCAGCGGCGTGGGTATCAGTTTCGGTGCCGACCGCATCTATGATGTGATGATGGAACTGAACCTCTTTCCAACAGAACTAGGCGCAACAACAAAGATTCTTTTTACCAATTTTGGTGAACAAGAAGAAATGCACATCCTTCCAATCCTGAGAAAAATTAGACAAGCAGGCATCAATGCGGAAATCTATCCAGAAGCTGCGAAGATGAAAAAGCAGTTCAAATATGCCGATGATAAAAAAATCCCATTCGTTGGTGTGATAGGTACGGAAGAGATTCAGAAAAATGTTATCTCGTTGAAGAATATGAGTAGTGGAGAACAAGAACTTTTAACCCTCGAACAAGTCATCGAAAAGTTGAAGTAAGATGGAAGTGGTTCGTTCAAAAGCAGATCATAGTGCAGCGATTTATCACTTGTGTGATGGGCGGTTGGAAGATCGCTTTTTTAGCGCAGCGGGTGATAGATTTGTAGTTGAATGGGATAGCGAATTAAATCAAACCGGATTGGCTATTCAGATGGATAGTCCGGTCTACAGTATCCACTACAATCATACTTTTGAACTTCTGATAGCAGGAACATCTACTGGAAATTTTCATGTGGTGAGTTTGGCAACAAAAAGTGAATTGCGTAACCTCGCTGTGCACAGTAATGGAATATATTCATTTTGTTTTTTAGAAAAATTCAATCTCCTTGTGGTAGCTGGTGGAGATGGTAAAATAAGCATCTGGCAATTACCTGAAGTTGAATTATTGAGAAGCTTTCCATTAGGCGATTTCAAATTGCGTGGAATGGCCAAAAATCAAGATGAATCGCAAATCGCACTTGCATGTGGAGACGGGAAAGTTCGAATATTTGAGACCTTATTTTTCAATGAAATCTACACACTCGATGCGCACGAAGAAGGTGCCACAAGTGTAGCCTTTCACCCCACAAAACCGACATTACTTACAGGAGGAAAGGACGCGCACTTAAAGGTTTGGAACATCGCAGATGACTACAAAGAAATTATTTCCATTCCAGCGCATTATTCTACCATTTATACCATTGCATTTTCACCCGATGCAAAACACTTCGTGACCACCTCCCGCGACAAGAGTTTTAAGCTGTGGGATGCAAATACTTTAGATGTTATTTCAAAAATAGAATTAGGCGGCACCGGCCACACGCATAGTGTCAACTCTGCCCTCTGGCTCTCCCCCACCCACTTCATCACCGCCAGCGACGACCGAAAAATCAACTTGGTGAAGCTAGGCAAGGAATAATTCGCAATTCGGAATTCGGAATTCGGAATTCGGAATTCAGAATACCAAACTCCTATTTCCTATTCCTATTTCCTATTCCCTCGCCTCTTACGGACTCACTAAGTTAATACTCACCATCGTATAGAATGTATTCCCGAGCGTATTCTCCATCAAGTAGGGTTGATCGCCGAAGAAACCTCTGAAAAATTCTTTTCCATCCTGGAATTCATCCACTTCAAATGCGTAGTTGTAACGAAGCCCTGCTTGCAACGAAATCCAAATAAAGTTTTTTAAAGAACGCTCATAAATGGCGCGGATACGAAGTTCGCTTCGGCGCAATTCGATGAAACGATCTTGACTTAATGCCGCATTACCAGCCAAAAAATATGAATTACCTTCAAGCTCATAACCCATCATCAAAAGGCTTCGACTACTGAACGTTCTGCGAACGTGAACGCGCGCAGGGGCTAATGCCTCCACACCCCATTTACGATTCGGTGCTGTCCAGTTTACCAAGACTATTGGAATGTAATTCAATTCACCAACGCGGTATGTTCTTGAGATACCGACACCAACCATTCGGCGATCGTGTTTTTTCCAACCAAAAATGGCAGCAGCAGAAAAACGCGTTCGATCGAAATTAGAAATATTCGAAAAATTATAATCGCCATTCAAATCTCCCGAAGCTTGAAAAATAGCAAAGTGCTTTTCATTGAAGGGTTTGAAAATAGTGGTATTCAAACCTGTTGTGCGCAAACCATTTGATCGTATCGTCTGATTCACAGGATTCTCTGCCAGCGCCGCTCTATTCGCATCTTCTTCATAAAACTGATGCTGCCAATAGGTGGCACCTAGTTGAATGATCAAATCATTTCTGGAAATCACTGGAATGCTTGCTCCAAAACGAATGCCGCCTACACCGCGATAGCGCGACTCCGAAGGTGCATATCCTCGATTGTTTCCAACCGTTGGAAAAGAATCGGTCACCAATTTAGCAGGGCCTTCTAGGTCAAAACCAAAACTGATAAGTTTCGCAGGACTTAAATCAAATACTTTACTCGTGCAATATCTTTTGGCGTCACCATCGGCAAAACCGAGATTGTCATACATCGAATAATCTTCCTCCTCCTCAACAGGAACGCCTGTTGAATCTTGCTGCGAAAAAGCCGACATTAATGAAAATCCGAATAGAATGAAGAGATAAAGTTTTTTCATAAAAAAAGAAAATAAAAAAGCCTTCTCCGAATAGAGAAGGCTTTATTGAAATAAAATTATTTAGAACCTACTGCAAGGCGCTTCCACACATCTGTTCTACCAAGCGCTTCAACACCAATATAACCGCGGATATCAAGAGTATTATCATCTTTCATTTTGATGATACACTTGTAGGTATTACCATTTTCAGGATCGTAAATTGTTCCTTCCGTCCACTCGCCTTTGCCAGTGTAAACGAAGTCTTTCAACAAGCGATAACCTTTTAAAGGAACTGTTCTTTGTGAAGCGTCTGGATTATTCTTATCCATTTTTGGTTGCTTCGTTTCAGGGTCATTTGGTTCTTTCAACCAAACAATTTTACCATAATACTTCGAACCGATTTTTTCAATTTTAACACGCGCCTTTCCATGGCTAGGTTCCCAAACACCAATGAGTTTATCGCCTTCCGCTGCCTGAGCGAAAGATAAAACTGGAGCGATGAGCGCTATCAATAAAAACAAAAGACCTTTTTTCATATTTCGTTATTTTTATGTTTTGTAATGAGCGAAAAACCAAATACCGTGCAATTTAGTCTTTGAGTGAAACTTCAAATTCAATTTTCGCCTTGTATTCTAAATTTCCATCCATGTCTCCATTCAAATCAGCATCTGCCACGAATATGAGAGAACTTTGTTTGAAAAGATCTTTAAAATCAGCATCCAGCGCTGGATTCAGATTGATAGAAGAAACACCTGACGGTACGGGATTTAATACTGCCGCTTGCTGCATTTGAGCTCCGTCTGCTGTTACTTGAAAAATCACACTACGAATGCGATCAAATCCAATCGAGTCTGTAGTAGTAAGTGTGATCGATTTGACAGTTACCTTATCCACATTTTCAGCCGTTGCCCATGACTCCAATGTTTTCAAGTCGATAGGAACTGTAGCTTGAAGCGTATTTGAACCGTCAAAAAGTGGCCCCTCAGCCACCATTGTCACATCGTCAATAGTGTATGTTTTTGTGGTCACCGTGCCGCATGAGGCCGTAAATAAGACAATCGCCAAAGCGAAAAGGAATAGAAATTTGTTAGGAGCTAAGATCTTCATACATTGATTTTATTATCGGTCAAATATATTTAACCCATTGTAAAATCAACTCTTCAACGTATGGAAAGAGGCCATACTTTGATTATTGAGCCATAAATAAATACAAGCTCACCATCGTAACGGCCAATAAAAGCCATTTCTTCGTTCTCGGATGCATAGGTCCAATGATTTTGGTTGTAGGTACTTCACAAAGATGAATTTTAAAAACCGCAAGTTTTGAACAGAAGGCGCGAGTTATTAAGAATTCAAAGTGAAAAACCGCGCTGCTAAAATCCTTGGCATTTTTAATGGGCGCGAATTCGTATTTTCGGGCATTACTATTTAACTCAAATGAAACAATCAATCGGTTCTATTTTTATTGCCGCAGCTATTGTAATTGCTGCGGGAATTTTTGCTTACGCATTTTCTAATCGCAACAAGTCTCAAGATAAAATCTACGTGACAGGCCTCGGTTCGAAAGACTTCGTCGCAGACCTCATCGTCTGGAATGGTAGCTTCTCGCGTCGCAGCTTTGATTTACAAAGTGCATCAACAGAACTTAATAAAGACCGCGAAATCGTTAAAAAATATCTCGTGGGCAAAGGAGTTCCAGAATCAGCAATGGTATTTTCTGCTGTGAATATTCAAAAAGAATTCGATAGCCGCTACGACAACAATGGCAACTACACCAGCACATTTGCCGGTTATAGCCTCACACAAAATGTCACCATAGAATCTAAAGAAGTTGATAAAATTGAAAGCATCGTTCGCGAGGTTACAGAGCTAATCAATCAAGGAGTTGAATTATACTCGCCAAGTCCTGAATATTATTACACGAAACTAGCAGAACTTAAGATTGAGATGATTGCATCAGCAACACAAGACGCACGCGTGAGAGCAGAACAAATTGCGGCAAACAGCAATGCAACTCTCGGCAATCTTCGCAACGCAACGATGGGTATTTTCCAAATTACTGGACAAAATAGTTCAGAAGATTATAGCTGGGGAGGCACTTTCAATACCGCAGCCAAGAACAAAACAGCTTCAATCACCATGCGTCTTGAGTTTCAAGTGAACTAATTTTCTTTGATGAGATTTCTGAGTTTCTTCTTGTTGGTAGTATTGAGTTTGGACGTGTTCGCTCAGAATCAATTCTTTTCTAAACAAGACAACATATTTTCTAAAAGTACTGATCAATGGTTGGTGAGAGAATTCACCACTATTGATGTTTCCGCGTTTTCGGATAACAATGCTATTGAAAAGATAAGCGAAGCGAAAAGAAATTCGAAGGCACACTTTGCCTCAAAAGGTTGGGACAAGAGGATGATAGAAGACTTCGAAAATCTTCTTTTTCCAAAAAATGATACGAAGCGTTGCATTCAACTGGCAAGCTTGTGTCATTTGTATTTTCCTCTAATTGAAAAAAAACTGAATTCAAAACAAATACCACGCGAGTACAAATATCTTCCGCTGCTGGTAAGCGGTTATAACCAACATGCCTCTACACATCCCGATAAAGCTGGGATGTGGGCGATGGATTATCTCACCGCACGCAAAAGAGGTCTTCAAATTGACAGTCTCGTGGACGAACGTCGCGGCGGTGATCTCGTGACGGATGCCGCGGTAAAAGAACTGGCCGAGTTGCACCAGATTTTTCAAGGTGAAATATCTACAGTTCTCAAAGCTTGGTATGTCTCACGAGCCTTTGCCCAGACGCAAAGAACCAGCACACAAAATTCTCCCCTCGAGCAGCAAGCTGAAATCTTCGTGAACTTCTTTGAATACACGCAACATTTGTTTGACCAGTTTGTATATATCGTTCCAAATAAACTTACAACTTACTTTGAAATTCTGGGACAGTTCGAACCCATTGCTTTAAAAGATACTGCGCTGGTTGAAGGATTTCTAAAACTGAGCAACTGGAATTACGATGGCTTTATCAATGCCAATCCAGTATATACAGGAAAATATATTGACCCCAATTACCGACGCACCACTTTGCTCATTGATAATGGCGTCTATGGAAAATTCATATCTCAAGAAGCCAATATATACGCCTATCAACCAAAGCCTGCAGCGCCGACGACTTCAACTGAAGCATTCACTATACAAGAAGAAAAAATTTATCACACAGTAAAGCGGGGCGAAACACTCGGAACCATAGCACGCAAACATAAAGTCGGAATTGGTCAACTAAAAAAATGGAACAAACTAAGAAGTGACAAGATTCGCCAAGGCCAAAGACTAGTTATTGTAAAAAGTACAAAAAGACGAACACCGAAACCTGAAGTAACACCAGAAAATCCAAACATCGATCCCACCGCTGTGCCCGATGCGGTGGATACAACACAAGTCGTGGAGAACATAAAACCTGATTCAGTAAAAAAGCCCGAGCCAACTGTTCCCACAATACAGAACAAACAAAATAAACCTGCAGAAAAATACACTTATTACAAAGTCAAATCTGGAGATTCACTTTGGAGCATTGCGAAAAAGTATAAAGTAACTCCAGAAGAAATAATGAAGTGGAATAAAATCGGTGAAAAGATAAGACCTGGACAAAAGTTAAAAATAAAGACCAAATAATTCCTGCAATGATCAAGAACATTACTTTATTACTCACGGTTGCAATTGCTTTAGCATCCTGCAGCGAACAGAAAAAAGAACAAGACATTAAGCTTATGACGATCGACAAGTATCCGAGCACCACCAAGGTGGACTCGAGTCTCAACTTTCATGGCACCGCTATCAATGATCCCTATCTATGGCTCGAAAATGACACGAGCGCCGAAACGGGAGCATGGGTTGCAGAACAAAACAAAGTAACCAGAGGCTATCTCGATTCTATTCCATTTAGAAATAAAATCAGAGACCGTATCACCGATCTTATCAATTTCGAAAAAGTTGGTTCTCCTGTAAAGGTGGGAGATCGTTTTATGATTTATAAAAATTCAGGCCTCGAAGCACAAGGGAAATATTTCGTTCGAAATGGTCTCAATGGCACCGACGAACTCTTCCTCGATGTGAATTCACTATCTGAAAATGGTACTACGTCGGCTTCGTTACTATCACCAAGTGATGACAACAAATACGTGGCCTTTGCTATCAGTGAAGGCGGCAGCGACTGGTCTAAAATCGTTGTGTATGATATTGCTACAAAACAACCAACAGGTGATGAAATCAAATGGGTAAAATTCTCTGATTGCGCTTGGTATGGCAATGGCTTCTTTTACAGCAGATATCCCGAGCCAAAGAAAGGCGAAGAGTTAAGTGGCAACAATCTTTACCACATGGTGTATTACCACACGATGGGAACGCCGCAAGAAAAAGACGAACTCATCTACCGCGATGATAAACGTCCTTACATGTATAACGGATGTTATTTGAGCGAAAACAAAAAAGTGATGTTTCTTATCAGCTCGCCCGGAACCGATGGATCTGAAATTTGGTACAAAGATCCCGCGAACAAAAAAGCTCCATTCACTCCCCTCTTTACCAATACAGCAGAACATAACTCACCTGTTGATGTAATGGAAGATGGAAGAATTTTAATTTTAACAGATGTAGATGCACCAACATATCGTTTGGTTTCAGTAGATCCAAAGGCACCGCAGAAAGAAAACTGGAAGGAAATCATTCCTGCGGGAGACAATCTCCTGCAAAGCGTGACCACAGGTGGTGGAAAATTATTTGCATTCTATCTTGACAAAGCCAATACTCGCGTTTTCTCATACAATCCTGACGGAAGTGGTAAATCAGAAATCGCACTACCCGATAAAACAGGCTCTGCCGGCGGCTTTGGTGGAAAGCGTGGCGATACTTACAGCTTTTACTCCTTCAGTTCATTTACTTATCCTGGTGTAATTTATAAATATGATTATGCTACAGGAAAAAGCGAAGTATTTTATCAAGCTAAACTCAATTTCACACCAACTGATTTCGAAAGCAAGCAAGTGATGTACAAGAGCAAAGACGGAACAGAAGTCCCGATGTTTATCGTACATAAAAAAGGATTGAAACTCGATGGCAACAACCCTACTCTTCTCTATGGTTATGGTGGATTCAGCGTTCCGATTCAACCTGGTTTCTCTGCCAGCCGTATTATGTTTTTGGAGAATGGTGGTGTCTATTGCATCGCGAATATCCGCGGTGGCAACGAACTGGGAGAAGCTTGGCACCAAGCAGGTATGAAAGGCAATAAGCAAAATGTATTCGACGACTTCATTGCAGCAGCAGAATATCTGATTAAGGAAAAATATACCTCATCACAAAAACTGGCCATTCAAGGCGGATCCAATGGTGGTTTGCTTGTTGGTGCATGTATGACCCAACGTCCTGAGTTGTTTAAAGTAGCTCTACCAGCAGTGGGTGTGATGGATATGCTGCGCTTCCATTTATTCACCGTAGGTAAAGGTTGGATTCCAGAATATGGTTGCGCCGATAATTCAAAAGAAGAATTTGAATTTCTGGTAAAATATTCTCCTTATCACAATCTAAAACCAGGCGTATCATATCCTGCTACTTTAATAACTACTGCAGACCATGACGATCGTGTAGTGCCTGCTCACAGCTTTAAGTTCGCAGCGCGCCTTCAAGAATATCACAAAGGAGAAAATCCAGTGTTGATTCGCATCGAAACAAGTGCTGGGCACGGTGCTGGAAAGAGCACTCAACAAGCCATCGAGGAGCTTGCTGACTTGTATTCATTCCTATTCTACAACACTAAATCTGAAGTAAAATAATGATTGATATCGCACTGGCTACCATCCAAAGCCTCTCTGTTCATCACGTCGGAAATAAAAACAACGGAGATGAACTGCTCATCTCTCAAAATGAAATTACTATTGGCGACACCTTGTTTCAAGATAAGCTACTGAGTTTTTTTCTCGGCTCTCTTCCCACGCATGAACAGTTGCGATTTACCAATGCACAAAATGATTTCACTGAAAATGCTCTTTACAATTGGTGTAAAGAGCTTTTCAGTGGAAAAAATAATTTCCATACGCTCTCTGTACATATCGCAAAACACTTGTTTGATGCTTCAATGCATCCCCAAATCAAATCAGGCGATTTGTTTGTAGTGCATTTGAAAAACATTTCTTACAACGGAGAAACCGTGCAGGGTCTAGGTATTTTCAAGAGTGAAAACAAGCATAGCTTCATTCAAGTACATACCGAAAATAAACAAGCCGCCGTTTATCTATTAGAAGGAATTCATCTGGAAAAACTCGACAAGGGCGCTTTAATCCTCAATACTGAAGCGGGAGATGGATACCGTGTGTGTATTCTCGACCGCTCCAACAAGAACACTGAAGCTGAGTTTTGGAAAAATAATTTTCTACAATTGGCTCCGTGCAATGATGAGTTTCAGCAAACAAAACAAATGCTTGAAATAGCCAAGACGTATGTAACCACTCAATTTGCAGAAGACTTTGAAGTAGAAAAGCCCGAACAAATCGAGATGATGCATCGCAGTATCGAGTATTTCAAAACACGAGAATCATTTGATAATAAAGAGTTCGAGCGCGAAGTACTCGCTGCACCAACCGTGATAGAATCTTTCCGAAACTTCAAAGACCATTTCGTTCAAGACCACAATCTCGAATTAGAAGAATCATTCGAAATATCAGATACTGCTGTAAAGAAGCAACAGAAGTTTTTCAAATCCGTGATCAAACTCGACAAGAATTTTCACATCTACGTTCACGGCAACCGTGAGCTAATCGAGCAAGGCACCGACCCCGATGGGAAGAAGTTTTATAAGCTGTATTATAAGGAGGAAAGCTAAGTTTAGTGACTAGTGACTAGATATTAAGTGATGCCGTTAAACTTATAAAGTCACTGGATAATACGAAGCACTTAAATTAAGAACATTCCTTTTCAACGACATTTAACGCTGAACCTGACCTTCTGCTTTACGTTATTACCATTCTTTACTGCCGGAATCCATGATGTCATTTTATTTGCACCTTTTCTTACAGCCTCGATATATGCGTCTGTGTTGATGGCATTGGACTCACAATTAATTACATAACACCTGCCCTTCTCGTCGATGACCGCATCGACATAAACCACTATATCAGATGTTACTCCCGTGCTTGCAACAGCACTCAAAAAAGGCGCAAAGTAGTCGGTAATATTTGAAACTCCATCACCAAATCTTGCCTTGGAAGTTACTTCCGACTCATTGAAAGCATCTTTTAAAACGTGCATTTGAAACGATTTCAATTGTTCATCGTAATTAGTTGCGGCAGGTGCACTTGCGTCCTCCATTCGCAAATCTTCGTCACCCCTCCAAATAATCTCCGGAAATCCATGATTCTTATCAAACCAAAAAGCACGCGCCTTCATTCCGCTGAACCGCACTAGTTTAGAAACGATAGGAGATTTCATCCATTCTTTAACTAGTTTTCCATCTTGTTTGAGTTTTACGTATCTTTCTTGTTGTTTTTCATAAGTAATGGAATACACAATCTTTCCGTGGTAGGCATACAATACAGAGTATTCTATTTCTCCATTATGGTTAAAATCGCCAGGGAAAATAGAGGTCCGAAAAAGAAAATCAAGTGTGTCTTCCGACCAAAAAGTTTCGGACGCATTAAGTCCAATAAAATGTGATTCCGAGTTAACTCCTCCAGGTAGATTAGCCACCTCTTCAAAGCCCGAATGCAATGCGTAGTTAAGCATTTCCAAATCATTTATATCTGGCGACAAGGTCACTAAGACACCTTTCCACTCGGAGTAATTTTTGGGAACTTCAAATTCCAATGCCTCATCTACACCTGACTTTCGACTCATAAAGTAGAAGGGCCACAGTGATTTTATGCTTCGCGCTTCCACACTCATGTAATCTCTTTTCTCAATATAAAAATCTTGAAGTTGGGAGTCAAAAAGTGAAGCGACTAATTTTCCCTCAGGATGGGTATGTTTCAATTCCAGTGAGTATTCATCGTAAACTTTCTTGGGAACCTGGGTAACCTCAGTGTCAGGAATATCCAATGTCAAATCAAGGGTTTTACAATCTCCTTGCGACAAATGATGCAATGCGATGCTGGTCTTTCCTTTCTCAAAATCGATCACCTGAATCAATGCTGCTCGGTGATCTTCAGCGACGCCTATAAAATTTACTTCAAAGTCTCTTTCTTCATGGAGTTCGTACTTCGTTTTGATGTTCTTTCTAGCCGTCGATCTTAGGCGTATTTCATCTTCATCCATAAAAATAGATAACCACTCCATATTTTCCGGCTTGCGACGATAATCTTCCATTAGCACCAATTCACAATCACTATATAAATATTGCTTATTTTCTACCATATAATTGTACCACCTCTGGAAAGAAAATCCAATGGACTTATCAATTATACACAATGGCTGTACATACATTCCTTCGTGGTAAGTTGCCAAGTTACCTTGCAGCCAACGCTGTCGAACTTTTATAAGCGAATCTTCGCTGGCTGAGGCGGGTAAAGGATACCCTGCTAGACGATCCATTTCAAGGCAGGAGACCGCTTTCATTGATTCGAGCAATGAGCGCACATCTTCTCTATTTTTCCATGTATCACTTTTTTTACTATCGCTAATAAGTACACCGGCATTGGAATCTATCGGAAAACACAATACATAACTACCGTTCTCCTTAAATTCATAAAACTTCTTGAGCCATTTTTTTTCTTCCGAGACGCTTAACTCCTCTTTATCAATAGGTTTTGGAAAAAAAAAACATTCAAAATAAAGTTTAAACCCATCCTTCTTGCTTACAATAGAGTCATTTTTATATTTGTAAAAATCGTTTGTACTAAAAATACTCAAACCTTTATCATGGTAAGTCCAAATGGAAGTATCCACATTCATACGCATTCCGGGCACAAGAATTACTTCCATTTGTCCACTCATAAAAGTCCCCATCGAAAGTAGGCAAAGCAATATCAGTACTGATCTTTTCATGGTAGAAATAAAATTGAGAGTTGATATTCTCTGTTGTAAGGACTAATTGGCAAATCTCGCCGGCCCACCGGAATCTGAAATATCTTTTGAGCCAGTCTCATCGCTTCTTTCTCTAAAATCACAGTACTCTTCGAAGGATATAAAATGTTCCTATCAATAACTTTCCCTTGATCATCTACCTTAATTAGAACTGTTATTGAGGCAACAATTCCTTGATTTCGTGCTTCTGTAGGATACGTATATTGCTGGTTAAGAACGGCGATCAATGAATCCATTCTTACATTTCTAAACGGTCTCCCATATTGATCAACAATGTAAACAGGTTTTTCACTTGAATAATTCTTCAAATTCGAGATTCTTTCTTTTACTCGTTCGTTGATTCTAATTTTCCTTTCAGTTTTTTTTTCTAATCTATAAAAAGGAATAAAAGACTTGAGTGATTCAGACTTCAATGTTGATGTATATTCATTTTTGAGCAATAGTTCTTGAATGCTTCTATCAGAAGGGAACTTCTTGATTCCTTCTTTGGAAATCTCTAAAATTTCGGACCTAATCACCTGGCCGTTTTGCAATATTGGGCGTATCAGCCGTGTACTATTCGATACTGCGGTTTGATCGACAATAATGCGACTGTAAATTAGAGTCTGCGAAGCGGGAATAGCATTGAGTTTATCCCTTAAATTATCGCGTTTCTCATCGTCATCCCGTAACCAATAATCAAGGACTAGCCTCCACTCTCTCATGTCATCGTAATAAAAGTAACTATCAAAATTGGAAAGATTTAGGACTTTTTCATCCTCTTTGTCTAAAAGAGCTGTAAATTCCTTGTTCATACCCGCGTCGATATGTATCACTTTTTTGTCAGTGACCAAATCTTCATTGGTAAATATTATCGGAGACGCGTCAGGATGAGCTGTATCCAGAAAAACCGTTTGCAATCCTTCAATGAACAATCCATGAGGTGTAGGTCTCATTTTGGGCCATTGAAACATCAATACATTTTCTTCAGGGCCGAAAAAATTAAACTCAGCATTCTGGCCATATTCCGTCATAAAATCCGCTTTCTCATAATACACTTTTCGTGCACTGTAAAACGTATTTTCAACTCGGTGATGTCTAAACTGTAATTGATTGGATTCTGTGGTTGAAACAAAACAAAAGTCATAATGTGTATCGTCCATCAAAAACCACCAAGCCCCACCAGACGTAGCTTTTAAAAATTTCCTTAGCTTGGCGGTTCCGATATCTCTTTGCATAACAGCCTTGGGAATTTCCCGTAAAAATTGATCACTCAATTTTTTTGATGTTTTTGCAATCAACATCGAATCTACCATAATTAGGCCTTGACGTTCTGCCCCTACCTTGAGCACATAGCACCACTTAGTTTCATTATCAATTTCATCGTTTAAATACTTGGTATATGCATTGGTAAAATCTTTAAAAGTGAATCCTACCAGGTAATCCATGATAAAAAAATTGTCATTCGCCGTTAATGACGTTATCGAACCATATCCAATTATTTTCTTTCGTTGCGCTATTATACTGGACAGATCATTGGGCGTTTCCATTGGATAACCGCAAACTTTATCCATTTCCTCTAAAGCTATGATCTCTGAATTACGAATAAAATCTTCCAGAATGGTCATATCTGGAGTATCCTTTAAATTTTCATAAGAAGCACTGACTATGATGGCAAACTTGTTCTCATAATTGTACACATACTCGGTCACCTTTGAGTTAATCTTTTTGCACCTTGACCAATTTTTTTTTGGAAAGTCCTCTTGTTGTAGTTGATGATTTTTATAAAAATAATCCAGGGATTTGGTATCTGACTTTCCGAAGTAAAAAGTCCTAACGAGCAGTTCTGTTGGTTGAGGAAGAAACTTAATCTTTACAAATCCCTCTTCCTTCCATGAAGGAGCGACTACAGCGTTTGGAAAATCATATCTAACGTTCCATTCCGTTTTTTCTAACTCCACCTTCAGTACAGGAGGAAAATAGAAAAAACCTTTCTCTGCAAGTGAAGTATGAGAGAGAAAAGATAGCATTAAAACTAGTCCTAATATTAGCCTCATCCAGTAAAAGAGATAAAAGTTCTGTAACAAACGCGGTATCACCTGCGATGATTTCGCCGCACGAATATAAGAGACTTTGTCACTATTTCCTAGTCGCCTTAGCTCTATTTCTTCGGGACGGGTTGTCGTCTTGGGGCCATTTGGCTCTTATTGGGGGCTTGATCCTCGTCCTCGTATTCGTGCTCACGCATGTCTTTCAAATCCAACTCTTTCCCTTCTTCTAACTTTTGAATCAGCTCGTCCAATTGTTCTGCGCTCAATTGTTTGGCGATAATCTTTAAGTCCTTATCCATCAAGAATACTTTTGGTGTACTGTTTACATCCCAAGTAGTGCGGTAGTTCAAGCTTTTTAAAGTGGTAATGCCACCATAAATCAACTTAGATGCGCTGTCTTGCTTCATGATTTCTGGGGTATCACTCACGTTGATCCAATCGAGTTTGTTTTCTTCAACAAATTTCACCCATTTATCATTTTCAAGTTCATTGCCTATTGCATAAACCACGAGGCCTTTGTCCTTGTGTTTGGTGTAAAGATCATAGAGTTTTGGAACTTCTTTTTTACAATGTCCGCATGTTGATTCCCAAATCACCAACAGGGTGTACTTTCCTCTACTCTTGCTCATGCTCACCCAATTCTTTCCAGTGATATCTGGAAGAATAATATCTTGTGCAATCTCATTACACATGCAATAACGCTTCTCGTCTGCGCTTTCAATGATTTGCTTCATCTTAGTCGCATCCATCCAATCCACTTTGCCTGTCTTATAGTAATTATCAACCATGAACACAAACAAACGGTCCATACACATGATCTTGGAAGTCTCGGCTGTGTAGGTGATGAAGTTTACGAAGTACTTGAATAAATCTTTATTGCCAGAAACTCGCTCAATGAGCTTCTTAGACTCGACACACAAGGTATCAGGAATCTGAGGAAGTGTTTGAGTGATATATCGTTCGATTAAGCGGTGGATGTTCTGATCACGAATCATCGCAGGAGAGTTGAAATCAACATTATCCCAATAGTGTTCACGATACCAGTAATACTGCTGACGCGCCTTTTCATCGTCGCTCAAGCCCGCGGGAGCTTCTGGAGTTTCAATATCCATGCTCATCTTTAGGAGTTTCGTGAAAAGAAGATTAGGATACTTAGCAATCAAGTCTTTTTGATGTGCAACTACCTGCTTATTCAAAGCATCCAATTGATCACGAAATGGCTTTTTCTCCTCTTCAGTTTTCAACGAATCATTTAGCACTTTATCGATGGGTTCGCGTTGAGCACGCTTTTCGTTGATGTAACGAATGTATTCAATCAAACGCTTGTTGTTTTCTGACTCGCGAACAACGATTTTATTTATATCATTATCTGCATTGCATACGATATCGATGTTTTCCTGATCTACGATGATATCGAAATATTTTGTGCCAGGTAAAATGATCATATACTTTCCAATTTGATCGGGTGTTTTTCCCTCAAATTCGAAATTACCTTTTGAATCTACACGTGTTGTATCGTTGTAATATGGACTTTTTCCATAATAATTACCAAGGTAAATAACGGTGTCTTTCAACCCTTCGACTCTACCTTTAATGGTATATTTTGACTTTGCTGTTTCGGTCTTCGCCTTTTGATTAGTAGCTTGTGTCCACGCTGCCTGAGAGATAGCAAGGAGGGTGATTAGTATAACAACAAATCTCTTATTCATTTTCATATAGCTTCTTTTAGCAAACATTCTACTGACTCCAAAATTCAATGGTTGGTTCGTTTGGCCTATCATCTTTAACATTTCATTGAAGGTTACAAAGATGAATGGCGGCGCGACAGCTTTCAAGGATTGTTCCAAAACATTACCAACGAATGAATGTTACCTTTGCCAAAATGAAGAAAGTTGCAGTCATCGGTTGTGGTTGGCTAGGCCTACCGCTAGCTCTAGAGCTCAAATCCAGAGGCTATGATGTATTTGGCTATGCCCGTCGCCAAGTGATTCAAGAAATTCTGGGGAAGCACGAGATATCTGTTTTAGACGCGCCCACTCGACTTGCTCATATAAACGTTGCCATTTGCACACTAACACCTCCCAAGTCTGAGCAAGATGAAGCGGTGCATCAACAAATTGCAAAGGCTGCCAAGGATCACCAACTATCGCAATTCATCTATACTTCTTCGATATCCGTCTATCCCGATAAAGACGCGGTCCTTTTAGAAACTGAAAATGATCCTCAACACGCGATATCCAAGCTTGAACAAGTTTATTCAGGCCAATTTAATACTGCGACCATCCTGAGACTAGGTGGCCTCTACGGTGGCGAACGTCACCCAGCGAAGTATCTTTCGGGAAAAACCAACGTGGCAAAACCACAGGCACCAATTAATCTTGTGAGTCGCGATCTTGTTATTAGCGCTATTATCAAATGCATTGAACTTGACATTAACTCCGAAATCATCAACATCGTTGACCCTGAACATCCCACGCGTATTGACTATTATACCCAGGTTTGCAAACAGCTAGGCATTGCTCCGCCTGCATTTGAGGAAAGCACTGAGAAGGGGAAAATCGTTAGCACAAAAAAAATGGAGCAGTTGCTCCATTTATAGTTGTCATATCGCTGCCTCGGGCAATCGCGTTAATACTGCCACAAATTCCTCCTCCAGAGCTTTATGTTTATCACGCGCGTACCACAAGTGGAGTTTCTCTTTAATCACATCCATTCCAGAATTTTCGGCCTTTAATTGGTCTATTAATTCTTGAGCAGGTGCCGGACGAGGACCAAATTTACCAATCACTTGTCCATTTTCTATAATCACGAAAATAGGAATAGACCTGCTTTTGCCATTCGTTAAAAACATATCCATGATTTCGAGATTCTCATCACGAAGGATGTAATGAGTGCGAATCCTATCGGATAGCTTCGAAAGTTTTTCGATTACAGGCACAATCTGCGCTGCATCGCCGCACCATCCCTCTGTAATCACAAGAATATCCAAGCTTCTTTCCAATCCTTTTAATGTATCAATCGTAGCCTGGCTAAAAGCCGCGTGTTTATCCCAACGGTCCATTCTGTGAACGTTGAGTTTACTGTATTCAAGCAATTCCGGAGTTTGAGTAGGACCGGTTACCTTCCCTTGCTCGTGCAGGGTATCGATTAGACTTCTGTAAGAAGCGTAATCCATTGATTCTTTGAAATTATTATTTATTAAGCTTTGAAGTGCATTCATCTTCCTCTCATTATTATTGCGTAAAGTTCCGACAGATCTTTCACCAAAACATCACAAAAAGAGTGGAATCATCCTACGGCTATGCATTATCATCAGATCAATTTGAATTATGACTCAAATCACCACACATCTCCGCAAAATGAGCACAACGCTTGATAATCAAGCACAATACATGCTACATTTGGTAGATATTCTCGAATATACCGGCAAATTTTTCCTAAATCCTCTTGTTGGGAGTACCATCAAAATTGAATTCCTGAACGAAATTCACTGTGTAGAAACGGGCAAGAAAATTAAAAAAACCTTCGGCGAGGGAATGAGTTACGAAGCGTTTATGAATTCTCCCATGGCCAGTCCCAGCATTGTTAATCCTGAGTTAAGCCGCATCCATGAAGGCATTGCGCTAAGAGATTATGAATGGGAAATGGCGCATCACAACCAACCTCACTATGTCTATTTGTCCCGAACAAGTGGGATTAAAGTGGGTGTAACGCGTGTCACAAACATTCCAAGCAGATGGATTGATCAAGGAGCGAGTGAAGCCATCATTATCGCCGAAACACCTTACCGCCAACTCGCAGGATTGATAGAGGTAGCTCTTAAAGAAACTATGGCTGATAAAACAGCGTGGCAAGCGATGTTGAAAAACACTGTCAATGACACAACATCTCTTATTACCAAAAAAAATGAAGTCTTTGAAATTTTAGCGAATCAATATGAAGACTTCTTTTTTGATGACGACACTATCACAAATATTTCTTATCCCGTCTTAAACTATCCGCTGAAAGTGAAGTCAGCGAAGCTTGATACACAACCTATCATTCAAGGAAAGTTAATTGGTATAAAAGGACAATACCTTCTCTTTGAAGATGGCACAGTCTTTAATGTGCGATCTCACGCAGGATATAAAATTCAACTCACCGCATTAGAATAGCCATGACAAAGAATCCAACGAGCGATATACAACATCTATACACCCGAGCTACATTTGGATTGCATCCTAAATTTTTGTCTAACAAAAAAAATAAAACAACAACTCAACTCTTCGAAGAACTGTTGCAGGAATCGCAAGAATTTTCTGACCTCAAACACTTCGAAGACATTCGAAAAAAAGGTAAGGATATCGGTGGATTCAAGATATTGAAAATGATTTTAAAGAGCCGCAAAGAATTGCAAGAACTCAATCTTGCCTGGCTCGACAAAATGCACGTCAGTCGCGCTCAATTGCGCGAAAAGATGACACTCTTCTGGCATCATCACTTCGCTACCTCTGCACCATTCCCTGTGTTAATGCAAGAGCAGAATAACATGTTTCGCAAACACGCACTCGGAAACTTTAGGGAGTTGTTATTGGAAGTGGCGCGCGATCCGGCGATGATTATTTATCTCAACAATCAACAGAATAAAAAGAATGCTCCAAATGAGAATTTTGCGCGCGAACTGATGGAACTCTTCACACTTGGGCGAGGCCATTATAGCGAACAAGACATCAAAGAATCTGCTCGTGCTTTCACAGGATGGCATATTGGCATGGATGGATACTTTGCTTTTGATAAAAAATCTCATGATGAAGGAGAAAAAATATTCTTCAATCAAACAGGCAATTGGAATGGTGACGACATCATTCGTATGATCCTGGAGAAAAAACAAACCGCGCGATTCATTTCACAAAAGCTTTACAAATTCTTTGTTTCTCCAAAAATGAATGAAGAGTTTGTAGAAAAAATGACTGATGAATTTTTCACATCAAATTACGACATCACGCGACTCGTGCGATTTCTATTTACATCAGAAGAATTTTATGCAAGCCAAAATCGAGGAGCGTTGATTAAAAGCCCAGTAGAACTTATTGTAGAATACAAGCGATTTTTTTCATTAGAAATGAATAAAGATCAAAACATGATCAAGCTACAACGTGCATTAGGTCAGGTTTTGTTTCTACCTCCCAATGTCGCTGGATGGCCTGGAGATAGAAACTGGATTGATAGCACATCTCTTTTGGTAAGAATGAACCTGCCTTACGTTTTCGCTGGTATTCATGAATATGATCCGCAAGAAAAGGCGCTGCCTGAAAGTGCACTCATTGAACAGAAAGGTCCTAAGCCATTTTTATCCAAAATGAATTTTTCATCTTGGAATGAACTGGCTAATCAGAGCAAAGAGTCGAAGTCAAAAACGCTATTTGACTATTTGATGAATCATCCGAATATCATGCCCTCAGATATTATTAATGAAAAAAATAATACAGAAGAAATTCTTCGCGCGATTCTATCATTACCAGAATACCAATTGCACTAAATCATGAATAGAAGAAATTTTATCAAGACAACAGGACTTGCCAGCGGCAGCTTGTTCGTACCGCAATTGTTTGCCAGCAGTCCATTTTCATTTGCAAATCCTGCTGACGATAGCCGCATTCTGGTAGTGATTCAATGGAGCGGAGGCAATGATGGATTGAATACTGTCGTTCCCTTTCGCAACGACATCTATTATAAAAACCGACCAAAAATTGCACTTAAGCGGGATGATCTATTACCACTCACCGACGAATTGGCCTTGCATCCCAAATTGGATATCATCAAAAAACTTTGGGATAATGGAGAAGTCGCGGTTTTGGAGAATGTGGGATATCCTGAGCCAGACCGCAGTCATTTTCGGTCAATGGATATTTGGCACAGCGCGAGTGATTCTAACGAATACATAAGCACAGGCTGGTTGGGCAGATGGATGGACCAAGGCAGGAGCGCATCCGACGCTATTGAAATGGATGATAGTCTGAGTTTGGTGATGAAAGGAGATATAAAAAAAGGACTCGCAATTCGCAACATTGAATCTGCTAATAAAATGGCATCCATCGGCTATCATATAGCGATGGACAATGACAAACACGAACACGATCAGATATCCTATTTGCGAAGTACACTTCTTGAGGGCACG
>CAYRZQ010000050.1:0-22159 GCA_964428835.1 uncultured Comamonadaceae bacterium | reverse complement strand
CCTTTACGGAAAAAGATAGAAAAGCAATTAAAAAAACAGCAGAAAACTATCCTATTTCGGAGTTTTACAAAACAGAGGAATTACTTACCCAGATAGGAATCGGACAGGCACTTATCACGGGGTTGAATGAAAAGGGTATTCCAACTCCGCTCGCTGCTACGCACTTGCGTGCACCCAAAAGCAGAATGGGTATTTTGAATGAGGAAGAAATTCAGCGTGTAATCGGCTTTTCACCCATCGCTGCAAAATACAGCGATGCACTTGATAGAGAAAGTGCTTATGAAATCTTGCAAGCAAAAATTAATAATGCTAAAGCAGAAAGTGAACAGGAGGAAATAGAAGCACCTCCTGCCAAAAAAGCAACATCAACAAAACAAGAACCGTCGACACTCGAAAAACTCTCTAAAAACACCATGGTTCGTCAAGTTGGGAACACAGTTATCAGAGAAGTGGCAAGAGGCTTGCTCGGTGTGCTTGGACTAGGAGGTGGAAGTAAAAAGAAACGAGGTGGTTTATTCGGATAATATAATTATTTAATTATGGATAAAGATAGCAGAATTGTAAATAAATTCAAGCAAAGAACTTGGAGCGAAACTAAGAGCAATGACTCCTGGTCAATATTTAAAATAATGGGTGAGTTTGTCGAAGGTTATGATCGCATGGGGTCTATCGGTCCATGCGTTTCGATCTTTGGATCTGCCCGCACAAAGCCTGATAATCCTTATTACCAGACAGCCAGAGACATTGCTTTCCTACTTACACAAAGAGGATACGGGGTGATCACCGGAGGAGGTCCTGGTATCATGGAAGCAGGTAATAAAGGAGCAAAAGAAGGAAATGGTGTAAGTGTAGGTTTGAATATCAAACTTCCATTCGAGCAACACAGCAACCCATGGATTGATCACGACAAGGACATTAATTTCGACTACTTCTTCGTGAGAAAAGTTATGTTCATCAAGTATAGCCAAGGTTTCGTGGTAATGCCCGGAGGATTTGGTACAATGGATGAACTCTTCGAGGCCTTAACACTCATTCAAACAGATAAAATTGGAAGATTCCCAATCATTCTGGTTGGTCATAGTTTCTGGGATGGCCTCGTAGACTGGATTAAAAAAGTTCTTTTAGAAAAAGAAAAAAATATTAGCCCTGAAGATTTGAATTTGTTTAAGGTGGTAGATACCCCAGAGGAAGTGGTGGAAGAAATCGATCGCTTCTATTCAAATTATCTATTAAAGCCCAATTTCTAATTTGCTTTTTAATCAGAAAATATTCAGCCTTAAGACGATTGCAATTTATTTAATTGCAATTGTCTTTTTCGCTTCTTTCAGTTCCAACAAGGCTACGTTTCGTTTGCAGGGTTGGAAAAGCACAAATATCGTGGCGCCTGAGTTTGTGAAATTAGAGCTTAACGAACTTACCCTATATAATAGCACCGAGAAATTAAATCCTCTTTTCGATAAAATTGAGGATCTAGTCTTTCATGGCAATGGTAAAGTCTCCATACTCCACATGGGTGGAAGTCATGTGCAAGGCGGATTTTTGACAGATCGATTGAGGTATAATTTCAGCACCCTTACTTATGGTGTAAAAGGGGAGAGGGGCTTTGTTTTTCCTTACAAAATTGCTGGTACCAATAGTCCGTATTCAATCAAATGCAATTGGAAGGGTAATTGGTCTGGTTGCAGATCAAGCGTTAGCAATCATCAATGCGACTGGGGAATGTCAGGAATATCTGCGATAACCTCTGACTCAATAGCATCATTTGAAATAATGACTACAGATATCGACAGCACTGTTTTTCTTTCAAATAGCGTTATTATTTATCATAATTCAAACGAAGATTACGAAATCTCGGTGGACTCATCAATGTCACTTGTGGAAGTAGCACGTAACATGGAGGATGGATATGATGTTTTTACATTCGGAAAACCTTATGAATCCTTCAAGTTTCATATTAAAAGATGTGTTTCTCAGCCGTCAGAATTCATGTTGCAAGGAATCTATTTCGGCAATTCTGAATTGAATGGATTTACCTACAATACAATTGGGGTGAATGGTGCCGGCACCTACAGCTATTTACGCTCTACGAAATTTGAAAATCAAATGCTAACGATAAAGCCTGATTTAGTATTCTTTGGTATAGGAGTGAATGATGCGAATGTTCCGTCTGATAACTTTGATCAAAGTGCTTTTGAAGGACGATATGAGAAATTAATGGAGATGATTCGTCGCACAAATAAGGACGCCGTCTTTATTTTCATTACGAATAATGACACTTATTATCAAAAACGTCAGCCCAATCGAAATGCTTACAGAGTGCAGGAATCTATGCATCGGCTCGCCGAAAAATACGATGGTGCTGTGTACGACCTATTTGCAATAATGGGTGGACTCGGCTCAATTGATGATTGGAAAGATGCACAACTTGCTGCTTCAGATAGAATTCACCTCACAAAGCGAGGCTACGAACTTCAAGCTGATATGATGTTTGAGGCTTTTAGATCGTCTTTTGGCGATTACCTCAATGAGAAATATTCAAACTAGAATTTATGCCATCTAAACTTATTGCAGTTATATCTCCAGCAAAACTACTGGACGATTCGTCCAGATATCCTGAATTGAAAAATTCTGAACTGACGTTTGCTCTGGAAGCTGAAGAGTTGGCCAATGGCCTGCGTAAGCTAAAAGCTAAAGAAATCGCGAAACTCATGGACCTCAGTGAGGCATTGGCTTTGGAAAATGAAAGGCGCTTCCAACAATGGCAATTGCCTTTTAATACATCCAACGCCATCCAAGCCGTTCTTATGTTCAAAGGAGATGTGTATAGAGGGCTAAAAGCCGAAGAGCTAGGCGCCAAACAGCTTGAGTGGGCTCAAAATCACCTGAGAATTCTAAGTGGAATGTATGGTATTTTAAGACCATTGGATCTTATTCAACCATATCGTTTGATGATGGGAACACCTTACAGCCCCTCAAAGGATGTTAAAAATCTCTACCAATTTTGGGGAAATAAAATTACAAACGCAATTCAGGCCGACCTGGAGCCGAAAGGAACCCTCGTGAATCTGGCTTCGTCAGAATACTTTAAATCAATAAACAAATCACTGCTGGATAGAAATGTTGTACAGTGTGAGTTTAAAGAAAAGAAGGGTAGTAGTTACAGCATTGTTAGCACTTATGCCAAATTGGCCAGAGGCAAAATGGCAAGGTTTATTATCGAAAATAAAATCACAAAACCATCGGATTTAATGGCTTTTGACGTGGACGGATATGGCTTCAATGCTAAGTTGAGTACAGAATCTGAATATGTATTTACAAGATAATAGTGAAAATATGCGAACTTCATCCTATGTTCGCAGCCTCAAATTCAAGTCAATACATAAATGAAAAAAGTATTTATTGCTGGTCTCGCTGTTGCAGCTATCGCCAGCTCATGTAAAAACAGCGGCAAGAGCGCTGCAAAATTAGAAAACAGCACTGACTCTCTTTCTTATGCGTTAGGTGTGTCTATAGCAACAAACCTTTCTCAGAGCGGACTCAATGATGTAAACTACGAAGTGTTCTTGAAAGGAATTCAAGAGCACATGGACAGCACCGGACAAATGGATGTTGAATCAGCGGAAATGTTCATTCGTACTGAAATGCAACGTATGGCTGAAAAGAAATCAGAATCGAATAAGAAGGCGGGAGAAGATTTTTTAGCTGCTAATAAGTCGAAGCCAGGTATTCAAACTACTGCGAGCGGATTGCAGTATAAAATTACTCAAGAAGGTACAGGTGCACAGCCAGATGCAAACGATAAAGTAACGGTTCATTATCATGGTACTACCATCGATGGAAAAGTATTCGATTCATCTGTAGATCGCGGTCAACCTGCAACATTCGGATTGAATCAAGTAATTCCTGGTTGGACAGAAGGTCTTCAACTTTTGAAAGAAGGTGGAAAGGCTACACTTTACATTCCTCAGGAGTTAGCTTATGGAGCTCGCGCCACTGGTCCCATTGAAGGATATTCAACACTCATCTTCGAGGTTGAACTCATCAAAGTCGAGCCAGTTCAATAATTGAAAAGATATTTAAAAAAAAATCCTCACATAAGTGAGGATTTTTTTTTGTCTTATTGACCTTCGCCTAGAGCTTCCACTTTCTTGAGCTCCTCGTCAATTATTTCTTCAACGACTTTTCTCTGTGCATCATTAAGCTTGGTATCAAGCTTAGCCTGACGTTTCATAAAACGATACATGTCTCGCTTGTGAATTTCGTAAGCAATGTAAACAGTGTACTTACTGCCATCAGGTGTCAAATATTTTACTTCATCAATTTTTCTTAAGTCAGCGATAGTAGTATTAGTTACCTCTCTGATGAGAGACTGAAACTTGTCATTTATCTCGCTACCAGAGGTTGTTTCATTCTCTGCGAGATATTGATCAGTGACAACTTTCATTCGAGTTTCTACCTGTTGAGCTAACTCTTTTTTTGCTTGAAGATCCGCTTTGTTTTTCGCAATATTCTCGTCACTGCTATCTCCCTTACCGACAGCTCTGAAGAATCTACCAGAACTCTCGTACTTGCTTCCAGTGAACGGTTCTTTTACTTTCTCTCCCATTGGAGATGACTTTCCGCAAGACATAAGTGCTGTGACTATGATTGCAGAAAAAAGGAGTTGAATTGATTTCATATAAATTATTTTATTGCCTTTCTATATTATAAATTATGCCAAACTAAATTTTAGCCTTACTTGACTCCATTTTAATGACTGCAGGACTTCCCATATAAACACTATCTGCCTCAGTATCCTTTGTAACATTAGCGCCTGTTGCCACCACTGTACCTTTCGCCAGTTTAATACTGTCTCGAATAGTCGCGTTCAAACCAATAAAACAGCCTTCCTCAATTATAACATTCCCTCCAATAGCGGCATGCGAAGTGATGGTGGTGTGTTTCTTAATTATGCTATGATGGCTTAAAATATTTCCAACCCAAATGAGAACGTTATCTTCAATTTTACAAAATGGCATGATAACGTTGTTTTCCATTATGAATACGTTTTCCCCGATGTCCATGCTTTGAGGCCAACTGCTACTTTTGCTTGAAACATAGCTGGCAAGGGTATATCCTTTTTCCTTTGCTAAAGCGTACTTTGAAATTCGAATAGCATTCAATTTACTGTATCCAATAGCAATAAATAGATGATATTCACTAGGAGGATATCCTAGCACGACATCATCAAAAGGGATGAAGGGAAGGCCTAAATAAGTGCCACCGTCAGGAAAGTTGGTGTCTGCAGTAAATGCAACGACCTCATAATCTGAGTCATGAGTGAAATAAAAGTGGGCAAGTTCACCCAACATTCCCAGACCAAAAATGACAAGCTTTTTCTTCTTTTGCATTCTGTTACTCTTATACTGGTAAATCTAGTAAAAAAAAATAGCCCTTGGTTTTTCACCAAGGGCTATAAAGATTAAATTCTTCAATTTAACCTAATAATGCTTCCATTTTTTCGGTCAGTACGTTCTTAGGAACTGCACCAACACTTTTGTCTACAACTTGACCACCTTTCAAAAAGATAATGGTTGGAATGTTGCGAATACCAAATTTGGCGCTGATGTCTGGATTCTCATCCACGTTCACCTTTCCAATTACGGCCTTTCCGTCGTAGTCATGTGACATTTCTTCAACAATAGGAGATACCATGCGGCAAGGTCCGCACCACTCTGCCCAAAAGTCAATCATTACAGGCTTTTCTGAATTCATCGCTACTTCGGCGAAGTTTGAATCAGTAATTTCTAATGCCATGGTTTTATTTTTTGATAATTATTTTTTGTTGTCTCGCTCATGCCAATAATCTTACCATCCAAATCTATTCAGACGTTTTGACATATAAAACGGAGCACAAAGGTAGAAAAAATCCAACAAGTAACATCCGTCTTAACATTTGCAAGCATCTAATAGAACTACTTTTTGATGAAAGCATGCGATTTTGTTTCACTCATGTCAAAAATTCTCAGGTAATAAAGACCTGAAACTAAGCTAGAAATATCCAAAACGCTGTTGTAATTTTCATTTACTTGAATGGTGTTCTTCCGAACTGTCCGCCCCGAAATGTCAAGAATTTCGTATTGGATTCCTTCTTGCTGAACTCCTTCAAGTTCTAAATTCAAAAATTCATCTGCAGGATTTGGGTATAATTTGAAATTCAATGCTTTGTCTTTTTCTTCTCTTACAACGGGTAGAGAGGCTCCCGAAAGCTGAACACAACGAGGAGGACCAAATGGTATCACAACAGGGGAGTTTACAATAGGTCTTACCCTCACTATGTAGGAACCGCCAGAAACAAAGCCATTAGCTGGTGTTAATTGTAAGAAGCGTGAGTTATTTGGTGATGTTCTATATACAATCCCAGAAGCTAAATCGGTTCTTTGAATCTCCCATTCGTACCCTTGATTACCACAAACGTGTGGAGTGGCTTGAATAAAGGAGTATAGATTTTTCACATTTGGACATCCGTCAATGCTGCGCACTTGAGTTATGTTTGGCATACCCACAATCACAGTGCAATTTTCTGATCCACTCACTTGAACCTGCTCTGATTGCCCAAGTCCATTACTCATTGTGTATACGGCATCAATGGTCACGTTATATGTCGTGTTAAAGTTTAGTCCAGGAATACTTTCGAGTTTCACTTTAGTGGAGCCTAAACTCAAATGTGAAATTGTTTCTCCTCCCAAAATAGGCGTAAAGTGAAACACATAATTCATTGTGTTTGTGAAATCAGCCTTGTACATAGCACACATGTTGTAAGGACCAGCCCCCATATCACATGTAGATTCTTGTAGCCAGTTGATACACAAGCTAAATTGTCCGCTACCTTGTCCTGAATTGTAATTTCTAATTGAAACAAAGTAAAGCTCTCCTGCCTCAAGATCTCCAAAATTCAAAATCTCATTTCCAGGCGAATTCTGCAGATTCTCTACATTTATCATATTCCCATTTGCATCTTGAACTTCAATGAGAATATTGTTTTGAGTCGAATTGACCTGAGCCCTAATTCCACTTGTCACAGCGGTAAAAGAATACCAAAGATCTTCACCGGTTACACAAATAGATTGCGCTTGAGAAGAAGGGCTTGCCTGAGACAAATCACCACTAATTGCATTACAAGTACCAAGCGGTGTTATTACAAGAGGAGTCGCATTGGACCTTTGATCATTTACAGCAAAGCTTCCATTGCAGCCCTCATCAATGCTGGTGTCACAATCGTTATCTACACCATCGCAAACTTCAACTGCACTTGGTCTTATGGAGCTGTTATTATCGTTGCAATCAGAGGAGTTCAATACATAGCCCAGAGGGACGGTGCATGAATTGGTAGTTACAGATGGATTACCAAAACCATCACCATCTAAATCTTGAAAATAATTCACACCGAAAGTACAAGACCCGTTATTTGTATTTGCAGCGGGATTGAAGTTGCATGCCGCTGGGTTGGTACATCCAGGAATGATACACGAGCCATTATCGACAGTCGCAGCAGGATTGTAATTGCTCGCCGCTGGATTGGTACATCCCGGAATGATACACGAGCCATTATCGACAGTCGCAGCAGGATTGTAATTGCTCGCCGCTGGATTCATACACCCTGGAATGATACACGAGCCATTGTCGACAGTCGCAGCAGGATTGTAATTGCTCGCCGCTGGATTCATACATCCAGGAATGATGCACGATCCATTATCGACAGTCGCAGCAGGATTGTAATTGCTCGCCGCTGGATTCATGCATCCAGGAATGATACACGATCCATTATTGATGTTCGCGCAAGCGTTGAAATTTGTGGCTAATGGATTGGTGCAGCCATTGATGTCATTTTGAATTACCTGAATTCTGAAAATCCCAGACAATGATTCATAGCCTCCCGCTCTCACATAATATGTGTTTCCAATCGTCAGATTTGCACACAGAAGTGTAATGCTCGAATATAATCCAATTCCAGTCCCATCATCATTGCAAGCAATTTGAGGACCTCCGCAACTTCCATAAACAGCTATTCGGGTATCGGTCAGTAGGGGAGTACCAGCGCCTACTCCAGAGCTAGTTCTAATTTCAACGTCTCCTCCAATGTGTACAAATGAAAACCAAACATCTTGAATCTGTGGAACTCCGCCACAGCTTGGGTTTGCAGAATTATTACAAGCATTAATGTTTGAAGCCACCACAGCCGGTCCGTCTACCACCAAAGGAATTGCATTGCTACATTGGTCATTAGAAGGAGGAAGTACACATGAACCGTCGTCAGTTTCTGCCCCAGCGTCGAAATTACAAGCAAGAGGATTCGTACATCCGGGAGCTGGTTGATTAAAACAGAAGTTATGACTAACCTGATAGTCAAAATCCAAATTACCAATCTCCGCGAGTGGTGCGCCATTAGAATCATCCGTTAGCACATATGAACCTCCAGCACAAGAAGATAAACCATCACCATAAGAGTCGTAGAAAAACAAAGTGAAACAACCATCCGCTAAACAGACGGGGATATTGTACTCGGTGTCGTCAGAATAACCAGAGCCTGAAAACAATTCAGTACTTCCTTGAAAAATTGCCCATGAAGTCTCGCTGGCATAACAATCGGTAATAAGAGTAAGTGTCGCGGCATTTGTTGCGTTGATGGTATTGTAATTAGTTGTGCCACTATTATTCGTGATGTCGTTTTCTGCAACACCTCCATTGATTGAAGTGATGGAAGCGTTAAAAGTAAAACTTCCGGTTCCAAAATTCAAAGAAGGCAATGTGATAACTGTACTTGCGCCAGTGGCAAGAGAACCTGTCCATGTGAAGGTGGCGCTTGGATTTGCTGAAACGGAATAAGTGACTTGAATGGATGTAAGGGTATTTGTCCCAGAATTTAAAACGGTGATTTGAGGTGTTACGGAAGCTGAACAATACGTACCCTCTGGAGCCGTAATATCCGTAAGCACCGCATCATATGCAGGGAGCGAATACAGCAATGATGACCAAAGACCTCTTCCATAGGTCGCGGCCACGATAGTGTTCGTAGCATAATGAATTTCTAATTCGGTTACTACCACATTCGGCATTTCGTTCATAAATGGAACCCAGTTGCCGAGCACATTATCTCTATAATAAACACCAGCGTCTGTACCTACATAAAGTCCACCAGAAGTGCCTGCTTGATATACAATACAGTTAGCTGGAATATTTGGAAGAGAACCTGTAAAATTCTGCCAAGTGTTACCTGCGTCAGTACTTTTAAATACCTTGTTTGTTGCATTAAATCCAGAAAACGTAACGTACACTTCCGAAGCATTCGTTGGATTTGTGGTGATATAGGTAATGTACAAACCAGGAAGCCCCGATAAAGTCGTGAAATTATTTCCATCCGTCGAACGATAAAGCGTTCCGGCTTTCGATGCATAGATATAATCATTGTTGGCAGGTGATACATGCAGTGCATTGATGTTTCCTGTCCCCATAGCACCTAATGATGTAAATGTATTCCCAGCATCCAGTGATTTATATACGCGCGACTTTCCAACATAAAGGTGAGAGGCATTCGAGCCCAGCATATACGGAGTTACCCATGCACCCTGCTCGTTCACTCCAGTGCCATTGGATCCGCAAACAGTGGTATTGAAAGAGACTCCTCCATTATTGCTTCGAAGAATTTCGCCATAGTACAGTTCCCCGTACATGATATTATTCGTTGTTGGATTTATCAAACACTCCATACCATCGCCACCAATTGGTCGCGTATGGACAGCACCATTCTTAAGATTCGTTCCGTTATCCTGCCATCCTGTGATGATGAGATTAGCATTGGAGGTAGAAAGTCCGAGTCGATATTGCTGTGCAATTTGGAGATTGCTCGAAATGTCTGCGTAGCTTGTACCGCCATTCGTGGTTGTAAAGACCCCTCCATCAGACCCTACAAGTAATCTATTGGTTCCTGGAACGAAGAACAGACTGTGTATATCAGCATGAACGTATGGCGCGCCACCACCGCCATACCAATGACCATTGAGACTCCAACTGGTTCCTCCATTGCTGGATTTCCAAACATTTACTCCTCCAGTGTAGATGATCTCTGCATTTGTAGGATCCGCTTCGATACATAGGTCATACCAAGCCTGTCCACCGGAATCCAAACCATCAGGATCCCAACCCATCAAATTGATAGGTCCGCTGTATCTTGTACTAAAACTAACACCAGCGTTAATGGATCTATACAACCCTTGAAAACCATTATCATTTCCTCCAGCCAAGATGTAAACATAATCTGGAGAGGCTGCACTCACAGCCAGAGCCAGGCGAGAAACATCTCCTGCGGCCGGGACACCACTGGTAACTTGTGTCCAAGTGATTCCACCATCGGTAGATCGCCAAAAGGTAGTACCTGCTGCGTAAACGATTGAAGGATTTGTAGGATGATACTTAATGTCTTTGAAACTTCCTGTTCTCACTTGAGTCCAGTTCGTACCCCCGTCTGTGGTTCGCCAAATTCCATTGCTTGTGGCAACAAGCAACGTCGATGTTGTAGTGGGATGAATTAAAATCCTAGAAGTAGTTCTTTGGTTTTGAACTGTCCAGGATAAACCTGTGCTCGCCCAAGTGTTTCCGCCGTCGGTTGATTTTAATACCCCCAATGAGTAAGTATCACCAGCGTCTCCGTCGCCAGTTGCGATATAAAGTATATTCGTATTTAACGGGTCAATCGCAATGTCAGACACACCAATGGATGCTAGGTCGTCGGTATTGAGTACAGTCCAGTTAGTTCCAGAATTGGTTGTTTTCCATACACCGCCACCTGGTGCGCACGCGAAAAATGTAGTTGAGCTACCGGGCAGATTCCGCACGCTATTAACTCTCCCGACACCTCCGCCGCCACTCGGAATAGAGGTATTGCCAATGTAAGTCCAGCTGCCTGCCATCGATGAATTGTGCTGAAACATAGCAGGTGAAGCTTCTCTGGCCATCTGAACAGCATTCGCTGCGAAACGATCCCCTGTCGGATAGGCCCTTTGCTCATAAAACCACTCCCAACGCTTAAATTGTTTGTAGCCCTTTCCCTTTTGTATCTCTTTGCCCTTCCAAGCATCTTCAAACTCTCTTTGAACTTGGTAGAAATTAACATTTCGATCTGACATGTCCTTTTGCCAGTTTTGCGAAAAGGCTAATGAGCTAGAAATGAGTAATATGAAGAGAAAACAGCACGACTTTCCAAGAATTAATGGTTTCATAGTGGTTTGGGTTGTAGTAATGGTTTATGTGACAAATAAAGTCAAATCCATTTTGTACTTAAAATTTGATTGTATTGTTTCGTGGAAGGCTAACTTGCTGACTGATGAGCCCGTAATAAAGTTTTGCAAAATTTATTAGCATTTTGTGTTGAAAAGTCTTCTTTTTGGTGTTGAAAGCCTATCTTTCAAAAAACTACTTTCGCTCGTCGATTCAATAGGTATCGAGAAAAAGCAATGGCAGAGAACGTTCAATACACCGAAGACAATATTAAATCCCTAGAATGGCATGAGCACATTCGCCTCAGACCGGGGATGTATATTGGTAAATTAGGAGATGGAAGCACCGCAGATGATGGAATCTACGTGTTGCTAAAAGAAATAATCGACAATTCGATCGACGAATTCGTCATGGGTCATGGAAAAACCATTGACATAACAATCAAGGATGGTGAGGTTACTGTTCGCGATTATGGGCGAGGAATTCCTCTTGGTAAAGTGATTGATTGTGTTTCTAAAATAAATACCGGTGGTAAATACGACTCAAGAGCTTTTAAAAAGTCTGTTGGTTTGAATGGAGTAGGTACGAAGGCAGTGAATGCACTGAGTAGCTATTTCAGAGTCGAATCATTTCGAGACGGAGAAACCAAAAAGGCAGAATTTCAAAAAGGAAATATCACCAAAGATTATAAGGTTGCAAAGACGGATACTAAAAATGGTACCGTCATGACATTTATTCCTGATGAATCCATATTCCACAACTATCAATTCAGAGCACAATACATAGAGCGTCTATTGTGGAATTACGCTTATTTGAATTCAGGTCTAACCATCGTGTTTAATGGACAAAAATTCAAATCAGAAAATGGTCTTCGAGATTTATTGACTAATAACCTTTCCGAAGATTCACTCTATCCAATTATTCATCTGAAAGGAGATGACATAGAAGTTGCGATTACCCACACCAACTCGTACGGCGAAGAATATTATAGCTTTGTGAATGGTCAGTACACAACTCAAGGTGGTACGCACCAGGGCGCTTTTCGCGAAGCTTATGTAAAAGTAATTCGTGACTTCTTTCAAAAAGACTATGAAGCAGTCGACGTGCGATCAGGTATCGTTGCTGCCGTCGCGGTGAAGGTGATAGAACCGGTTTTTGAATCACAAACAAAAACCAAACTTGGCTCAAACGAAATAGAACCCAATGGCAAAAGCATGAAGGCTTTTGTATTGGATTTTCTTTCAAAAGAACTTGATAATTTTCTTCATAAAAATACGGAGCACGCACAAGCGCTTCAAAAGAAGATTTTACAAAGCGAGCGCGAACGCAAAGAACTTGCTGGCATCGCTAAACTAGCCCGAGACCGCGCCAAAAAGGCAAATCTTCACAATAAGAAATTGAGAGATTGCAAAGTTCATTTTAACGATAAACATGATCTAGCACCAGATACTACACTTTTTATCACAGAAGGTGACAGTGCCAGTGGTTCTATTACAATATCTAGAAATGTTCAAACCCAAGCGGTATTTAGTTTGAAAGGCAAGCCTCTCAACACTTATGGTCTGACTAAGAAAGTAGTTTATGAAAATGAAGAATTCAATCTTCTTCAAGCTGCATTGAACATTGAGGATGGCTTAGAAAACCTTCGCTATAATAAAGTGGTTATTGCCACAGATGCTGATGTCGATGGTATGCACATTCGTCTTTTGATGATCACTTTCTTCCTTCAATTCTTCCCAGATCTCGTAAAGCAAGGGCATCTATATGTCCTGCAAACACCATTGTTCAGGGTCCGAAATAAGAAGGAGACTATTTATTGTTATAGCGATACCGAAAGACAAAATGCAATTAAAAAACTCGGCGCAAAGCCTGAGATTACCCGTTTCAAAGGATTAGGAGAAATCAGTCCTGACGAGTTCAAGCATTTCATCGGTGAAGACATTCGTCTCGAACCGGTAGTGATAGGGAAGGACGCACACCTCAAGGATATGCTTGAGTTTTACATGGGTAAGAATACGCCCGATCGTCAAGAGTTTATTATCAATAATTTGAAAATAGAAAAAGACTTTACAGAAGATAGCAAGATCGTAGAAGTTGAGGTAGAGGAGGAATAAGAAAATGTCAGAGGAAATCGAAAATATCAACGGAGAAAATCAAGAAGATAGCCATTTGGCTGATGTCACTCAAGTACAAGGCCTATATCAAGGCTGGTTCTTGGATTATGCTTCTTATGTAATTCTCGAAAGAGCGGTACCACACATCAACGATGGTTTGAAACCTGTTCAGCGCCGTATCCTTCATTCTCTATGGGAAATGGACGATGGTCGCTACAATAAGGTAGCAAACGTAATCGGAAACACCATGAAATATCACCCTCACGGTGATGCTTCCATTGGTGATGCCATGGTACAGATTGGACAAAAAAATATCCTTTTAGATACACAAGGAAACTGGGGTAATATTTTCACCGGCGACTCGGCTGCTGCGCCTCGTTATATCGAAGTGCGACTAAATAAGTTTGCACTTGACGTTGTTTTCAATCCCAAAACAACCACTTGGCTCAGCAGTTATGATGGAAGAAATAAAGAGCCGGAAACACTTCCAATCAAATTTCCGCTTCTTTTAGCCCTTGGGGTAGAGGGGATTGCTGTTGGTCTCGCTTGTAAAATTCTACCCCACAACTTCAACGAACTCATCGATGCAAGCATTGATATTTTAAAGGGTAAAAAAACTAATATTCTCCCAGACTTTCAAACTGCAGGACTAGCCGATTTTTCTGACTATAGAAGCGGATTGCGGGGTGGTAAAGTGCGAGTACGTGCTCGCATTAAAAAAGATGACAAGGATAAAACCCTTATCATTACTGAAATTCCTTTTGGCACCACCACCGGAAGCCTCATTGATAGCGTATTGAAGGCAAACGAGAAAGGTAAAATCAAAATCAAGAAAATTGAAGATAATACAGCCGAACACGTAGAGGTTGTAGTTCACTTGGCTCCTGGAGTTTCACCTGATAAAACCATTGATGCGCTTTACGCATTCACTGATTGTGAAGTGAGTATTTCTCCCAACTCTTGCGTCATTCAAGACGACAAGCCCAAGTTCTTGCCCGTTGATGAATTGCTTCGTCAGTCTACTGAGCACACCAAAGAACTTATTAGAAAGGAACTTGAAATTGAACTGGGAGAACTCCGCGAACAGTGGCACTTTGCTTCATTAGAAAAGATTTTTATTGAAAAAAGAATCTATCGAAAAATTGAAGAATGTGAGACATGGGAGGAAATCATTGATACCATCCACAAAGGTCTTAAGCCATACACCAAGCATCTGCTGCGTGCTGTGACCGATGAAGATGTGGCGCGTTTGACTGAAATCAAAATCAAGCGTATTTCAAAATTCGATAGCAAGAAAGCGGATGACTTTATTGCCAAACTCGAAGGAAACATAGCTGAGGTTGAGGAAAAACTTAACAAGCTAACTGACACCACAATCGCATATTTCAAGGATTTAAAATCGAAATACGGTAAAGGCAAAGAACGCAAAACAGAAGTAAAGGCTTTCGATGTGGTGCAAGCTGCACAGGTAGCCATTGCGAATACTAAGTTGTATGCCAATTTTGCCGAAGGATTTGTTGGAACCGGATTAAAACGTGATGAAGGCGAATACATCTGCGATTGTTCGGATATCGACGATATCATCGTTTTTCGAAAAGATGGAAAAATGTTGGTGAGTAAAGTCCAGGCCAAAGCTTTCATGGGTAAAGACATCATCCACGCGGCTGTTTGGAAAAAGGACGATAAACGCACCATCTATAATATGATTTATAAAGATGGTAAAAATGGAGGAGCAATGATGAAACGCTTCGCTGTGACTGCCATCACCAGAGATCGTGAATATGATTTGACCAAAGGAACAGCGGGAAGCGAAGTTCTTCATTTTAGTGCAAACCCTAACGGTGAGGCTGAAGTTGTTACCATTCATCTAAGGGCGCTCGACCGATTAAAGAAATTAAAATTCGATATAGATTTCTCTGAACTCGCTATTAAAGGTAGAGATGCTATTGGAAATGTCTGCTCCAAGTATCCTGTTAAAAAGGTGGAGTTGAAACAAACAGGAATCAGCACACTCGGTGCGCGCAAATTCTGGCTTGACGAAAGCATCATGCGTCTCAATGAAGAAGGCCATGGTCGCTATCTCGGTGACTTCGATGCTGAGGATAAATTAATTGTTATTCTTCAAAGCGGGGTGTACAAGCTAATCGCTCCAGAATTGAGCACACACTTTGATGAAAACCTCATTGCGGTTGAAAAATTCATTCCTGAGAAGGCTATTACAGCAGTTTATTTTGATGGTGAAAAGGAACAGTGGTTTGTGAAGCGCTTCCTCGTTGAACCAAGTAAAGGACCAGTAACATTCATTTCAGAACATCCGAAATCTAAACTGGGTATTGCAACGCTCCTTCATCACCCAACACTTTATATCCGCTACAATAAGAAGTTTAAGCAGGCGCAAAACAAAATGGACGAAAGTGTCAATCTTAGAGACTTTATTGCAGTTAAAGGATTGAAAGCTATCGGAAATAAACTAACAGCACTACCTGTTTTAAACCTAGAATTGTTGGCACCTGATGAGCAACGTGAGCAAGAGAGCGAAAACTTGCTTCAAGAAATGATTAAGGCACGTCAGCCAAAAAAGGTGGAAATAGATCGGCCTGATGAAAGCGTAGGTACCGAAACGGAAATAGAGTTGGGTAAAAAAGGTGCCGCGGCGGGTCCTGGAAAGCAAGAGAAATTGTTTTAAAAGTTTTGATTTATATTTGCTTAGCTAATCACAACTAAGCTTTTATGAAAAAAACACTTTTAATCATTGGTTTTGTATGCCTTTCTTTTTTGAGTAATGCTCAAAAGGACAGTTCCTTTTTTGAAATCGGCTTGAATGTATTTCCGGTTCTCAGAAACTATAATGCTTCTGAATCCGATATTACACTCAATCCATATGCCCTGCAGCTTGAGAAAAGTTTCGGTAAATTTGGTTTAAGAGCTGGTGCGGGCTTCCGGTCGATTGAAAATACCGAAGATCCATCAGATTTTAACGGTCAAAACACCTTCGTTCAGGATACGTCGACGTTGGACATTCGCTTTGGAATGGTAGTCTACAAGAATTTCAACGAAAAATGGTCTATCAAATATGGCGTTGACGCGGTCATTGCCAACCGCTCGAGCAATAGCAATACGATTTTTACAAACGCGAATAATATTCGTCATGAAACTACAAACAACACAGAATCAAATGGTTTTGGAGTTTCACCGTTTATTTTCGCTCAGTATCATTTTTCTAAAAATTTTAGCATCGGAACAGAAATGAGCTTCCGATATCTAAGTAATGATATTACTATCGTAAGAGAGAATACGGAGTTCCCAGAATTTAATGCAGAGATTATCCGAACAAAAACGGAATTGGAGTTATTATTTCCAACAGCTTTGTTCGTCATCGTTCGATTCTAAATAACATAACAAATGAGAAAAATCAACCTGGCGTTTTTCATCATTCTACTAATTGTAATTGTAGTATCATGCTCTAAAGAAGAGGTTCAACCTCTTAATAGAATACCTGTACTTCCCGAAACTGTCTATAAATACGACTCGATTGGGGGAGTAGTATCCTTTGACGCGACGGCCGGCTTCGCTATTGACAACCACAAAGCCACATTAGGGAGAGTACTTTTCTATGAGACTCAACTCTCTATGAATAATAGAGTGAGCTGTGGTTCGTGCCATCGTCAATCAGCAGGTTTTGCTGATCATGTCGCTAAAAGCGAAGGTTTTGATGGAAAATTGACTAAAAGAAATAGCCAGGCCATCCTGAATACTGGGCTGCAGAGTTTCTTTTTCCACGATTTGCGCGAAGAGTTTTTGGAAAATATGGTTCTAATGCCAATTGCAGATCACATCGAAATGGGATTGGAAGATAAAGACTATATGGTTGAGAAAATCTCCAGCATTCCTTATTATAAAAATTTGTTTGCCAATGCTTTTGGTGACTCGACTGTAACTATTACTCGAATATCCGATGGATTGGTTCATTTTATCAGATCAATGATCAGTGTGAATTCTAAATGGGACGTTGCAAGGGAAAATAATTTCGTAAACCTTAATCCTCAAGAGCTCCGTGGTAAAGATTTGTACTTCCATGAGTTTCCTTGTAGTTCTTGTCACGGTGGAAACAATCTAATGGGCGGCGCCAGTGCTGGAGAGAATATTGGCCTTGATTTATGGTATAGCGATCCTGGAACGGTAGGTGTCGATCCTGTGCGCAATGTGCCGATGAATGGCTGGTTCAAAGTTCCGTCGTTGCGAAATATTGAGGTGACTGGGCCATACATGCATGACGGCCGTTTTAGAACTTTAGAGGAAGTGGTAGATTTTTATGACCACGGTATTCAAAGACATCCACAATTGAGTTTCTTTTTGCGTCGCGGAACGAACGGCGGATTCTTTAGACTTGGAGAAAGTCCGCAGGATTTAGAGCAGAATTTATTGACAGGTGTGGAGCCTTTGAGAATGTTTATGACAACACAACAAAAGCAGGATTTGGTCGCGTTTATGAAGACATTTACAGATCACAATTTCTTGAATGATCCCAGATTTAGCGATCCTTTCAAGAGTTTTTGATGCTAAAAGCAATAATCATAATTTACATTATGTAAAGTAAAATTGATAAGAAGAAGGCCCCGATTTGGGGCCTTTTCTATTGGATTACTTCACCAATAAATCCTTCATCTTTTTGTAATCTTCTTCTCTTCCTGCCTTGTAGTAAGCATCCTTCAAAGCAGTGATTATCTGACGCTCCTCTGATGTACCTTTGATTTCTGCTGGAACATTGTTGTACGCAACTTCTAAGTGTTCAACGGCTTTCTTAAACAAAACCGTGCTCGCGGCGGTACAATCATTATACTTAGCTGTTTCTCTTGGTGGTATTTCATTACAAATATTATCATTCTCTAATCCTTGGTTGAAATACAAAGCTCCGAGGTTGAAACGAGCATCGTAATAAGTTGGCTTCAACTCAATAGCCTTTTGGTAAGCCTTCTCTTCATCTCCTTTCTTTCCAAGTTTGTCATAAGTAATTCCCAAAACATACCAGAACATTTCACTAGATGGATCTTTTTGGGTCAATGTGATGAGAAGTTGCTCAGCTTTAGCATATTCTTGATCAGCGAGATAAATGTTTACCTCAGAACGCAATAACTCAGCGTCATTAGGATACTTAGCTCTTGCTTCACCCAGAGTTTTAATAGCTTCTTCCTTTTTACCAGCTCTCAATTGAGCATCAGAAATGTAGCGATAGGTTTCAGGCAAGCTGTAGTTTAATCCTGCGCAATACTTGTATTTTTCGATAGCGATATCGTATTTACCGCATTGGTCATAGCAATAAGCGCTGTTGAAGATCATTGAAGTATCTACTAAGTCGAACTTACTGGAGATTTCAGCCATGGACTCAAATCCTTGTGCGGCACCACAGAAATCCTTAGCTTTTAATTGTTCGTCAGTATTCGCGCCGATTAATTGTTGAAGACGAGCCAAAGAAGCTTTCACTTCTACTTGGTAGTCATTGAACTTATCGAGTTCACGATTTTTAAAAAAACTCTCTTTTGATTTTTGGATAGCATCGGGGAACTGCGCCTTTAGATTTGGATCTGAGGCAATGTTGAGATAGATATCTCCACGGTAACGCCAAGTCTTCTCCTTTGTTGATGCTTTCGGATCTTTGATGGCTTCCTCGATGTACGCAGCTGCAGCTGCAAAGTCACCCTCTTTGTTGGCATTATAGGCGTTTGTCACAGAGGGCTGCGCCATAATTGCTGTAGCCGCCAATAATGAGAACGAAAGAAAAATTGTTTTTTTCATCTTATTCACTGATTTTATTTTGTGTCAAAAGTAATTATTTGTTGCGCCGAGAAACCAAGTTTCTTGCCAAAAAAGCCCTTTCAATTGAAAGGGCTTTTTTACAAGTCTATGTTTATTTATTCTTCCGTTGATTCCGACTCAGAGCTTTCCCCCTGATTTTCAGAATTTGGGTTTTCATTGATTAAATCAGTTGCTTCAGAAGCATTGGTTTCAATAATTGTATCATCCTCTTCATCTTTTTCTACAGAACAAACCGCAGCGATTTCATCATTTCCTCTCAAGTTGATGAGTCGAACCCCTTGCGTCGCTCTTCCCATCACTCTTAAGTCTTCCACGCGAAGACGAATAGCGATTCCAGACTTATTAATAATCATAAAGTCCAGTTCGGATTGAACGCCGAGAATTGCAATCAAATCCCCTGTTTTCTCAGTGATATTGATGGTTTTAACTCCTTTTCCACCTCTGTTGGTTACGCGGTAATCCTCTAAAGATGAACGCTTTCCATAGCCTTTCTCCGAAACAACAAGTATATCCTGATTGGCATCGTTTACGCAAACCATTCCGATTACTTCGTCTTTACTACTTCCTAGAGTGACACCCTTCACACCTTGCGCCGTTCTTCCGACAGCACGAACTGTACTTTCATGGAATCGGATTGCCTTACCTTCTTTCATGGCCAGAAGTATTTCGGAGTTGCCATTGGTGAGACGCGCTTGCAGCAATTCGTCGCCTTCTACGATGGTGATGGCATTGATACCGTTTGAACGAGGACGACTGTATGCCTCCAACGCGGTTTTCTTGATCAAACCTTGTTTTGTGCAAAGAATAACGTAGTTGCTATTCACATACTCCTCGCTCATCAAGTCTCCGGTTGGAATGTAAGCAAGTACTTTATCGTCTTGCTCAATATTGATGAGGTTTTGAATAGCACGACCCTTTGAGGTTTTTGTTCCTTCTGGAACTTCGAACACGCGCATCCAGAAACATCTACCTTTCTTAGTAAATATCAAGAGCCAATCGTGATTGCTTGCTGTAAAGATGTGTTCTACAAAGTCCTCCTGACGAGCAGTTGTACCTTTCGAACCAACGCCGCCTCTTGATTGAGCGCGGTATTCGTTCAAGTTTGTGCGCTTGATATACCCAGCGTGTGTAATGGTAATTACAACGTTATCATCTGGAATCATATCCTCAATGCTCAAGTCAGCAGAAGAATATTCGATTACTGAGCGGCGCTCGTCACCGAATTTATCCATCAACATGCGCAGTTCATCTTTGATAATATTCTTACGCAAATCTTCGCTAGCAAGGATTTCCTTCAAACGTCCGATCAATTCCATCAACTCCGCATATTCCTCCTTGATTTTATCTCTTTCAAGACCTGTCAAGCGCTGTAAACGCATGTCAAGGATTGCACGAGACTGAATATCAGACAGATTGAATTTAGACATGAGACCTTCACGTGCCTCTTCTGGGGTTTGACTGCCGCGAATCAAAGCGATCACTTCGTCAAGATGATCTAGCGCAATCAACAAACCTTCGAGAATATGGGCACGTTCCTCGGCTTTTCTCAATTCAAATTGAGTTCTACGTGTCACCACCTCAAGGCGGTGAAGTACGTAATACTTAATCATATCCTTGAGAGTAAGAACCATTGGACGGCCGCTTACTAGCGCGATATTATTGACTGAGAATGAGGTTTGTAGGCTTGTGTGCTTATACAAATTGTTTAATACCACGTTCGGAATAGCATCACGCTTTAATTCATAAACTACACGCACTCCGTTGCGGTCCGACTCATCTCGAATTTCGCTAATTCCTTCGATTTTTCCTTCTTGGCAAAGTTCCCAAGTGCGCTTCACCATATCGGCTTTGTTTACCTGATAAGGAACTTGTTCTACAATTACGCACTCTCTTCCATCTACTTCTTCAATTCTTGCTTTAGCGCGAATGACAACACGTCCGCGACCTGTTTCGTAGGCTGACTTTACGCCATCCAATCCGTGAATCACCCCGCCGGTTGGAAAATCAGGTGCTTTGATGAATTTCATCAATTCATCAGTGGTAATATCTTCGTTTTCGATATATGCGATGATACCAGAGCAAACCTCATTAAGATTATGAGGTGCCATATTTGTTGCCATACCTACAGCGATTCCGCTTACTCCATTGAGCAAAAGGTTGGGAACTTTTGCAGGCATCACCTTTGGCTCTTCAAGCGAATCATCGAAGTTTGGCTGGAAGTCAACAGTTTCTTTATCTAAATCCTCGAGTAGTTCTTCGGCAATTTTGCGAAGACGGGCTTCGGTATATCGCATCGCAGCTGGATTGTCTCCATCCATGCTACCGAAATTACCTTGACCATCAACCATTGGATAGCGCAATGACCATTCTTGCGCCATGCGCACCATTGTATCATAAACGGCACTATCACCGTGTGGGTGAAACTTACCCAAAACCTCTCCAACGATACGCGCTGATTTTTTGTGCGGACGGTTGGAAAGAACGCCCAACTCCAGCATACCGTAAAGTACTCTTCTGTGCACGGGCTTTAAACCATCTCTAACATCAGGGAGCGCTCTGCTCACAATCACCGACATCGAATAATCGATGTAGGCTGATTTCATTTCATCCTCAATGTTAATTCTAACAATCCTGTCTTCTGCCATTTCGTCTCTTAATTGGTTTTCGCACGAATATTGTTTTGTGCGGCTCGCGAAAGTACGTTTTTCGCTTGAGAATCAAATAAGAAAACAAGTCGTTTTTTTATTCACATTCTCACATTTTCATGTGGATAATTAACGTTTTGAATAAAGAGAGTTCGTAGTAATCCAAATACATTTGGACAGTTCAGGAAATTGTTATTCATTGCGGGTGCAATAAGCAACATTTTTGTATTGAAAGTGGTTGAACATTATATAACGAAGGAGCACAAAAAGTATGGAAGCTAAATTTTCTCCTCAGGTAAAGGATGTAATTACCTACAGTCGCGAGGAAGCACT
>CAYRZQ010000049.1:6048-23006 GCA_964428835.1 uncultured Comamonadaceae bacterium | reverse complement strand
TCAAAATGCTCAATCTAAAAGGCTTTACCGAAAGCTATGTAATGTATGATATAGTGGCAAAGCGATTACCCGCTTGGGCATACATCTATGCTTTTACAGAATTGGCTTTGGGTATTGCTTTTGTAGTAAATTTCAATCCGCTTATAACCAATAGTATAACATTTGTTGTAATGAGCATCAGCATCATTGGGGTATTGCAATCTGTATTAAACAAAAAGAAAATACAGTGTGCTTGTTTGGGTGCAGTGTTCAATTTACCAATGAGCACAGTTACCATTATTGAAGATGCACTAATGATAGCAATGAGCGGTATGATGCTCTTCTATCAACTCTAATCCAATTAAAAAATAATAAAATGAAAAATAATAAATTCAATAAAATAAGATTAATAATCACAATAATCCTCTTGATAAGTGCTACAATGAGTAACGCACAAATATCAAAAATCGAACTTCGAGCAACAGGGTTAACTTGTTCAATGTGTTCCAATGCAATATTTAAACAATTAGAGTCAATTTCAGAAGTTGATAGTGTAGAAACTGATTTAAATACAAACACGTTTATTGTTTTCTTAAAAAAAGGGAACACAATAAACCCAAAGACGTTTAAAGAAAAAGTAGAAAAAGCAGGTTTTTTTATTGGGGTATTTATAGTAACGGCATCATCTGAAATTCTTGACCAAAGTATTTATATACTCATTGATGGTAAGCCCAAAAAACAAGCAGAAATAAAGTTTCAAATTTTAGATAAAGGTTATGTAACAGAAAAAGAATTTAAAAAGCTATCTAAGACATACAAAGACATTGCAACTTATTCAGTTAATAATGAAAATGATTTTCACATTAAAATATTAAATTAATGAGATGGATTATAATCACTATCGTTCTATTAGGCTTTCAGAAAACACACGGTCAAGAATTGTTTATTGTAACTGACCCTGCTAGTAGTGTTCCTGCAAACTCACTTGCTGTTAACATAATGCAATCATCGTTTAAAGAGAAGTTTGAAAAAAGCTTTAACTATCACTTGATGCCAGAAGTAACGTATGGTTTATCTAAAAACCTTATGTTTCGTGGTTCAGCGTTTATAAGTAATAGAAGCAATCAATTATATGCCGAAGGTGGAAGTTTTATGGCTAAATATAGGTTTTATTCTACGGATGATTTAAACAGTCATTTCAGATTAGCTGCTTATGGTAGATATAGTTTTAACAGAGCCGATATTCATCAAGAACAGATAGAAATATTAGGACATAACACAGGGTTTGAGACAGGAATTATAGCTACAAAGCTGGTCAAAAAATTGGCAATAAGTACATCTGTAAGTTATGAAAAAGCATTCGACAACAAACCACAATATGATTTTCCAAATAATTTTGGCGACAACGCAACAAATTATACGCTTTCATTTGGCAGATTGATGTACCCTAAAAAGTACATTAGTTTTAAACAAACCAACATAAACTTAATGGTAGAGTTTGTAGGACAAACCATTAATGAAAATGGAAAGACATTTTTTGATATTGTTCCAGCAATACAGTTTATTTTCAATAGTCAAGCTCGTATAGATTTGGCATATCGTCAAGAGTTATATAGTTCAATGCTTCGCACTGCACCAAATGGAATATACTTAAATTTATATTACACATTCTTCAATTTGAAAAAAAGAAAAGCTGATGGAAAATAAATAATATATTCCCGCATTGGGTTACGATTTTTTAACTGCCTTCTACGATTTGGCAATTAAAATCACTATGCCCGAAAAAAAATTCAGAAGACTTTTGGTTGAAGAAATCAATCCACAAGCGAACGAAAAGATTTTAGAATTTGGCTTTGGTACAGGACAAAATTTGATTTTGGTGAACAAGGCAAAATCAAAGGCAAAATTAGAAGGATTAGATATTGACCCCAAAGTAAAGGCGATTGCCGAACATAAATTGGCAAAAAATAAAATTGAACTTCCATTGCATTTATATGATGGTGGTATTTTACCTTTTACGGACAACAGTTTTGATAAAGTTTACAGTTGTTTGGTTTTTCATCAATTAGATGCTGAAACAAAATTGAATTGTCTACAAGAATTAAATCGAGTTTTGAAACCTAATGGAAAGCTCGTAATTGCAGATTGGGGAAAAGCACAAAACAAATTGATGCGATTTACTTTTAGATTGGTTCAATTGTTAGATGGATTCAAAACTACGAATGATAACGTGAAAGGATTAATGCCCGATTTTATTTCAAAGGCAGGTTTTGACAATGTTTTGGTAACAAAATCTATCAATACAGCAATTGGCACATTCTCCTATTTTAATGGAACAAAAAATGAAATTTATTAAATGGATAATCAAAAAAATATTTATAAAAAACTGTTGCCGATAGTTGTTTTACTATTGGTTACTACAAACACTATCGCCCAAAAAGTAGTCCGATATGACCTTTATGTAAAAGACACTATCGTAAATTTTACAGGTAAAGAAAAACGAGCCATTGCCGTAAACGGACAAATTCCAATGCCTACACTTACTTTTACAGAAGGCGACACAGCAGAAATACACGTACACAATAGGCTCAAAGAAAGTACATCTTTGCATTGGCACGGTTTGTATTTGCCCAATAAAGAAGATGGCGTTCCGTACTTAACCCAAATGCCGATAGAACCTAATACCACACACATTTATCGTTTTCCAATTATTCAAAACGGAACACATTGGTATCACAGCCATAGCGGACTGCAAGAACAAATAGGAATGTACGGTTCAATGGTTTTGCTTAAACGGGAAAATGACCCCACTTTCAGAAAAGGGATTGACGATTTACCATCTGTACCTATCATTTTAAGCGAATGGACGGATTACAATCCAGATAATGTTCACAGAATGTTGCACAATGCCAATGATTGGTTTGCCATCAAAAAAAACACCGTTCAGAGTTATGGAGAAGCCATAAACGCAGGGCATTTCAAAACTAAATTGACCAACGAATGGAAACGAATGTTAGCAATGGACGTGAGTGATGTGTATTATGATAGATTTCTGATTAACGGAACATCTGAAAGCCAACTTTCCCAATTCAAAGCAGGAGAAAAGGTGCGATTGCGAATTTCAAACGGTGGTGCATCGTCTTATTTTTGGCTCACTTATGCAGGTGGGAAAATTACAGTAGTTGCCAATGACGGCAATGATGTTGAGCCTGTTGTAGTAGATAGACTGATTATTGGGGTTTCAGAAACCTATGATGTCATCGTTACAATTCCCGCAGAAAATACTTCTTACGAATTTTTGGCAACACCAGAAGACCGAACCAAATCAGCATCAATTTATATTGGTTCAGGCATCAAACAGTTGGCAAGTCCATTACCTAAACTGAAATATTTTGAAGGAATGAAAATGATGAACGATATGATGAAAATGGACGGTACAATGAACGATATGGGAATGGATATGACGTTGCAACAAATGGATATGAATACAGTAATGTACCCTGAAATTACAGGAGAAAATAAACCAAAATCATCTCAACATTCAGACCATAGCAATCATACAATGCCAAGCAATGATATTGTTACATTAAACTACGCAATGCTGAAATCACCCACAAAAACTACTTTACCAAAAGATGCACCTGTCAGGGAATTAAGATTTGAATTAACAGGCAATATGAACCGATATGTGTGGAGTATGGACAACCGAGTACTTGCAGAAACCGATAAAATTCTAATCAAAAAAGGTGAAATCGTAAGGATTACGCTCTACAACAACTCAATGATGCGACACCCAATGCACTTACACGGACACGATTTTAGGGTTATCAATGGACAAGGTGATTATGCACCGCTTAAAAATGTGTTGGACATAATGCCAATGGAAACCAATGTCATAGAATTTGAAGCCAATTTAGATGGCGATTGGTTTTTTCATTGCCATATTCTCTACCATATGATGGCAGGAATGAACCGTGTTTTTAGTACAGAAAACCAAGAACCCAACCCCTTGTTGCCTGACAAAAAATGGGCTTATAAAAAATTACAACGAGAAAGCAACGAACTTCATTTTATGTTCCAAAACGACTTTGCAACCAACGGAAATGACGGAATGGCAATGCTACAAAATACCCGTTGGAGTTTTTTTACGGAGTGGCGATTAGGTTATCACGACAGACACGGATATGAAACTGAAACCCACATAGGACGATACATAGGCAGAAACCAATGGCTAATGCCTTTTATTGGTTTTGATTGGCGTTACAGAAAACACGAAGAACCTGAAAGCAATCTTTTCGGTCAGACAAACACCAAAGACAATCGGACACAGTTTAGTTTAGGGGTAGCTTGTACTTTGCCACTATTGCTCATTTTACAAACAGAAGTCTATCACGATGGAAATGTAAGAGTACAATTAAGACGTGAAGACATTCCGCTTTCAAAAAGGTTTAGAGCCTCATTTATGGTAAATACAGACAAGGAATATATGGTAGGTTTAAATTATATAGCAAGTAAAAATTTAGGGTTTAGAACACATTACGATAGTGATATGGGCTTTGGAGTAGGACTGACATTTAATTATTAAAGCCATCGCAATTTGCAAGCACAATTAAAAACCACACAAGCTGACACACGACCAAAGTTTTTAATAGAGCTTGCAAAGCCGACCCAAAAGAAAAATTGTTTTTAAAAAATTTCCAACGCTTCAAAAAAAATAAAACACCCGACACACAAGCCCAAAAAAGCACTCGACAAATGACACAAACGGACGACATAAAAATGGTTGTAACCCACGACAGACAAGAACGCCAGCCTATAACAGCACCTACAAAAAATTGGCGGTTCAGTGCTTCGTATGACAGTTTTGTGGTTAATCAAACATTCGTTCTTCGTATGAACATTTGTGGTGAAAATCGCCAACTTCTTGTAGCTGCAAACCGTTAAGGCTCCCCAAACAATTTTACAATCAACTTTACTTGGCTTGGAGTTAATATCTTTTTTTTAGGCTTGTAGCCCAATTCCAATAACTGTATTTTCAATTTTTCATTCTGACGCACCCATCGGCCTAATTGAGTGCTGGCACTTCGTTTATTACTATTTGGGAAGTAGAGTAAAGCGAGTTCGCAATACCCATAAGATCGTATGATAAATTCTTTTTCCATTCCGATTTTGTTCATAAGTGTTCACAAAAAAGCCCCGGTGTTACCAGGGCTTCGTTTCAGTTAGCTAATGTTAATCGTGTTCCTAATTTTCGAGAGAGTAGCTCCATGTCCTCGCCAACCTTTTGGTCAACAATTCGGGCATAGTGCTGTGTGCTGTTAATGTTTTTATGGCCAAGCATTTTGCTCACTGTCTCAATGGGCACGCCATTCATCATCGTTACAGTGGTAGCGAAGGTGTGTCGAGCCACATGGAAGGACAATGACTTCCCAATTCCACATAGGTCAGCCAGCTCTTTCAGGTAGGCATTTATTTTCTGATTGCTGAGCATGGGTATTACTGTATCCTCCGGTTCCAGAGCTTCTAAGATACAATACTTGCGAATGATCTCCATGGGGATATTCAGCAAAGGGATGTTTGCACGGCCTCCTGTCTTTTGCCTGCGTTTGCGAATCCAATAGCCACCTTCATTGTGTTCAATTTCGCTTCGCTTGAGCTTTTTTACATCGATGTAAGCAAGTCCAGTAAAACAGGAAAACACAAAAAAATCACGTACACGGTTGAGACGGTCAAAAGGGGAGTTGAACTCCATGAGCCTTTTCAACTCAGCTTCGGTGAGGTAAGGTCGATCAACCTCTTTCATGCTAAGGCTGATGCCGGCAAATGGATCCTTTAGCAACCAGCCATGACGGATAGCCAGGCAGGTAATCCGTTTTAAGTTCTGTAAGAACTTGGTTGCGGTGTTGTAGTTGCATCCCATTTCTGTTTTCAGGTACATGGAATACTGTGTGATCATGTAGTGGTCAATCGCCTTCAGCGAAACATCGTCCGTCTTGTAATACTTCAAAAGGAAATTCCGCATGTGGTTTTTTGCGGTGTTGTACTTCTGGTAGGTGGCATAGGTAGTTTCTTTACCGATGAGCTTTTTCAAGCTCTCCACATGTTCTTCCCAGCTCTCGATGAGCAACCTGGTTTTGGCCGTGTTGGTTCCTAGGATAGCATCCCGAAGATCAGATGCCAGCACTTCCTCTTTGACGGAAAGGAGCTCATTGTACTTTTTATGAGCACGGACTTTGACGGCATCAATGTAATCATTGAAAATCCTGGCTTCTTCTGTTCTGCCCTTCATTTGATACCGGGCAGCATCCCAGCGTTCGGGGTCGATGAAGCGTTTCAATCTGAGGGATACTTTATCCCCGTTAATGTTGATGCGAAGCATCACGGGGCATTCCCCGTTTTTCTTTTCTTTAGACCGGTTGATGTAGAAAACCAGACTAAATGTTGTTTTTGACGACATAAGGCGCAATTAGAATAATTGAGCCCCCCATTTTGATTGCAAATTTACTTCACCTCTTTGGCTAAAACAAGGTTACTTCTTTGATTCTCAGTTCTATTATGTTCGCAAGTGTTCGCGCACTTGTTACCCCTTTTTGATTTTTGAAAAGGGGTCACCAGAAGGAAACCCAGTTGGCGGTCAAAAGCGAACATTTGCGAAATTTCAAAGAATAAAAAAAGTGTGTAAATCAAGGACTTACACACTTTCGAACAGTTGCGAACTGTACTCAGCGGAGAGTGAGGGATTCGAACCCCCGGACCTGTTACAGTCAACAGTTTTCAAGACTGCCGCAATCGACCACTCTGCCAACTCTCCGCGGCAAAAGTAGTCTTTTTTTTGAATTGTCAAACTTGTGTTAAACTTTTCTTCAAATCCAATAAATAAGTGCTGAAAATGAACACAATACAATTTATTCGAATAAACTCGAATAAGATATATGATCAAATTTGGGGGGTATTTCAACTCTAAAAAGTAGGTTTCTGACCAAAAAAATGAACTTTCACGTATACATTCTTCGAAGTCTTAAAGATGGAAAATACTATTATGGGTTCACCGAAGATCTCGAAATGCGATTAAAATTCCATAACGAAGGACAAGTTAGAAGCACAAAATCGAGACGTCCCTTTGTAATTCACTACACGGAGTCTTTTGAAAGCAAAACACTTGCATTGAAGCGAGAGAAATATTTCAAAACAATCAACGGTTACAATTGGCTCAAAGCCCGCGGCATCATTTAGCCTCAACTCATATGCGGTCCCATCGGGAAAAACTGTTGACTGTAACAGGTCTGGTCCCTATGGGATCACTCTCCGCTTAGGAGAAAAAAATGAGTCCTCACGGTTGTGGGGATTTTTTTTTGAGTTGAATTTTTGCGGTCCCATCGGGAAAAAGAAAAATTGGAAGACCGGATAATTGATTCTTCGAACTCCCTCCCTAAAACTGTCAGGACTCGCGAATTTCCAATTTTTCATCCGTTTTCACTCTCTCAATTGTCAAAGAAACATTACTCACTAAAAAATGTAATGTAACATAAAAAAAACACTCACTTTTCTGGCAATCGTTTCAGTGATATTGATTGCTTATTCTTTCACCTCTTCTTCCAGTCGCGACTTGAAAACGGCAACTATTTGATTATAGAAAAATCAAATACTTATTACAAGATGGAAGGCACACCATAACTGACATTTTCGAAAGTCGATGTGCTTTGGTAAATAAAAATGGTGTTTGTCATCTCTATACACCATGCGCACTCAAATCGTCAAAGCCATCGATCCGCTGCGCTCCCCAGGCGCCAGCCTTCAAGAAATATTATTAAATTGCAATACCCTCGCAATGGAGCAAACGAGCTGAAGTTCGCAATTTGATTTAAACCATTTCAAATCTAAAAGATCAAAACTTAAACATGTCGTCATGCACTTGCTCATTAGCACCATCAATGAAAGGGCTATTGACATATCACAACTCCCAAATGGACTCTACTTTTTAACCATTTCAAACGGCAAATACTCGCAAACCGTAAAGTTTTTAAGGCAATAATCCCCTACCACACCGAATTCAAGTCGCCAGTATATAGTCGCTAGTCACTAGCCCTTAAACCAGTCCCTCCGTAACTCCGTCCCTCTTCGACTAGTCCCCAAAGGGGCAGGCACTAGTATCTAGTCGTTAGTATCTATTATGGCGTTCCCGCTAACGCGGGCGGGCTTTCCGCTCCAATCTTTTTCTCGCTACGCTCAAAAAAGGATTTCCGCTGCAATCCCTAACGCGGAGTAGCTGCAGACTCCAAAAATATTCATCAATTAAAATCTAAAAAAAATCAAAGCTACTCTTCATAAAAACTTTCAAAAAATCTGGCTATAAAATGTCAAAAAACTAATTTAAAGCTTGTTTTACCTTATTTTCCTTTAAGTAATTATTCACATAAATAAAGAATTCTTCCATGGTTCGAGGTTTCCTTTTACTGCAATCTTTTCCTACATAAAAGAAATAATAATCAAATTCTTCATTGCCATAACCCACATTCTTAGATATTGTATGATAACATAGTTTATAGTGGTCATTAACTTTAGAATTTGGATCAAATGTATTTCCATTGATCAAAAAGACATCACCATTTGTTATATCAAAATCTTTAATGTCAACAGTTAAAATGCCACTTTCTGGGAACACAAATCTCCTAGGCCCCTCGACAAAAAATGAATTACCACCATAGCAGCGATTAACAATAACACACCAATCGTCCACTTTATTAGAAAAATCATATTCGTTAGACATCTTCTTGCAACCGAATAAAACCAATGAAACTAACAGTATTCTAATCAGGGTCATAGTTTGTTTGTATTCCATCCTAAGTAATATTTGTTCTTGTTTTTGAATCACTCGGTATTAAATCTGTAAACAATTTGTTCCAGTCCTTTATATCATACCATTTCCCGTTGCCAAATGAAACACCTTTAAAAGAATCGTCATCATTGAATAGGATGAAAAAATTAAATTCATGCATTCTTTCATTTCCAGAACCATTTCCAAAAAATCTCTCACCGTCCAGCCACAAGAGTCGGTAGCTCTTAGAATAAGCCTCTTCCCTTCTTTAATAACCAAATAAAATGTCCCTCAGTCCCTCCGTAACTCCGTACCTCCGTCCCTCAGTCGCTCCGTCCCTCAGTCGCTATTCCATAAATCCCTTTCCCCGAAAGATCTTCTCTTCACACTTTTCTAGGCGCGAGAGGCGGGTGGTGGCGTTTTTGGCGGAGCCGATGTGCATGATATATCCGCGCTGACGCCCCGGCGTCAAGGCATAAAACGCACGCTCCAATTCCTTATCCTCCGCAAACCGCTCCTTCATCACATCGGGCAACTCCATCACTTTACTCGCCTTCTCAATCTGCTGCCCACTCTCTTCTATCTCAATGGCTTTTTGTAAAAAATACAATATGTCCTCGCGGTATTTAGCTACTTCCGAAACATCACGCAATCGCACCACACGGCCTTCCTGGCTGTATTCACCAGCCTTTACCAATATGCCGCGGTCTTCGGGAATCAATGAGCCTTTGAAAAAACTAACGACACAATTGTCCTTAAACGCGCCGATCATAGCAACGTTCTTCCCATTATGGGTATAACAGGGCGCACTCCATTTCAACTCTTCTTTCATTCCACTTTCCAACATCAACTGTCGAAGCTCGTGCAAGAGTTCAGACCAAATGCGCGCGCTGCAACGCTCCGTTGCGTAGCGTTCACAACGGCCGCAGCCGTCCAAAAAATAATGATCTACACTGGGTATTCTTGGTGCGAGTGCCATACTAATTATTTTTAAATAATTTCTTTCGATGCTTCTTACCCCAATCCCGCATGGCTTCTATCACTGCATCTAACGACGTGCCATAATCGGTCAAACTATATTCTATCACTACAGGAAAACTATCATGCACGGTGCGCTTCACTAATTGATTTACTTCCAAGTCGCGCAATTCTTTCGACAACATTCTTGGTGTAATTCCTTCAACATCGCGCTCTAAATCCGTAAAACGTTTGTTGCCAAATGACAAAGCTATCAATATGGGAAGCTTCCACTTCCCATTAATAATATCCAATACATCCCGCACTGGACGAATGAATTCTTTACATTCTCCCTTCGTTTTTCTGATTGCTAATTTGTTCATGCTACTTCCCTTTAGTATAGTACTATACTTTCGATAGCGAAGGTAAAATAGTTTTGCCAAAAAAAACATTACCATGAAAGTTTTAGTATTCGGAGCTGCAGGCTCACAACAATTTCCTGTCATCGCTGCATTACAATCCAAAGGCATCTCCGTGATTGCCAACACCCACTCGCAGGCGAACGTTGAACGCCTTCAGGCCACGGGCGGAGAAGTTGTACTCGCCGATATGGCCGATCGCGATCGCATCTTTGAAATCACAAAAGGTATCGATGCCATTTCATTCCTGGCGCCTTTCTTCCTTGCCAATCCGACCGATGGATTTGTGTATGCTAAAAACGTAATCGATGCCGCTGTCGCCAATGGCGTGTCTTCTCTTGTATGGAATACAAGTGGTTTTATTCTACCCTTCAAAATTGGCAATCCTTCCATGGATGTCCGTCTCGACATTCTGGAGTACCTACAAAACAGTCGGCTGTCACATATCGTGATTGAACCATCTGTCTATATCGAAAATCTTCTCGGCCCATGGACAGCGCCATTCGTAAAAAATCAAAATGCGCTCCTCTACCCCACTCCCGAAGACATGCGCTTGGGATGGATCGCTACAAAAGATGTGGCAGCATTGGTAGCTCAAGCTATTATTTCTCCCGACCTTTCTGGCCGCCGTTTCAGAGCGAGTGGTCTTGAAAATGTAACCGGTCCTGAATTGGCATCGCAGTTCTCGATTGCTTTAGCAAAAAACATCTCCTATCGTCAAATGCCTCCCAAAGAATTTGGAGGAATACTCGATCAGTTGTTCGGTCCGGGTGCTGGCATCGGCGCGGAGAAAATGTATCAAGAAATAACGGATACCAAACGCTACCCTGAAATGTATGCCGCAGAAATGCCCGAGGTACTGAAAGCGCTACCCGTGAACATGACTTCCATTCAAGAATGGGTTAAGGAAAATCAAGGAGCCTTTTTGTAATAATTACAATAACTATATTCAGTTTTTATAATCAACGCCCTCCTTATATTCGTAATAGATTTGAAATCGATGAAAAAGAAAATATTCTTCATTGTAGCAGCTATCATTGCCACGTGCTCTATCACTGCAAGTGTCCTACCAAGGGGTTCTAAATCTTTGGCTAAAAAGGAGGAAAACCCAAAAATACAAATGGACAGACCTCGATTAATATACGTCTATGACGCCCTTTGTGGCTGGTGTTTCGGCTTCAGCCCAACGATGAAACAACTCAAAAATCACTATGGTGAAAAGCTCGACTATACCATCATTAGTGGAGGCTTGCGCCTTCCGCCCAATACAGGTCCTATAGGAGTAGTGGCACCCTACATTAAGACAGCCTATAAGGATGTAGAAAATGCTTGCGGAGTCAAATTTGGTGATCGCTTTGTGAACGGTACTTTAGCTGAAGGCACTATGGTGATGAATTCACTTCCTCCTGCTATTGCACTTGGTATCATGAAAGAGCGCTACCCCGACAAGGCGTTTGAATTTGGTAGCCTCTTACACGACATGATCTATGTGGATGGCAATGGCACAGAAGATTATTCTATCTATGGAAAATATGCAGCTAAGCTGGGATATGATGAGAAAGAATTTACCACGAAGATGAATGACCCTCATTATCTCAAACTTGCGCAAATGGATTTCGAGACGGCACAACAATTAGGAGCGACAAGCTTCCCAACTGTATTGATCGAAAAGCAAGGAATGGTAACGGTGCTGTTCCGTGGCTACCTCCCCTTCGCTCGGGCGAAAGCGATCATTGATGAACACGTGAAATAGTCTCGAACTGGAGGATATTATTTTCTTGTATAACTTCATGCAACTTTGCGGCCTTTGCGCCTTTGCGGTTGGTTGATGCTTTTAGATTTGTAGCAGTTGCTTCAATTAAAAGTGTTGCAAACTGACCTCGAAATCGTTTGCTTTTTCTAACGCAAAGGCGCCAAGGCCGCAAAGTTTCGCAAAGCAGCGCAAAGGAGCGCAAAGTTTCCCAGGAGGGGCGCAACGCAAAGAAGCATCAAGCCTTACAATAACTTCCATAAAATTCTCACGCTCCAAATTCCACTGAGTATGCCGATGAGCAAATAACTCCATTTCTTCGAAAGTCGCCCGGCGAGGAGCGCTGCAATCGGAGCGGCTATAACTCCTCCTGCAATCAAACCTGCTACTATCTGCCAATGCTGCATTCCAATAAAAAGAAAAAATGTAAATGCACTCGCGAATGTGACGAAAAACTCAGTTAGACTTACACTGCCAATAATTGCTTTCGGTTCACGACTAGTCCTGAGCAAGGTACTCGTCACCAAAGGTCCCCAACCTCCTCCACCAAAAGAATCCAGAAATCCTCCTACAGCAGCTAAAGTCCTTATTCGTTTAACTTCATGATGAATAAAGACTTTTTTGAAAAAAAGAAAAATATATTTTACTGCTAAAAACAAAATGTAGACTGCGAGCAAAGGCTTCACATAACTAGCATATTCATCTCCCAAAACACTTAGCATAATCGCTCCCACAACAGCGCCAATCACTCCCGGAACGACTAATTTCCAAAATAGCTTTTTATCCACATTTCCAAGCTTCCAGTGAGAGAAACCTCCAGCACCAGAGGTGAAAATCTCACTGCTGTGAATGCTAGAACTCACCGCTGCTAAAGGAATATTAAAGGACAAAAGAAATGACGCTGATACTATTCCATAACCCATACCCAAGGTGCCATCAATAAGTTGTGCCACAAAACCTGCAAGTGCACACCAAAAAAATACTTCATCAATAAAACTATTATCTCCCATCCCGAGATGAACAGAAGCACATGTCACCAATACAAACGCAGGTAATCCAATGATCCACCAACGTCCTTTGGAGTTTGATTTAACTGGGGTTGTAAATGACTGCTGCAAGGGTCTGATGATTTATTTCGTCGATGAGTACAGCTCTATTTAGAGGAGAATTTATTTCTCCAAAGAGAAGTGGTTTTTGAGACCTTATTGTAACAAATACAATATCATTTAATGCAATCTCTTCAACACCTTCTAATCTTTCAAATTTCTGTATATCTACTTTATATTCAATAGAAGTGATTACCGCACGAGACAAGGCACTATTGTGCTGTAAAAGCACTTTCATCCCCACTCTACCCTTCTTTTCGGAAAACCAGCATAATCTAGCCTGAAATGTAGTTGTTCCTTGCACTTCATCCGCTGCGCTTCGTATCACATCGCCGCGTGAAATGTCAACATCATCTTCAAGCTCGAGTGTATAAACGCCACGATCCTCAACGGCTTGTTGCTGCTCACCTCCAGACCAAATTTGTTTTACTCGTGTTTCAATTCCTGAGGGAAAAACTTTCACTGCATCTCCAACACTCAGCTTCCCATTATACAGTGATCCCATATAACCTCGAAAATCATGGAGTTCGTTCGTTTGGGGACGATTGATATATTGAACCTGAAAATGGGAGTCACCTTCGTTTGCTTTTTCCTCCACTGGTAATTCCTCTAACACATCAAGAACCGAAGGTCCATTGTACCAAAGCATATTCGTTGATGCGTCTGTAATATTGTCGCCATGCAATGCCGCAATAGGAATTACAAAAGGATCAGTCAATTGAAGTTGACTGGAAAGCGATAAGCATTGCTGTTGAATGGATTCAAATTGTACTCGATCGAAATCTATTAAATCCATTTTATTAATAGCAAAAATGACATGTCGAATATTCATCAGTGAAACGATATACGCATGTCTTCGCGTTTGCTCAATGACCCCAAATCTCGCATCTACGAGAATAATTATCGCGTGAGCAGTGCTTGCTGCAGTTACCATATTTCGTGTGTATTGGATATGGCCAGGAGCATCTGCGATTATGTACTTTCTATTCGGAGTGCTGAAATATTTATATGCCACATCAATCGTGATTCCCTGTTCTCGCTCAGCTCTCAAACCATCTGTGAGCAGTGCTAAGTCTACTTCATTGCCGTTGTTATTTTTGCTTTGCTTTTGTAGAATCTCCAATTGATCTACGAGAATATTTTTACTATCGTATAAAAGCCTTCCTATCAAAGTACTCTTTCCATCGTCCACACTTCCCGCGGTAAGAAATCTCAATAATTGCATTTCGCTTTAATTTTTTTAGAAATAACCGTTTTTCTTTCTATCCTCCATTGCTGCCTCTGACATGCGATCGTCGATACGTGTCTCTCCGCGTTCACTGATACGCGAAGAAATGATTTCATCAATCACAGCATCAAGAGTATCAGCGGTACTTTCCACAGCAGCGGTGCACGTCATATCACCAACAGTGCGATAGCGAACGCGCTTTGTTGTGATCTCATCCGTATTTTCAATTTTGATGAATTCATTAGTGGCAAGCCATTGATTGCCGTGGCGAACCACCTCACGATCATGAGCAAAGTAGATCGACGGAAGGGTAATGTTTTCCTGACGGATATAATTCCAAACATCCAATTCGGTCCAATTGCTTATAGGAAAGACACGAACATTTTGCCCCTTTGAAATTTGACCATTATAGATATTCCAAATCTCAGGACGTTGATTCTTTGGGTCCCATGTTCCAAACTCATCTCTGACAGAGAATATTCGCTCCTTGGCCCGTGCTTTCTCTTCATCTCTGCGTGCGCCACCAATACACGCATCGAATTCGAACTCCTCAATGGTGTCAAGGAGCGTATAACTCTGTAGAGCGTTGCGTGAAGGAAACTTCCCTCCAGGATCACTTAATCCATGCTTTTTAATTGAATCAGCAACATACCGCACAATTAACTTGGCACCGAGTCTCTCGGCCAATTCATCTCGATATGCGAGTGCTTCAGAAAAATTATGTCCAGTATCAATATGAACCAAAGGAAAAGGAATACGTGCTGGCTTGAATAATTTATTTGCCAAATGCGCTAAAACGATTGAGTCTTTACCTCCGCTAAATAGCAGCGCTGGTCGCTCGAACTGTCCCATTACCTCCAGGAAGATATGCATCGCTTCATCTTCCAGTGCCTTTAAATGATTATTACCCATACTATGAATTTGTATTATTCTCAGCGTGTAAGCCGCATTCCTTCTTGGATGCATCTTCCCACCACCATCTGCCCGCACGGGCATCTTCACCTTTTGCCACAGCCCTAGTACAAGGTGCGCATCCGATACTTAAAAAGCCCTTATCATGAAGCTTGTTATAAGGAATATGAAAACGATCGATATAGGTATCTACCATATCATTCGTCCAATACAATAAAGGATGTACCTTGTATATCTTTCTATTGGCATCCCATTCTACTCTATTCATTGCTGACCTATTTTCAGAATGAACAGCGCGAATACCCGTGAACCATATATTGACTCCCTCAAGAGCTCTATTCAATGGTTCCACCTTTCTAACATTACAACACTTCTTTCTCAAGTCCACGCTCTCATAAAAGAGATTTGGCCCGAATTCATTAATCATCGATTCCACCGCCAAGTCATTAGGAAAAAAAGATCGAATGGGCCTTTTATATTTTTCTAAAGTCCTCGACCAAACACTATACGTCTCAGGAAAAAGCCTGCCCGTATCCAAAGTAAAAACCTCTATTGGTAAATTTTTCCGGGCGATTACGTCGTAGATAATCTGATCCTCCTTACTGAAACTAGTCGAAAAGGCAGCTTTCCCTCCCAAATTGCCCAATGCTAAAAGGATAGTATCTTCAAATCCTTTCGATTGTAGCAATAGACTATTCAGCTTTTCTGTAGTAGATTGCGTCGTCATAAGTGCGCAAACTTATGAAAAATTTTTAATTTCCTACTACACAGGTAGGATTTATAGGATTAGAAAAAAACTATGCTAAACAAGAGATCTCGATATGCCATCAAAGCACTGGTGCAGATAGCACGAGCAAATGCATCGGAACATCCGGCATCTGTTGCTTCCATTGTAGAGCAAACGACCATACCTCAAAAATTCCTCGAAGCCATTCTTGCTGATTTAAAGATTGGGGGCTTTGTAACTAGTAAAAAAGGGAGCGCTGGAGGATATTATTTAGCCAAATCTGCTGATCAAATCAATCTGGCTGAAATAATCAGAGTAATGAATGGACCGATCGCCATGGTGTCATGTGTGAGCTTGAACTATTACGAGCCTTGTGAATATTGCATAGATGAAAAAACATGTGGCATTCACGCCGTCATGGAAGAAGTAAGAGATGCCAGTCTGAATATACTCAACAAAACTACTATAGCATCAATCATTCAAAGAGAAGAAAAACTTATTAAACCAAAGAAAAAATGAACTATCACTTGAAAATGTCACTCATGGCAATCCTGCTGCTGGGTGCTCTCGTCAGAGGCTGTTCGCGCGCCGGAAAGGCAGCCGATAACGCATCTGATTTAAGTAAAGCGTCTCGATGGAGTCATCTGGATGATGCCACCGGTTTTGGCGCCAGAGCGAGAGCTATCGATGATGTTGCGTACCTTGACCCAAATGTCGTGAGCGCACGATTCTCTGTTTTTGAAATCAATCATGCCAATAATCTTCCTAAAAACTCCTTTATAACCAAAGCCTATAAATCATCTGAAGGTTTAAGCCCTAACATGCGCTTAAAAATGCTTCAAATGGAATTGATGCCTCCAAGTGTTAAGTCTAATCTTCTAAGGGATAACAGCGGTCATCTTTACTCAGTGATGATGGGTAAAAAGATCAACGCCGAGGAGGCTGCAGCGCTGCAGACACTTTTTGAAGTTCCTGTAAAAGCAACTGATAAGGCTACTGATGGCTTTCATTACATCTCATCCAATTTTCCAAAAAATCTAGACCAGTATGACAGGCATCAGGAAA
>CAYRZQ010000049.1:0-6038 GCA_964428835.1 uncultured Comamonadaceae bacterium | reverse complement strand
GAAATTAGGTACGCCAGAACATTGCAAAATCAAGTAAAAAAGAGCAAACAAATTTCTTCAATTGACCAGCAGCGAATTTCAGGAAACTACGGTGAAAAATCTATGGATGAATTCAGCGAAATCTGGACAAAAAACAAAACTCGCCAACGCCAGACTATCATCGTAGAGGAACCTGTAGCGCCAAAGCAAGCAAGAGTTTTATCACTTCATAAAATCAAGGCAGTATATCATGCTCGTCATCTTTTTGATAATCACAACGAAAAGTCAGATATGGATGTGCAAGCAATCTTTGTTGTGAATGAAAGCGTTGAATCCTTTGCTCAATTCAATCAATTGAACATGGTAGAGGCGATTGAAATAAGAAATAAAATTCTAAAGCTTAGAGGCAAAAAAGGAGTAACGATAATTGAAAATATTTCCGAACTGGAAGAACATGTTAGAAAAAAGCAAATAACTCTTGAAAGTCTAAATATTCTCATTGGTAGTGCAGTCATTGAGGAGACTCCCTTTCTAAGTATAGGTAATAAGACAATCACACTTCATACCATGCGACCCACTCAAGGAAACGTTAACGACATCCTTAGCTCTCAAATAAACCTGCCTTCTTGGGATATATTTCTTGGAGTATTTGGATCCAATAAGCCAATCACAGGTATTGATAAATTCGACGTGACAGAAAAAATTTCTTCATCGGTTGTGGAATTTATAAAAAAGGAGAATCCTTATATTGAAGACGCTGTGGTCAATTTTGACTTTGAAGGCATTGATGGTAGATTCATGGTCATAACGTATATATACAAAGAGGACTTAACCGTAAATTAGGAAAAATAATAGTTCACAATGATGAAGTTGTATGTTATTCTCACCACTGCTGCAATCCTTTTGGCGGGCTGTATTAGCAGCGATCAAGGTTCCATGAATCCAATTATCGGCAATACTAGTGCTGAGCATTTCTTTACACCGTCAGAGCGCAACTCACTGTCTGAAAAACAGCGTATCACCGCTCATCTAGCTTATGCTTATCAACTCTTGATGGATCGTACAAAAGCGATGACTGATAGCGATATCAAGCAGAAACGCTTTGCAGTTTTGGAACATCTACTCGCATACATCCGCCGTGGTGAATTTCCAATAAATTCAAAGTATGATGAAAGAAGGCCTTGTTTTATTGATGAAAATGGAACCTATTGCGCGGTAGGATACCTCATCCAACAGACAACGGGAAGTGCATTGGCTGAAAAAATAAATCATATTTATCAGTATGATTTTCTTTCGGATATGAAACTGCCTGAATTGAGTCAATGGATTTCTAAATCTGGCTTTAGTACTGAAGAACTGGCAACTGTTCAACCTACTTATGGCACATACGTAATAAAGAGATCTATGAGTGCTGGAGCTGGAATGAGCTATCGAGGCATAGACAATGGGTATCCCTTCTTTCGATTCAGCTATGGTCGCAATATCGGTAAAAGACTGTTCACCCTGCACTCCCGCATGGAAGTCGTTGGTAAAAATGATTTTTATACCAGTTTGAGCTATGGAGTCTTCCGCCAAATCTCAAAGAATAAAGCTTATCTTAGAAATCGCAGGATAGGAGTTATGCTTGGCCCTAGTCTGCTAGTAGAAGAGGGACAAACATCTTGGATGCTAAAACCAGAAGTACAGCTTAACATTTTCGATATAATGTTATTTAAGAGATATGCGCTGTCAGGCATTGTCGGATATGCTTATGATATTTCTTTAAACAAGCCTGAACTCTTTCCAACATCTAGAAATGATTTTTCGTTTCATATAGTACTATCAAGTATAAAAGGCGGCTTGACGTATAAAAAGAACTAATTTGCGACAAAGGGATTCAAAATAAACTCCTCAGGATTACATTGCCTTAACAAATGAAATAATTAATTAAACTTGCTCTAATCATTACGGAATATTGAAAGTCGAGGTTTGCATCACCTTACCAACACAAATTCTGTGATGAAAAAAACAATTACACTTTCAGCAATCTTTATTGCTTTGACAAGCGTTTCATTTGCTCAAGGCATCCTTCGAATTACCGAAGTTATGTCATCGGGCTCAACTGCCGACTGGTTCGAATTAACGAACATTGGCAATGCGTCTGTAGATATTACAGGTTATAAAGTTGATGATAATAGTTTCAACTTCGCTAACTCAGCTTTTCTTAATGGAGTCACAACAATCGCCGCGGGCGAAAGCGTGATTTTTGGAGAGTCTGGTTCTGCAACATTTGCTACCGACTTCCGCACCTTCTGGGGATTATCTGAAAACATTCAAGTGGGAACCTATTCAGGTTCAGGTCTCGGGTTCAGTTCAAGCGGAGATGGCACCATCATTTTCGATGCGACAGGAACCGAAGTCTCTCGTGTATCGTTCGGTGCAGCAACGGCAAACTTCAGTTTTTACTATGGTTATAATGCTGATGGCACTTTCAATCCTACTTACGTAGGAATGAGTAATGTCGGCTTAGTTAGTGCTGTTGGAGAAATTGAAACACAAACAACTTTTACCAGCGCAGACATAGCCGCAAACGTAGCATCCCCAGGAAATGCTATTCTTCCAAACTCTATCGTCGTTGGCTGTACTGATAGCAATGCATGTAACTTCAATCCAGAAGCTATTGAAGATGACGGTTCATGCGTGAATGAAATAACCTGGTACTTAGATGCGGATGGAGATGGTTATGGAATTGAAACATCCTCACTTACTCAATGTGAAATGCCCGAAGGCTATGCCTTACAAAGCGGGGATTGTGATGATAACAATAGCAGTGCAAACCCAGGTGCTTCAGAAATTTGTTTCAACAATATAGACGAGAACTGTGCTGGAGGCCTCAACGACGGTTGCGCTCTTGGAAATGTTTCGATTGCATCAGCATCTAATTTCTTTTGGTTTAATGAAAATGGTGGTATTGTTTTTATTCCTATCACAATGGAAAATGCCACGCCAAACCCAACGCAACTTACTTTTTCATTGTCTGTATATACGGATGCCACTCCGAATGCCGACTTTGTATGGAATAATACTCTAACCATTCCAGCCAATTCAAACGGTGTGTTCAATTTTCCTTTAGCGATTATCGATGATGCCTTGGCTGAAAAAGCAGAACGAGTGATTGTTAAAATTGCTACTGCTGACTTTGCAACAATCCATCCCACTAACAACTACTCTATTGTATTCATTAAGGACAATGATCAAGTAGCACCTGTTTCTTCAAATGAACTCGGTATTAATCTGATCACCAGTTTCAGCAACGGTCCTTCTGGCGCTAATTCAGCAGAGATTGTATCACACGATCCCAGCACGCAAAGACTGTACATTGCAAATAGCATTGGTAAAAAATTGGATATCGTGGACTTTCAAAATCCTGCGACTCCAATTCTATTGAATAGTATTGATGTTACACCTTATGGAAATATCAACTCTGTTGTGGCAAACAACGGAATTGTTGCCTTGGCAATCGAAAACAACAATCCTCAAAGCAATGGATTTGTAGCATTCCTAAATAGTGACGGTAATTTTTTAAATCAAGTTGAGGTTGGTCCAATGCCCGATATGATTACTTTTAGTAAAGATTACAATAAGGTCTTGACTGCTAATGAAGGCGAACCAAGCAGCGACTATAGCATCGATCCAGAAGGTTCTGTCAGCATCGTTGATATTTCTGGAGGAGTTGAGGCGCTCACGCAAGCAAATGTGACTACTATCGGTCTTACTTCATTCAATGGTCAAGAAAATGCTCTTCGCGCTCAAGGAATCCGCATATTTTCAACAAGTGCAACGGTTGCACAAGACTTAGAACCAGAATATGTAGCTGTATCCGATGATAATTCAAAAGCATATATTACGCTCCAAGAAAACAATGCACTTCTTACAATTGATCTTACGAACAACACTATTGTTTCCTTGAGACCTCTCGGCTATGCCGACTATGGCGTAGGTTCAAACAATGGAATGGATGCAAGTGATCAAACAGGTACAGTATTGATTACTGGTAATCTACCTGTGAAAGGAGCTTATATGCCCGATGCAATTTCCTATGCTAACATCAACGGTACTGGTCTTTTATTTACAGCTAACGAAGGTGACTCCAGAGAGTTTGGAGATGTTGTTGATGCCAATAGAATATCTTCATCTACATTCAACGGAACACTAGATCCAACAGCCTTTCCTGATGCTTACATTTTAAGAAACAATCGCTTCTTAGGACGATTAAGCGGATTGAAGTATAGCGGTGATACCGATGGAGACGGCGATTATGATGAATTACACATTCTTGGAAGTCGCTCATTCAGCATTTTTAATTCTGAAACAGGTGCACTAGTTTGGGATTCGAAAGATTTACTAGAACAAATTACATCAACTCATCCCCTTACATCGTCATTCTTTAATGCATCGAATACCAATGGTTCTGCTACATTCAAAAACAGATCAGACGACAAAGGTCCAGAACCAGAAGGCATAACCACGGCTACAATTAATGGCGTGCCTTACCTATTTGTTTCATTAGAGCGTATTGGCGGAGTAATGTTATTTGACGTTTCAAATCCAAGCATGCCGCGTTTTGTAAACTATAATAACAACAGAACCCTTACTGGTAGCGGTCCCGACTTAGGTGCGGAAGGAATAGTATTCATTCCTGCCAGCCAAAGTCCAAACGGAAAAGACATTGTTATTCTCGCAAACGAAGTGAGCTCTACCCTATCAATATTTAGCGTAGATCCATGTGCGGAAACTCAAGAACTAGTTTTGAGCAGTAGCGAAACCCTCACCTGTCCAAACTCTCCATTCACTGTGAGCGTTGCAGGAGGAGCAGATTTCTCTTACGCTTGGACAAGAAATGGAACAAATATTCCTAACAGCAATAGTGCTTCTATTACCGTAAACCAACCAGGCACATATCAAGTTGTTTTGACCAATCAAGCCCAAGGTTGTACAGTGAATTCTGAACCTATCACTATTGGTCAATACACTACAAGTATTGTAATAACGCAACAACCAGTTCGACAAACCATTTGCGGCCAAGTGGATGAAGTGACATTTTCTGTAGCCACTGCACAACCTGTGCGCTCATATCAGTGGCAGTACAGAACATCGCCAATGTCATTCACATGGATTAATGTGGTTAATAATGAAAATTTCTCAGGTGCAAACGAAGCCACTTTAACTGTACATAATCCTACCACAGCAATGAATGGCTATTTATTTAGATGCAGACTTCAGAACTGCTTTAGCCCACAAGCGACCTTTACTGTGAGATTGAATGTATATGATGCTGTAGAAATTACGGAACAACCTAGCAGTGTAGAAGCTTGCGAAGGCAGTGATGCAGTGCTCTCTGTAGGTGCCGTAGGAACCGGAATTCTAATCAATAGTCCATTCAATGCTTTACGTTATCGCTGGCAACGCAGTGTGAATGGCGGACCTTTCACGGATATCTTTAACGGCATTTCATACTCTGGTTCTACAACAGCTAACCTTACAGTGAAATATGTTGACTCTCTTGAAACGAACATCATATATCGTTGTCGTGTGATTGGAATATGCAGTCCATCAGGAATTCTCTCTGAAGAAGTGACTGTTACACCATTGGATTGTGAAGCAGGCATCGTTCTAGAAGAAGAGCTAGAATTAGAACAAGAACGAGAACTAGAACAAGGGAACATGGGAACTTGGGAGTTGAGAATTAAGAATTCAGAATTCGAAATTACTAATGGGGCAAGTGTGAAAGTGTTTCCAAACCCTGTTAGCAACGGGATGATTACCATCGAAACCACTGGAGTTGAAGGACGTGTTCAGATTCGCATGTTTGATAGCATGGGAAGAAAAGTTCGAGATGAGTTTTTCAATATGGAGAATGGAAGAACGATAATGATGAATCTCGATGATCTAAGCGGTGGTGTTTACCTGCTCGAACTCAGCAACCCAGCCCTCAATAAGACCGAGAGAGTGGTGGTGGAGAAATAGAACGAGAACAAGAACGAGAACAAGAACGAGAACAAGAACGAGAACAAGAACGA
>CAYRZQ010000048.1:0-24592 GCA_964428835.1 uncultured Comamonadaceae bacterium | reverse complement strand
TGTGGCGTTTGCAAAGGGGAGTACCGTGGGATATCTGCCTCAGGAAATGAATCACAGTGAAGATGCCACTGTATATGAAGAGGCCAGAACAGCCTTCGCGGAAGTTCAGATGCTTAGCGAGAGGTTGGAGGAATTGACCTTGGCAATAACAGATCATCACGACTATACTTCTGATGATTATGCCAACAAATTGGAGGAGTTAGAGGGCGTTGCACATAGGTTGGAGCTGTTGGGTAGTGGTAATCTCGAAGAACGCATAGAAAAGGTCTTAAAAGGGCTAGGATTTCGTTCGGAGGATATGAACCGTAAGATGCACGAGTTTAGCGGCGGTTGGAAAATGCGCGTTGAGCTTGGAAAGATTCTTCTTCAAAATCCCGACTTATTATTGCTCGATGAGCCAACGAACCACCTCGATATCGAAAGTATTGAATGGCTTGAAGAATTTTTAATTGATTATCCAGGCGCAATCGTGCTCATTTCGCACGACAGGACTTTCCTCGACAATGTTACAACACGCACGATAGAAATTTCTAAAGCCAAGATATACGATTATCGATTTTCTTATAGCAAGTACATTGTGCAGCGTGAGGAAGAAATCGAGCGTCAGGAGCAAGCTGCCAAGAATCAGCAAAAGTATATTGAGGATACGCAAAAACTCATTGACAAATTTCGAGCGAAAAAGGATAAGGCAGCATTTGCACAAACACTTATTCGCAAGTTGGATAAGCTCGAAAAGGTGGAGGTCGATGACCTAGACGGAACGCGAATTCGCGTATCCTTTCCGCCAGCGCCGCATTCTGGAAAAGTAATTTTAGAAGGAAAAGGCCTTGGTAAAGCGTATGGTGAAAATAGACTTTTCTCCAATTTGGATATTATGATTAATCGTGGAGAAAAAATCGCACTTGTAGGTAAGAATGGTGTAGGGAAATCTACGCTAATTAGAATGATCATGAAAACCGAAAGACACGAAGGCGAGATCACTCCTGGATATTCGGTGAATGTGGGCTATTACGCGCAAAATCAAAGCGACACACTTGACGGAAACAAAACTGTTTTTGAAACAATAGATGACGAAGCCGTAGGGGATATTCGGAAGAATGTTCGTTCATTATTGGGCTCATTCTTATTTAGTGGCGATGATGTAGATAAAAAAGTGAAAGTGTTGAGTGGAGGCGAAAAAGCACGTTTGGCTTTTTGTAAGCTCCTACTGCAACCGTATAATTTTCTCGTACTTGACGAACCTACCAACCACCTGGATCTTGCGTCAAAAGAGGTGTTGAAACAAGCATTGCAAAGGTTTGATGGGACAATGCTGGTTGTGTCGCACGATCGAGATTTTTTAAATGGTCTTACAAACATCGTTTACGAAATCAAACCTGATCGCTTGAAGATTTGGCAGGGCGACGTATTGGATTTCTTGAAAGAGAAAAAGGCTGAAAGTATCGCTGCATTTGAGAGAGCGAAGGTTGAGAAAAAAGCAGTTCAAGAAGAGTTGAAGGCAAAACCGAATGAACATTCGGTTCCTGAAATGACTCGTGAACAACAAAAAGAATTAGAGAAGCAACAAAAGAAGTTACAAAATCAACAGCAAAAGCTGGAACAAGAAATAAGTAAGAAAGAAGAGGAGTTGAAGAAGCTGGAAGAAGAGGTAGCGAGTTTGGATTATTCGAATACAGCTCATTCTGAAAAAGTTCTGAGCGCCTACGCGCAGGCGAAGTCTGAGCTAGAGGGTCTTTATGAAAAATGGATGGGTTAGACCCATCCATTTTCTATTTATCATTAATCTATTTGTTTAGTTATGCACCGTGGCAGTTCTTGTATTTTTTGCCAGAACCACAAGGACATGGGTCGTTGCGTCCTATCTTCACTTCGGCCTTGATTGGTTCAGCCTTAGGTGCTGGTATATTCGGTTGAGCATCTGGTGCCATGCCGCCAGCCTGTTGTCTGGCCATCGTATTAATCCGCTCATTCAAGTTTTGTGCTTCAGGTTTGTTTGTCTGAACACGAGCTTGTTCTTGACGCTGCACAGGTGCCTGACGTACTTCTTGATTACCTTTCGGTAATTGCGCAGTTAGCAAGAAATTTGCGATCTCAGCATTCGTCTTAGAGACCATTTCTTTGAAGAGGTTATAACTCTCTAACTTGTAGATCAAAAGCGGATCTTTTTGTTCATGAGATGCAAATTGAACATTGCTTCTCAAGTCATCCATGCTACGTAGATGCTCTTTCCAGTTTTGATCAATGATGGCTAACGTGATTCCTTTTTCAAGGGCGTCAATGATCTCACGGCCTTCCGTTTTATAAGCCTTTTCTAGATTAACTCCCAGTTGAATACTCTTCCTTCCATCTGTAAATGGAATGGCTATATTTTGGAATCCTTGAGTATTGTTTTCATAGACTTGTTTTATAACTGGAAAGGCCTCATTTACGAGTTCAGTTACGCGATGTTTGTATTGCTGATCTACGGCATTGTAAACAATCGCCACAATATCATCTTCCTTCTTTTTCAAGAATTCTTCTTCGCTTAGTGGCGCAGGAGTACCAAAGAATCTAACCATGTTAAGGTTGAATCCTTGATAGTCTTTTACAGGATGGAATGAAGCCACTAGATTAGCAGACATATCGAAATACATATTGTCAATGTCCAGTTTGAGGCGTTCTCCATAAAGCGCGTGTCTTCTGCGTTTGTAGATCACTTCGCGTTGTGAATTCATCACGTCGTCATACTCCAATAGACGTTTGCGAATACCGAAGTTGTTTTCTTCTACTTTCTTTTGAGCGCGCTCGATGGATGATGTGATCATTCCAGCTTGAATAACCTCGCCTTCTTTAATTCCTAATCTATCCATCATTTTGGCGATACGGTCGCTACCGAAAAGACGCATCAAGTCGTCTTCTAGCGAAACGTAAAACTGAGATGAACCTGGGTCACCTTGACGACCAGCGCGGCCTCTAAGCTGTCTGTCAACACGTCTTGAGTCGTGGCGTTCGGTACCAATAATTGCAAGTCCTCCAGCTTCTTTTACTCCTTCTCCAAGTTTGATGTCGGTACCACGACCGGCCATGTTGGTAGCAATGGTTACAGTGCCAGCACGCCCTGCGTTCTTTACAATCTCTGCTTCATGTTGGTGAAGTTTGGCGTTGAGGACTTGGTGTTCTATGCCACGTAGCTGAAGCATTTTGTGAAGCAATTCACTTACTTCAACTGTTGTTGTACCAACGAGTACAGGACGACCAGCTTTTTTCAACTGATCAATTTCTTCTATTACAGCATTGTATTTTTCACGCTTGGTCTTATAGACTTTGTCGTCATGATCACGACGTTGGATTGGGCGATTTGTGGGAATCACCATCACATCGAGTTTGTAAATGCTCCATAGCTCTCCTGCCTCTGTTTCGGCCGTACCCGTCATACCAGCAAGTTTGTGGTACATACGGAAGTAATTTTGCAATGTAATTGTAGCGTACGTCTGTGTCGCAGCTTCGACTTTTACGTTCTCTTTGGCTTCAATTGCCTGGTGTAATCCATCGCTGAATCTTCGGCCATCCATGATACGACCTGTCTGCTCATCAACGATCATTACTTTGTTATTCATCACCACGTATTCGATGTCTTTTTCGAAAATGGTGTATGCCTTTAGAAGCTGATTGATGGTGTGAATACGTTCGCTTTTAACACTGTAATCGCGTTGCAACTCTTCGAGTTGTTTCGCTTTTTCATCATTCGAAATATCCTTAGATTCAATTTCTGCGATTTCTGTTCCGAGGTCGGGCATTACAAAAAAGCGTTCATCTTCCATGTTTCTGGTGATGAGTGCTATGCCTTTTTCAGTCAGCTCAACTTGATTATTCTTCTCATCAATGACAAAGAAAAGTTCTGCATCTGCCTTGTGCATTTCTCTTTCTTTATCTTGAAGATAATAAGCCTCTGTTTTGAGCAATTGCTGCTTCATTCCTTCCTCACTGAGGAATTTAATGAGAGCCTTATTTTTAGGCATGCCTCGATATGATCTGAAAAGCGCCAATCCACCTTCGGTGATATCCTCTTTTGAGGGTTCACCAGATTCAGGTTGAAGTTTCTTTTTAGCGAGGGTTAAAAAGTCCGTTATTGCTTGTTTTTGAGCATTTACAAGTAATTGTACTTTTGGTTTGAGGTTATCAAATTCTTGTTGATCACCCTTCGGTGTTGGACCGCTTATGATAAGAGGAGTTCGGGCTTCATCAATCAAGACAGAGTCAACCTCATCTACAATTGCGAAGTGATGTTTGCGCTGGACGAGAAGTTCAGCATCAGAGGCCATATTATCGCGGAGATAATCAAAGCCGAATTCGTTATTAGTACCGAAGGTGATGTCTGCTTGATAAGCCGCTTTTCTGCCAGGGCTATTGGGTTGATGTTTGTCAATGCAGTCAACACTGAGACCGTGAAATTCATAAAGTGGTCCCATCCATTCGGAGTCACGGCGAGATAGGTAATCATTGACAGTAACCACGTGAACACCTTTGCCTGCAAGAGCATTGAGGAATACTGCTAGAGTTGCCACGAGTGTTTTACCTTCACCGGTTGCCATTTCTGCAACTTTTCCTTTGTGTATTGCAGTACCTCCGATGAGCTGCACATCATAATGCACCATGTCCCATACAACTCGATTGCCTGCGGCCATCCAGCTATTTTTCCAAATGGTAGTATCTCCATTTACCGTAACATAATCTTTTCCTTTGGCAGCCAATTCGCGATCGAAATCGGTAGCTTTAAGTGTGATTTCAGGATTGTCTTTAAGGCGTTTTGCAGTTTCTTTAAGGACAGCAAATGCTTCTGGCAACATTTGGTCGAGAAGCTTTTCTATTTCGTTGTCTATATCCTTGAGTAAGGCATCCACTTGGCCAAAAATTGCCTCCTTTTGTTCGAGGTCATTGCTTGGTAAGCTTTCGGCTTGATCCTTTAGTTTTTGCACTTCTTGCTCTAGGGGCGCTATACCTTCCTTGATGCGCTTTCTGATGGATGCGGAGCGTTCTCTGAGCTCATCGGGAGTAGCGTTAGTGAGTGTTGCCGAAACAGCATGAATTGCCTTGATAAAGGGTTGTATTTCTTTTAAATCAGTTTCAGCTTTATCGCCGACAAACTTTTTTAGTATTTTATTTATAGCTCCGATCATAGCGGTGTGAATCTTCTTTAGTAAGAACTGCAAATTTAGGTCAGACGCTTGTAGAAAATGATGCCAAGTGGAGAAAAGTGACAATATGGCTATAAATAAAAGAACGCGCGCGTGTAGTGCGAAAAATTGAAAACAGGTGGAAAACTTCCCAGAGGATTATGCACATTTTTTCTACAAGATTGACAGAAAGTAGAAAATGAAGTTAACAGCCTGAATGTGAATTGGACAGCGAGAAATAAGCGTGCCATCTTTTTCGGTCAAATTGGCGATTGGGGCAGAGGCCATCCTGTCATGATTTATTGAAAGGCGCGACGAATGCGGCTTAGCTTCATTTTGGGCTTTGTCATGTTAAAAACTATGAAGTCTTGTTAATCGTTTTAGGTTGACTGATGAATAGATTTTGCAAACCTTTGAGGGCATGAAACTTTATTTCTAAAACCCTTGAAAAATCAAGGATTTTGGAAAGAAAACAAAGTTCTCTTGCAAAGTACTACAGTTTACTAAAAGTTTAAAGAAGGCCGCGAGGCGAGAAAGCGACATGAGCAATATATTAGAAACACCAACAATCGATACCCTCCAAAGAAACACTCAAGGTGTGGTAGAGGAGCCGATCCTAAAGGACAATCCAGACAGATTTGTACTTTTCCCAATCGCACACCATGATATCTGGCAATATTACAAGAAGTCAGAAGCAAATTTCTGGACGGCAGAGGAGATTGACCTCGAGGCTGATTTGGTGGACTGGAATACAAAGCTCAACGATGACGAGCGTCACTTTGTGAAGCACGTGCTCGCGTTTTTTGCAGCCAGTGACGGTATTGTGAATGAGAATTTGGCTGAGAACTTCGTTAGAGAAGTACAGTACACGGAGGCGAAGTTTTTCTATGGCTTCCAAATTATGATGGAAAACATCCACAGTGAGACTTACTCATTGTTGATAGATACATACATTAAAGACACCGCGGAAAAGGCTCATCTGTTCAAAGCCATTGAGACATTGGATTGCGTTGGAAAGAAGGCTGAGTGGGCATTGCGCTGGATCAAGAATGGTTCTTTTGCTGAGCGTTTGGTAGCATTCGCGGCGGTAGAAGGTATCTTCTTTAGTGGTAGTTTCTGCAGTATTTTCTGGTTGAAGAAGCGTGGTTTGATGCCGGGCTTGAGCTTCAGCAATGAATTAATCAGCCGTGATGAAGGTTTGCACTGCGACTTTGCATGCTTGCTCTACAATTCTCACATTGTGAACAAGCTTCCAAAAGAGCGTATTCGCGAGATCATCATGAATGCTGTGGATATTGAAAAAGAATTCATCATCGATGCGCTTCCAGTAAAATTGATTGGAATGAATAGCGATTTGATGGCTCAATACATCGAGTACGTTGCAGACCGCCTTTTGGTAGAGTTGGGTAATGAGAAGGTGTACAACAAGTCGAATCCTTTTGATTTCATGGAAATGATTTCGCTTCAAGGTAAGACCAACTTCTTTGAAAAGAGAGTGGGTGATTATCAGAAGGCAGGGGTGATGGCAGAAAAGAGCAAACAGTCCTTTAAGTTAGACGAAGACTTCTAACCAGAAAGGAATACTATACTACGCCGCGGGGTGTTTTTGATAACCTTAGCACACGCGGTACCTAAACAACATTTTATACTTCAAATTTTTCACACCAATCAACGTTGGAGGTGAGAGGTTTGGCTTAACCAAAACCTTGTATCTGAAAAGGGATAAGATACGAGAGGATTAACCTTCCCCAAAAACCACCTAATAGATTCACGGAGGATCGTTTTATGTACGTTATCAAACGCGACGGACACAAGGAAAGTGTCAAATTCGATAAGATCACCGCACGAGTAACCAAAATGTGCTATGGTCTCAATCCGATTGTAGATCCAGTTAAGATTGCCATGAAGGTAATCGAAGGCGTTTACGATGGAGTTACCACAAGCGAGTTGGACAACTTAGCTGCTGAGATCGCTGCAACAAATGCAACGGCACACCCTGATTACGCACTCCTTGCGTCGCGCATTGCGGTGAGTAACTTACATAAAAACACAAAGAAGTCCTTCAGTCAGACAATTCACGATCTATATACCTATGTAGATCCTAAGACAGGTCAGAGTGCTGGACTCATCGCAGATGACGTTTACAAAGTGGTACAAGACAATGCTCCACTCTTGGATAGCACCATCATCTATGATAGAGATTTTAGCTTCGACTACTTTGGTTTCAAAACTTTGGAGCGTTCTTATCTTTTGAAACTTCATGGAAAAGTAGCAGAGCGTCCTCAGCACCTATTCATGCGCGTGGCTGTGGGTATCCACAAAAACAACCTTGAAGAGGCAGTGAAGACTTACAACATGATGAGCGAAGGCTGGTTTACACACGCCACACCAACGCTCTTCAATGCGGGTACACCTAAGCCACAAATGAGCTCATGCTTCTTATTGCAGATGCAATCAGATAGCATCGAGGGTATCTATAATACGCTTAAGCAAACTGCTTTGATTTCACAAAGCGCCGGTGGTATTGGATTGAGCATTCACAACGTGCGTGCAAAAGGTTCATATATCAAGGGTACCAACGGTACTAGCAATGGTATCGTTCCAATGCTCAAGGTGTTCAACGATACAGCTCGCTACGTGGATCAGGGTGGTGGAAAGAGAAAAGGTTCTTTTGCTATCTACCTCGAGCCTTGGCACGCAGATGTATATGAGTTTTTGGACTTGAGAAAAAACCATGGTAAAGAAGAAGCTCGTGCTCGCGACTTGTTCTACGCTCTATGGATCCCAGATTTGTTTATGCAACGTGTTAAGGACGATGGTATGTGGACGCTTATGTGTCCAAACGAATGTCCAGGTTTAGCTGATTGCTATGGCGAAGAGTTCGAAAAACTCTATACCAAGTATGAGCAAGAAGGCAAAGGCCGTCAGACAGTGAAAGCGCAGGATTTGTGGTTCAAAATTTTGGAATCGCAGATTGAGACAGGCACACCTTATATGCTTTATAAGGACGCCGCAAACAAAAAGAGCAACCAAAAGAATCTTGGAACAATCAAGAGTTCTAACTTATGTACAGAAATTATGGAGTACACCGCTCCAGATGAGATTGCTGTATGTAATCTAGGTTCTATCGCACTTCCAAAGTTTGTGAAAGATGGTCAGTTTGATCACAACAGACTCTTTGAAGTAGCGTATCAGTTGACTGTAAATCTCAACGTGATTATCGATGGCAACTACTATCCAGTGCCTGAAACGCGTAAGTCAAACATGCGTCACCGCCCGATAGGTATCGGTGTTCAAGGTTTGGCAGACGCCTTCATCATGATGCGTTATCCATTCGATAGTGCAGAGGCGAAGCAGTTGAACAAAGAAATTTTTGAAACGATTTATTATGCAGCATGCACAGCATCCAAAGATTTAGCGATTAAGGATGGTGCGTATGAAACTTTCCCAGGTTCACCTGCATCACATGGCATACTTCAATTTGACATGTGGGATGTGAAGCCAACAAACCGTTGGGAATGGGATGTTTTAAAAGAAGAAATTAAAATCCACGGAATGCGCAACTCATTGTTGTTGGCCCCAATGCCAACGGCTTCAACTGCGCAGATTCTTGGAAACAACGAGTGTTTTGAGCCCTATACCAGTAACATCTATACAAGACGCGTGCTGGCGGGTGAATACATTATCGTGAATAAGCATTTGCTTAAAGATCTTGTGAGTTTAGGATTGTGGAATGAGGATTTGAAAAACAAGTTGATAGCAGCGAACGGATCCGTTCAAAACATTGCAGAGATTCCAGACAATTTGAAAGCACTCTACAAAACCGCTTGGGAATTGTCACAGAAAGCAATCATTGAAATGTCTGCCGACAGAGGTGCTTACATCTGTCAAAGCCAGTCATTGAACGTATTCATGGAGAATCCGAACTTTGGAAAACTCACTTCAATGCACTTCTATGCATGGGAGAAAGGTTTGAAGACGGGTATGTATTACCTCCGTACCAAGGCTGCTACTGATGCTATCAAGTTCACAGTAGACAAGAAGTACCAAGGAGCAACAATTCCAGCAGAGTCAACTCCAGCTGCCGCTCCTGTGGCTACTCCACAATTCGATGTACAGTCTCCAGTAATGATGTCGGCACATGCAGGCATGACTGCTGAAGAGATCGCAAAGCAGCAAGCAACGATAGCGTGTTCGCTCGACAATCCTGATGGATGCGAAATGTGTAGCGGTTGATTTGATTTATTCCTGATAAAGAAAAGGGCGCTTTTTAAGCGCCCTTTTTATTTTTTCTAGAATCTTGTGCAGCGTTTTATAATCTTTGGCGTCATACTACCAAACCAACCGATTAGTGCAGACCAACTGGGCAGAAATAGTTCAACGTTGCAAAAGCGGCGACCGCCACGCTCAATCCGAGGCGTACCGCCAGTCATGGAGAATTATCTATCCATCTGTCTACTTGATTATGCGCAATCGGGAGGATGCAGAAGACGTGATGCAGGAGGCTTATATCAAGGGGTTTAACAAGTTGGCAGATTTGACAGCCCCCGAGAAATACGTGGCATGGCAGAAAATGATTTGTGTGAGAGAAGCCATTTCACGAGTGAGAAGAAAAAAGAATTTTACCATTCTCTTTCCTGAGTTCAATGAAAATATCAAGGACCAGGTAGAGGAGAAGGACGAACGCTATGATATTCCAACAGAACAATTAGCCAAGCATATTGGTAAATTGCCTCAAGGGTATCAGATGATCATTCAACTTCACATTATGGAGAAAATGAGTCATCAGGAAATAGGAGATCAGCTCGGAATAGGCGCTTCTACCAGTAGAAGCCAGTATAGCAGAGCATTAACAAAGTTGAGAAAAGAAATAGGTGTAGAAAAATGAATAGAGAAGAAGACATCTTAAAAGCATTGGAGCAAATCGCAAGTGAAGCACCCATTGCAGAAGGTCATGAAGATCGATTTGAACAGCGCCTACGCGAAGGCAAAAAGTCAAAAGTGATCACCTTCAATTTTAGAGTGACCGCTTTAGTGGGAGCTGCAGCGGCTATTGTTGTTGCAATAGGAGTGTACTTTTTTACATTGAAAAACTCTAGCGACGAGCAATTAGCAAAAGTGGATTATCCACAGGAGGTTAAAAAGGCCAAGGAGTATTTTCAGGCAAACAATGTCTTGGACACAAAGTCACTCGAGTTTAAGGACGAGAAGGTGACGGAGTTTTTGACAAAACTTCAAGAACTCGAAAATGAGTATCATCGCCTTGATACACTATATCAAATGAATGTACAGAATGAAAATATAATAAGAGGTATGATGGAGAATTTTCAATACCGGTTACAAATCATCCATCAGCTGAAGTCGTACATAGAATTAAAGAATCAATCTAATAATAACACCAATGAAAGTTCCGCAACTTAATTTACTCCTTGCAGCAGTAATACCTGTTTTTTTCAGCATCAGTGCGCGGTCGTCCGAGTATTACAAGGAGATTTCGCGAAAGTTCAAGGTGAACAACAATGTAACAATGAAGCTCAATACTTCATTTGCAAGCACTACCATAACCACTTGGGATAACGAAGAGGTTTATATTTTGGTAAAGGTGAATGCCGACGTGCGCTCGGAATCGAGAGCAGAGGAGATTTTCAACTCTGTAAAAATCAATGAAAGCCAAAGCACGCCTGAGCTCATCATCAACCCGGGTTCTAACAACAGTAGAAAGTGGGGCAACGAGAGCTACGATATCACCGTAGAAATCAAGATGCCCAAATCTGGTGGAGTAAACGGCACCGTCGATTTTGGGAATTTAAACATCTCTTCAATTGCAGGGATGCTAGACTTGGAACTGGATTATGGAAATCTGGTTGCCGCGGATCTAAAGCATTCTTCAAATGATATCGAAGTAGATTTTGGAAACACCTATGTAGCATATTTTGGAGGAGGAAAGATCATTTCAGAATATGGGAATGTAAAAGTTGAATATGTAAATGGCGTTTCAAATATTCAGAATGATTTTGGGAATACCAAGATTCAGAAAATTGCTAAAGGCTGTTCAAAGCTAGATGTGAGCTGTGATTACGGAAATGTCGATATGACTTTTGTCGATGGTGCCGGTGGTCGTCTTGAGGCTTATGTATCATACGGTGATATAGACGTCAACACCACTTTGAAGGATAGAGACAAAAATGAAGGTATGTTTGATCAACGCATCAGTGGTACGTTTGGTAGCGGTGATGCCATCATCAAAGTAAATGTGAGCTTCGGGAATATTGAAATAAATTAGAATAAAAAACCGAACGATCATTCGATTTGATCGCCGCGCAACGCTCGAAATCGCTTTCTAGCTTCGACAACAAATAAACTTCCGGGATAGTCAGTTATTAGTTTTTCGTAATAGGTCATCGCTTTAGTAGAATCCATGAGAATTTTCTCGTGGATTTCTGCTAATTCGAAAAGGGCATTGTCTGCGGTAATATCTTTGAAATGGAAGTCGATAACCTTCGTGTAGAGTTCAATAGCTAGATTAATATTACCAAGTCGTTTGGCCATCTTAGCGCGCATCATTAAGATTTCATCTGTAAGGCTGTGGGCAGGATATTCTTTTGAGATGCTGTCCAACGTTAGACTTACCTGATCAAATTTATTTTGATAAAAAAGTAGGTCAGCGCGTGCGTACATTTCCATAGGCGCTGTAATCGTATCCATATTGAAGTTGTCGGTAATGACTAGTGACAAGTCAATCGCGTCGTTGCTAATAAGTTTGGTAGTGCTTGCCTTGAGAGCGTCGAGCTGACCTTGCGCCCACTCAAAGTCACCAGTAAAATAGGAGATACGGGCATTGCGATAGCGTGCCTCAGCACCGAGCGGGTCTTCTTTGAAATCGAGTTCAACCTGGGAATAAAGCAATGAGGCATCCCAAATTTCATTTCTAAATACGAGCACATCAGCAAGTTCTAATTTTACAGAGGCTTGAACCTTACCATACAAGCCAGGAATGTCAAGGGTCTCGCGCAAAAGAGCAACAGCGGCATCCGACTTATCAATGTAAAAAGCATAGATGTGGGCCAGATCTTTGAGCATCGTAGCAGTCTCGATTTTCTTTCCCAGCTCTGAAATGGTTGTTTCATATTCCAGTGCGAGCGCTTCATAAGCAGATTTGTTGAATGCAGGACTTTCATTGAGTTCTTGATTCATAACATGTAGCTTTTCCGTGCGCGCCATGAAATAATATTCAGTTGCTGGGCCTTTTGAAATCAAATAATCGAGTGCCTTTTTAGCTGTTGCATATTCTTTATTTCCTGCCGCTAATTCGGCGAGTGAGTAAACTCGATATCCAGATTCGCTGAGCCTTTTGTCAAGGGCTATCACTTGGGTGAGGGCAAGACCAAATTCTTTCTTTTGCATGAATAGCCAGATGAGCATCTCGCTGTATTCTACATTTTCGGGATACTTCTGATTTCTCTTTAATAGTTTACCTTTTAGTAGTTCTTGATTCTCAAAATTTTCTTGCAATTGAAGATTGCGCTCAAATGAGTTTTGAACTGTTTGAAGATAACTTGGGGATTCCAGAATGAGATCAAGCAGCGCTTCAATCATTTCGTCAAAGCGTCCGAGGTTGCCGTAAACATTGGCTATTTCAAAGGAGTACGAATATCCTTCTGAGTTATTTTTTTTGCCCTTTTCATAGGTTTTCAGGGCATAGGAATGTTCATTTATTCTCGTGAATTCTCCTGCAAGCCTCAGTGTATTATTTCGAGTTGGTGTAAAGGATGAGATGGCTTTTTCAAATTGAGATTTTGCTTCTTCTTTCTTATTAAATTTATTGTACAAGTCACCGAGTTGAACGTATGCTGTACCATCGTCATTTTCCGTTTTGATTTTTTTCTTTACCAGTTTTTCTGCCTCTTCAAAATCATTTAGTGCAATTAGTGTGTTGAGGTAATTCGTATATACTTTATTTGTCTTATTCGTCTTGTAAACTTTATCGTAGTAAAGGCGCGCTTGTTCGTATTGTCCATTCTCATAATAATACTCAGCTAAATCTATGTCTTGCTGAGCCACTGTTTGAAGACTGCAGATAAATATGGGAAGAAATAGAAATAGTCGTTTGAGTAGGAATTGACAAAGGGGGCGAGAGGAGCCTCCAGCTATGGAAAGTTGGTTGAACATCATTTTTTGCGTTGTGGTATTTGTTGCATTAACGAATCCACGAAGTATTTGGTATCGTCATAATTTTTAATTGCTCTCAAATATAGTTCCGAATATACTTTGGCACTCTGCAGAGCGGCTTCACAGTCGATGGACTCTTGTTTTAAAGCCTCGTTGATATACATATCTGTAATGTCATTCCCCAATGCGTCTTTTGTTGCCTTATTGACAATGACATTTTTTAGTTCGGTGATTTGATTTTTTGAAGTTAGGCATTGTGAAAGGGCATCCATCAGGTGCTCGCTTGCCTGTGGAAAAGAAGAAACCGTATAACGATACTTACTAATTGCAGCAGCTTGCGCGGCATTCATAGTCCCTTTGTAGTTTTCCTGAATGAATGCAGTGTTTGCCAAAACGGTATCTTGGTAAGAATCGAGAGGTTCGAGAAGGAGAGTTTTAATAGCAGCTACAGAAGAGTCTAATTTCACAAGCATGGAATCAACCTTCGGCACATCTGCAGAATGATCATGTAGGTTTGAACATGAGAACAAAACAATCGCCATGCAAGACATGGCGATTGAGAGTTTTATCAATGACTTTCGCATATTGCTAAGGTAGTTGGTTTGGCCTTTTGCAAAAATTGAAGATCGGTTAATTTTTACCAATAAAATCAAATCCAGTGTATGGTACAAGAGCAGCCGGTATTTTAATACCATCTGCTGTTTGGTTGTTTTCCAAAAGTGCTGCTAATATTCGGGGTAATGCAAGCGCTGATCCATTCAAAGTGTGCACCAGTTGCGTCTTGCCATCTGCACCTTTGAATCGGCACTTCAGTCGGTTTGCTTGGAAGGTTTCGAAGTTTGAGGTAGAACTCACTTCCAGCCAGCGCTCTTGGGCGGCTGAATACACTTCAAAATCATAGGTCATCGCTGATGTGAATCCCATATCACCTCCGCAGAGACGTACAATGCGGAACTGAAGGCCAAGTTTTTGAAGTATGCCTTTCACGTGATCGACCATTGTTTCCAAAATTTCATAGCTTTTGGAAGGATGGGCGAGTTGCACGATTTCAACTTTATCGAACTGATGTAGTCGGTTCAAACCGCGTACATCTTTACCATAGCTTCCTGCTTCTCTACGGAAACAAGGAGTGTAGCCTGTCATTAATATTGGCAATTCATCTTCCTTGAGAATGACATCGCGATATAAGTTCGTGAGAGGTACTTCAGCGGTTGGAATTAAATAAAGGTCATCTTCCTTTACATAATACATCTGACCTTCCTTATCAGGAAGTTGTCCGGTGCCATAGCCGCTAGCTTCATTCACCATGTGAGGTGGTTGGTATTCGACATATCCTGCATTGCGAGCTTCGTCCAAAAAGAAGTTGATAAGAGCGCGTTGGAGACGAGCGCCAGCGCCGATATATACCGGGAAACCAGCCCCTGTAATTTTCACACCTAGTTCAAAGTCGATGAGTTTGTGCTCAGCGGCAAGCTCCCAGTGTGGCTTTTTAGAGGCAGACAAGTCAGGCGCGCTGCCCCAGCTGAACACTTCTACGTTTTCTTCGGCAGATTTGCCAAATACTACTTGCTCGTATGGGACGTTTGGGATTTGATAGAGGACCTGCTTTTGGGCTTCCTCTAATTCTGCTAGTTGTACTTCAAGAGCCTTTGATTTTTCTTTTATCTCGGCCGTTTGAGCCTTTAAGCCGTCAGCTTCGTCTTTTTTGCCTGCCTTGAAGAGATCGCCAATTTCTTTGGCAATTCGATTGGCTTCGGCTAAAAGACTGTCCAACTCGTTTTGAGTTTTTCTTCGCTTTTCGTCAAGGGCTAATACCTCTTCGATTTGAGCGCTAAAATCTTTATTGCGCTTAGCAAGACCTGCCAGCACTTTTTCTTTATTCTCTCTGATAAATGCGGTTTGCAGCATGGAATATTTTTTTAAAATAAAAAAAAACTCCCGAACCACGTAAGGCGTGGGCCGGGAGTTTTAAGTATCGATTGAGCCGGTACCCCCGGTTATGCCTGTGCAGGTATAACCGTTACGAACGACTTGTTATCTTTCTTTTTACGGAATTCAACAGTTCCATCAACAAGAGCGAAAAGTGTATGGTCTTTACCCATACCAACGTTCACACCTGCATTGTGGCGAGTACCGCGCTGACGCACGATAATGTTACCAGCAATACAAGCTTGACCACCGTAGATTTTCACTCCGAGGCGCTTACTTTCCGATTCGCGACCGTTTTTTACTTTACCTTCACCTTTCTTGTGTGCCATTTCTTTTAGGTATTAATAGGTGTTCAATTAACCGATTTTCTCGATTTTGATTTCTGTTAAGTAAGCACGGAAACCGTTTTTCTTCTGGTATCCTTTTCTGCGCTTCTTTTTGAAGACTAATACTTTGTCTCCTTTGAGGTGTTTCACTACGCTGGCGGTCACCTTTTTACCTTCTATAGCTGGGGCGCCTACAGTCACCTTTCCACCGTCGTCGATCAAGAGTACACGATCGAAATCTACTTTCGATCCCTCTTCATTTTGCAGACGGTTTACAAAGATCTGCTGGTCTTTCTGTACTTTGTACTGATGCCCTGCTATCTCTACAATTGCGTACATGTTGTTTGAGATTTATGGGTTAAAAAAAACTTTTTAAGGGGTGCAAAGATAGCACTTTCTATCGAAACTCCAAATTTATCAGCATTCAAGGTGTTGATTTCTTTTTATAGCTTACCAGCCAAACCCCGGAAAGGATGATTAATCCACAGAAAAGATGGAGTATTCCTAGCTGTTCGCCATCTCCTAATCCCCACGCCACGGCTACCAATGGCATTAAATAAGTTACTGAGGAAGCGAACAGTGCTGTAGTTTCTTTCGTTAGCCAGAAATACAACATATTCGCCATTGCTGTTCCCAAAAGGGCAAGCGTGCCCACATACATTAGACCAGTTGTTCCTTGTGGGTTTTCTGAAATCACATGGGGCACACCGCTATACAACGCATAAATTCCGCAGGGTACGCCCGCGATTAGCAGCGAAATGGCAGTGATGTGCAATGACTTTACTTCTTTGAGTTTGCTCTGTACCACATTTACACTAAGTCCATATGAGAAAGTGGCCAGGGCTATTAGCAAGCCATATCCCCATTGTGAATTCGCTTCAAATCCCTTGAGGGATATGAGTGCAGCTGCACCTCCTAATCCGATAAGAACACCAACAGCCTGCCGAGGCTCGGTTACTCTTTTAAATAGGACCACCCCCACAAGGAGAGTGAAGAGAGGAGTCAATGAGTTGAGAATCCCAGCAACGCTGCTATCGAGATGTGTTTGAGAAGTGGTAAATAAAAATGCCGGAATGCCACTTCCAATGAGACCAACGAGAGCAATCCACTTGAGATTTTCTTTTTTTATTTGGCGCAGTCCCTGAATTGAAAATGGCAACAGCGCCAATGCAGCAATGCTCAAACGAAGCGCTGCGACCTGATCAGAGCGAAAGGCTTGATGAATGCTGTCAGGCTTCATGGCGTGCTTCATCAAGTAAAATGAGCTTCCCCAGGTGATGGAGAGTAGCAGAAGTGCTAGGAGGTGTTTTGGACGAATGATAAAGCGTGATTTTTTACAAAATTAACGGTTGTCGAGGATAATTTTTGAGTAAACCATATACTTTTGTGTATCAAAATCAAAAGTCATGAAAGCACTTGGTTTCTTAGTTTCAGTGGCGCTCACATTATTGATTGCAGGATGCTCTGGTCCTGCGGCTGAACAAGCCGCGGCTGATGTGCCTGTGGTGCGCAAGTCGATGGAAAGCGAGGTAAACAAAACCGTGGCTAATCTGGCAATCGCGGGAATGACTTGCTCTGCAGGTTGCGGTGGTAAAATTCAGCAAGAGCTAAGAGCTCTTGAGGGCGTGAAGTTGACAGAGCTTGATTTTGCAGAAGGTCGTGATCAAAATGTTGTTAGCGTTGAATTCGATCCAGCTAAGATTTCGGAAAAGGAGATGATTCAGTGTGTAACAAAGATTGCTGATGGAATGTACCAAGTAAAAGGCGTTGAACTCGTAGATTACAAAGGCATTCAAACAGCCCGTACCTCTGGTGACGCAGGCGTTCGATCAAACGATTTTGGAAAGATTTTTCAGCTCATCAATCTTCTTGAGACACTCACAAGTTTCGTGAGATAATTCTGATCAAAATCATTCGATAAACTTCGAACATTCATTCGCGTTCGGGGTTACTTTTGTCAGGTATGGAGAAGTCGAAAAGTATATTCCTGACAGCGCGTATTGCGCTCATCTTAATTTTTTTGGTTATTCTCGCTGGTAGCGTAGTTCGCATGAGCGGCAGTGGAATGGGTTGTCCCGATTGGCCCAAATGCTTTGGTCATTATATCCCACCTACACATGTCGATGAACTAACCTATGCTGAAGGGAAATTCTTTCAAAAAGGGATGATGGTTCTTCAGGAAAATCGCTTTTGGGTGGCAAAGGAGGACATTACGGCATCAGGAAATTTTCAGAGTGAAAACTGGGAGATGTATGATGTTCATGATTATTCAATTTACAATCCTGTCCATACTTGGATTGAATACATAAATCGCTTAATCGGCGCCCTATCTGGTATACCTACACTTGTTTTATTTATTCTGTCAATCATAGGTTTATTGCGTCGACGGGATTTGATCACATTTATTCTTAGCTCCTTGACACTATTCATGTTAGGCTTCGAAGCATGGTTAGGAAAAACGGTCGTTGATAGCGGCTTGCACGAGGGACAAATTACTCTTCACATGTTTGGGTCCGTTGTGATCGTGGCTTTGTTACTCATGATCATTTATCGACACAGACAGAATAAAGTAGAGGTGAGTAACTATTCGAATTACTGGAAGATCATGAGCGCTGTAGTGATGGTCATTGCCTTTACACAGGTGTTGCTCGGTACCCAGGTAAGAGAGGCAGTGGATGTTATCGCAGAAGTAAACAAAGACAGGAGTACTTGGGTTGATGCCTTACCAAGCATCTTCAAGATTCATAGGAGTTTTTCGATTCTCGTGGCAGTACTTGTAGGATGGATGTTTTTTAGAAGCAAGTCTTTGGTAAGACTACCATTTGCTTTGAAGGGTATATTCGCGATTACGCTTGCTGAAATAGTTTTGGGAATCGTATTAGCTTACGGTTCGCTTCCTGCTCCAGCTCAGCCGCTACATTTAGTACTCGCTATTCTTTGGTTTGCTTGTGCATGGTATTTCATGCAGCAGGTGTGGAGTAAAGAAAAATCTATTTCTTGAGGAACTCGTAACGCAGCGAGAATATATTGCTGTAAAGCACGTCAGAAACGTTGCCTATATCGGAAAGGGCATAATCGATAAAGAATTGACGAATGCGCAATCCGACGCCGATATTAGGCTGGATTACGAGACTTTCAGAATTATCGAAGTTGGTGACGCGTTGAATATTTCCTACACCTCCTCTCAAAAATACAGTATTCATATAGCCGACTTCAAAGCCCATCGAAGGGTCGATGCTGAACGGCTGACTTGAAATGAGCGTATTCCTTCTACCGTCGGTGGTGGCGGTAGCGTTGATTTCAGTGAGCAGGCTTACTTTGTTAAATTGAAAAGATTTTGCAGCACCTAGAATAAAGCGTGGCAGAGTTAATTCAAGGCCATTCTCAGGCAGGTCATTATTTGTTTGTTCGAATACTTCCTTTGTTCTTTCATCAAGTGAAAAGCTCCACGCATTGAATGTACTGGTGACATCTCTAGCAGAGACACCAAAGTGCCAGCCATTTTTATGATATTGAGCTCCGGCATCAATTCCAAATCCCCAGGCATCAGCGAAGTCTCCAATCTGTCGGTAAATAATCTTTGCGCTGGCACCCCATTGAAATCCTTCTTGATCATTGGACGCGGAGAAGTTGTTTGTTGATCTTAAAAAAGGTAATCCTCTGTGTGCGTAGCTAAAGATGAAGGCATAATCTGCTGCGCTGAATGTTGTGATTCTGTTGTAATCAATATTACCGCCAGCATCAATCAGGTCAGTGGTATTCGGAATATCATCAACACCAAAGCGTATGAAGGAGATAGAAGCCGCAGATACAGAGTCGAGCTGCTTTCCAATAGCAGCGTAATCATATTTCGCAATTCCTGCAAAATACTCTGAGTGCATTGCTGCAGCTTGAATGTCTCCCTTCATATTGAGAAGACCAGCTGGGTTCCAATACCCCGCAGTGACATCGCGAACTGAAGCTACTTGTGCGAGCGACATGCCTAAAGAGCGCGCTCCAACGCCTATTGTAAGGAATTCGTTGGAATATTTTGGGGTCAAATCACTTTCTGCATTATTCTGAGAAAATGTATTGACTGAATAAACGATACAAACCAAAAAGAGGTAGAGGCGAAATTTCATCGGGATAAAAATAGGAAGGCGGGCTTATAAACTATCAATTGCCTCGATTATTGTGCTAAAAATATGCTCTTCCTCGGTGGAATCTAATATTTGAAAGACAGTAATACCTTGTGAATTAAGGAAGTTGGCGGTGCTTGGGCCAAATGCAATAATCTTTTGTGAAGGCATGATGATATTAAGCTTCAAAAATCCTTCTACGTTAGAAGGACTAGAAAATAAGATTACACTAGTCATTGGGGCGCCAGATGGCTCTAGCACTGTCCTGTAAGCCTCGATTAAGTTTACTTGCTTAGAGGAAAGATGTTTTGCAAATGAATGAAGAGATCTATCAGAGGATGGAAAGCAAACAGTTTCAGATCCAACTAGAGACGCGAATCTCTTTGATTCTATTTCAACGTCAGTTGAGCTACCTTCAAACGAAATATGATGATTAGAGGGAAGGGCTTTCGATGTGCCATTACCAACTACGGCCAGCTTGAACTCATCTAACTTCACACCAGCTGCGATGCATGATTGGACAGAATTTTTTGAAGAAAAAAATATCCAGTCTTCTTGAATTAAGTCAGGATTAAACTGAATTATTTCGGTTTTGATAAATGGGATTTCTAATAGCTCGTGCCCTGATGCTTCGAGCTTCTGACGAAGCTTCTCCGAAGAACCTTTGGGGCGAGTAATCAGAATTTTCGCCATAACTAATTTATCAAAGTGTCCACAATTTGGTCTGCGAGTTTGTCGATGTGATCAGACTTGAAGGTGATATAGCGAACTGGCTGATCCCATGCTTTAGCATAGCTAACTCGCACCGTGTATTCCTGATTTCTTTCTTCTGCGTAAACACCTAATGGTAAATGGCAGCCTCCTTTCAATTTGTTTAGCACTCCGCGCTCGACGGATATTACACGTTGAACTTCACTATGATTGAGTTTTGAGAGGATATCGAGCACGCGTTGATCATCATTACGACATTGCAAAGCCAACACTCCTTGTGCTGGTGCTGGAACAAATTCTGTTGTTGGCAATTCGATTGCACGCAAATCACTAAGGTCAAGTCCTAAACGATCGACACCTGCCTTGGCGAGCAGAATAGCATCGAATTCACCCTGGCGAAGTTTGTTTACGCGGGTTGGAACATTGCCTCTTATATCTTTAAGAGTAATATCTGGACGATGATGAAGTACTTGAGATTTGCGTCTTGAACTAGAGGTTCCTACCACAGCACCTTCTTTGAAAGACCACTTTTTCGAGTTATCAATAGAATTTGGATGAATGAGTAGAAGCTCTGAAGCGGCGGCGCGAGCGCTAACAGCAGCAATTGTCAAACCGAGTGGTTGTTCGGTTTCTAGATCTTTATGAGAGTGAACAGCAATATCCACCTCATTTTGTAATAATGCATTTTCAATTTCTTTGGTGAAAAAACCTTTGCCTTCAAGTTTGTCTAGACTCAAATGCTGTATTTGATCACCTTGTGTTTTAATGATTATCAACTCAACTTTGACGCCTTGTTTTTCTAATTCAGATTTTACGAAGTTAGCTTGCCACAATGCGAGTTCACTACCCCGTGTTCCGATTCTAATCAAGTTTGACATTTTAATTCTTCTTTACTTCATCTAACAATACTTCTCTTGCCATCTTCATGGGCACAGAGATGTACTTTTTCTCCATGTATAAAAGAATTTTTTCGAGAATTTCTTTGGAAGAGTCATCCAATTTTTCAAGGTCTTTTGCAAATACATTCCCTAAAGCACTAGATTTTATTTCACGAATCATATCAGGAATGCTGCGCATCGCTTGCTCTACGCGTCTTTCATTAAATGCGCGCTCGCATTCTTTTATACCCGAATGAATGATCGGTTGACATTCACTGATAGCTTGTTCTCGATATGAAATGTTTTCGGAAGCAATTTTTTGAATGCTCACCATGTCTACATATTGTACACGATCTAATGCCGCAACAGTTGGAGTGACATCTTGGGGAATCGCTAGGTCAATAATCAATTGGCGATTATCGGCTGTACCAGTGATGGTCTGATACAATTGCTCAGTGAGAATTATTCCTTCGGCACCTGTGCACGTCACCAAAGCATCAAATCCGCCTTCGTAATTGGCTAATTCATCAAGGGAGATACCTGTTCCTGATGTTGCATTTGCTAATGCTTCTGCATTCGATTTGGTGCGGTTGGCGATAATGATATTGTGATAATCGTTTTCAAAAAGAAACTTCGAGAAGTTTCGGATAATTTGTCCTGCTCCGATGAGAATTACACGGTCAGTCTTTTTGATTCCAGCTTCTACAAATTTTTTCCATGCTAAAGAAACTACTGATACTGGCTTTTTTGAAAGGTCTGTATGGGTAAATACTTCTTTAGCTGTTTTTACGCATTGATTGATAACCAATCGAAGTTGGTCACCAGTTAAGTTGTGCTGTGCACATTCTTCATAAGACTTGCGCAGTTGTGTGATGATTTCTCTTTCACCAATTACCAGCGATTCAAGGCTGGAAGCTACGCGCAAGAGATGCTCAATGGATTCTACTCCATTATATCTTTCTGCACGATGCGCAGTATTCTTGATAATTTCAATGGATACATTTGGAAACATCGCTTCAAGAATTAGCGCTGTTTGGCCAGGACAGATATAATGCTCTTTCGAAAAAATAATTTCGACACGGTTGCATGTGCTTAAGTACATGATCTCTGGCATGGCCATACTTTCTTTCACACGTTGCAAAACCTCAAAACGATATTCTTGGGCAATGTGAAAATGACCAATTTCTTCGAGACTGAAATTTTTATGAGTAATGGCTATGACGCGTAATTCGTTCACTTTTCGGTATCCTTGTGTTGTTGCATACAAAATTCAGATTGGATGCACCCTCTTATGTCATACGATTGTCACCGAAACCTTATTTAGAATATATCTAATTAAGCAGCTGATAATTGTCAGGCCTTGTCGTAGCGGCAGATTTGAAAGCGAAAAGCGTTTTCAATTCCGGCTTCCTCAGTGTGAATAATGGTTTTGGTCCATTTAGAAAAATCTACTTCGGGGAAAAACGCCTCTGCGTCTGGGAATTCTGCTTCTACGTGAGTGATAAAAAGATGATCTAAATCAACCTCTTTCAAAGCGAGTTCATAAATCTGAGCGCCTCCAATTATGAAAAGATGTTCTTCTCCTAATTCTGCGGCCAATTCAATGGCATTTTGGAGCGTGGGGCAAACGTAGCATTCTGGTGCCTCGTAGTCTGTATTTCTGGACACTACGATATTCGTGCGTTTTGGAAGCGGACGGTATTTTGGAGGAATACTTTCGTAGTTTTTTCTACCCATGATAACTGTTCGACCCAACGTGGTATCTTTAAAGAAACGCATATCCACGGGAAGGTTCCAAAGCAAATCATTATTTTTGCCTATTTCCCTATTGCTGCCCATGGCAACGATGATGCTAATTTCCATGTTAGACTGCTACTGCGGCTTTGATATGAGGGTGTGGGTCGTAGTTTTCTAAGGTAAAATCTTCGTATTTGAAGTCGAAGATATTTTTTACTTCAGGGTTGATTCGCATCGTCGGTAGCGGACGAATGTCGCGGCTCAACTGCAATTTGGCCTGTTCTACGTGATTGCTATACAGGTGAACGTCGCCACCAGTCCATACAAACTCGCCTAATTTTAAATCACACACTTGTGCAATCATCATCGTAAGTAGAGCATAGCTGGCGATATTGAAAGGGACGCCTAAGAAGGTGTCACAGCTTCGTTGGTAGAGTTGACAGCTCAACTTGCCATCAGCCACATAAAACTGGAATAGGCAATGGCAAGGAGGCAGGGCCATCTGGTCGATGAAAGAAGGATTCCAAGCAGAAACTATATGTCGGCGAGAATCCGGGTTGCGTTTTAGACCATCGATTAGTTTTGAAATCTGGTCAGTAGAACTTCCGTCTGGATTCGGCCATGAACGCCATTGGTAGCCATAAACAGGACCAAGATTGCCATTTTCGTCAGCCCATTCATCCCAAATGGAAACGCCGTTTTCTTTGAGGTAAGCAATATTGGTATCGCCTTTCAAGAACCAGAGCAGCTCATGTATGATGCTTTTGGTATGAAGTTTTTTTGTGGTCAAAAGCGGAAAGCCCTCATTGAGGTCAAAACGCATCTGATGTCCGAAAACGCTATAGGTTCCCGTTCCGGTGCGGTCGCTTTTATAAACTCCAACATCAAGGAGGTGCTGTAATAGGTCGTGATACTGTTTCATGTCGAATGCGAAGCTACATTTAGAGGAGGAGTTATGAAAAAATAATCTTGAAAATTTATCCACCATTCCTAGGACTTGCTAATTTCGTTTTATGGCAAAGAAGAAGAAAACCGAATTGGAGCTAGACATAGTGATAGAGGATTACAGCAAGGAATTTCTGGCGCTCTATTTTGTGGTGGATAAATGGCAGGGCGATGAGTTTGCCGGAGGCAAGAGCGCGCGAGTGCTTTGTACAATTAATGGATATGAATTTCCATGCGCATTGCGACCGATTAAGGAGTTGGGGTATATTATCACGTTGAGTAAAGAAAAGGCGAAGCTTTGCAAGGTGAAGGAGGGGAGCCGGGCCGTGGCGAGGATCATCAAAGACGAGAGCGAATATGGTTTTCCTGTTCCTGAAGAATGGGATGAATATTTGAAGCAGGACGACGAGATCAAAATGATGTTTGAGTCGCTCACACCAGGCAAACGTCGCGGTTGGCTTTATTATATCGGAAGCGCCAAGAGCATTGACACACGCATCAAGCGCTGCGTCCAAATCGCAGAAAAAGTGAGAGAGGAATACTACGCTAAAAAATCATGACACTACTTTGAGTGTCTTGAGGATTGCGCGAGCGCGCTCTTTAGCGATCTTGATATTTTCATCCAC
>CAYRZQ010000047.1:0-24645 GCA_964428835.1 uncultured Comamonadaceae bacterium | reverse complement strand
AATTGGAGTTAGTAGTATAACCCAAAATGGGTTGATACTTTGATAAAGTTCAGTACTCGCCAAAAGAAGGCTGCTACCTTGAGACGGTCTTTCGTTTACCGGAAGATTATGGAAGTATTTTTTCGAAGTTTCAATTAGACTGATTTCCTCAGTTAAAGCTTTGTACTCTGGTGTTTTATCACCAAAGTTCTTTTTCAAATTAACCAGGGAATCAAGATGTGCTTTATATTGAGCTTCATCCATATCAATCCATTCACCGTATGTGACTACCTGGGCCATCCCCACTTTATCTGCTGACGATCCAACAGATTGCGGCAATTCTCTGTGAGTATATTCCTCCGCCCAAACAGTTAAGGCATCACCATTTTGGTGAAAGATTGCCCAAAAAATTACTATACATGCGAATACCGAAAGCAACGCTGCAATTGGACGTCTGTCCTCTGTATCGGCTTTGAGCATCATGTAAATAAAGAAAAGTATTACTGGAACACATCCGAAAATAAATGCATCATTGCTATCTGTACCGAAGAAGTTGCCTCCAGGATTGTCAGTACCAGTAACTCCCTTTAAGAAGTATCCAATCACTCCAAAAATAAGCATGGGTAATATGGTAGAGGCTAAGATTACCCATGTTGGCAAGTCTCCTGCTTTTGCAGGCTTCAAAATATCCGCCTCTTTTACATGCTTCGTTCCACTGGCAAATACAATCAAACCGATGATCATACCAACTCCTGCAGCAGCAAATGCATATCCCCAACCATAATTATTTCGCATATATGCCGCAACGAAATTGCATATGAAGGCACCGATGTTAATACCCATGTAGAAGATATTATATCCACTGTCTTTATTCGCTTTGTAGCGCTCGTCATTATACAAGTTTCCTACAAGTGTCGAAATATTTGGTTTGAAAAAACCATTACCAAGAATAATAAGCAGTAGGCTTATGTAGAAGGCTGTTTCATTATGAATGGACAGTCCGAGGTAACCAGCTGCCATGAGGGAACCGCCGAGAAAAATCGAACGTCTGTACCCTAATAATCTATCAGCTAAAAGACCTCCAATAAATGGAGTTAGATATACAAGACCAATGTAGGTACCGTAAACATCCGACTTTTTTTGCCCTGAAAAACCCATACCACCGCTTTCCCATCCATCTAACATGTAGAGAGAAAAGATACCGAGCATGAGATAATATCCAAATCGTTCCCACATTTCAGTGAAGAACAAAACGTACAACCCTTTTGGGTGCTTTGAACTAGATGAAGTTTGACCTGTCATAGATTCTTTGGTTATATAGGTATCCGCCAAATGTAATAAAAAGCCCTCTTCAAGAGAGGGCTTTTGTTTTTATCCTTATAAATTGGTTTTCAGGAAATTCGTCATTTTGTTATAGAGGTGTACCCTCGTATTGCCTCCATAGATTCCGTGATTCTTGTTGGGATATACAAATTGCTCGAATTGTTTATTGGCTTTAACCAACGCAGTGATCATATCCATCGTATTCTGAAAATGAACATTGTCATCTGCACTTCCGTGAATCAACAAGTAATCTCCTTTGAGCGCTTGTACAAAGTTGATAGGCGAGTTATTCTCATATCCTCCGCTGTTTTCCTGTGGAGTACGCATAAAACGTTCTGTGTAAATACTATCGTAATACTTCCAATTTGTGACCGGCGCTACCGCTATTCCCGTGCTGAAATAATCCGCTCCTTTTGTCATGCAAAGTGAGCTCATGTAACCACCATAACTCCACCCTTGAATGCCAATACGAGCGCCATCGACATAAGACTGACTTTGAAGATACTTCGCTAAATCGATAAAATCATTGGTTTCGGCTTTGCCCAAATTCATATAAGTAGCGTGCTTGAATTTTCTACCACGATATTGTGTGCCTCGAGGATCACAACTTACCACGATATAACCTTCTTGACATAGCATCTGATGCCACATGTAATTTCTGCCTTCCCACTGATCCATTACAGTGTTGTGACCTGGGCCTCCATAGATCGCGACTAAAACAGGATATTTTTTTGAAGCATCAAAATTCTTGGGCTTCATGATCCAGCAATTCAAATCCATTCCTTCGCTATTTTTAAACTGGAAAAACTCTTTTTTCGTCAAATTATACTTCGTCAGCTTTTCCGAGAGAGATTTATTATCTACCAATAATCTGATCTGCTTTCCAGTTGCATCATGCAATGTAAATTGAGCAGGCGAGTTTGCATCGCTATGCTGCATGATGTAATATTTGAAGCCCTTTGAAAACTCGGCTTCATTGACACCTTTTTTTGTGCTGATTTTTTTTGGACTAGCTTTTTTCTTTTTAAATTCAAAAGAATACACTTGCTTATCCATCGCTCCATTGGTGCTTGCGCTGTAATAAACAGTATTTGTAGTTTCATCAATTCCATAAAAGTCAACAACATCCCATTCACCTTTCGTGAGTTGTGTTACGACGTTGCCATTGAGATCAAACAAATAAAGGTGATTGAAATTGTCACGTTCACTATTCCAGATAAACCCGCTACCATCTTTCAAAAATGTAAGAGCATCATTTACATCAATGTAGGTTTCTGCTTTTTCACTAAAAATAATTGAACTTTCTATTTCAAAAGGCTGAACTTTGGTCATGTCACTAAGAAGAAATTCCAAGTGATTTTGATGACGATTGAGGCGCATTACAATCAATTGATTTGAGCCTGTTCCCCACGTAATTCTTGGGAAATAAATATCCGTTTCCGTACCAGTATTAACGCGTTGATTCATCTCGGTAATAACATTGAATACCCAAATACTCACCTTGCTATTACGCTCACCGGCTTTAGGATATTTAAAAGTGTAGCGGTCAGGATACAAGGCACCGTACATGTCCATTCCAAATTCACGTACATCCTTTTCATCAAATTTGTAGTAAGCGATATGGCTACCGTTTGGACTCCAGTAAAAGCCGCGATCAAAACCAAACTCTTCCTCATATACCCAATCGGTAGCACCGTTGATGATTTCGTTCCACTTACCATCTCTTGTAATTTCATGCTCCTCTCTTGTTCTCAGATCTGTATAAAACAAATTATTGTCTCGAACAAAAGCCACCTTGGTGCCGTCTGGAGATATACTGGCCAGGCGCTGTTTTCCTTTCTTTTGATCTGAAATAGGAATTGTCTTTCCGGTGCTTAAATCATGTATGAAGTAATTTGCTGAAAAGCTATGACGGTAGATTTGTTCAGTTTCTGTTTGAATTAGAATTTTTGTTTCATCGCTGCTAAACTCATAGCCGTCAAAAGACTTATCCGTATTGCCAAAAATGCTTTTGGCTGATGCAATGGTCGCTACTTTTTCGCCGGTTGCGTAGCTATATTTTATGATACTAGTGCCCTGTGCATCGCTGTCTTCTTGAGCGGTGTAATGAATGCCATCATTCATAGAGTTGAGACCATGTACAGCATCAGCACTAAATTCTGGGCTTCCCCAGATCAATTCATTGGTGAGATTGTTTTGAGAGAAAAGGACGCCACATTGAAATACGAGCGCCAGTGTAAGCCACTTTTTCATATTATAATTTAGATTTGGACGAATGTAATAGCATTTTCTACAAGGTTCAAAACTATTACGTGAGCGGTGTTAGTATTTTTTTGTGCTTTTAGAATTTCAAACATAATGCCTACTTTATTTCGCAGTATGACCAACTACTCAACCATCAATGATAATGATATCAAGCATTTCGAAGATATCATCGGAGAGGCCTATGTTTCCGCAGACATGGATGTTCGCCGAACCTACGGACACGACGAAACAGAGGATCTTGTATTTGCACCAGAAGTAGTTCTCAAGCCAGGCAATACCAGCGAGGTTGCTTCTATCATGAAGTACTGCAATGAAAAGAGAATCCCAGTGACTCCTATTGGAGCACGCACGGGGTTGAGCGGTGGCGCGCTGAGCTTGATGGGGGGCGTAGGACTCTCGATGGAACGATTCAACAAAATTTTACTCATCGATGAAGAAAACTTACAGGTGCACGTAGAACCAGGTGTGATTACTCAAGTGCTTCAGGAGGAAGTTCAGAAGCTAGGTCTATATTATCCCCCTGATCCAAGTAGTAGAGGCAGTTGTTTTATTGGGGGTAACTTGGCAGAGAATGCAGGTGGTCCGCATGCAGTGAAGTATGGCGTCACGAAAGATTTTGTGCTCAACCTTGAAGTAGTAACGGCCACAGGTGAAGTCATTAACACCGGCGCAAATACTTTGAAAAATAGCACAGGCTATAATCTTACCCAACTCATGGTGGGCAGCGAAGGCACGCTCGGCATCATCACAAAAGCTGTGTTAAAGCTCATTCCCAAACCTTCTATGGATTTGTTGATGTTGGTTCCCTTTGAATCAGCAGAGAACGCGTGCGAAGCCGTGGCCGCAATTTTTCGCGCTGGCATTGTTCCAAGTGCTTTAGAATTTATGGAGCGTGATGCGATTGATTGGACACTTCGATTCGTTACCGATGTTCAGCTTCCAGTTGAGGCAAACGTACAAGCGCATTTGCTTATAGAGGTAGATGGAAACCACATGGAAGCAATGATGGCTGATTGCGAAAAAATTTCACAAGTCGTTGCTGAATTTGGCGCTGGTGAAATCCTATTTGCTGATGATGAAACACAAAAAAATCAACTTTGGAAATTGAGACGCAGAGTAGGTGAGGCCGTAAAGTCCAATAGTGTCTATAAAGAAGAAGATACCGTTGTACCGCGCTTTGCGTTGCCCGTTTTATTAAAAGGAGTAAAAGATATTGGTGCAAAATACGGTTTCAAATCGGTTTGTTATGGACATGCTGGTGATGGCAATTTACATGTTAATATCATCAAGGGCGATTTGACCGAAGAGCAATGGAATCATACATTGAAAGATGCTATTGAGGAAATTTTTTCTCTATGTGTAAAATTGAATGGAACGCTAAGTGGAGAACATGGCATCGGATACGTTCAGAAAGAATTCATGGATTTGGTATTTAACACAACAGAACTCGCGCTCATGAAGGGAATCAAAGAGGTGTTTGATCCAAATTCAATATTGAATCCAGGAAAAATTTTTCCATCCGGCGAAAAAAAAATGAAATTCAGCGAAGCAAAAATGCTTTAAATCAGTCTATCTAACTTGTTGATGTCAAAAATCGTTAATTAAAAGTTAGGGAATTTGTTGTATTGACGAAATCCATATATATTTGCTCTGTATTTAGGTAGTGTACCTTAATACACATAAAGAGTTAGTTGAGTTGAGCCGTCCTGGCTCAAAACAATTACGATAGTTTTTAGTTTTTCAGTTTAAGCCATTAAGTCCCGCCAACGAGGTGGGACTTTTTGGTTATATACGTTTCGTAACTTGCGCGGCAATGTCAAAGACAATCGTTATCATTGGAGGAGGTGCTGCTGGATTTTTCACAGCAATCAATATCGATGCACCTGTTGGAACCAGAATTTTCATTTTAGAAAAATCAAATAAGCTTTTATCCAAAGTAAAAATCAGTGGAGGAGGCAGATGCAACGTAACACACGCTTGCTTCGAGTCAAAAGAACTGGTAAAGTTTTATCCCCGTGGGTCAAAGGAGCTAAATGGTCCTTTTCATCAGTTTAGCACTGGAGACACATTTGAGTGGTTTGCCAACCGAGGTGTTGAGCTAAAAGTGGAAGATGACAATCGTACTTTTCCAATCACGGATTCATCACAAACGATTATTGATTGTTTTTTAAAAGAAGCAGAAAAGAAAAATATCAAAGTCGAAACTCAAAATGGACTTGAGTCATTGAACTTTGATGAAGCGACACAAAAATGGGCTGTGCATACCACGAGTGGTGGTTCTATCATTTGCGACGCCGTGTTGATTGCTGCGGGAAGTAGCCCTCAAATGTGGCAGAAACTCCAAGACTTCGGCTTGAATATGATCGATCAAGTGCCTTCGCTCTTTACTTTTAATATAAAGGATAAACGTTTGGAAGGTTTGGCTGGATTATCTTCTGCGCATGCTTTTGTCACTTTGCCGAAACTAAAGTTGGAAGCCTCAGGACCAGTGCTTGTCACGCATTGGGGACTGAGTGGTCCTGGAATTCTGAAGCTATCAGCAATTGCGGCGCGTGATTTATTTCAATGCGATTACAAATTTGAAATAATCGTCAATTGGCTCGCAAACGAAGACATAGAGAGTCTTACAGATTTTTTCAAAGATATTAGAACAGAACAGCCGAGGAAGTTAGTTCACTCCTTTTCACCTGTAGAACTGCCTCTGCGACTTTGGTTGTCTCTCATTGAAGAACATAGCGATAGTCAGCTAAAATGGGCAGATGTTTCCAATAAGACGATTGAATCAATGGTGAAATCGATTGTCCAATCCAAATTTATAGTTGATGGCAAGTCAACGTTCAAAGATGAATTTGTAACCGCTGGTGGCGTTGACCTCAAAGAAATTGATTTTAAAACCATGGAAGCAAAGCGATTTCGTGGATTGTATTTCGCAGGAGAAGTATTGGATATTGATGCTGTAACAGGTGGTTTTAACTTTCAGGCTGCATGGACTACATCCATTATTGCCGCCCGTTCCATCTCTAAATCATTGTCTTCTGAAAAATCCTTTTAGCTTTGTTGCTCAAATAAACCTATTGACCTTATGTCTAATAATCTATTAAAAGGAAAAAAAGGAATCATCAGTGGTGCCTTAAATAATATGTCAATCGCTTGGAAAGTGGCTGAAAAGGCTTACGAACAAGGTGCAGAAATTGTTTTGACAAACGCTCCTATAGCAATGCGTATGGGCGAAATCAAAGAATTATCCGCTAAGTTGGGCAATTGCCCGATCATTGCCGCAGATGCTACCAACGAGCAAGACATCGATAATCTTTTCAATCAATCAATGGAACACTTCGGTGGTAAAGTGGACTTTATACTTCACAGTATTGGAATGTCTCCCAACGTTAGAAAAGGACGTCACTATACTGATGTGAACTACGAATGGTATCGTCAAACATTGGACGTGAGTGCCATTAGCTTGCACAAAATGTTAGCGACCGCATATAAAAAAGATGCTTTGAATGATTGGGGTTCCGTGGTAGCATTGACTTATATCGCTGCTCAACGAATTTTCCCTGATTATAATGACATGGCAGATGCAAAGTCACTTCTGGAGAGCATTGCGCGCAGTTTTGGTTATCATTATGGCACATCCAAAAAGGTGCGAATCAATACCGTTTCTCAATCACCAACAGTGACAACAGCTGGTAGTGGAGTAAAAGGTTTTGATGGATTCATCAATTATAGCGAAGCAATGTCACCACTTGGAAATGCGGATGCAGAAGCTTGTGCCGACTACTGTGTTGCCTTGTTCAGCGATCTCACTCGCTATGTAACCATGCAGAATCTTTTCCATGATGGTGGATTTAGCATCACTGGTGTGACTCAGAATGTAGTAGAGCGTTTCGCTTCAGAATAAGATATTGATTTTACTTTAGAAAAGCCCGTTGGAATGCTGCTGTCAGCAATTCAACGGCTTTTTTATTTTCAGCTAAACCTGCTGGTGGACCATATGGAGTTTTGTTCACATCTATCACGAAGATTCTGCCATCGCTGTGTCTGAGTACATCTAGTTCACAGAATTCTGCTCCCATCGCTTTGGCAAATTCTCCTAGTTTGTTAAGCTCTTCATTTGAAAAAATACTGAATGGTTCGTGCATTTCAGAAAATGAAACTTCATTTGTGAAGCGCACTTCTTTCTTTTTAAACTTTTTGTAAATCAAAGGAACTTGAAACTGAATCACAGGTACGCGATAGTCCACCACGTATTGCTCGTCATAATCATTATTGATGAGCAATTGATAAATCGCAGAATCCTTGGGATCATTTATTGGGCAATTGATTTTTCGCCCATCATGTAATGCATTTTCGTCAGATTTTTCTACTACTATTCCAGAGTACTTTCTAGGGTCTATGGTGGTATTGTATCCAAAAATGCTCATGTGAATTTGATCAACATTCTTCTTGGAGATATCCGTGCAATTCTTGTTGATGATAAGTTGATTCGGATAATGGGCATTCAAAGCACTTGAGCTTCCGTGTGTAATGTCTTCGAAATACAGCACCACATCGGGCTTAGTCACCAAATGATTGGTGATGCGGTATTGAAGAGCATCCGCTATTTTGAAAATGGTTGTTCTCTTACTTGGAAAGTCCGGAGAAACAACAATAACTGGAAGTTTACCGCCATTGTAAAGACGCTTTTTTAAATCCTTGAAATAAAACTTTATGTCCTTTCCGAGAATCTCAAAATAGCTCAGCTTGCTGTTATAGTTATTGCGCCAACCTTTTTTGTAGGATTTCATTTTTTCTTTTTCTGGTTGACAAATGTGGTGATGAAATCATTGGAAAGATCACCTCTGGCCGGAGAATATTCTCTTCCATAAAAGATAATCTGCAGATGTAGTTTATTCCACAAAACCTCTGGAAAAAGCTTTTTAGCGTCTTTTTCAGTTTGTTCTACGCTTTTCCCATTCGTCAATTTCCAACGTGTCATGAGTCTGTGAATGTGTGTATCCACAGGAAACGCGGGAACACCAAAGGCCTGTGCCATTACAACGGATGCCGTTTTATGTCCAACGCCTGGCAGTTCTTCAAGTTCTTCGAAAGATTGAGGAACTTCGCCATCATATTTCTCGATTAGAATCTCAGAAAGTCTGCGGATATTTTTGCTCTTTGCTGGAGACAAACCACACGGACGAACAATAGCTTCGATTTGCTCTACAGTGAGCTTTACCATTTTAAAGGGGTTGTCTGCTTTTTTGAAAAGTCCAGGCGTGACCTTATTCACTCTTTCATCGGTGCATTGTGCGCTGAGGAGAACAGCAATAAGCAAAGTGAAAGGATCCTTGTGATCCAATGGAATGGGAGTTTCTGGATATAATCGCTCGAGTTGTTCAACAACGTAAGCGGCTTTTTCTTTTTTGGTCATTTATCTATAACTAACTTCTGAAGGCTTTTGTTTGGTTAAAAACATAGTATAGTTCCAACCATTAAGTCGCAGATCAATAATGTTTTTTTGGTCCTCAAAATGTTCAAAAAGTACAGTATTTTCAACCGTTACAGTGTTGGGCATATCAACATAAGCAAATTCAAAGTAAAGGTGTGTTAGTTCAGGATCCACTTCTTTTCCGATATACTTGAATTGAATTGGTTTATCGTTGATTTTCACTTTAAATTTCTTCTCAATATATTCTTGTATTAACCAATTGACGTCATTCCTTTCTTTTTCACTACCCAAGAATAGGGACGTTCCGTCGGGTGCAAGCGCTCTCTCGAGATCATCGGTAAAAATTTTGCAGGTTACCTCATAAAGCTGCGTGCGCGCATTGTACTCTACGATGTTATTAGAAACATAGAATTTATGAGGTGCCCAAGATGAGAGGCTAACAAATGCTAAAATCCAAAGCAAATATTTCATGGTGATAACTGCGTTTGCAAGTTTACGATTCAAAATTGTACCAATGCGCCTAAACCATCATAATTTTGAAGCATGGCAATATACTTAAATGCAGAACAAGTAGCTCTTTCGCAAAGATTGATATTAGGAGCCAATCGCATTGTGATCACAAGCCACAAGTCGCCGGATGGCGATGCAGTGGGGAGTGCATTGGGGCTTTACCACGTTCTCAAATCAATGAAGGATGATGTCACTGTTGTCCTTCCAGACAGTGTTCCCGATTATTTGCATTGGATATCAGCTTTTGATAAAATTGTTTTTTTCGATTCCAACAAGGTGAACGCTCAGGAATTCATCCAAAACGCGGACTTAATTTTCGTTTTAGATTATAATATCTTTTCTCGCACAGGAGAGGAGATGTCGAAGGTTTTGGAATCTGCACCAGCGAATTTCATATTAATTGATCATCATCAGCAGCCAGGTGATTTTGCAAAAGTCACTTATAGCGATACATCTGCATGCAGTACGTGTGAGATGATTTATCGATTTGTTAGATCTTGCGAATGGCTGAACGCCATCAACACGGAGGCCGCAGAGGCGATCTATTGTGGAATCATGACCGACAGTGGTTCGTTTCGTTTTCCATCTGTGACGGCCGAAACACATCAAATCGTTGCAGATTTGATTGCGAATGGGCTTGATCATGCGAAGATTCACAGAGCTGTATATGACACCAATCTTCTTGAGCGCTTGCGTTTGGTGGGTTATTCATTGAGCGAAAAGCTCGAGGTTTGGCAAGAAGCCGCCACTGCAATCATCACATTAACAAAAGAAGAATTGGAACGCTTTCACCACCGTCCAGGTGATACGGAAGGTTTGGTAAATCAAGCTTTAAGCATCAAAGGAGTGAAAGTAGCCGTTTTTGCGAGAGAAGGAAACAATGAAATTAAGCTTTCATTTCGATCTAAAGGAAACTTTGATGTAAATACATTTGCTCGAAACGGATGGAATGGCGGAGGACATAGAAATGCAGCCGGCGGATCTTCCAGCGATAATATGACTGTCACTATCGATCGGTTGAAGACTTCGATAATGGCAGTTAAACAAGAAATAATAAATTCATGAAGTACGTTTTAATAGTAATGTTGATTGTTCTCGTGAGCTGTAATGGCTGTCGTGACAAACGAGAGACTGGCGAGGTAGCTTCATCAGAACAGATGATGAAGGATTTGATTGAGTTTAACAAGAGCCAGCATGAAAATGAGATGAAAGAAATAAAGACTTTCATTTCAAATAAAAAATGGCCGATGACCGAAACTGGTACAGGTATGAATTATTGGATTTATGAGAAAGGAAGCGGACAATCTGCTGAACTTGATGATTTCGCCTCAATTACATACAAAGTAGAATTGCTTGATGGCACTGTCTGTTATGAAGCTAAAAAAGACAAGCCGGGTGTTTTTAAGATTGGGCAAGACGCCGTTGAGTCTGGAATTCATGAAGTAGTACTGCTAATGAAAGTCGGTGACAAGGCCCGTGTGGTTTTGCCAAGCCATCTCGCCTTCGGTCTAACGGGAGATTCAAGTAAAATTCCCAAGAGTTCACCACTGGTTTATGATATTGAACTAATCGCGTTGAATTGATATTATGAAAATTAGATTCTTTGGTTTTTTCTTAATGCTGGTCGCACTTGCGAGTTGTGGACCAACATATGAAGGCTATACAGACCTTGATAGTAAACACTTCAAGAAGCTTCTGGTTTTGGGTAATGAAAGAGGAGGAGCTATGATAAGTTCTTATTATGGAATGTTGGTTTCACTCAATCCAGACAGCGCATTTACAGCTCAGACTTACCTTTTAGTACATCCCGAAGAGCTGCACAATTATTTTGCAAGTGAAGTTATTTTGAAGCAAATAAATGAAATGAAGGAAGGGGAAATATCTCGCTTCATTTTACCTTCCTTGGAGATTTCACAATTGTTCGATACTCTCAAAAGCTTCGGCGCAGAGCGGTTTTCTTCGGTTGAAGTAAAACTTGAAAAGCGTTTTTCTGACGATGATAATATTTGCGGGTACTATATGCATCAGGCTCAAGAGGCAATGATACCCGAGTTGGATGCAATAAAGTTATGTCAAAGTACGCTCGATCAGGAATGGGAGGATTTTGGTCAGATCTCGATGGCTTGGATTAGGAAAACCGAAGGTGATAGTGTAAAGGCAGGGCGTGATATTAGCATAGAGTACAATACTTATTGGCTTAATGGAGTAAGAAAAGACTCATTAACCACAATGAGCATTCCTTTTGGTAAGCCTGGTCAGCTCATTCCTGGGTTGCAATATGGAATCTCACTCATGAAAGATGGTGAGCGTGCTCTCATTTATATGCCCTCGGCACTGGCGTTTGGAGAAGAAGGAAGCCGAACAGGAATTATACCTCCAAGAACACCGATTTATTTTGATGTAAATGTGACTTCTGTAAAAAAGCCAAGTTGAAGCCTTGATTTTCAGAAACATTTAGCAGAATAATTCGTTTCAATGACAAACCGCCCTTGTTGAAACGCTTTTCTTTGTTGCTAACTATTGTCTTGCTATCGCAAGAAATCTTCGGTCAGGATATGGCAGGAGTGATGGGCAGCACGCGTTCTCCAGCAAATACTATATTTATCAATCCGTCGTCTATCGTAGACAGTAGGGCATTTATAGATATTAATCTCGTAGGCTTCTCTGTTTTTGCTAGAAACAATCTGGCATATTTGCCGGGTGGAAGCCTTTCTCGAAGTGACCTTGAAGCCTTGGATGGACCTGGCATCAACTTGAGTAGAAATACATACAGGGCATACGCAGACGTGATGGTTCATGGGCCCTCAGTGACTTTTAATGTTAAGAAACATGCTTTTGGATTGACAACGAGTTTCAGGACTATTGCCGATGCAAGAGGCATCGATAATGTTTTAGGGAATTATATCATCAATGGATTTCAGTATTTGCCGCAAATGGGGCAAGTGCATGAATCAAAAAATCTACGTACACATGCTCTGGCCTGGGCTGAAACGGGTTTCACCTACGGCACCATAATCAGCAGAAGAGGAGATATGATCACTCAAGGAGCAGTCACAATTAAAAGGCTTTGGGGAGTTAGTGGTGTGGGCGCGAGGATAGATAATTGGAGATATATCGTTGCAGACAGCAATAGAATAGAGACTTTTGACTTTAGAGGAGAATATGGGTTTAATGATGTAATGTCGAGTGGTTTCGATCCACGAAATGGCCGAGGATTTGGAATGGACCTCGGAATCACTTTTAAAAGAAGGTTCAAGTCTTCAGAGGGTTATACTCCTTTTGACCCTTGTACTGATGGTGATTATAGAATGAAGTTCGGCTTCTCACTCCTTGATATTGGCCGAATTCGTTTTAATCGTCCCACGTATCGAAACGTATTCAATGAGAGCGAACAAAGTCAGTGGAATGATTTTTCAAACACTCAGATTGAAGACCTTCAACAAATTGACAGTTTGTTTACAGAAGGTTTGGGAGCCGCAGAAAACAATTCGGATGCAGTTCCATTCACAATGATGTTGCCCGCTACTTTCAGTGCCCAAATCGACTATAATTGGGGAAAAGGATTCTATACTTTTGGTATGATCAACGTTGGCCTTCCATGGCAATCGCGCCTCGGTGTGCAACGCAGCAGCTTATTGGCAGTAGTGCCTCGTTTCGAAACAAAACGCTTTGAGTTTGCTTTACCCGTTACCATGTATGAGTTCACCACTCCTTTGGTGGGGGCTTCCCTTCGTCTGAATTCAATCATCATCGGTAGCGATGATTTACTCTCATTACTATTTAAGCGCGATATCTATGGCGCTGATTTCTATTTTGCTTTGAAAATAACCATGTTCGAACATTGGAAATGCAGACCTGCAAAGCAAAAGAAGGCTCCAAAGAAAAGAACGAATTCCTTTGAGCCTGTTCCTTGTCCTTCTTGGTAATTCTGCTATATTCGTATTATGAATTCATCGGATTTATATTTCACCAAAACGGCAGTAAAAAGCTTTAAAGAAATTATAGCCCATACTCAAGAAACATCATTGATAGCGGCAGAAAAATTGCGGGCTAAAATCTTTCATAAACTAAGATCCATACGCCATCATCCCGAACAAGGCAGTAAAGCAGTCATCTTTGATGGTCTTCAAGGAAACTTTCGTCTGGCTACAGCACTTCATGTCAAGATCTATTTCAAAGTTGAAGAAACCCGAATGGTCATTCTTGAAATGGTATTGGACAAGTGAAGGTAGAAGTAGGAGTAGGAGTAGGAGTAGGAGTAGGAGTAGGAGAAGGGGTGAATTTAATTTTTTAGCGGAAGTAAATGGGGTATCGGAAGGCGCTGGACTCATAATGCGGAGAATGCTTATAAATCCAATATAGCTGTGACCAGTGCTCATTTAGGGACTCATCTTTTTGTAGCGCTTCTTCAAATTCTTTTTTCAATTGAGGATTTTTCTCCAAAAGCTCTTTGGCTTTTTCTTCAAACACATAGTCACTAAACCACTCCTTTTGTTGCAATACACCATCAAAGAAATTCCAGTGGAAAAAGCTCTCCTTAGAAAGCGGTTCTAAGGTTTCAACGATGTAGCGGATATTATCCTGACGAACAGGGATAATATAATCACCTTCAAAAAAAAGTATATTCATCTGTTCCTTTCGCACACTGCATGACTGATGCGCAAAGTGTCCTTCATAGCACGATGTACTTGTTTTTACGTCTCCAACATAGTAGCCATTCACCGACATAACAGTGTCACGCGGGATGCGCTGCATCAGCACGCCATTCCATTTAAGCCTCTCAATCACCTCTGTCCATGCTTGAGGCACTATATATTGATTTGGAATAACAATCTTAGACTGTGGGATGTAATTTCTGAATCTTGCAATATTCTTTTCATAAGGGTGGTCGCGATCATAACGCAAACGTTCGCCTGTTCCAATTAGAGCAGGTTCTATTACTGCTTCATACCCTTTAAAATTGAACATTTCCTTTGTGTTAGTATCCAGTTTAAAATTGAGTTCATATAAATCTTTGTTTTTCCATTCTTGAACAGCTTTCTGCTTTTGCATTAGAATCTTTTGATTGTTTTGGTAAGCATATTCACTGAGGGAAACAAAGAATTGATAAGTGGATTCGACTCGCTGAGCATAAGGCTTCAACATGTGTGTTTCCGTTGTAAAACCTATTGTTTGAAATAGCGCGGCATACCCTGTTGAATAGCGCGCCGTTTCAAGAAAATCAGCCAAACCAGATTCTGGAGTTGCCCCCATGTGATTGACATAAGGAGACATTTCGAAGCCTCTATTTTTCATCTCAGAAAAAAGATAAGGTTCTAAGTCTTGTTTCACAAATGCAGCCTGCGGAGAGCCTAGCTTATTGAGCTGTGGACTGATCAATGTCATCACATAGCTGTAATCGGCACCATTGCTTACGTGGGTATCAATAAAGAGAGTTGGCTTCACTCTTTGAAAAATTTTATTGAATGAGGCAGCATTTTGACTATCACATTTGATAAAATCCCGATTCAAATCCAGATTTTTTGAATTCCCTCTAAATCCATATTGCTCTGGGCCATTCTGATTGGTGCGACTATACCCATTTCGAATCATAGCTCCATCAACATTATAAATAGGGATAATGCATATGATTACACTATCGAGCAAACGGTGCAGCTGATTTTTAGGATCAAGTATTTCTTTTGAGAATACAATTGAGGCGTCCACGCCATCGGGCTCCCCGGGATGAATCGCATTGTTGATGAGTATTACTGTCTTCTTTGGGTTGAATAGCTCAGGGAAAAAAGTTTTATCTTTATTAATAATGAATAAATGCAAGGGCTTCCCAATATCTGTACGTCCTGCTACTGTAAGGGCACAGAACTCTGATTGATTAGCAAGCCCCTCGAAAGTTTCAATACATTCGCCCCAAGTAGGCGTCGTGTTGCCGCTAAAGGGAACATGTTGCGAGATTCCGTTGTTAATAAAGGATATTAAACACAACGCAATCAAATTCCAATTTAATCGTCTATTCATAGGACAAGTGTAAATAGGTTTTATTTAATTTTAGCACGTGAAGATTGATTTTTCCCCAAATACGAATGTTGAGCCTAAGAAAGGTCAGGTATTATTATCAGAACCTTTTCTTAATGATCCTTATTTTAAAAGGACCGTTATACTTCTGTGTGAACACAATAACGAAGGTTCGTTCGGTTTTGTGCTGAACAACTTCATTGAAGTTGAATTGGATCAGATCATTGAGGATATGCCTAAGTTTGATGGAAAGATTAGCATTGGTGGACCCGTTCGAAACTCGAATCTCTACTACATCCACACATTAGGTGAGGAGATTGAAGAAAGCGTTGAAATACTTCCAGGGGTTTTTATGGGCGGTGATTTTGAAAAATTGAGAAAACTCCTATATGCGGGCAAAATCGCACCAGAACAAGTCCGTTTTTTTGTTGGATACAGCGGTTGGTCTCCTGATCAGTTGCAATCGGAAATTAAGAGTCAGAGTTGGTTCGTTACTGACATTGACAAAGATTTAGTGATGGATACGGATGTAGAAGATCTTTGGAGACATATCATGAAGAAGTTTGGTAGAAAAGGAGAGGTGATCGCTAATATGCCAGAGGATCCGAGTTTAAATTAGAAATAAAGAAAAAGCCTGGCGACGCCAGGCTTTTTTATCTCTATTAGTTTCCTAAAAACGGATATCTGTAATCACGTGGAGGAACGAATGTCTCTTTAATGGTTCGCGCGGAAACCCAGCGCAACAAGTTGAGATAACTTCCTGCCTTGTCGTTAGTACCGCTGCCTCGCGCTCCACCAAAAGGCTGTTGGCCTACAACTGCACCCGTGGGTTTGTCGTTGATATAGAAATTACCTGCGGCATTTTCCAAAACCTTTGTGGCTTGATCAATTGCGTATCTGTCTGTGGCAAGCACTGCACCTGTCAACGCGTATTCACTGGTATTATTTACTAAGTGAAGTGTATCTGCCCACAAGTCATCAGCATACACATAAATGGTAAGCACTGGACCAAAAATCTCCTCACACATGGTGCGGAATTTTGGATTAGATGTCACCACCACGGTAGGTTCAATGAAATAGCCAACAGATTTATCATATCCACCACCAGCGATGATTTCAGCGTCTTTTTGTTCTTTTATAAAATCAATATATCCAGCAATCTTATTGAATGCCTTTTCATCGATGACCGCATTGATAAAGTTGCTAAAATCATCAGGTGATCCCATTTTGAAACTCTTAAGATCAGCTATGATGCGCTCTTTAACAGCAGGCCAGATGGATTGAGGAACGTATGCGCGACTTGCTGCACTGCACTTTTGTCCTTGAAACTCAAAAGCACCTCTGGTCAAAGCAGTAGCCACTTCATCAGGATGTGCGGATGCGTGGGCTACCACAAAGTCCTTTCCTCCAGTTTCGCCAACTATGCGTGGATAAGTCTTATATAAGTCGATATTGGTACCAATTTCTTTCCAAAGCTGTTTGAAAACTCCTGTAGAACCTGTGAAGTGAATTCCTGCAAAATCTGGATGTTTGAAGATTACGTCGCCAGCCACTTGACCACTTACAGTAATCATATTGATGACTCCATCAGGAACACCAGCTGCTTTGTATATTTCAATCAAGATTTGGGCGCTGTAAATTTGTGTCTCCGCTGGCTTCCAAACTACCACATTTCCCATCAATGCGGGAGCGATGGATAGGTTTCCTGCGATACTTGTGAAATTGAAAGGAGAAAGAGCAAATACAAAACCTTCTAATGGGCGATACTCCAATCGATTCCACATACCAGGCAATGAGCCAGGCTGATCTTTATAAATCTGTTGCATGTATGCAACATTGAATCGTAAAAAGTCGATCAACTCACAAGCAGCGTCAATTTCTGCTTGAAAAGCATTTTTGCTTTGAGCCAACATAGTGGCTGCGTTCATGCGTGCTCTGAATGGTCCAGCCAATAGGTCAGCTGCCTTAAGAAAAATCGCAGCTCTTTGTTCCCATGGCAGGCTTGCCCAACGCTCCCTTGCCTCAAGTGCAGCATTGATTGCATCCTCCACATGTTTCTTTTCACCAACATTATAGTACCCAATGGTCTTCTGATGTTCGTGCGGTGCGCTCAGCCTTTTTTTGTTTTCTGTTCTTACTTCTTTGCCATTAATGTACATGGGTACATCAATCGGGGCTTGATTGTAGAGTTCGTGATACGCTGCAAGCAATTGTGTTTTCTCAACGCTGCCGGGCGCATAAGACTTCACCGGCTCATTAACGGGAAGTGGTACTTGATAGACTCCTTTTGGCATATTTTATTTATTTGCGGTCAAAGGTAAAGAGGTTGAATCCTAATTAGCGAATAATGCAAACCCATTTTTAACCAGATCAGAATCCTTCAAATTGATTACCACTTTGCCATCTTTTTCACTTAAAGTATTATTTCCAATCACAGACTTTAAATCGTTTATTTTTATAGATTTAGGAATCGTCAACTCTAAAGTTTCAATGGGCGAAGTTGGCTTCATAAATACAACCAGAACCAAGCTGTTTTTATACTTTCTTAAGAAAGCGAAGGAGTTTTGATTCGCTGTTAATGGGATGATATCACCATAAATAAGTGCTATATTTTCTTGTCGAAGCTTTGCCAAGGACTTTACTGTTTGCTTGAGATTTGATTGATCCTCGTTCAGATTTTCAAACACCATCATCCTGCGATTGTCGGGGTCATTTGCTCCTGGTAGACCAATTTCATCTCCATAATAAACACAAGGAATTCCAGGTGTTGTCATCAAGAATGCGTTGAGCATCGCCAACTTTTTGAAACCTTCCTTTCCATTGTTTTGAATATTCTTCGTCCAACCTACCAGCTTTGGATCATCGCTAAATTGAACACTGCCATCAGCGTATGATATAAAACGCGCTCTATCTTGATTACCGGTAATATTTCCCATCAAATGGTGGCTGCCATATACATATAAACTCTGATTCAGGGTTCTTTGTAAATTCTCGAAGCCTGTCTCATCCTTTGCGAAAGCGTCCACCATTGCATCATAAAGATTAAAATCAAATTGTGCATCCAATTGGCCAGAAGTGATATAAGAGCTTATCAACTCCGGATTTCCATAAGTTTCACCAATTTGGAAAAGAGACTTGTTTTCGCGTTTCTTAATTTTTGAGGTGAGCGACTGCCAAAAAGCTTCTGGAATGTGCTTGGTGGCATCGTGTCTGAATCCGTCAAGCTCGTAGTTATCCACCCAAAACAAAGCGGTATCTGTTAAAGCTTCCACCACTTCAGGTTTCGAAAAATCCCATGTGGGTAGGAATGTATCAAACCAAGTAGTAAGTCTTTGTTCATCCCAAAGTTCTGTATTCATTCTGCCATCTGGTAGATAGAGTGGAGTGGTCCATTCTGGATGTTGCTTATACAATGGGTGATCTGTATGAACGTGGTGAGCTACATAGTCGAGCACGACATTCATATTGTTTTGATGCGCCACGTCCAGCAATTCTTTGAACTCCTCTTCTGTCCCGAAACGATCGTCAATTTTTGTTAGGGCCGTTGGCCAATATCCATGATAAGCTGAGAATTTGGAAGTCGCTCCTTTATTCCAAAGCCCCCAAGCACCTTCAGCATTGCGACTTATAGGCGAAATCCAAATGGTGTTCATGCCCATTTCCTTGAAATAACCTGACTTGATCTTTTCTGTAATTCCTTTGATGTCGCCTCCAAGATTGTTGGCTTTAGGAAGAATAGCGGGATCAATGGTAGGTCTGTTATTTGAGCTATTTCCATCAAAGAAACGATCTACCATCATGAAATACATAATGTTCGTATGTAGATCCTTTCGATTAAGTTCAGATGTTGACTCTACGACTTTACCATTGCTCAAAGGAATGAGCACATCATTTGTTCTTAGATTACCGGTAGTTCCGTATACCCGAATGAATGCTCGGTCCGTAGTTCTGCCTGGAATCTGAATATACACTTTTCCATCTTTAATCTCTGTCGCAATCTTTTTATTGCCCAGGTAGGCCATGGCTTCTGAGACGTCTCCTACAGCCCCAATAGTGATTGAACCATCTTTAGAGTCTTCAAAATACAAACGCGCAGCGATGGCGTCGGGATTTCCAACAACGAATGTATTGTTGAATGCACCCATGCCATTGCTTTTTTGATTTGTATTTGTCTCATCCATCGACTCCTTACCATCTTTCCAAAGTCTGTATTCATAAACAGCAGGATTTAGAAACAGGGTAGTGGTCCAGGTGCCATCTACAAGTTGCAGCGGGGTTGCCTTGCTATTCCAACCATTCATACTTCCTGCCATGGATACTTCCTTATAAGAAGCCGTTGGTTTATATGTGAAAGTGTATTTGATTTTTTCTGTGTTAAAGACAACTATGTCATGATCACTGCCGCGGTAATTCACCTTTAGATTGCCAATAGGTGTTTGAAGAACGCCAGGAGGAACGATAGCAAAGCCGTCTTTGCGAATCTTGAGATTGACCGAATTCAAAGTAGCACTTTTGATGGAATCCCCAATTTCAAAATAATCTAACAATCTCACATAAGTGGTATCTGGTCCAAGTTTTACAGGACTTGCAAGCTTTCCAATATAGTCTTTGCTTTCAGCTTGATCAGGCTGTGGTGTATTGCATGCAAATAACATGAATGCCAGTGCGGGCAGTAAGGCGGTTAAGTACTTCATGTGTTATAGTTTAATTCTGAGAATTCTATTTTTTTCTTGTAAATCTTTTATAAAAGAATAATTGCGAATGCCAGAAGCCTTAAGCAATTCAGTTAGTTGAGGAGTCAAATCCTCGTGAATTTCAAAATATATCCTTGGCTGGGAGGCGAGCTTTTGGGCTTTGGAAATAATTCTTTTATAGAAAAGTAGGGGCTCGCTGTCATCAACGAAAAGTGCTATATGTGGCTCGTAATCCAGTACATTTTTCCGCATTCTCTCTTTATCAATGAATGGAATATATGGTGGATTGCTCACGATAACATCTAATTCAGGCAACTGGTAATCGTTGTTGAGAACGTCTTGTTTGATAAAGGTAACCTCACAATGATTTTCAGCAGAGTTAAATTCAGCTATGGCCAGTGCACCCTCAGAAATATCGATAGCGCTCACATTCCATGAGGGACGCTCTTTTTTAATGCTAATAGGAATACAGCCACTTCCAGTACCAATATCGAGTAGATTAGTAGGGACACTATTCGGAAAATCATCCAGTATGCATTGCACGAGCTCTTCTGTTTCTGGGCGAGGAATGAGCACATTCGAATCTACTTTAAATTTTAAAGACCTAAAGTATTCGTAACCTAGAATATACTGAAGTGGTTCGTGTTGGAGCAAACGCTTTAAAGCGAAATGCAATTGAAGCATTTGAGACTCCGAAATTCTTTCAGATTTTCTTAAAATGACCTCTGCCTTAGGCAGGGATAAATAATGCTCAAAGAGCCGAAACGCAATGTTTCGGCTCTCTCTAGCATCATAAATTGATTGTATTTTGGTTTCGAGATAACTCATCATAGCATGAATAGAGTTATCTGAAATAATGTGGTTCATCTAAAGTGTGTTATTTCACGAATACTTGATAACCGTAACCTTGAAGCTTCACATTTCCTTTGGAATAAATGCTCAAAGTTTCATTATTAAATATGGACATGAAATTACCCTCGGGTAAAGCGTCGATAAAATCAATTTTCTGAGGTTTATCGCTAAAGTTGAGCAATACAATCACTTCATTATTGTCAACTTTTCTATTAAAGGCATAGATGATATCATCATTAGAGGTCTTTATGCGCTTGGCTTTTCCTCCATGCTCACCATTCCAAAGGGCTGGATTCTTTTTATGTGCGTTTAAAATTCTTGTATAAAAGTCTTGGAATTTATAACCATTCCAACGGATGGTATCCTTGTCGAAGAAGCGGTATCTATGGGCTTTGCCATCGGGATATTGCTCACCACCTTCTTGACCAGAATAGATGAGAGGCATGCCGGCAATTGTAAGAGCGAGCACATCATACACTTGACGTGCTTTTCCGTAGCGCTCATTTCCTGTACCATTCCATGTGTTTTCATCATGGTTGGTGGTGAAATACATACGGTATGCATTCTTAGGAAAAGCTGTGTCTTGCTGCGCAAGGTAAGTGTCGATTGCAGCTAAGTTTTTCTTACCAGCAGCGATATCGTTCATGATATGAAGAAACTCCCATGTGTAGCTCATATCAAAGGCCTTGAGGTGGTGTTCCTTCATCTCTGCTTCGGCAAGCATAAAAACAGGCTTAATACTGTCTAATGAAGCTCGCGCATCGTTCCAGAAGTCTGTTGGTACCATCATCGCTACATCGCAGCGGTAGCCATCGATGTCGCATTCCTTAATCCAATATTTCATGGCATCGATCATCGCGGCGCGCATTTCTTTATTGTCATAATTGAGATCTGCAACATCGCTCCAATCGGCCACGGGCGGCACCGGACGTCCTGTGCTATCCAAGGTGTACCAATCTTTGTGTTCAGAAACCCAAATCGCATCGAATGCTGTATGGTTGGCCACCCAGTCAAGAATGACTTTCATACCCTTTGAGTGAGCAGCATTTACGAATGTCTTAAAGTCATCCAAAGTACCATACTCTGGATTCACCGCTTTATAATCCTTCACGCTGTAATAGCTACCCAAACTTCCTTTTCTATTCTCTTTTCCAATTGGATGAATGGGCATGAGCCAAAGGATATCAACTCCCATGCTATCCAAGCGATTCAGGTCTGCGGTTAAAGCTGCAAAAGTTCCCTCTGGGGTGTGTTGACGAACATTTACCTCGTAGATATTGGCATTTTTACTCCATTCAGGATGGATTAAAACTTTAGACTCAGCACTGCCAGTTATTGAGGCTTTTGCAGTGCTGTCGGGCGCTCCAGTTTGGCAACTCACAGCCAAAACCGAACCTAATAGGATAGAAAAAATCGTTCTCATGGTTTTGTTTGATATACCACAAACATAAGTGTATTTTGTACACTACCAAATCAAACCTTAAAACCAATTAACAAAACATCATCGATTTGGTCATTAGCCCCCCTCCAATTCTTAAAGCTGGCTTCAATACATCTTTTTTGAATGGTCATAGGCAAATTCATAACTTCCAGAAGCATGTCTCTCATTTTTTTATACTTCATTTTTTTACCCATTTCACCTCCAAACTGATCGGCAAAACCGTCACTAAACATATAGACCATGTCTCCACGTTTCAGTGGAATTTCATGTGATGTAAATGTAAATTCTGACTGACCAAGACCTATTGACTGTTTATCTCCTTTCACCCTAATAAAGTCATAGCCCATGCTTTCATTTTGCTTGAAAATCCAAATAGGAGAGTTGGCGCCGCTGAATCGAAGTAATGCCTCTGTTTTTGTGAAGTTGGTGTACTCCAATACACACAGTGCTGCGTCCATTCCATCGAAAATCTCATTCTTACTCTTGGTCATATTCTCCTTGAGAATTTGATTTACACGATACAGGATATCACTTGGCTCAGATAGAGCGTACTGGTGCACCGCCCGTGAGAGAGCAGAACTCGCCAACATACTCATCATTGCTCCAGGCACCCCATGACCTGTGCAGTCGCAAGCGGCAACCATTGAAATTTCTTTTTCGCCGAATTTTGACTGAACCAACGATGATTCTGCCCAGTAAAAATCTCCGGCAACAATATCTTTCGGTTGATACATAACGAAAGACTGAGGAAATAAACGGTCGAAATAATCTCTGTGCGGAAGAATCGCTGACTGAATATGCTTTGCATAACGTAAACTGCTAACCACTTCTGCATTTTTTGACTCCAAAAGTTCTTGCTTCCGATAGAGTTCTTCAGTGCGGCTCTGAACCAATTGACTCAAGTGTGTATTGAGATAAATCAACTCCTTTTCAAAAATAGATTTCTCATTGATAGAGCGGCAATAGGATAGGACATCACTAATATTTTTGATAAACTGAACTTCGTAGGACTCCCATCTTCTCGTATTACCTCTTAGCTCCACTAATAGAACGCCGGTAACAGCACCATTATGAATGATAAGGGTTGCGACAAAAGATCCGATATTATAGTTTTGAATAATATGATCTGAAAAATATCCAAGTCCCGGATGATTTCGTGCATCGGATGCAGTGATGACATGTTCCGATTGAACCGTTTTAAAGAAACTATAAAATTCTTTTTTATTCCATGTATTCCCTTTAAAGCTATCAAGATCCTCAACGCTTACAAAGCAGTAATCGCAGTGAAGTGTATTGAGTTTTTCATCGAAATACCAAAATGAAACGCGGTCGGCGCTCAAACAATCGGTGAGAGATTTACTAAGCATCTCATAACTCTCGTCGATCAATCCTCTTTGGATTGCATCGTGACTGTGGATTTTAAGCAGGGTATTTTTTATTAAATACTGTCTCTCTAAATCCTTTTTCTCATCCGTAATATTATGAATGATGCCGCTTATCTCGAACACACCTTGTGAAAATTGGATGGTGCCTCGAATACGAATCCAACGTTCGCAGTTATCGGAAATCTTCAAAACGACTTCATCTTCCCAAACTTTGTCATTCGCAGCACAATCGAAGAATGATTCCTTGAGCTTCTTAATATCTTCAGTGGTGAGAAATTTTAAGATTATTTCAGGCTGATTGCGCAAAATAGAAGGCTGAATTTCCAATATATCTTTTGCACCTTCTGAGAAATAAGAAAACTCAACTCTGCCCGTGCTGCGAATTCCTATTTGAAAAAGCACTCCTGGTACGTTGTCAGCAATCTGTTTGAAGCCGACCAAATATCGAATCAAATCGTTCTCAACTTTCCTACCTCCTTGAGTTTCACATGCGGCAATAAGATGAATCAAGTGATTTTTTTCTTGAAAAACTTGCACGTAAGTATCAAGAACTTGGGTTGCACCTTTATTGGTAATGAGATTGGTAGGGTAGGAATGTCCTTTTTTTCTTCTAAGGGTACTTATGCTTTGGTCGGCCAAAACAGGAAATAGGTCTTGAAGCTTTCGTCCTTGTTTATAGTTCTCAAAGCCGCTGACTTTTATAAGTTGAGGACATAAGTATTGGATATCATTATCCATACTCACCGCGAAGCC
>CAYRZQ010000046.1:0-25499 GCA_964428835.1 uncultured Comamonadaceae bacterium | reverse complement strand
ATGTAGGTGGTTGCTCAAACGGCGGTTACATGGCTTTGAAATTGATACTCAATGATTTGGTACGATGCTATTCGCGAGGCCGCACCTGAATTCATCTCAGCAGAGCTTGAAGATATTTACTTTTTTAATGGAGTAAAATATACTGGTAGTGAGTTTGAAAACTCTCCTGAATACGCTCAAATTTCCGATCTTATCGATGCAATCGCAGAATACGAAGGCAGTGATATTTCCGCTCTCGCATACGCCAATGTACAGCAACTTCCGGAAAGTTTGATTCCATTTTTTAATGCCTGGGTTGGAAATGAAAATGGAACTGATATATCTCGCATCGGCATGACTGGTCTAGCTCAAGCAGAACTCGAATGGCGAGCTGGCGAAGAAAACATCATGATGCGCAATCGCGATATGCATAGCGTGCTTACACAAGTTTTTGCCTCGGCAATTCCAAGCGTTCGCCTCAACAAACCCATTACTAAAATAGACTATCAATCTGGTAAAGTCATTCTTACCGATAATGAAGATAACACCTACTCCAAAGATCGTGTTATCGTAACTTCAAGTGTGAAAGTATTGTTTGATCAATTAATAGAGTTCATTCCAACTTTACCTTCACTGCATCTGCAAGCTATTTCCAATATCGGTATGGGTGCGGGATTCAAGCTTATTCTAAAATTTCAACAACCTTTTTGGCCGGCAAATACAGGTAGCATCTATATCCCCGGACCAGTGCCCGAGTTTTGGGCTACAGGTGATGGTGGCCGCAGCGCAGCCAATAATGTGCTTACCGCTTTTGTACATGGCATCTATGCAGAAAATTTATTGGCAGATATGGCCACGCTCGTGTCGTCAGTGCTTGAATCTTTGGATACTTGTTTTGGTAATAACATTGCCTCCAATACATTCGTTGATCATCATTTAATGAATTGGGGAGCTGAACAATACATAAGAGGTACGTACTCCTTCCCCATTCCAGGTACCTCCAATGATGCTCGCGCGCTATTGGCAGAACCTGTGAACAACAAAATCTTCTTTGCAGGAGAGGCTTGCGGCCGTAATGGCCATCACGGCACTGTCCACGGGGCGCTCGAATCAGCCCTCCACGCAGTAGAAAAAATTCTCCAAACACCATGAGGCTTATCATCGTGACATGCCTGATGATGTGCTCCCAAATTTTGAATGGGCAATTGTCCCTTCATCTTGGTCATAATTATCTCCGTGCAGAAGATTGGGATAGGGTTATGCACTTTTACAATTTTTCTAGACCATGGCAAAAGGATGAACTATCGCCCCTCACACATAGCTATGAAGTGCGTGCAGGTTGGGTCTATAGGTGGAAAGCCATCAAAAGTCTTTACATCCATCCTCAAATCAGTTTTCGTCAATTCAGCTCCTCCGCTATCAATAATAAAGAAGAGTTATTCGTAAGGCTAAGGCAATATTCCATTCAGTGTGATGTTAATTTTAATCCAAGAGCGCTTTTCAAGAATGTAAGTGCTGGACCGATTGGCACGCGATGGTTTATGTACGTCAGTCCTTCTTTACAAATGTGGAGGCCTTATGTGGAGCAAGCAGATGAAGCGTTTTATAGAGACGGCGATGAAGAATATATTCCCGCAAACTTCAGTTGGAGCATCGGTATAGGGACAGGGTATAGAGCTGCTATGATTGCAAAAAAATTCATCATCACTCCAAAGTTTGGAGCGCGATTTACACCAAGGGTCGAGCTTGATGACTTGGTATCCGCCGTACAGGGTGGTAATGCCATTGCAATGACAAGCGAACAAAAAAACTTATGGTTATTTGAATCAGGCATCGAAATTGTTTGGATTTTTCCAAGAACGAAATCGGGAAAAGGATATATGAAACCATGTTCAAACTGTTGATATGAAGAGAATAGCATTGTTTGTTTTTGTAATTTTTACAATAAGTGCCAGTGGGCGTCCATTAGCGCTTTTGGAAGACTCCATTGCGGTTTACTACAATGAACTGGCGAAGAGTAAGGATGATGCTCTAAGTGATTCATTAAGCCTAAAAATCCGCAACCTTTTGATAGAAAGTTTTGATGAAGAAAATGTTTTCGAATATCCATTTAGCAAATTAAAATTCTCCAGAATACAATCAGAAGATGGTCTTGTGCGCATATTCAACTGGAATCAACCTTATCAAGACGGATCGTTCAAATATTATTGTTTGTTGCTTCGCAAACATCCTAAGAAAGAAACCGTGGAGTGGTTTGAGCTGAAGGACTATCAAAAAGAAGTAGATAAAATTGAAAATAAAATTCTCAACGCAGACAAATGGCTTGGTGCGCTGTACTACGAGATTTTCTCCATTGACCCCAAGAAAAACGACACCTACATCGTTCTCGGTTGGGATGGCAAAGACGATATGACTACTTGTAAAATTGTAGATGTGATAGAGTTCTCAGGAAGTAAGGTTCGTCTAGGTGCTGCAATTTTTCCCGCAGCAATGGGCAATCAGAAGCGTCTGATATTTGAATACAGCAATGAAGTAAGTATGTCAGTGAAATACTACCCTAAAAAGAAGTGCATTGTAGTAGATCACCTAGCGCCTAAGAGTTCAATGATGACAGGAGTATTTGCCGACTACGGACCCGATGGATCTTATGACCTGTATCAATTCGAAAAGAACAAATGGGTCTTGTATGAAAACATTGATATCAGTGAATTTGCAAAGTCCGATGATCGCCCGTTTGTAGATCCTCGTGCCCCGCAAAGAAGAAGGAGGTAAAGTCTTTACCTCACCTTACGATTAGGATGAATGCGTACCTCTGTGGCACCATAACCATAAATATGATAAGGCGCATCCATAAATTCACAATGAGGATAATATTCATTTAGTATTCTTCTGATCTCTTGACGCAGCACGCCCTGCCCTACACCGTGTATAAACACGACGCGCTTCATCTTTTTCTCTTCGGCGTTGCGAAGCATGCGTTCGAAGTGTTCTAACTGATAAACGACAATATCTCCATTGGTCATTCCCCGCTGCGACTCTAGCAACTCATGAGCATGAAGATCCACCTCCATCCAATCACCTTTACCCTTAATCTCAGTGCCTTGTTTGCCTTTGTAAATCGCCTTGAAATCAGCATTGGCTTTCTTGACCATCTCAGCGTCTATATTACGCTCGAGCAGACTGGCAAGGTCAGGATTTACCTCTTCATACTTTTTCAGTTCTTTATCGAGCGGAACTACGTGAACTAACTCGCGCAATTGGTGCTCATAAGCAAAGCCGCTGCTATCTTCTACCAAAGCAATATCAGAAGATGGAAAAGAAATAATGAATCCTTCACCTTCGTCATTTAAAAAACGAACTCTATCACCGACTTTAAACTCCCTGGTCATAACTTAAGGTGCTAGACGATTGATAAACCAGTCAAAACTGGCATCTACTTTATAAATCAAACGATCGTGCAGGCGACTTGGTCTGCCTTGCCAAAACTCGAAATAATGTGGGACGATGCGATATCCTCCCCAATGCTCAGGACGAGGTACAACGCCGCCATCAAACTTACTTGTATAATCAATCACACTTTTCTCCAATTCCTCTCTCGTTCGCAAAACAGAAGATTGCATGCTAGCCCAAGCCGCTATTTGGCTCTCACGAGGACGCGAAGCAAAATATTCATCACTTTCTTCTTTAGAAATTTTCTGAGCTACACCATGCACTCTGATTTGTCGCTCGAGTGTATTCCAAAAGAAATTGACCCCAACCTTATTGTTGTTTTCAATTTCCTTTCCTTTCTCCGAAAGATAATTAGTAAAGAATACAAGACCATTCGTATCAAAACTTCGCAACAATACGATGCGTGTATTGGGGAAGCCGCTTTCGTTGATTGTAGTGATGCTCATCGCATTATAGTCTTTGATGCCATCCCTGCGTGCATCCTCCAGCCAATATTCAAATTGATCCCAAGGTGAATGTGAAGCTTCATTTTCTAAAAGAATATGCCTTCTATATTCATTTCTTTCAGTAAATAAATCATCATTTAATCGTCCCATTTGTTTAGTGTTTAGGTGCAAATATAGGAGAACATAGATATCCTAACGTTGGCTAAATTTCGTAATTTTCACGCCATGAAATGGATTAAACGCATCATTTTGGCGATTTTATTTTTAATCGTCGCCGTAGTCATTTTCGTCTTTTATAAAGGCAATTCTACCGCACCAGAATATAATGGCCAATTCGATTTAGCCGGTTTAAAAGAAACGGTGGTTGTAAAATATGACCAAACTGGAATTCCTCATATCCAAGCCAATAATAAGTCTGACTTATATATGGCCTTTGGCTACGTGCACGCCCAAGATCGCCTTTTCCAAATGGAATTGTTGCGGAGAGCTGGGAGCGGTCGTTTGGCTGAAATCATCGGTGAGCCAATGATAAAAGTTGATAAGATGTTTCATACCATTGGATTGCCTCAATATGCTAAAGAAAGCGCCGCTGCTCTTTCTGAGGAAAAGGACTCTCCGATGTATCGAGATATGCAGAGTTACCTAGACGGAATCAATGCCTATATATCCAAAGGAGAATTCTCACCTGAATTCATGCTTATGGGCTTTGAACCTCAACCCTTCACCATTCAAGATATCTACGCTATCACAGGCGCTATGTCGTTTAGTTTTTCACAAGCTCAAAAAACAGAGCCTATCATTTCTGCAATTGCTTCAAAATACGATTCCGCCTACCTAAATGACATAGGACTATGGCATCAGCAATCTGAAGGATTTATTCCAAGTAATTTCCCTGATAAAAAAAATCAAGAAATCGATAGCGCTGTGGTTTCTTTGAGTGCATTGTTTCAAGAAATACACGAAGCACTTCCTTTTAGCCCTTTGCAAGGTTCTAATGCTTGGGTAGTGGGAGGAAAACGCACCAAGAGCGGTGAAGTAATGTTTTGCAACGATACCCATATCGGCTATCTCGTGCCACAAACATGGTATGAAGCATATCTCTCTTGTCCAGAATTTGAATTATACGGTCATTTTATGGCCGCGGTGCCTTTTGCTTTAGTAGGTCGTAATGCTGAACTCTCATGGGGTTTGACAATGCTTCTCAACGACGACATGGATTTTTATTATGAAAAAACACAAGGCGATAGCGTCTATTACAAAGGTCAGCTGGAGCGAATAGAAATGAGGGAAGTGGAAATAAAAGTGAAAGATGCGGAGAGTGTCAAGCTCACGATTCGATCCACACCTCATGGTCCGATTGTAAACGATGTTTTCGACAACATAAGTGCCGACGAGCGCGCCATTTCAATGCAATGGATTTATACAGCAAAGGAAAATAAAACAGTGCATGCATTTTATCAAATGAACAATGCCCGAGAAATGAATGCCTTTGAAACAGCACTGCCTCTCATTCACGCACCGGGCTTGAGTGTCAACTATGGTGATAAGGCGGGAAACATTGCTTGGTGGGCCTGCGCTCAATTGATTCACCGCGCGAAACATGTAAATTCATGGACAATTCTCGATGGTGCATCGGGTAATGATGATTGGCAAGGAATGATTGATTTTAAATACAATCCAAGAAGCATAAATCCTGAGCAAGGATTTATTTATAGCGCAAACAACTGGCCTGAAAAGTTTGATTATTCTGTTCAAACAAAAGAAGATATTGCCTACGTTGATTCTGTTTGGTATCCTGGGTATTACAAACCCGAATACCGAGGTGATCGAATTACCAAGCTACTTTCATCCAATCAGAAATGGGATTTGGAATCCATGAAAAGCGTGATGAATGATACGAAATCAGACGCTGACTCAGCACTGATGCTTCAATTCAAAATTATACTCAACAAAGTCATCAATTTTAATGGTGATCCCAACTATATTGCCTATGATGACCTCTGGCCTTGGAATGGACAATATCTACAAGAGGATTATCGCCCTACGTTTTTTAATAAAATGCTTTACCACTATCTTCACAAAGCATGCGCTGACGAAATTGGAGAAGAAGCATTTCAAATGTTCTTGACCACACATCAGATTCAAAGAGCACAAAGTGTTTTGATAATGCAAGAAAACTCACCATGGTGGGATGACATAAACACAAAGGATAAAAAAGAAATACGTGCCGATATTATCAAAGCAGCATTTGACCAATCGATTGCAGAGCTGACCGAGCAATTTGACAGTAATCCAAAAGTTTGGAATTGGAGAAAAGCCTGCACATTAGAACTAAAGCATCCATTGGGTGAGGTAGCAATGTTGCGTCCATTCTTTAACGTTGGACCTCAGCCAGTAGATGGTGCAAATGAAACCATCATGCAGAGTGGATTTTTATTGAATAGCGCTGGTGAATACAAAGTTTACTTTGGCTCGCAAATGCGCATTATTGTAGATTTTGCTGATGTTCAAAATGGATTAAACATCACTCCTTGCGGACAAAGTGGACATTTGTTTAGTGATCATTATAGTGATCAATTTGAGCGTTACTGCAACAAACAATTCCGCCCTCAATACAAACGAGACTTAAATCCTGATGAGACAAAAAACACACTGGTTTTAAATCCTATTTATTTGAATTAATGAAAATTGGACTCATCAGCGATACGCATGGATATCTCGATAGTAAGGTGTACGACCACTTTTCAATGTGTGATGAGATATGGCATGCAGGAGACGCAGGCAGTTTAGAGTTGCTAGACGAGCTGGCAAAATTCAAACCGCTGAGAGCAGTTTATGGGAATATTGATGATCATCGCGTACGCTCAGCCCATCCTGAGCATCATCGTTTTGTGATTGAAGATGTCGATGTCTGGATGACACACATTGGAGGAAGGCCTGGAAACTACAGCACGCCCGTGCGCCCGATTTTAAAGAACAATCCACCGAAGTTATTTATTTGTGGACACTCTCATATTTGTTTGGTAAAATATGACAATACCCATTCAATGCTGCATATGAATCCTGGGGCAGCGGGAAAACATGGTTTTCATAAAACGCGCACGCTTTTGCGATTCGATATCGAAAAAGGTCAAATAAAAAATTTAGATTTAATTGAGCTCGGCGCCAGAGTTTGATTTCGAAAGCTCAGGGCGGTCTTGATAACCGAACTCTTGTTCGGGAGCAAGCTCTGGACCGTTGTATTCACCTTTTTTCAGCACTGTGTACACCATCCAAATTACCAAAAATGGGCTCAACACAAACATTGTAGGCGTTAGCCAGGCCATCGCCGGAGAATGTGCGAAAATGGTGTAGATCAACAAATAGATAGACACCGAAATGACTGCGAAATTTGCTTGCTTCATAACTATAATACAACTTCTAAACCTCTTTGTTTTCAATATTCTAAATATTTTTTATCGAAAATCTATCGAACTAATCCCCAGTTGTAATGTTTGAGACATAACAAGTTTAAATCAATATGATCGCAACAGTACATCGTCAAGCCAATTTCAACAGCGCGCATCGTATGCACAATAAAAATTGGAGTGATGAAAAAAATAGAACTTACTACGGAGCGTGTAACAATCCGAATTACCACGGCCACAATTATAAATTGATTGTAAAAATTACCGGTGAAATTGATCCTGAGTCTGGGTATGTCATTGACATGAAAAAAGTGGGAGATCTCATCAATGAAGAAGTCATTGAACGTTTTGATCATAAGAACCTCAACATCGACTGTTCAGAATTTGATAACATGACTACATCTTCTGAAAACATTGCAATGGTGATTCACCAAAAGCTCAGAAGTAAAATTGACCCGAAATTCAAATTGAGCATTGTGCTTTACGAGACAGAAAAGAATTTTGTCGAGTTCGCAGATCAGTAATGCTTTAATTTCGTGACGAGATTCTCGTCCGAAATGTCTAATCATCAAAGAGAAATAGCGGTTAAACTCATGGAGGCGTCTTTTGACGGCAACCCTGCTGTGACATTTTCTATAGGAAAAGGAAGAAGATACAGCAAAAAGAAAAGAGCATTAGCTGAGTTCCTTGCAGATTATAGTATCCTGAGAAATGGACTATATATTTCGAAAAATGAAACCGGGGTTATATGCTTTTATGATTCGAATAGCCACCTTCCATTTTTTCAGGAATTGAGTTTAGAAATAAAATTACTTCTACGTGCTATAGGATTCTGGCGATTGCCGAAAGTGTTGTGGAGAAGTTTTTTGATAAGAAAACAGCAGAAAAAAATAGGGCCACATTTACACTGTTGGTATCTGGGAGCCGCGCCAGAGGGAAGAGATTTTACGGCGGCTATTGAGTTGAAGAATATACTATTCAAGGCATCAGACCGCTTACAACTGCCAGTGCTCGCGGAAACAACTATGACCCAAAACAACAGAGTTTACGAGCGCATGGGCTTTAAAACCTATGCCACTGTAGTTGTAAGCGGAATGAAAACCTTTTGTATGATTAGAGAGCCAAATAAAATCAATTGAGCACTTCTGAACCTGAAGCCTTGAGTTGACGTGGGCTCATTCCAAATGTATTCTTCAAAGCCGCACTAAAATTGCTCAAATTCTCATATCCAAAGTCGAGATAGATATCACTCGCCTTCACTTTTCTTGATTCCAACAATTCTTTTGCTCTTTGAAGGCGCTTCAATTGGAACCATTTCCCTGGAGTGCATCCATACTTCATTCTAAAGCGACGCTTGAATGTTGATAGACTCATTCCACAAATGAAAGATAGTTCTTCTAAACTAAGATTGCTTAACGCATGACTTTCAACAATCTTCTTGAAACGAATATCCTTTGCCTTCCAGATTATTCCTGCCAAGTAGTTACTAAAACCAGGAACGTTGTCGTAGCACCAAGATAGAAGTTGTTTGAACTCCGATTTCAGCAATTCAGAATTTTCATTCATTTTCGGCTCCTGGATTCTAGTCATGAAGTTCAAAATGGCTTCGCTTTTAACCAAAACAATATGCTTTGGGTGAAATTCATTTTGAGTTGATGAATCAATCACAATGCTTCTTTCTTTAAGAAACTCTGATATTACAGCATCTTCAAAAAAGAAAAGGAGTGATTTATAATTGCTATGACTGCTAGCAGCTCTCTCTTGCATGATGCAGTTACCCTTGCTAATGAAGAGTACATCTGACTCAGAGATTTGTGTAGCATCTTCATTAACAAAGAGCTTTTTCGAACCTTGCATTACAAAGCTCACTACATTTTTAGTGAGTTTGACTTGGTTCAACGTTCCTACGTTGTTCGTCTCGTAGATCACGTAAGAAACGTCGTTTACAATGTTGTTCTGATTTACAACAAAGTCATTTGGAACTACTTGTGCACTCATAGTAGGATGGTTTATGTGAATATGAGTCAAACACGGGTAGGTTGTTATTGTTCACAAGCTTAAACAAAGTTGTGTTTTATCTTTATTATCAAGGCTTTCGGGCGGTTTTTATGTTAAAATTGGGGTGATTTGTTGAATGTTACTTATGAAAAAAGGCCTTTATTTAAGGCCTTTTTTCATTTAATAGTCAATTTATTACTCGGAGTAAAGCGTTTGCACGGGTACACGAATACCTTCCTTATATCCAACGATAAAGGCATCTGTAAAACCTCTCTTTTGTAAGGATTTCATTGCCTTTTCAGCCTTTTCGTAGCTTTTAAACATTCCAACACAATATCTGGTGAACCCTTTTGGAGTTACTTCGGAATACACCGGTTCAAGGCCATTGAAAATTTCCACATCTATGGCCTCTCTAAAGGCTCCTACCTGCACCATGTAAAGTTTTCCTGCCGGAAGTGTGTTTTGAAGAAGACCCTCAGGAGAAACATAAGCGATGGAAGTTCCCATTTCAAATTGATCGAAGCGCAAAGGTTCAAGTAATTTTATCTCTACCTGCTCTCTCGCGATTTCTGTTGTGGTCGAACCGGTAACATTTTCTCGATTAATCTTCTCTTCTGGAGCCATCGTTTCAGGAGTCTTCACTGCTGCTTCCTCCGCGGAGCTTACCGCTTCGGCAACGGCCTCATTTTCTTTTACTACTTTAAATTCTGTTCTTCTATTCAGGGCCAGCTCTTCATCGCTGCATGCGGTTTTTACAGCACCTTCGCACTTACAATCGTTGATTGGTAAATCCTCGCCATAACCCTTATATCTAAGTTGGTTGGCGGTCACTCCTTTCGATATCAAATACTGCACAGTGCTCTGAGCACGCTTCGATGACAAAGAAGCATTGGAAGAACGCGAACCGCGACAATCGGTATGAGAGCCGCACTCAATTACAAACTGAGGATTATTCAATAATATATTCGCAACCTTGTCGAGTTCTGTTGCTCCTTGAGTAGTAATATCCCATTTTGCTGATTCAAAATAAATTGGCTCTAGTGATAATAAAGCTGCTAGATCGTCACCAATTCCAATTTTCTTGAGAGATAGGTCACCCAAATCATTAAGGCTAAAACTATTATCGGCAGTGTTTATCTTCACTCCATCGATTTTTTTGGGAGCATAACCCGCTTTCTTCAACTCTACATCCACTGTAGTAAGATTCACGAATTTTTTCAAGTCGAGTTCTTGAGCAAACTTTCCATCAGGACCTGTTAAGACAGAATCTTGAGCACTACCTGATGTAAATTTCACGAGAACATTAGGTATAGGCGATTTTGACTTTGACTCTAAGACAATTCCAGAAAGCTCAAAAGACGAAATCGGACTAAGGCGCAGTTCCTGTTTTACAGTTTTGAAATAGGCGTGCTTTCCTCCCGCATAGTTTATCTGAGCTTGTCTATAACCATCAGCGATTACCGTTAGCGTACCACCATTAGCTTTTGCGCCAATGACACCTCCATCGTCTGTGGTGAGCTGCTCAGCTGGCACGCTCGTAAGATCATACTGGGCTTTCAGTGGCAAACCGCGCAATACTTCTGAAGTATTCTCATTTTTGAGAATTACATCCCATGCACCGGCCAATGATGAAGGTATGAATACGCTATAAATTTCATCGTGCCCATCCCTATTCGTAGAGAAATAATATTTACCATCCAAATCTGGTGCAGCAATCAGATGAAAATCATCCATCGTTGAATTGAGCGGCAGATCAATAAGTCTAGGATCGCTCCATATACCATCAGAGGATAGATTTGAAAAGTATAAGTCCAATCCGCCAAATCCGGAAGTACGATTAGAAGCAAAAACAAGAATACTATCCGTTAGAAAAGTCGGATAAACCTCTTCAAATTTTGAGTTGATGTTTCCATTGATAGCTTGAGGCTGATCATAGGAACCGTCATCATTTCTTTTCACTGAATAGATATCCATTCCTCCTTTGCCGTCTGGCTGATTCGAAGCATAGACCAACATATTCCCTTTCGGATTGAGATAAGGATGCATATATGAGTATGCATTTGTACAAAATGGAAGCTCTGTTGCTTTCGAGTCATTAATTGTCGCTAGCTTTTTTTCAAACAAGCTAACTCTTGGTGCATTTTTTCCCTTTGACGGAATATTTCTATTGAAATACATCAAACCTAACTCTTCACTAAGAAATACAGGTCCATCATGAAGCGTAGTATTCAATGCCGCAAAGCGATTCGCTGCGCTACCTGCTGTATCAACGATTTGGAGAAATGGTTTGTTTTGCCACTTAAAATTTGATTCTATAGAGTATTCTTCTCTATTGTTTGACATGAAATACATATTACCCGCATAGAAGAATGGAGTCATCTCATCGTTGCGAGTATTGTATGGCTCTGGATACACTTTAATCTCCGGCTCCGGAGATTTCACAAGTGGATTCAAATAATCTTGAATGATATCTTCCATTCCAGCAGCGTGGGTTGTAGAAGCCAAACTCGTAGCAGCCCCCAAATTACCCAATTGCTTTAATACTTCGCAATAGATGACTTTGTCTTCTTCATTAAAACTTTCTGAAGGAATCTTGGCAAAATTCTCTGCTGCCTTATCCATTTTAAGCATCTTAAAATAGCTCAAGGCAAGTCTTCTGTTCTTCTCGACTTGATCGCCCTTGATGGCTTCGCATACTTCAACTGCTTGTGCGTATGCTTTCTCATTATACAATTGCTCAGCATACTTCAACTTCTGCTTGGTACCGCAAGAAGCGAGAATGAGAACAACTGCGATTAATCTTAAAAACTTCATAGAGGGTGGTATTTGATCAGTATAATCTCGGCGAAATTTGAGCTCCTTTTGGTCCCATGGTAAATCGTAATAATACCTCATGTGTATGTCTTGCAAATACACCTAGGTCTGTCAACTCTCTGTCATAAGCATAACCCAATTTGATATAAGGATGCACTTGACATTCAAGCATCGCAACAAGAGCATTGTTTGAGCGATAACCGACTCCAAGTCCAATAAACTTCTTGTAGTAGGTATTCACGTTCAAATCAAAATTGATTGGCGCGCCCGAGGTGTGGCGAATGAGGATACTTGGCTTAATGTCTATCATAGGATCAGCTGCCCAGATATATCCTGCATTGTACAAAAACTGTGGAACCTCTAATGCTTGTTGGCCCCCAGTTATTTCAGTTGCACTCAAGTCATTATTCAATATCGCTGGAACAGAAATTCCTGCGAAGAATTTCTCAGCATAATAGAATACACCCGCACCAAAGTTGATAGTGGACTCACTCAGATTCGCGGCAAACGTAGGATCATCGCTGTTGTCTTGGCTATGTCTTACGCGACTCAATCCAATATTGTATTGGGCATAATTTGCTTGAAGACCAAAAGCAAGCTTGCTGTATTTAAACTTCAAATGATACGCTCCAGCAAGTGAAATGGTATTTCTATCCATTACACCAATTTGGTCGTTATTGAAAGAAATTCCAGCACCAATCTTCTCGTCCATGAATGCTCTGTGAACATTGGCTACGATGGTATTGGGTGCGCCATCTATTCCCGTCCATTGTGAACGGTAGAGCACATTTGCATTAATGCCCTCAGCTGAACCCGCATACGCAGGATTGATAGCAAGGCCATTGAACATGTACATGCTGTATTGCGGGTCTTGTTGTGCGGCCAACTCCAATCCGATGAAGCTAACCATTATCAATAATATATTTTTCATGTTCTTCATCTTATCTCCAGAGTGTTATGTATCCAACTTGTTCTTCTGTTGAATCGCTGAGTTTAATAGTATAGAAGTATGTACCTGCTGGTAAATCGCCTGCAAACGGACCTTCTGTGCCGCGGCCATCCCAATCATTCGCATAGTTTGCTGATGAGTAAACCAGTGCACCCCAGCGATTGAAGATTTGTAGATTTACCACTACTCCACTCTTAACGCCTTCAATCACCAGCAAATCATTGACGCCATCGCCATTCGCGGAAATTCCTTCTGGAACAAACAACTCACATTGATCAGCATCCAAATAATTAAACAACCCATCATTGTCACAATCATCTGGTCCAATACCGTCTCCATCATAATCCCATTCTGCCGATGTCAACAGACCGTCATTGTCGTCGTCCACATCCACATAATCTGGAAGGCCGTCACCATCGGTATCATCTACCAATGTGCCATCACCATTCACATCATTTTCAAGTTCATCCGAAACCGTGTCTGCATCACTATCAAGATCTTGGAAGTTCGGTAAGCCGTCACCATCGGTATCTATCGGATCAAAGCCAAGAGGCTCAATGGAATCCTCAACGCCATCGTTATTTACATCCACGATTGGGCCTTCGCCGATGAATCCGTCACCATCTAGATCGCTTCCTCCTGCTTCAATCACGTCATTAATTCCGTCATTGTCGCTATCACTATCCAAGCTATCAACGATTCCGTCATTGTCCGTATCACCGTTGTTGGTTGCAGTAAGTTCCTCGGTAGTGTCTAGAATTCCATCGTTGTCATCATCGAGGTCATTACCATCATTCACACCATCATTGTCAGTGTCTGCGCAATTGCCTTCAGTGAGACCTTCGTCGATCTGAAGATCACAGTTGTTGTCAATGTTATCACACACTTCAATCGCTGAAGGGTTGATGGCATTGTTGTTATCATCACAGTCGAGATCATTATCTACATAACCGAATGGTTGTGAGCAAGCACTTATCAAATCACTTGGATTACCAAATCCGTCGCCATCAATATCCACATAGTAGTCGATGAACACAGCGTCTTCATCGATATCCAAGTCACAGTCATCATCGTTACCATTGCAGATATCACTTGCACCAGGATTCACTGATCCGTTGCTATCGTTGCAATCGCCACCTACAGGAACAAATCCTGCAGGCTGCGTGCAGTCTTCAACTGTATTATTGTCGTCACCATAACCATCTCCGTCAAGGTCTTGATAGTAGGTAGTTAAAGTGAGACCGCCATCAATTACCTCGTCACAATTGTTGTCAATACCGTCGCAGATATCTTCTGCAGTTGGATTGATATTTTCGTCGGTATCATCACAGTCGCTGCTGTTGTCCACATAGCCTTCTGGTGCAATACACGCTTCAATGCTCGTATTCAAATCACCAAATCCATCGCCGTCGGCATCGGCCCAGAATGTTTGATTAGCAAGGCCTTCATCAATCACATCGTCACAGTTGTTGTCAAAGCCATCACATTGTTCTGGAGCTCCAGGATAAGTAAGTGGGTTTGAATCGTCACAATCATCCGCGTTGTCAACATAAAGTGGTGGTGTGGCACATGCTGTGATTGGATTATTAGGATCTCCAAAGCCATCTCCATCATCATCGAGATAGTATGTATTTTCCGTTAATCCATTATCAATTACCAAATCACAATCATTATCTAATCCATCACACAACTCTTCTGCTCCTGGGAAACACACAGAACATCCGTCATTACAATCAGTATTGTCTGTTGTGTAGCCAACTGGCTGAGCGCATGCTGTAATAAAGGTGTTGATGTCACCAAATCCGTCTCCGTCAGCATCTGCATAATAGATATCTCCACCAAGACCTTCGTCAATAACCTCGTCACAGTTGTTGTCTAATCCATCACACAACTCCTCTGCACCTGGGAAAACGGTATCATTAAAGTCATCGCAATCATCTGCATTATCAGCATATCCAGCTGGAGCTGAGCATGCAATGATTTCTGACTCTGTGGTTCCAAAACCATCACCATCCAAATCCTCATAATAAGTATTCAATGGGAGATCTTCATCAATATCGAGATCACAATCATTGTCAAGCTCGTCACAAATCTCAGTAGCTCCTGGATTGATATCACTGTTGGTATCATCACAGTCGGTGTCATTACCAACATAACCATCAGGAACGGTGCAAGCTGCAACCGAATTGAGTGGGTCACCAAATCCATCACCATCAGTATCGGCGTAGTATAAATTCGTACCACCCAATTCATCAATCAACAAGTTACAGTTATTATCAATTTCGTCGCAAATGTCGATTGCAAAAGGATTGATAAGTGCATTCGAATCATCGCAATCGGTATTGTCTGTCACAAAACCAACTGGAGGTGTGCAAGTGAAGATTGAATTCAAAGGATCTCCGAAAGTATCACCATCAGTATCGGCATAGTACAAGATTCCTGCGCCATTGTCAATATCAAGGTCGCAATCATTGTCGAGGTTATCGCACAATTCAGTTGCACCAGGGTAAATGGTATTATTGGAATCATTACAATCTGTATTATCCGTAACGAAGCCGAGCGGAGCGGTACAGCCTAAAGCTGTCACATCATTATCTCCAAAGCCGTCACCATCACCATCAAAATAGAACGTAATGAAAGCACCTTCGTCTATAGCGAAGTTACAGTTATCGTCTGCGTTGTTACAGATTTCAGTTGCACCTGGGTTAACAGCATTGTTAGCATCGTCACAATCGGTATTGTCAGCCACATAACCAGCAGGCGCGAAACATGCAATTGTCGTTACTGCATTATTACCGAAGCCGTCGCCGTCAGCATCTTGATAAAACACATTGGTTCCGTTTTCATCAATTACAAGGTCACAGTCGTTGTCAACTGTATCACATACTTCGGTTCCCAGAGGATTATTACTTGCGTTGGTATCATCACAATCAGTATCGTCAGAAACGAATCCGGTTGGAGCGATACACGCAAAAGCTGTTACGGCTGGATTACCAAATCCGTCGCCATCAGCATCTTGATAGAACGTTAACTGAGCACCTTCATCAATCAAAATGTTACAGTTGTTGTCCACATTGTCGCAAACTTCAACTGCGCTTGGATTGATAGCGCTATCTGTATCATCGCAATCGGTATTGTCTGCAACAAAACCAACTGGAGCTACGCAAGCAAGAACTTCCACCAAAGGATCTCCGAAGCCATCACCATCTGCATCAGCATAGAATGGAGAACCTCCGTTTTCGTCGATTGCCAAGTCACAATCGTTATCCACTAAATCACAAATCTCAATAGCCCCTGGGAAGATGGTGTTGTTAGCATCGTCACAATCTGTATTGTCCGCAACAAACCCTGCAGGAGCAGAGCAACCTAGAACTTCAACAGCTGGATCACCAAAACCATCACCGTCGGCGTCAGCGTAGAATGAAAGATTTCCATTTTCGTCTATTGCGAGGTCGCAATCATTATCAAGACCATCACAAACTTCTGTGGCACCTGGGAATACAGTATTGTTGGTATCGTCACAATCAATATTGTTTCCTACATAACCTGCAGGAAGTGTACACGCTAGAATGGTAGAAGCATTATCTCCAAATCCGTCACCGTCAGCATCTTGATAGAAGGTGAATTGAACACCTTCATCAATCAAGGTATTACAGTTGTTGTCTATATTATCACAAACTTCCACCGCTGCTGGATTTTCGCTGGCATCTGCGTCATCGCAGTCGGTATTATCAGTTACAAAACCTACAGGGGCGATACAAGCCGAAACTGTAACAGCGTTATTTCCAAATCCGTCGCCATCAGCATCTTCATAGAAAATGGTCTGTACACCTTCATCAATAAGTGTATTACAGTTATTATCTAAATTATCACAAACTTCTGGGGCACCAGGATTTTCAGTAGCGTCTGCATCATTACAATCGGTATTGTCTGCTACAAATCCAACAGGAGCAAAACAAGCAAGTACCTCCACTAATGGATCACCGAAGCCATCACCGTCAGCATCTGCATAGAAAGGAGAGCCGCCATTTTCATCAATAGCTAAATCACAATCGTTGTCAAATCCATCGCATATCTCAATTGCACCAGGGAATATCGTATTGTTGGTGTCATCACAATCTGTATTGTCAGAAACAAATCCAACAGGAGCGGTACAAGCAAGAGTAGTTACAGCATTATTACCAAAACCATCACCATCTGCATCTGCATAGAAAGTAATGTTTCCATTTTCATCTATCGCAAGGTCACAATCGTTGTCCAATCCATCGCAAATTTCTGTTGCTCCTGGGAAAATCGTATTGTTCGTATCATCACAGTCAACATTGTTTCCAACATAACCTACAGGAACGGTACACGCCAAAATAGTAGAAGCGTTATCCCCAAATCCATCTCCATCTGCATCTTGATAGAAGGTCAATTGAACACCTTCATCTATCAAGGTATTACAGTTGTTATCTATATTATCACAAACTTCAGCTGCGCCTGGGTTTTCACTCGCATCGGTATCATCACAGTCAGTATTGTCTGTTACAAAACCTACTGGAGCTACACAACCAGTAACAGTAACAGCATTGTTACCAAATCCATCACCATCTGCATCAGCATAGAATGTTGTTTGAACACCTTCATCAATTAAGGTATTACAGTTATTGTCAGCGTTATCACAAATTTCAGCGGCGGCTGGATTAAGGCTTGCATCAGTATCATCGCAGTCTATATTGTTTCCTACAAAACCAACTGGGGCAGTACATGCAAGAGTTGTCACTGCAATGTCTCCAAAGCCGTCACCATCTGCGTCGGCGTAGAATACTGATTGTGCCCCTTCATCTATCGCTAAGTCACAATCATTGTCAAGTCCATCACACAATTCAGTTGCTCCTGGGAAAACAAGATTGTTAGTGTCATTACAATCGGTGTTATTAGATACAAACCCTGCTGGCGCTGTGCAAGCTTGCACAGTGATAGCATTATTACCAAATCCATCACCATCAACGTCACGATAGAATGTAGCCAGAACTCCCTCGTCGATTGCCAAATCACAATCATTATCCAATCCATCACACAATTCTGGTGCACCTGGGAATACAGTATTATTGGAATCATTACAATCTGTGTTGTTCGCAACAAAACCTACCGGAGGAGTACAAGCTAAAATGGTTATCGCATTATTTCCGAATCCATCATTGTCAGCATCACGGTAGAAGGTAGTTTGAACACCCTCATCAATTAATAAGTCACAGTCGTTGTCAGCTAAGTCACACAACTCTGGCGCACCTGGGAAAATCTGAGGACGAATATCATTACAGTCTGTGTTATTCGCAACGAAGCCAGCTGGTGCTGTACAGGCTTGAACAGTAACGGCAATATTACCAAACCCATCACCATCCAAATCCTGATAGAACGTGGTTAAAACACCTTCATCTATTGAAACATCACAATCGTTGTCCACTCCATCGCAAATCTCAACTGCACCTGGGAATATGGCGTTGTTTGAATCGTTACAATCCGTATTGTTTGACACAAATCCAATCGGAGCAACACATCCAGAAGCTGTAACGGCATTGTTACCAAAACCATCACCATCTGCATCCGCATAGAATGTTGTCTGAACACCTTCGTCAATGAAAGTATTACAGTTATTGTCAATGTTGTCACAAACTTCTGCTGCACCTGGATTTATCGCGGCATTGGTATCGTTACAGTCAGCGCTATTACCAACAAACCCTACTGGTGCAGTGCAGGCCAAGATTGCAATAGCTGCATTACCAAATGAGTCACCATCTGCATCTTGGAAGAATAAGGATTGAACGCCTTCGTCTATTGACACATCACAATCGTTGTCTAATCCATCACATAATTCAGGCGCTCCTGGGAACACGGTATTATTTGAATCATTACAGTCAGTATTATTTGATACAAAACCAACTGGCGCTGAACATGCTAAAACAGTAACTGAATTATTACCAAAACCATCACCATCTGAATCTTGATAGAAAGTAATGTTTCCTGATTCGTCAATAGCGAGGTCACAATCATTATCCAAGCCATCGCACAATTCGGTTGCTCCAGGGAAGACTGTATTATTAGAATCATTACAGTCAATGTTATTACCTACATAACCAGCAGGTACTGTACAAGCCAATATTGTTGATGCATTATCCCCGAAACCATCAGCGTCAGCGTCAAGATAGAAGGTCAATTGAACGCCTTCATCTATTAAAGTATTGCAGTTGTTGTCAATGTTATCACAAACTTCTATCGCTGATGAATTGATAGCTGCGTTTGAATCATTACAATCGGTATTATCAGCAACAAATCCAACAGGTGCAACACAAGCCAGGACATTTACCGCATTGTTACCGAATCCATCACCATCAGAATCTTGATAGAATACAGTTTGAACGCCTTCATCAATTAGAGTATTACAGTTATTGTCTACGTTATCGCAAACCTCAACTGCAGAAGGATTAATGGCAGCGTTTGTATCATCGCAATCAGTATTGTTGGCAACAAAACCCACAGGAGCTGTACAAGCGAGAGTTGTGACCGCATTATTTCCGAATCCATCTGTATCAGAATCTTGATAGAAGATTGATTGAACGCCTTCATCAATTGCTAAGTCACAATCATTATCCAAGCCATCACACAATTCGGTTGCTCCTGGGAATACCGTGTTATTTGAATCATTACAATCAATATTATTTCCTACAAAGCCTGCTGGAGCAGTACATGCAAGTGTTGTAATAGCACTATTACCAAAACCGTCACCATCTGCATCGCGATAGAAGATTGATTGAACGCCTTCATCAATAGCGAGGTCACAATCATTGTCGAGGCCATCACAAAACTCAGTAGCACCAGGGAACACTTGATTATTTGAATCATTACAATCCAAATTATTTCCTACAAATCCTGCTGGAGCAGAGCAAGCCTGAGCTGTGATTGCATTATTACCAAAACCGTCGCCGTCTGCATCGCGATAGAATGTCAACAGCGCTCCTTCATCAATAGTAACGTCACAATCATTGTCAATTCCATCGCACAACTCTGGTGCTCCTGGGAATACTAGATTGTTTGAATCATTACAATCGGTGTTGTTACTTACAAAACCTGCAGGCGCCGTGCATGCAAGTGTTGTAATAGCATTATTACCAAAGCCGTCACCGTCAGCATCTCTATAAAAAGTAAGTTGCACTCCTTCATCGATGGCTAGGTCACAATCATTATCTAATCCATCACACAATTCTGGTGCGCCAGAGAAAACGGTGTTGTTGGCATCATTGCAATCTATATTATTACCTACAAAACCAGCAGGAACAGTGCATGCCAAAGTAGTTACCGCGTTATCACCGAATCCGTCACCATCGGCATCTCTAAAAAACGTGAACTGAACACCTTCATCTATTAAAGTATTACAGTTGTTATCGATTTCATCACATACCTCCACTGCAGATGGATTGATGCTGGCATTAGAATCATTACAATCGGTATTATTAGCAACGAAGCCTACTGGAGCAGTACAAGCCAATGTAGAGATAAGTGGATTTCCGAAACCATCAGAGTCAGCGTCGCGGAAAAAAACTGTTTGAACGCCTTCATCAATAGATGTATTACAGTTGTTGTCCACGCCATCACAAACCTCTGTTGCGAGTGGGTTGATGCTTGCATTAGTATCGTTACAATCTAAGTTGTTAGTAACAAAACCAACAGGCAAAGTACAGGCGAGTATTGTATTGCTTGGATCTCCAAAAGTATCGCCATCGGTATCAGCATAATATAAAGTCTGAACTCCCTCATCAATCGCAAGATCGCAATCATTGTCCAACCCATCGCACAATTCAGGCGCGCCTGGGAACACGAGGTTGTTGTTATCATTACAGTCACCACCACAAGAAGTGAAGCCATCGCCATCTACATCAAATCCTTCATCTATAAAGGTATCACAGTCATTGTCGACTCCATCACAAACCTCTGTGAATAGATTTAAGTGAATCACTACATCATCAGTAGAAATAGGACAAGGACTGTTGTCTATCGTCCATCTTAAAACATAAGTACCGCCAACTGTGGCGGTGAAGGTTGAAGTCTGAGAGTTTACATTTGAAAAAGTTCCTGTTGCCGGCCCGCTTACCTGAGACCACGAAGCGGGGAAACTTCCCGAAAAACCAGCAAACAAACTCGTGCTAAGTGCACATACTGTTTGATCAGGTCCTGCATCGGCGGCAACCTGCGCGTCCGTAAAGGTGATAGTTACTTGATCGCTTGAAAAAGGACAAACTCCATTAAAGACTAACCATTGAAAAACATAAACACCTGTTGCGAATACGCTAACGTTTGAATTTGGCGCGGTGCTATTTTCAAAAGAAGCACCACCAGGACCTGAAACAAGAAACCAAGCGCCATTGCCATTGGTTGGTGCTGTAGCCTGCATGGTAGCCGAGAGGTCACAAACTACTTGATCTGGTCCAGCATTGGCAGGTGTGGGAGGAGCAAAGAAAGTGATGGTAACTGAACTAGACGAAGGTGGGCAAGCACCATTCGTGATTCTCCATCTAAATGTATAGCTTCCTTGTTGAGAAACGGTAACTACAGTGTTTCTTTGATTCGCATTCGCAAAGGTCGCTGTTCCTGGACCGCTTATCAGCGACCAAGTACCAGTACCTATAATAGGGTTATTGCCATTCAAGGCAATTGAAAGTCCACAAGTAAAAACGTTATTACCTGCATTGGCAGTAGTCGGGTTTTGAGAGATGGTGACTGGAATCGACTCCAAAAGAACTCCAGTATCAAATGGAGGAAGTAATTCAGTGGCTCTGACGGTTAATGTGGTTGAGGCCGATATTGGATCACTGGTAAGAATGATATCTCCTCCAGTTCCATTCACTGGCGAACCAGTAGGTGAACCCGCGTTGAGTAATTGATAAGAATAACCCAACTGAGAACTAATCACTTGAACCGATGCGGCAAAAGAGCCACAATTCGCAAGGCTGTTTGGTTGGATATCCAAATTCAAATTGGGTGGTACTATATCCTCAACTTCGGCTCCGGCTTGTAAAAACCCAAATGTGAAAGTTGAAAAAAGTACAATAAGCAACCGGGTTCTAAAGGAAGAAACGGTTGAGTCTAGGGTGGTTAAGCGACTCAATAACATCATTTTAAAATTATCAGTAATCTTGCAGATGGTCTCCTGCATTATTTTCAAAATTATCCGATTCTACGAGTGATGTCCGGATTTAGATACACTCATTTCAAGGAGATTTAAACGTCGTTATTAACCATTTTGAACCGTTCATCACACTCTTGAGTTTAGCTGTAACTTGCGCTCGCCGTTGCACGTCCCAAGCAATATGAATCTAAAACTTTTACTTACTTTCTTATTAACACTCTCATTCAGTGCGACTTACAGTGCTGTATTCAAAGGAAAAGTAGTAGATGATTCTAAAAACCCCATTCCTTATGCCGAAATCATCTTTTCTAAAGATGAAAAGAAATATACTGCCGATGAATATGGTCTTTTTAACATCTCCCTCAGTCCAGGGAAATACACCATTACTTTCGAAGCTCTCGGATACTTTAGTCAAGAGTTAACGATCCGACTTTCCGCAAATGAAACTCTGGATAAGACCATTACACTTTCGGCCAATGAGAAGGAACTCTCCGCGATCGAAATAAGGGCAAACTCAAGGGATATTGCCAAAGAAGTAATGAAAAACGCTTCCGATAAAAAGGATGAATATCGCGCCATGTACAATTCCTATAGAATGGAGTCCTACTATCGCATGTCGCTTAGAGAAGAAATGAATGACACTACTTCTTATCATAAAGACAGTGTGCCTGATCCTTTGCCAAGAATTACAATACAAACACATTTAAGCGAAGTAAAATCAACCGTTTCTCGCGATGGCGCTAAATTCAAAGAGTTGATCTATGCCAGCAATGACTTCACAAAAGAAAAGCCATATAACAGCGGTAATATCAACGTCTCTATGGAAATTGGAGAGCAAAGCATTGCTCCCCAGCAATGGCTTTACAGCGACAACTACTTGCTTCAATCCTACACCGCATTCACAGAGTTTGACTTTAACGTCAATTTATTAGACCTTCCAAATCTCAGTGATCGAAAGTTCCTCTCCCCTCTTGCACCAACAGCGCCGCTCAATTATAAATTCGACCTTATCTCCATTTTTTATCTCGATAATACTAAATTCTATAAAATTCAATTTCAGCCTATTTTTAAAACTGAAGCACTTTTTCATGGCAATATCACTATTCAAGATTCCACATGGGCGGTAACTAAAATTGAAGCATCTGTTTACAAGTATGCTCTAAAATTTCACGAAAATGTGACCATCACCCAGCAATACAAAGAGGTTGAAGAGGGTGTTTTCTTGCCTATTGAAAGAACAATCAATTACACCATCAAAGAAGCAAAAAATGTCATTTCAGGAAATTTAAAATGTTTTAATCAGCAATTTGAATTAAAACCCACATTCGAAAACAAATATTTTTCGGATGAAACAAAGACATATACAGATGATGCTTTCGACAAAGATTCTACCTTTTGGAAATCCAAACGAATTATTCCCTTTGATAGCCTCGAACAACGCTACGCTTTTGAATGCGACAGTTTGCAAGCACTTTACAAAACACCAGAATTTTATCACGAACTCGATTCCGCTTATAATTCAATTAGGTTTATGGATTTTATTCTTTACGGAGTTGGTTACAAAAACCGTCTTCGTAACTATGAATTCTATATAAACCCGCTTACAGCGCAAGTTAACCCAATAGGAATCGGAGGTTATCGTCATCGACTCGGAGGAAATTTCACAAAAGAATTTGAAAACGCTTATACACTCGAAACAACGGGCGAGATTGACTATGGTTTCAGAAACCGTGATGTCCGTGGCCGGGCAGGTATCGGGCTGACTTACGTGCCTAAAAAGTTCGTGCGAACCTTTATTCGTTTCGGTGACTTTTATGACATGATTAATACCTATGCTTCTATAGGTTCTATTTTCAGTAGAAGTAATTTTGTGCGCACACAAACATTTTCCATTTCCCAAAGAATGGAAGTCGTCAATGGACTTTTCGCAGAACTCTCACTTGAATTTTCTGATCAAAAACCTATTTCTAATTTATCTTTAGAAAGGTGGAGCGAACGAGTATTCGGAAACTTAAATACACCTATTGATTTCGATAGATATGTGAAATCCGAAATCCGATTGGACCTTCTTTATAGATTTAAACAGAAATATATTATTAAGAAAAAGAAAAAAATAATCTTAGGCACTGCATATCCAGAGATAAATTTTGTTTGGCGTAAAGGCTTGCCCGGGTTATTCAATAGCGAAGTAGATTTCGATTATCTCGAAATTGGAATTCGTCATGATAAAGAACTTGGACGCTGGGGTACTGCACAATGGTCATTTCTGGCGGGCTCATTTGTAAATAAAAGGAATTTGAGAATTTTGGAACACCGCTATTTCAGAGGATCTGATGCTATATTCTTTTCTGATCCGCTGCGAAGTTTTCAATTGTTGGGGCCTACCCTCTCTACCCCCAACGCATTTATTCGTGGAAATTATTTCCATCATTTAGACGGTGTATTTCTCAATAAAATACCGCTCATCAATCGCCTCAAAATTACCGAAGCCATCGGCGCTGCCTTCCTTTCCATCCCGGATCAAGACTTTTTCCATGCAGAATTCTATCTCGGTCTTGAGCGCATCGTAAGAATTAGAAAAGAATTGTTCCGTTTCGGAGTTTACGGCGCCACCGCCGACGGTTCTATCTCAAAAGCACGATTTGAATTTAAAATCGGAATCAATTTCTATAATTCATTTACGAAGAAGTGGAGCTACTAGAGGGAACAAGGGAACAAAGCGACAAGCGACAAAGCGACAAAGCGACGGAGGGACGGAGGGACGGAGGGACTTTTTAGATACTAGATACTAGTGACTAGTGACTAGTTCTTCGCCAGAGAAGCCTGTTCTTTTTTTGCGAATTGTTTTTTGCGAATTGACTTTTGCGAATTAATCATTGCGAATTAATCATTGCGAATTCAGAATAAAGTCTCCAGAATTTAGAGCAAGATGATTTTATAAATCTAAATCCCCTAAGGTAAATTAAAACTAAAATGATTTGTTTAGCTTTAATATTCACGTGAATAAGGTTGGATCTTGACCGAGATAATCAATTCTCCATTGAATTACAAAGGCTTTCCATTCTATTATCCATGATAACACTTCAACAGTTGGCAGAACCAATTCAAGATCGGCCCTCCCTTGTCTTCGAAGAAATGTATGATGGCAGGAACAGTTTTGGGCATCACTGCGAATATCATATATTTCATGTCCCCAGTTATAGGGTTCAACTCGAGTACCATTTACGAGACTCTGGGCAGACGATGCGGATCGACGGTAAGGTTAGTAAAGCCATCGGCATCAACGGCAC
>CAYRZQ010000045.1:0-25880 GCA_964428835.1 uncultured Comamonadaceae bacterium | reverse complement strand
AAAAAGCGAGCTGAATCGTCAGCTCGCTTTTATTTTTACCGGACACTAGTGATTCGGAATTCAGAATTCCGAATCACTCGTTCTCGTTCCCGTTCTTGTTCTCGTTCTTGTTCTCGTTCTCGTTCTCGTTCTCGTTCCCGTTCTTGCCGCGCCCCTTTGGGGTTCTCGTTCCCGTTCCCGTTCTCCCACTTACGGTTTCAGGAACTCTGACGTGTATTCGATATTACTTTCTTTCAAACTGCGATCGACAATTTGGATGCGGAAGCGGCATGTGTCGAATTCGGAGGGTAAGTAATAGGTTTGCATGCGCAGCTTAATTGTTCCTTCTTGTGTTTGATCCTGCCCTGTTGGGCGCGCCCACGGTACACGGTAGAAGAAAGGAACGGCGTCTTCATTAACGCAAGGATCTAAAATGCCAGGTTCTGCTGCACCATTGTCCACCCAAACTCCATTCTGTTTCTCTTGATAAATCAAGTAAAGATTGTACTGACGAAGACAATCATCAAACGAACCCGTGGTATCGTCCTGTTCTAATCCAAAATCGCCATCACCATCGGTAAAATCAATCCATAATTGAATCGAGTCCGTTTTATTGATGATTTGATTGAATTTGATTGCTGGCGTCTCGGGAAAATTGTTCTCCTGCATGCAGCTAATAGCCAAAACAGCAATTAGACCTAAAAAGATGAAGTTCTTTTTCATTTGTTCAAAGTTATCGAATTCCTTTGCACTCAGAAAGTGTTATGAGCAATTTTTCCCAAATACAATCAGATGCGGAATTTAACTCCCATGCCATCGATTTATTTCACAAGCAAAAAGATGCCTGCGAGATTTATAATCACTATCTGCGATTGATTAAAAGGTATGACAAGGAGGTTAGGCACTGGTCACAAATTCCATTTTTACCAATAGAGTTTTTTAAATCGCACCGGGTTACAACTGGTCATTTCGAAGAACAAGCGGTATTCACTTCCAGTGGCACCACAGGACAAACCACCTCAAAGCACTTTGTGAAGGATTTAGGAATTTATGAGGAGTCGTTTTTAAGAGGCTTTGAATTCTTTTATGGAAAGCCAGAGGAATGGACAGTATTGGCCTTGTTGCCAAGCTATCTTGAACGAGGCGGTTCGTCGCTAGTCTATATGGTGGATCATCTAATAAAGTTGTCGCACTCGAACCATAGTGGTTTTTTTCTCCATAATCATCGCGACCTCTTTGAAGTCTTAAGTCGAATGAGACATACTGATGAAAAAATTCTATTGATAGGTGTGACATACGCTCTCTTGGATTTCGCAGAGCAGTTTGAATTGCAAATTCCTCAACTAATAGTCATGGAAACTGGCGGAATGAAAGGAAGAAGGGAAGAGTTGACACGGGATGAAGTGCATTCAAAACTCAAAAAGTGCTTTCATATAGATGCGATCCATAGCGAATATGGGATGACGGAATTGTTCAGCCAGGGGTATTCTAAGGGGAATGGATTATTTGAATGTCCTCCTTGGATGCGAGTATCGGCAAGGGAAGTGACCGATCCATTCAATATTAGCACTAGTGGGTCGGGAGCTCTTAATATAATTGATTTGGCCAATGTTGACTCATGTGCATTTATAGCCACACAAGACCTCTGTAAGATTCATCCCAATGAACGTTTTGAAGTTTTGGGTCGCTACGACCACGCTGAAGTGCGCGGATGTAATCTTATGGTCGTATAAAAACAAAATCCCCTTCCAAATGGAAAGGGATTTAAGTCTAGTTGTTGTTAGTGTTGTCTTTTTAGGACAATAATCGTTGTCTGAGAATAAATTCGAACTGTTGGTTTTGACGCGTGAGCATCTGAATTTGTCTTTCTTTCTCAATCACATCTTTACAATTTTCCCAGGCCTCATTCACCATTGAGAGGATTTCTTTGTTGTTGAATGGCTTGGTAAGAATTCGGAAAACCTTTCCTTTGTTGACCGCTTCCACAACGGGAATAAGGTCTGTAAAGCCAGTTAGAAGAATTCGCTGCACATATGGGAAGTCACGTGAGATACTCTCAAGGAATTCTACACCGCTCATGCTGGGCATATTATGGTCGGTGATAGCGATATGAATTTTTTCGCTATCAATCATATTGTAGGCCTCAACAGGATTTGAGGCAGTGAAAACTTCAAAGTTCTGTCTAAAATTCGCACGAAATGCGTCCAGGTTGGCTTGATCGTCGTCCAGATATAAAACCTTTGGCATCTGGTCAATCTCCGGCTCATGCTGGCCGGGTGAATAATGCATAGTCATAATGAATGCGTTTTATGGTTAAAACGTAGAATTTGTTGTTGGGTTACGTTATCGCGCCAGAAATTAATTATTCATTTACAGGACCAGATAACGGAAAGTCCTTGTAAAGGGACTCGCTGCTCGCTTTTCTATCCAGAAAACCGATTAAGCGGTCAATAATACGCTCAGATTTGGTCTGATGTTCCAAAAGGCTTTTCAACAATTCATCATTATTTTCCAATAAACGATCTACAATGTCGCGTGGTACCGCATCGTTGCGGCGGAATGGCTTGCTGGATACTGTGGATAACTCAATGTTTAAATCATGTTGCATGATCTGATCTACACGGACACCATAGAGCTGAGCTAATTTTTGTAATTCTTGAGCTTTTGCCATTCGACCACCTGATTCCAATCTGCTATATTCCGGCTGGCTCATGCCGAGAAAATTGGCAACGTACTCTTGTTTGAAGTCCTTAATCAAACGGAGATTTTTGATTTGAGGGTAATGCATAAAAATTTGTTTTGGTTAATTAGTAAAGGTGATCCAAAAATGAAACAACAAATTTTTACTTGACCTGAAAAGCGAAATTTACGAACTCGAAAAATTCGCATAAAAAACAAGAGGCTCCACGTTTGGAGCCTCATGTCACTAAACCTTTAACCAAAACCTTCCCCTGACTAGATCCTAGGGGGAGGAATCTTAATACCACTATGAAAAACCATCGTCTTTCTATTATGTTTAAAAAGACATGACAAAAATATAATGCACGCACAAGACCATGTGCTAAAAGCCTGTTAAAGGCTTCCTAACGAATGTTAATTGACTTACCGCTCATCATAATGATGCAGCGTTATTCTATTTATGTCGTCTTCTTTGCACAAAATTGTTGTTTATGAAAGTGTTGTTGTCCACTTTATTCGGGCTCATCTCGTGGTGTGCCCTATCCCAAGGTGCCATTACAGGTCTTGTTGTTGACGATCAAAAGAAGCCTTTGGAGTTCGTTAATGTAATCCTACAAAATGCTCCCGACTCAGCAATGATTAAGGCGGCTGTATCAGACGCAAGCGGCAAGTTTAGCATTGAATCAATCCCTTCGGGAGACTACTTTATCCAATTCAGACAGGTTGGGTTGCCAGATGTATTTTCACCTGTATTCACATATAAAGAAGGACAGAGGTTTGACCTTCCTGAGGTGGTGATGTCTTCCACAGGTCAGGATTTGAAAGCTGTTGAAGTGGTATATGTAAAACCTTTGGTGGAAATCAAAGCTGATAAGACCGTTTTTAATGTCGAGGGCACAACTAATGCGGCAGGACTTAATGCGTTGGAGGTTTTGCGCAAAGCTCCAGGAGTGACTGTCGATAACAACGAGAATATAATGGTCAAGGGAAGGGGTGGAATAGTCATTTATATTGACGGAAAACTTACCCCTCTCGATGGAGATGCGCTCACGGATATGCTCAAGAATATGCAGAGCTCGAATATCGAATCGATAGAAATCATTACTAACCCAAGCGCTAAATTTGATGCTGCTGGAAATGCAGGAATCATTAACATTAAACTGAAAAAGAATAAAAATTTAGGAACCAACGGCACATTATCATTGGGGTACGGTGTGCAGAAGTATGGGAAATACAATACCAATCTTACGCTCAACCGCCGGACGGAAAAGTGGAACCTATATGGCATGTATGGAAACAACTGGGGCAAAAACTGGAGCTTTCAAGATTTTTACAGAAGTCAAAACGGTATCGAATTCGACCAGTCAACCATAACCGTAGGCGATGGTTTGGGACATAATTTTAAAACGGGAGCAGATTACTTTATTAATTCAAAACACACCTTGGGTGTGATGCTCACTGGAAATTTGGGGGAGAATATATGGAATGGGGATACCCGCACAAATATCACCGATCCGACAGGTTCTAATCGGGTGCTTATAGCTCAGAGTTTGAATGATGGACGTCGTGATAATATTAATGCCAACCTCAACTATCACTACAAGGACACACTGGGTCGTGATCTTGTTGTTGATTTTGACTACGGTTATTTTGACCATTGGTCGGACAGTTATCAACCCAATAAGTATTACGATCCTGCGGAGAGTTTCATCCTTTATGAAAACAATTTTAAAAACAATACCTCGACTCTAATCAAGCTTGGAACCGTAAAGGCAGACTATGAGCAACCCTTCTTAAAAGGAAAGTTGGGCGCAGGTTTTAAAGTGTCACTTGTAGAAACAGATAATGACTTGGATTTCTTTAATGTGATTAATGGAATTGATATCGTGGATAGTTCACGAACCAATACGTTTGCATATAAAGAGAATATCAATGCGGGTTATCTCAATTACAACCGCCAAATCAAAAAGTTGTCGATTCAGTTGGGTTTACGCGCTGAACATACGGTGAGTAATGGAGAGTTGATTGTGACTACATCCAAGGAATATGAGAAGATAGATCGCAACTATATTAATTTCTTTCCCAGTGCTGCCTTGACGTATGAAGTGAATGGCAAAAACACATTGAATCTTACCTACAGTCGAAGAATAGACAGACCAAGTTATCAGGATTTGAACCCATTTGAATTCCGTATTGATGAACTGAGCTACCGAAAAGGAAACGTGAATCTTCGTCCGCAAATGACTCATAGTTTGGAGTTGACGCACACCTTTATGTATATGGTCAATACTTCCCTCGGTTATGGCCGCACGCAGGACTTTTTTACGGAAATTACGGACACAACCGAAGTAGAGCGCTCCTTCATTAGTCCACAAAACTTGGGCTTTCAGGAATATTTCTCATTCAATTTGGGATCACCAATTCCAATTACAAAGTGGTGGAATGGATATTTGAATGCGAATTTTACCCATCTTCACAATAGAGCTAATTTTTCTGAAGATAGAACGATTAATCTTCGAGCGAACTCTTATAGTTTCTATTTACAAAATACGTTTACTGTGAATAAGGCGATCGGTTTTGAAGTCAGTGGTTGGTATTCGGGACCGGGCATTTGGGGTGGCACTTTTGTAAATGAGCCTATGTGGAGTCTGGACTTGGGACTGAAGTATGTGTTTATGAATGAACGCGCCACATTACGCGCCACTTACGGAGATATTTTCTGGGCATCCAAATGGAGAGGAATCTCAGACTTTGCCGGATTGTATATGGACGCAAGTGGGGGCTGGGAATCCCGGATTTTCAGAGTTAATCTCAGTATAAATCTCGGAAATACTCAAATGACAGGACGTGATCGTAAGACTGGAATCGATGATTTAAAGAATCGTGTGAAGTAATTAACAGGTTTACTGACAATCGATATTGAATAAGTTCTCCAGATTTCTTTTATAATAGGTTGTAAAAATCTTGTTCTTAGTGGGATTAAATAGGGACCATTCCGTATTGCCAATCCTGCGTGAGCAACCACTTTCGAAATACCGCGTCTGACGAGCCTTTGGAGCCGATATCGACTCCTGAAGAAACGCCTGTTGCTTCTCCAAAAAAGAAGAAAAAGCGTTGGAAAAAGCTCCTCATCAATGGTCTGGCCGTTCTTTTTGGCGGCACTTTGATTACTCTTTTGGCGTTCGCAGGGAAGGAGCAGAGTGCTGAGACCTGTTGGAAGGTAGAAGTAGAAATCGAACCTATCGAAGGTAAATTTTTTATTGCGGAGCGCGATATCATGGCGCTTGTAAATACTAAGAATGATAGTGTAGTTGGGAAAAAAGTAAAAGCGATTCCAATTCAAAAGATTCACGACCGCATTGCCTCAAATCCTTGTGTTGCTGCTGCTGATGTATTCACCACAGTAGACGGTAGAGTGGTGGTGAAGGTAAAACAGCGCGAGCCCATAGCACGGGTTTTCAATGCTGATGGCTCAAGTTTTTATATCGATAAAAGCGGTTTCATGATGCCTGTTACCGCTGGTTCTGCTATGAAACTGCCAGTTTTTGTTGGCGAAATTAACGAGCCAGTTATTCAGCAGTCACTTTTGGAAAAGAAGGAGAATGCTTCCTGGGCGCGTAAATCTCTCTTGGATGATATGTACTTTCTTACATTACACCTCAACGAGAGCGAGTTTGCCAAAGCCCTAGTGGATCACATTTATGTAGATGGCTCACGCAATCTTATTCTCATTCCCCGCGTTGGTGATCATAAAATCTACCTCGGCAACGCGAATCAACTAGAAGAAAAATTCAAAAAACTACAGACCTTTTATGCCAGCGCTTTGAACACGCACGATTTGAATGCTTTTCATAGCATTCATCTAGAGTATAGAGGTCAAGTAGTTTGTGAAAGAAAATAGAAACCAGAACAATAGATAAACACTACCACATGAATTCAGATATCATCGTTGGATTAGACATTGGAACCACAAAGATTGCTTGCTTGGTGGGACGCCGCACTGAGAATGGAAAGATCGAAATTCTTGGCATCGGAAAAAGTGAAAGCATCGGCGTGAGCCGCGGAGTGGTGGCCAACATCGAGAAGACCGTTGCGAGTATAAAGGCAGCTGTTGCTGAGGCTTCCGAGAAGAGCGGTGTCAACATTGAACTCGTAAACGTAGGTATTGCCGGACAGCATATCAAGAGTTTACAAATAGAGGATACCCGAACTCGCCGCAATCCAGAGGACGAAATCGAGCAATCAGATGTGGATGCGATGATTGAGAACATGGAAAATATGACCATGCTTCCTGGTGAGGAGATTATTCACGTTTTACCACAAGAGTTCACTGTGGACTCTGAGGGCGGTATCAAAGATCCGATAGGCATGTGCGGTTCTCGTATGCAAGCGAACTTCCATATCATCACAGGCCAAATGGGCGCCATTCGCAATATCTATAAGTGTGTAACTAAAGCGGGTCTTACCGTAGCAGATCTTACACTTGAGCCGCTTGCAAGTAGCGCTGCAGCCCTTACTGAAGAGGAAAAAGAAGCGGGTATTGCTTTGGTTGATATCGGCGGAGGTACAACGGACGTTGCTATTTTCCAAGATGGTATCATTCGCCACACTGCCGTGATTCCGTTTGGTGGTAATATCATCACTGAGGATATCAAACAAGGCTGCACCATCATGCGCAACCAAGCAGAGCAATTGAAAGTAAAGTTCGGTAGTTCATTGGCCGTTGAAAATAAAGACACAGACATCGTGGTGATTCCAGGATTGAAAGGTCGTGACCCAAAGGAAATCAGCGTACGTAACCTCGCTCACATCATCGAGGCGCGTATGACAGAGATATTAGAACACGTACATTACGAAATCCGCAGCAGTGGCTTTGAAAAGCAATTGATTGGCGGTATCGTTATCACTGGTGGTGGCGCACAATTGAAACACATGAAACAATTGGTGGAATATGTGACAGGCCTCACCTGCCGCATTGGTTTCCCAAATGAACACGTTTCAAAAGCTCCATCAGAAGATATGCTTCAACCATCGATGAGCACCGGTGTAGGCTTGGTAATCATGGGGATTGAAGAATTGGAAAAGAATGGCAAGCGCACAGTCGTTGGAGAGACTCCGAAAGAAGAGACTCCCGCAGCGGCTGCTCCGCAAGATTCAATAGAACAAGAAGAGAAAATCGAAAAGGCTCCAAAACCTAAGAGCAGAGGTTTTAACTTCCTACAGAAAGTAAGAGATTTTCTGGAAACAGAAGATGATTGATTATTTGATTTAGGGTTAATTAATAAAAAAAGGCTATCAGAAATGATAGCCTTTTTTTTATTTCTTTTGGAAGCCTGTTTTGGGCACATACTTAGGAATACCTCCAATGGGTACGGCATAGAATGGCAAAAGATCACCATACTGATTTCGAATGGAAATCACCACATTGTTGCGAGCAATAGCATTTTTGTTTTTTATGAACTGAAAGTCTAGAGAAGAGTTGAGCTCTTCTTTGACGATCTTATGTTCACTATTGCTCCATTCATTTTCCCCTGAGGTTTTAACTTCTATACCCGGTTTTGCTTTAGAAATAATCTTAATGATTCCATCATTATCCCAGTCAAAATTGGTTTGCTTGATACTAGTCACTTTGCTATCAATGTATGGATAGATATGAGACACTTGCTTTGGATCATCGTGCATTCTAAAGGTGTACTCGTAGGTGAATGCGTTACCGCCATCGATTGGAATATTTTTATTACCATCACTACTTAAGAAGTAGCGATAAAGGTTGCCGTCATCTCCTGCTATACCTTCGCAGACGACCTTAAAGACGTAGCCACCGAACTGACGGTCGAGCTCTCCCTCTTTTGGATAGAATGGTCCGAAGCTATACCACTCGTTATCATATTTTTCTTGATCAAAAATCTTGGTGGCTAATTGAGTTCCGCTTTTGAAATTCCCGGTGGGATCAACACCCTTAGCATCGGAATTTGAAATTGCACCAACACCGCCAAAAACGGAAAATCGCGTCTTTGAATTCCACGCAAGTCGAATTTCATCATTCGATCCGCCTACATCGGGATCGAATACTCGGATATAAATTGGGTTGGTAGTGTTTTCAGGAATTACAAAAAAGAAGATTTGGCAATAGTCGTCATCTCCCCAACCTTTAGCGCTTTCTTTGCCGAAGGTGACTAAAAAAGGTATGTTCTCTTCGGCGGCCGGCACTTGCTGCGCTATTGATGAAATGACGTTCAAACAAAATAGGGCAGAGATGATTGTTTTCATGAAATCACTTATTTGTATTGTCTATGGTCTCAAATTCAACACGTCGGTTCTGTCGTTTACCTTCTTCTGTAGTATTATCTGCAATTGGTTTTTGCATTCCAAATCCCACACTTTTCAATCGCTCTTTCGGTATTCCATTTTGCATGAAATAATTTAGAACGGAAGCTGCACGACGCTCCGATAACTTCAAATTGTGTTCCAATGATCCTGAGTCGTCGGTGTGAGCACTAATTTGAATGAGCAAAGATGGGTATTTTTTCATCAATCGAATCACTTTATCCAAAACCGCTTCTGATCCTGATTGTAGAGTGAATTCATTTTTAGGGAAGAATACATTACCCGTTCTCAAGACTGCTTTCCGAAGATCTTCTTCGCTGATGTTGTCTAAACTATCAAGATTGACAACGCTTTTCGGTAAATAGGCCTTGACTTCTGCAGTGTTGTAGTTTCTGTTTTTTAAGTCTTTGTAAATGGAATAAGTAGATTCAAGAGATGCGGTTTCTCCAGCGGCATAGCTATATGTGCTATCTTTTGAAATGAAAGTTTCATAAATGGGATATAGGCCACGCATATTATCGAAGTAGGTGTCAAGCTCCGACTTTCTTTCTTCTGATTTGAGAATTTCGACTCTAAAAAGTGTTTCGTCAGGAAGCTCACTATTGAATTTTAAACTATCAGGCAAGTATTCAAACAGGTCGCTTTTGGATTCCTCTTCTTTAGTGGCAGATTGTTGCGCATAAACAGGTTCACTCACGAATCCAGTAATTGCTACAATTGTTTTTTCTACGGCTTTTTGATTGATGAGCCCTAGACTGTCAGGCTTACTTCTCAATCCCATCACGATTTTGTATGCTCCGTCTTTCGGGAAGGAATACTTGATTTCTTCACCTGTTAGATAATCATTTTGAATAAACCAATGGTAGGTTCCAATTTCATATCCGGGAAGATATGAGTTGCGACCATGCAAAGTAATAGAACTACCTGTTGCAATGGTATCGGGACATTCGATATAGGGTTGCTCGATATCCAAGACCTCTACTTGAAACTCTCCTTGAGAGAAAAACAAGTCATTGGTAAGTGTATCAATGATATTTAGTTTCACGTTATAATTTCCAGGAGTCGGGAAACAATAGTCAGCTTCCACAGCTCTTATCCTTGTCCCATCTTCAAAAGCCCATTCATACTTTAGTGGAAGAGAGTCAATTTGGTATTCGGTTTCATCGAAGAAGTGATAGCAATAGGAATTCTTTTCCTGTAACTTGATTTCCTCGAAATATGGCCGAACCATTGTCACATCGAATATGTCATCACTGCCATTTCGATTAGATGAAATGAAGCCTTTTTCTTCTGATGGATTGATGAAAAATGAGAAGTCATCAGCGTTGGAATTAATTGGCTCCGGTAATAGTATTGGTGGTAGAAACTCAGTGGAGTCGCGGAATGATCTAAATACATTCAAGCCTTTAAGCACGTCGGGGCGATTTGAGCTGAAGCTTAGACTTCCGTCGGTATGCACCGTTGGAAAAATCTCACTGTATGCGCTATTTACACTAGCTCCCGCATTGATAGGCTTAGACCAACCACCATCGCTTTTTTCAACATAATAAATATCTGATTTGCCAAAGCTGTCTCTGTAGTTTGCTGCGAAGTACATCCGTTTTCCATCATGGGTAATACTGGGATAAGCAACATTACACATACTACTATTATGAACAAACGGTCTAGGCTCGCTCCATTCCTTATTGATCAATTTGCTATAAAATATTCCAAGTACAGGCCCATTATCCCCAATGTAGCTTCTTGTAAAATATACTTCTGTTTCTCCGATGAAGGCGAATGGACCTTCATCAGTAATTTTTATATGTGGTATCGTAAATTTAGATGGTGCCTTAAATCCGCCATCTTTTTTTCTCTCCGAATAATATAGCTGTGTTAGTGGTTCTAATGTGGCCTCGTTCACATATGAGATAAACGAACTTGTTTTTCTATTTGAACAGAAAATCACTCCATCTTTATATGGTACGATTGCATATTCACGATAATTTGTATTAATATCGTTTAAAGCCTTTACTTCATATATCGGTTGAGCCTTCGCTATCAAGGAAAGCATGAGGATTAATGATATGAGCAGTAGATTTCTCAAAATACTTCTCTGGGATTGAATGATTTAATTTTAAAACCAAACTCATATTGCAGATTGATTTCATGTGAACCTGCATTAAATGATCGAAGCGCGCCTGTGCCGTAGTCAAACGCGTATCCTAATTTGAATTGTTTATTAATTTGATATTCCAAGAGTGCAACCAATGCATTGTCAATCCGCCATGAAAGACCAACACCGATGTGTTCTTTGTATTGGAAAATTGCATTGATGTCAATTGTGCGACTGTTATAATTGATATAGCGGAAAAGTGCACTTGTTTTTATTCCAATATTCTCATTGACTTGAAAAATATATCCAGCATGAGCAATGAGATTTATATTTTCAGTATCGACAGATGCGCGAACGCTTTCGTCGGCAACATTGTACGTTCTTTTGAAAAATCCTGGGATTGATATACCGGCGAACATGCGTGGAGCGCTATAATAGAGGCCTGTCCCAATATCTGGGAGGATTCGGGATCTTAAGTTATTACTAAACGCAGGATCGTTTGGATCGACTGTCACTACGTCGGTGAATTTAACAGTGGTGAATTGTGGGCCACCGCTAATGGCGAATGCTAGCGACTTTTTCTCTCCGAGTTTTAATCGATATGCAATACTGAAAGAAAGCGAAGTATTTGCTGTTACTCCGTGTCTATCGTTGGCAACAAGCAATCCGAAAGCAAGGCGTTCGCGTTTTGTAGGCCCATGAATGGACACCACCTGTGAAATTGGAGCTCCTTCAAATGAAGCCCACTGACGACGATGCATTGCATTTGCAGTAAAGACACCACGGCTTCCAGTGTAGGCAGGGTTGACTACCAAACCATTGAGCATGTAGTGACTATACAAGGGCTGATGCTGCGCCGATGTAGCAAGTGCTCCAAACAGGAGCGCTAGTATGATGAGCAGTTTTTGCATAGGGTGGAGCAAATACGCTATCTATTTATGATAATGTATCCTGTATGTGTTTTTTCTAATATTGGTGATTCTATTACGCAGTAGTAGGTGTCATTTGGAAGTTCGCTACCTGATTTAGATATGCCATTCCAATCATTTTTATAATTATCGCTAGCAAATACTTCTTCGCCCCAACGGTTGAGAACTTTGATAGAGATACTTTCTTTGTTTCCGATTCCTTTGATCTCAAACGTGTCGTTTATGTTATCACCATTGGGTGAGAATCCAGTTGGTATCACAAGTCCCTCAACGAAGATGATGACACTATCTTGGACCGCGCTGCACGGGCCGTTGGTGATAATCCAATACAATACGTTTGATCCCGGTTGTAGGCCACTTACATTTGTGTTCGCATCCTCTTTGTCTTGAAAAATGACGTCGCTATTATTCGATGTCCATACTCCTTGTCCAATCTCAGTGATAATTGCCTCGAGTGTGGTCTGTCCTAAATAGGAGATCGTTTGATCTGGTCCAGCTTCGGCAAGCACTGGGGATTGAAAGAAGGATATTGTAACATCATCAACAGTAGTACAAAAGGCATTTACCACAGTCCATGTGAATGTGATGGATCTAAAGTCATCCGAATTGACTTGTGCAGTTGGATCATTGATACTACCAATGAAGTTTACACTTTCTGAGGCTGTCCATGTGCCGACTCCATGCGGGGGAGCATTGCCATCTAAGAAAACTGAATTACCACATATCTCTTGATCTGCACCTGCTTCGGCAATTGGTTTTTTTGCAAGAGCAATCACAATTTCATCTGTTGCAGGTGCACAGCCCGGATTACCCAGAGCGGTGATTGTTAGTGCGACGCTTCCGCCAAGAAATTCATCAAGTGTTGGCGTATATGTTGGTTGTAAAATATCTGCGGATGGACTGAATGTGCCCGCTCCTCCTGACCATTGAACAGAAACTTGATTGTTTGCTGTTGCACCATTGAGTAAAACGACTTGATCACTGCACACTTGTTGATCCTCGCCTGCGAAAACTGAAGGTGGTTCAGAGAAAACAATTAGAACTTCATCTACTGAAGTACAAAACTCATTGACTACAGTCCAAGTTAAGGTGTAGTTTCCGAAACTGCTCACTGCTACATTGGCATTCGGATCATTGACGCCAGGAGTGAAAGTTACATCTTGATTTGAGGACCATGTACCTACTCCTAGAGATGGTACAGAGGCATTAAGTTGTTTACTATTTCCACATACATTTTGATCAGATCCAGCATCTGCTAATGGTTTTACTGCAAGTTCAATAGTTATATCATCGCTCACGGGCTGACATCCGACTCCGCCCTGCACGGTGAGTGTTAAAGTGACGCTGCCGTTTGCAAACTCTTCTGGTGTGGGAGTATAATTAGGTTGAAGAATATCAGCAGAAGGAGCAAAGGTTCCAGTACCACCTGACCAAAATACAGTAGTTTGGTTTGTTGCCGTTGAGGTGTTCAATGCAGCGCTTTCATCACTACAAACTTGTAGGTCTGTTCCGGCAAAAGCTGTGGGAGCATTGCTAAAACTAATTACTATTTGATCACTTGTACTTCCGCATACGCTATTGCCAAAAGCAGTGAGCGTGAGCACAACACTCCCAGCTTGAATTTCTTCTGCACTTGGAATGTATGTATTATCTGCAGAGTTGACTCCATTGGTGAATGTACCTGATCCACCAGACCATAATATATTGTTGGAGTCTTTACTTACTACAGGTTGAAGCGTAACGGATGCAGCGTTGGCACAAATAGTAATATCACTTCCTGCATCTACTGTGGGAGGATTACTTGGATCAATCACCAGAATTTGTGCGGTGCAAGTGCTTAGCAGTCCGCTTGCATCGGTGACTGTGAGCGTAATGTTATTTTCGCCTAAATGAGAACAATTGAATTCACTTTGAGAAAGAAAGATGTTGGAAATCGAACAATTGTCGAACGAGTTGTTATTGATTTGGTCTGGATTAATACTGGCGGTACCGCTGGCAGATAATTCCAATTCAATATTATTACATTGGGCTGTGGGAATTATATTATCAACTACTGTTACTGTGGCAGTGCAGCTATTACTATTACCGCTAGCATCAATAGCAGTGAGTATAACTTGATTGGGTCCAATATTGGAACAATCAAATTCTGTTTTACTTATTGTAAGTTCTAGATCATTACACGCGTCGAACGATCCGCCGTCTATTTGATCAATTGACACTCCAATGGTGCCTTCTGATGTTAGAGAAAGTGATAGATTGTTTATACACTCCATTGTCGGAGCGGTGATGTCATTTACGAGAACTTTTGTATTGCATGTGATGGGAACAAGACCTCCTTCTTCATCGTCGTCAGCGTGGAAGAAAGCTGTCCATGTTACGGTGGTTGTTCCTACAGGAAATACAGCATTTGTAATACTGGCAGAATTATTAAAGTTGTTTGTTAGGGTTACCGGTTCGCAGTTTCCCGAAATTACAGGATTGATTAGTGAAACCGTTGCGAAACAAGAATTTTCATCTGTGTTTCTAATTACTTCAGGAACGCATAACAATGAATTGTCCAATGATACATTCTCTACAAATACGTTTGTCGTGCATTGTTGTGTGCTTCCGTTGAAACCTATAGCTTCAAAAGTGATTACAGTGGATCCAAAGGGTAGTACTTGGGGAATATCACTTTCTTGAAATTCAACTACACAGTCATTAATAATTTGTATTTCTGGGAATGTGTAGTTTTCTAGTCCACATTCTGTGTTACTGTTTAGGGTAAGTGTTGACGGACAAATGAGGGAGAAATCTGATAATCCAGTGGTGGTGGATTGGGAATATTTTCCGTAAATACTGCTAGGGTCGCTACCACCAAAAGGACTCATGGAGAGGCCGGTTTGAGAAGAGGTGAACCCAGTAAAATAAACAAATCCAAGACCTCTCAAAAAAATATCAGTGAATTCATCACTTTGATTTCCATTTATGGTTTGAGTCCAAAGATTGTCCGTGTCTCTAGTCATGGATTTAATCCATGCATTTTTACTGTTGCCATTTGAGCTGATATTGGCAGTATTATTTGTGGATTCGAAAATAATATTATCGCTGGTAGCTCCGGCTAAGTAAACCCGCTTTTGAACATCACTTTCAATAGCTGTAACGTAGTTATCGCTTGTGTTGCTTCCCGCTGGGAATAGGCGGACGAGTTCAGATTGGCCTGTCGTTGCTGCTCTTCGTTGGAATAGAATTGTTGGAAAAGAACCGCTAGGAATGAGGTTGAGTCCTGCACTAATTGTTAGCGGAACACTAACCGATGTTGTCAAAGTTGCGGTTATATAAACTTCTTCGCAGCTTACACTCACGAAAGGACCTGAGTTTATTATAACTCCGCTTGGCAAGAGCTCTGTGCGTGACCATTGTAACTCACCTTCTGCCGAAATTTTAAATAAAGCAATCGACGTACCGCTTGCTAGAAGTTGCGGACCATTATTTATTGGTGAGCCATCTTCATAACTATAGCAGCGATAATTTGAATCGCCAGAAAGAATGGTAATTAAGTAATAACTATCACCATCAGTATCCAAACTTCCAGTTAGTTTATTTACATCGCTTAAATCATAACTAAAAGAAGGGCTTGTGTAAGCTCGATACCATTGACACTGTCCGGCATAATTAATTTTAGCGATATACGCGCCTTTCCAATCATCTTCATCGGGAAGCTCAAGACCGAAGACTTCTATATTGTTCGAAGAATCGTCATCGGTGTCAGAAGAGTTTGTGAACAGACCACTCACCGCTATTCCATCTTCACTATCCACCAGTTCCAAGCCCGTATTGTCTTCGTCTGATCCGAGTCTATCCATCCATCTTAACTCACCTGCATCATTTATTGAAATTACGACGGCATTTTGATTGTCTCCAAAAGCCTCAAAGTCGGTGGTTGATACATCTGAGGTGTAATTAATGCTTGAGGGAAAGGATAAAAAACCAGTGAGGTAAACGTTTCCATCACTCCCCACAATGATATCGAGGATAGCATCATCATCGGGACCTCCTCCTGATATAAACCAGTGAAGGTTGCCGAGAAGATCGAATTTTGCAATAAACAAGTCTTCACCGCCTTGGGCTGTATAGGCATCCGTAGAAGGTTGATCTACGTTTCCTTGAATACTATTGATATTGAAAAAATCGTGTGGGTCAATAGATTGTCCTGCTGATACTTCTAAACTTCCAGCTACGTATATGCATTGCTTGGCTTCGTCAACAGCAATGGCATAAGCATAATCATTGAAATTGTTTTCTGAACCAACAATGACTTCAAGATTTTGCGCATTACTCTCCAGACTGAAACAGCAGAGGGAAATAAGACTTATTAAGGTTAGTAGTAAACGCATGTTATCGGTTTTGGCAATACATACCCGATTATACGCAGACTATACTCATGAGTTTCAATTTTGTTCTTTTTTTTTAATGAATAAGCTGTTGAGAACTAAAAAGTTACTCATTTTTTGAGAAGCCGGTGAATCGAAGGAACGAGAGCATCAATGTCTCCTGCCCCAAGTGTTAGGAGGACACCTTTGTGAATTTCACTGATTTTGTTCAACAAATCTTGCTTTTGTACGAGTGATTTACTGGGGTTATTGATTCGTTCCAATAGCATATCCGATGTCACACCTTCAATGGGAAGTTCTCGTGCGGGATAAATGGGGAGCAAGATAACTTCGTCCAAGAGGGATAGAGCATTTGCAAAATCATCTGCAAAGTCTCTTGTTCGGGTGAACAAGTGCGGCTGAAAGATTCCAATAATTTTTTGGCTTGGAAATAGTTCGCGCGCGCTGTTGATTGCTGCAGTTAGCTCCGTTGGATGGTGCGCATAATCATCAATAAAGGTAAGGTCACCAGACTTCAAGATGGTTTCAAATCTTCTGCGAACGCCTTTGAATGATGCAAGGGCGCTGGGCAGTTGCACTAATTGTACTTTTGACAATAAGGCCATGGCGCATGCAGCGACGGCATTTTCAATATTGTGTCGACCAGGCTGTCCAAGGTTTAGTCCTGCTAATTCTCCTTTGGGGGTGACTAAATCAAAAACATAACGTCCATTTTCAACGCGGATGTTCTTACCAAAAAAATCAGCTTCTTCGGATATCGAGTAGTGCAAGAGGGTGACATTTTCCTGAAGATGATGAGGTTGAATGTCTAATCCTTTTTTCACCAATAGTGTTCCACCAGATAACACTCTTTGCGCAAACAGCTGAAATCCTTCGGTGACATGACTTGCGTCGCCATAGATATCGAGGTGATCTGCATCCATTGAAGTGATGACGGCCAATTCTGGATGTAATGTGAGGAACGACCTGTCGAATTCATCTGCTTCTACCACTGTCCAGGAATCGGGTTTTCCAAGGAGAAGGTTGGTGTTGTAATTCGCTGTAATGCCTCCCAAGAATGCATTGCACTCATTGTCCGAATCTTTTAGTAAATGCGCAACAAGGCTTGAGGTGGTTGTTTTTCCATGTGTGCCGGCAATGGCGATGGTTTTTGAAGAAGCGGTAATGGCGCCCAGGACTTCACTTCTTTTTTTTAATTCAAATCCGTTTTGAATAAACCAGTTTTTTTCGTTGCTATCAGCGGGGATTGCAGGGGTATAGATCACTAGAATTTTCTCGCGCGGAGTGACTTTAATGATTTGAGGTATTTCTAAAATGGTATCATCAAAGTGTATCGAAATGCCCTCCATTTCCAATTCGGAAGTTAGAGGAGTTGGGGTGCGATCGTAACCCATCACAATTTTCTTATGATGATTGAAATAGCGCGCTAATGCCGACATTCCGATGCCTCCAATTCCGAGGAAGTAAACGATTTCGATTTCTTTTAAATTCATTTTTTGCTTTGTTGAATCACTTCAAACACAATCTCGGCTATTTGTTGGTCTGCATTGCCTTTACCGAGTTTGCTAATTTCAGAAGAAAGTTGCCCTTGGCGTTCTTTATTTTTCAAGAGGCTCAAAATTTCATTGGGTAGTTGCTGTACGGCTTCGGCATCTTTCACGATGAGGGCTGCGTTTTTATTCACCAAGGCCATCGCATTTTTAGTCTGATGGTCTTCCGAGACATTCGGAGAGGGAATAAGTATGGTAGGCTTTCCAATCAAGCATAATTCGCTTATCGACATGGCGCCAGCTCTCGAAATGATAATGTCTGCGGCGGCGTAGGCTAGATCCATTTCTTTAATAAAAATATGCTGACTCACACGCTCATTTTGCGCATGTGTTTTTGCAGTATAGCTCTTGCCTGTTTGCCACAAGATTTGAATGCCTTCACCTGTAATTGAGTTGGCACACGCGTCGATGGCTTGATTGATGGTGCGCGCTCCAAGACTGCCTCCAACCACAAGCACTACGGGCAATTCTGATTTTAGGTTAAAAAACTCAAGGGCTTGATTTTTTTTGTTTTGAATATTCCAAACCTCTTTACGCACCGGATTTCCGGTGAGAATGATTTTTTCTTTTGGGAAAAATGATTCAAGTCCTTCGTATGCAACACAAATCTTAGAAGCCTTTTTCGCCAGTAATTTATTAGTGATTCCAGGATAGGAATTTTGTTCCTGGATAATGGTCGGAACGCCCATATTGGATGCCGTTTTGAGTAGGGGGCCACTTGCATAGCCGCCGACGCCAATAGCAATATCGGGCTTGAATTCGCGGATAATTTTTCGGGCTTTGAGAATGCTCGCTAAAATTTTAAATGGCACTTTTAAATTTTGCAGTGTCAGTCTTCTCTGAATGCCCATGATGGGAAGGCCGATGATTTTGTAGCCTGACTGTGGAACTTTTTCCATTTCCATTCTACCTTCTGCTCCCACGAATAGTATTTCACTTTCGGGATGTGCGGCTTTGATTGCATTTGCAATAGCAATAGCAGGAAAGATGTGACCGCCTGTGCCGCCACCTGAAATGATAATGCGATACGCCATGTGAAAAGTTTTATAGAGCGAGCGCTCTGCTTTGTTCTTCTTCTTCTTTCAATTCGAGCTCCGCCTTCTGATCGTCAGGATTGGCGAAGGCTTCCGGATTGAATACACTGCGACTAATACTTAGGATAATTCCAATAGTAATGCATGTGAATACAGTACTCGTTCCTCCAAGACTGATCAGTGGCAATGGCTGGCCAGTGGTGGGGAAAAGCGATACGCTCACCCCCATATTGATGAATGCCTGCACGACTAACAAAAGTGCCAATCCGATGGCAGTGAGCCTTCCAAAATGTTTGGGGCATTTTGAGGCAAAGCGAATGGTGCGGAAAAATAAAATGATATAGAGTAGTAGCAATCCCGCACCGCCAAGGATAGCCCCATATTCTTCAATGATAAATGCATATACCATATCGGAATAGGGGTGAGGCATAAAATTGCGAGTAGTCGAAGTGCCTGGTCCTTTCGGTATGATGCCACCTTCATGAATCGCATACTTGGCGAGGTTAGCCTGATAGTTTCCTTCGCTATCGGCATCGACTTTACTGAATATTCGGTTCTTCCAAGTTTCGTAACGCTTGAGTGTCCCTTTGGGAGCAAATTCACCTACCAAAATAATCATCGCAATAAGACCCACTCCGAGTGCGATGATTTTGAAGAGATGTCGGCCGGGAACGCCTCCGATGTACATCATTAGGAAACATACCAAGCCAAGCATCGCTGCCGTAGAAAAGTTGGATGGTAGTATGAGTCCGCAGATGAGCCCAATCACTCCGAGCAAAGGCAAGATGGTTTTATTAAAATCATCAAGACTATCTCGCTTGAGATTGAGGTAGCGCGCTACAAATACAATCAATACAATTTTTGCGAAGTCACTTGTTTGAAATGTAATCCCCAATCCTGGAATACGAATCCATCGTTCGGCGCTATTAAGGCTCGAGCCAAAGAGCATCGTCACAACAAGTAAACCGACAGCAACAAAAATGAGAAGTACAGATAGCTTGGAAAAGTATTTGAAATTTTTTCGATGGATGTAATACATAGCACCGATGCCCATTGACATGTAGAGGAGATGTCGGAGCATGACTCCGTACCCTCCACTCTTTACAGCCAAGGTGGTGGTGGCGCTGAATACAGCGAGTATAGACAATAGTGCCAGGAAGAGCGTAATCATCCAGATTACTTTATCCCCTTGCAAATTGGTAAATACTCTTTTAATAGCAGCCTGTACCATCGAAAGAAACTGTTTTAGAGACCTCTCACAGCAGACTTAAACTGACGTCCTCGGTCTTCGTAATTTTCAAACAAGTCGAAGCTTGCACATGCAGGAGAGAGCAATACAACATCTCCGTCGCGACCGAGGTCGTATGCTACACGCACAGCTTGTTCAGCGCTGTTGGTATCAATAATAGTATCAACAACACCACCGAAAGCTGCACGAATTTTTGAGCTGTCAGTAGTAAGGCAGATGATGGCTTTCACTTTTGCCTTTACAAGGTCGAATAATTCTGAATAATCATTGCCTTTGTCAGTACCGCCTGCTACCCAGATCACTGGCTTATCCATGCTCTCGAGTGCATACCAAGCAGAATTGACGTTAGTCGCTTTGCTATCATTGATAAATGTGATGCCGTGAACTTTCGCAACAAACTCGAGACGGTGCTCAATGTTTTCGAAATTTTCAAGACTTTCTCTCACGACTTCTTTTCTGAGGTCGAGGATGCGTGCGGCCATGCCTGCTGCCATACTGTTAGCGAGATTGTGCTTTCCTTGCAAAGCGAGTTCTGTAATCTTCATGTTGAGTGGGTTATGGTTAATTGAAATGGTTAAATTTTCTCCGTTGACAAATGCTCCTTCACCGAGTGTTTGTTCGGTTATGGTGAAGGGAATGCAATTCATATTGAGGTTTAAATTCTTCATAGCGGCCATGGTAGCGGAATCATCCAAGTTGTAGATGAAGTAATCCTCGCTTGTTTGATTTTGAAGAATTCTGAACTTTGAAGCGATGTAGTTTTCGAATTGGTACTCATAACGATCGAGGTGATCGGGAGTGATATTGGTGAGAATCGCTATGTCCGCTTTGAAGTCGAACATGTTGTCGAGTTGAAAGCTGCTCAATTCGAGCACATAGTAGTCGAAATTGTTTTCTGCTACCTGGAGTGCGAAGCTCTTTCCTACATTGCCAGCAAGACCAACGTTTAATCCACCTTTTTTCAAAATGTGGTAGGTGAGAAGCGTAGTGGTGGTCTTACCATTGGAACCAGTGATACAGATTTTTTTCGCATGAGTAAAGCGAGCTGCGAATTCTATTTCTGAGATTACTGGAATTTTTTTCTCAATAAGTTTTTGGATCAACGGAGCTTTGTCAGGAATGCCGGGGCTTTTAATGACTTCGTCTGCGTCGAGAATTTTTTCTTCGGTGTGTTGGCCTTCTTCAAAAGGAATATTGGCCGCTGTGAGCAAATCGCGATAGATAGGCTTGAGTTGGCCACGGTCGGATAGGAAGACGTCGTGTCCGTGCTTCATCGCAAGGATCGCCGCTCCATAGCCGCTTTCGCCACCGCCTAGTATGCAGATTTTTTTGCTCATCGTGTTTTTAGAGTGATAATGGTTACTACAGCAAGCATGATTCCCACGATCCAAAAGCGTGAAACGATTTTAGATTCGTGCATACCTTTCTTTTGATAGTGGTGATGAAGGGGTGACATCAAGAAGATGCGTCTTCCTTCACCATATTTTTTCTTGGTGTATTTGAAGTACGAAACCTGCAACATCACCGACAGATTCTCGATGAGGAAAATGCCGCACAATACAGGAATGAGAAGTTCTTTGCGAATTGCAATTGCAAACGTGGCGATAATTCCACCGAGAGCAAGGCTTCCGGTATCGCCCATGAATACTTGCGCTGGGTATGAATTATACCAGAGGAATCCAATGCATGCACCTACAAATGCTGCGATGAAAATGGTGAGCTCACCGCTGCGTGGGATGTACATGATATTCAAGTAATCCGCGAAAATGTAGTTACCCGATACATAGGCGAGAATGGCTAGTGTGACTCCAATGATGGCGCTTGTCCCTGTTGCCAATCCATCAATCCCATCAGTGATGTTTGCACCATTCGATACAGCTGTTACAATGATCACAACGATGATGGCAAATAATATGAAAAGTGTCATTGGACTTTCCCAACTGTCCGGCATCAACCATGCGTAATTGAATTCATTTCCTTTGATGAAAGGAATGGTAGTCTTCAAAGTTTTTTCTTCAGCCCAGAACTGTGCGTTGTTCGCTTGATTTGCTGTATTAAACTCAGTTGGTGTTCCTGCAATTTTTTCTTTAATTGTTACATCCTCATTCCAATAGAGCATAGATGCTACGATGATTCCAACTCCAATCTGTCCAATGATTTTTGATGTGCCGGCAAGACCTTTTTTATCCTTTTTAAATACTTTGATATAATCATCCAGAAATCCAACGAATCCGAGCCAGATGGTGGCGATGATCATTGTTTGGATATATACGTTGGTAAGGTCGGTGAACAACAAGGTTGGGATGAGAATCGCTGCTAGGATGATGAGTCCGCCCATTGTAGGTGTTCCCGACTTTTGCATTTGTCCTTCCAATCCAAGGTCGCGAATGGTTTCACCTACTTGCTTTCTTTTCAACCACGCAATTAATCTTTTTCCCAAGAGCATTGAGATGATCAACGATACAAACACTGCCATGGCTGCACGGAAGCTGATGTATTGAAACAAGCCCGCTCCTGCTAGGTCATAGTGCTTATCGAGATATGTGAAGAGGTGATAGAGCATGGTTATGGTTGCGTGTGTAGGGTTTCTTTGGCGATGGTGAGATCATCAAAGGGATGTTTTACTCCGTTGATCTCTTGGTATTTTTCGTGTCCCTTGCCGGCGATGAGAATGATATCTCCGGGGCGGGCGAGTGAACAAGCAGTGCGAATGGCTTCCATGCGATCTGTGATGGAAAGCGTCTTGCGAAGGAGAATGGGATCCAAACCGGTTCTCATTTCTTCGATGATAGCTTCAGGCGATTCGCTGCGTGGATTGTCGCTCGTGAGAATGGCTTGGTCGCTCAGTTCTGCAGCGAGCTTAGCCATTACAGGTCTTTTTGCGCGATCGCGATCTCCCCCACATCCAACTACTGTAATAAGGCGCTCATTACCTGTGCGAATATTTTGAATCGTTTCAATTACATTCTTTAATGCATCAGGAGTGTGAGCGTAGTCAACAACGGCGGTAATGTTGTCGGCATTGGTGAAATATTCAAATCTTCCTTCTGGTGCTTCTACGGTTGAAATAGCCGTGAGCACGTCCATTTTATCAAAACCTAATTCGATACAGGTAGCATATACCGCAAGAATGTTGTAGGCATTGAAATCTCCAATGAGTCTTGTATATAGCTCTTGCTGATCAATGCTTAGGTGCAGACCGCTGAAGCTATTGTCCAAAATCTTGGTTTTATAATCAGCCATGCTTTGCAAAGCGTAAGTCTTTGCTTTTGCTTTTGTATTCTGAATCATGATTTCGCTGTGGCGATCATCATGATTGATCAATGCAAATGCTGATGATGGTAGAATGTCAAAGAGAATTTTTTTCGCTTTGATATATTCGTTGAATGTCTTGTGATAGTCGAGGTGGTCGTGTGTGATGTTGGTGAACACGGCACCTTTGATGTTTACTCCAGTGATGCGATGCTGATGCAAGGCATGAGAAGATGCTTCCATCAGGCAATACTCACATCCTGCTTCCACCATGTCACTCATCAATTTTTGTAATGAGATCGCATCAGGGGTAGTGTGAGTAGAGGGTACTTCTTTGTCGTTGATTCTATTGACAACAGTCGATAGCAACCCTGCCTTATGACCTAGTTTGCGGACGATGCGGTAGAGTAGAGTAGCGGTGGTAGTTTTTCCATTCGTGCCTGTGACAGCTACTACTTTTAATTTCTCACTAGGATTGTCATAAAAGTTCGCAGCGATGTAACCTAGAGCTTCAGCCGAATTTGAAACCTGCACATAGGTGATGGCATCATTTACTTCTGCTGGAATCGTTTCGCAAACTATTGCAACTGCTCCCGATTTGATGGCGTTTTCAATGTATGCATGACCATCGGTAGTGACGCCTTTTACGGCGACGAAAAGACAGAAGGGCTTCACAGCTCTTGAATCCATGGTGATACTTTCTACCGCTATATTGGTAGAACCTCTCACTTCAGTGATGCGCGATTTGTATAGTATGTCTTTTAGTAACTTCACGATAATTCGATGGTGATGTATTTGAAATTCTTTACACTGGCTCCATGCTGCACGGATTGTCTTTTCACTGTTCCTTTTCCAATCACTTGCACGCGCATACCTTGTTTCTCTAATAGAAATAATGCGTCCTGAAGGCCCATTCCGACTACATTAGGAACAATGCCATCTTTCACATTCATCGGTTGCAAAACCACTTTCTTTCCTTCAGACTTTGTGGCGATGTATTCGCTACTGGCTTGTTCTTCGAAAGGGATGTTTAAGGCTTTGTAAACGGTCTTCAATTCTTTAGCGGAACCATTTTTCGATACAGGCACTTTGATATTTGCAAGAGCTAGTGAATCGAGTGCAGCTGGTGCTTCGTGGAACTCTAGTTCTGTAGCATAGATCTTATCTGCGAGTTCTTTGAATACAGGAGCAGCTACAGCGCTTCCGTAGTAAAGTCCATTCTTTGGATTATGAATCACAACGATGCATGAATAGCGTGGATTCTCGGCTGGGAAATAGCCTACGAATGAACCGCGATATGCGCGATCGGTATATCCACCGCCTTCATTTATACGTGCGGTTCCTGTCTTTCCAGCTACTTTATATGGAGAGTTCACGAAGACATCATCAGCTGTTCCGCCTTTCTCCATAACACCTTCCATCATTTTCTTGCACGCGAGAAGTGTTTCTTTTTTGCAGATATCTTCTCTCAAGATGACGGGTTTTTTCTTTTCAATCGTGCGCCCGTTGCGCTTTATTTCCTGAACGAATAGCGGACGCACAACATCGCCATTATTCGCTACTGCGTTGTAAAAAGAAAGAATTTGAAGCGGCGTGAATTGAGTTTCATATCCAATTGAAATCTGCGTCAAGCTCAAACCAGACCATCCTTTTTCTTTGGTTTTTTTATAAAGTTTTGGTGTTCTTTCACCAGAAATTTCAATGCCTAATTTTTCACCCAAACCAAAATCATTCAACTTGTCGAGGAAGAGTTGTGGCTTGCTTTCGAAGGCTTTTTGTGCGAGCATAGCTGTTCCGACATTCGATGATTTTTCGAACACTTGTTCTGCGCTGATGGTTCCATTACCGCCTTTGTCCCAGTTAGAATCTTTCAAATCTTGTTTGTAGATTCTCATGATTCCTTTTCCTGTGGCCACGCTATCGCTCAATTGAATTTTACCTTCATCAAGCATTGCCATCATGGATGGAAGTTTGAAAGTGGAGCCAGGTTCAATGCTTTGTGCGATGGCGTTGTTTACCAATTCTTCATAGGTTCCTGTCTTTTCATTGAAGGTCAGGTTAGCGATAGCGCGCACATAACCTGTTTGCACTTCCATGAGCACGGCACAGCCCCAGTCTGCCTGACTGGCGTTGAGTTGGCGCATGAGCGCATTGTGTGCCACGTCTTGAAGATGTACATCGATGGTGGCGACGATATCCATTCCGGGTTCAGGTTGTTCGATGAATTCATCATTCATCGGTCTCCATTCACCACCAGCCATTTTTTCTTGAATTTGTTTGCCAGGTTTTCCTGAAAGCAATTCATCATATGAGAGTTCTAAACCTACCTGGTTCTCTTCACGATTAAGTCCAATGGTTCGGGCGGCAAGGCTTCCGAAAGGTTTTTTACGCTTGCTTTTTTCAATGATGATGA
>CAYRZQ010000044.1:0-26003 GCA_964428835.1 uncultured Comamonadaceae bacterium | reverse complement strand
TGTGCTTGCTAGCAAAGTCTGGCCGTGATTTGCTGCCATAATTTGGCCGTTATTAAAGTGTTGATTTATAAGAATTTTTATTTTCTACTAAAGCAATTAATTAGTTTTCCAACTTTAATTTATAGGTTTGCACAGTGACGCTTTCGGTTTTATACTCAAATAACTGGTTAAAGTATCCTGCTCTAGATCAGGTCAACTCACCAATGACATGATCAAAAATACCGCCTACACCGGCGGTATTTTGCTATTTATATGCACTGCTATTTATTTTTGACGTGAATTTCACTCGCATTAGGTTTTTTTCATCGGCTAATTTATTTCAATAATAATTTTTTATTGCTAGCGTTACAGCTCTGGCCAGGCATTACGAGTTTATGGGTGATCCATACTTTGCAAAGTAAAGGATCTGAGTTATTATCAGGTCACTGACTAAGTATCTGCACGAGAACATTTCAACTCACCACTGATTTGTTCAAAAAAGCCGCCGTAATTGGCGGTTTTTTTTGCCTACTATTTAGCAGTCACTCCTGTTCATTTTGGTATCAGTTTCAAATTATTCTCATCAATTTGAAATAAATCTTTCCATTTCTTCGTTGCGACAACCGCCAGCGCATTACAAGTATATTCCTCTATACGCACTAAAGTTTTCTCAAGTCCCCCTTTCTTAAAATTCTTATCGGTCAGGCACTTAACACTCGAAGGCACATAGTAAAAATAAAATTTTTTACTGGTTTTTCTCGGAAAAATTAGAAATATGCCGTAGTGCAAAATTGACAAAAAATCCAATAAAAACAAATGCTTACTATTTGTTTTTCTTGATATTGTGCTAGTCATCGCATAGTATTTTTGTATGGTTTTTGAAACTTTTAGAGGTTTTTAAAATGACTCGTTCGGCGCAGGAAGTGATTGAAGATTTTCGCAGTCGTGGAGTCTCGATTGCCGCTTGGTCGAGACAAAATGGTGTAAGTCAGGCTTTGGTATACCAGGTGCTGCGAGGAAATCACGTTCCCTGTCGCGGACAGAGCCACAAAATTGCGGTACTGCTAGGTATAAAGAATGGTGTCTTAGACCCTGAATGAATATTTAGGTGATATTTAATTGCACAGTATTGAGGTGATCAAATGAATTAAACAAAAAAGCCGAAATCAATTGCTTGACCTCGGCTATTTTGGAAGAGTACTTCGTCTTGGTAAACAAAGTATCTCCTTCCCTAATTTCCCTGTCAAGCCCCTTTCATTAACGAATTAAGTTTCGAGGTTTTCTCTCGTCCCTGAGTTGGACGAAGACCTCTGCCTGAATAGGGGTAATTATGCTTAGCGATCAACAGTTTCGAGAGTACGTTCGTGCTCATGAGTTATGTGACTCTGCAGTTAGATACATTGAAGAAGTTCGTACATCTGAGCCATCAAGAATGGTCGGCGTTGGTGCGAAATCAAACGTCGTATCTTTTGTTCCATCCCGAAAAATGAACTTCACAATTTCTACTGAGAGTAGAGCGCCGGAGCGTGCGTTTTTACTCATATCGGAATTTGATGACAGGGTTGTCGAAATATGGGATCAGCCTCGGCCGATACTAATACATCGAACAGACGTTAATGGTCGAAAAATAAATCGATGGTATACCCCCGATTTTTTAATCTTAACCGAGTCTGGCCCAGTCATTATTGAGGTCAAATCCAGGCATCACATAGAGATTCTGCTGAAAAGATACCCGAGTGATTGGGTACATTCTGAAGCAAACTTCTTTAACTATGTGCCTGCTGAGAAGGCCTTCTCTCGAATAGGTTTGAATTTCAAGGTATTTGTTTACTCAAATGAACTTCGGTATCTCGTAAACAATATCGAGCTCCTGCAGCAAAGTAGAGGTTTTTTGTTAACTATTAATGAGCCGAAGTTGGATAGGCTGTTCATGGATTCCTTTGTTTGGAGCTTGTACGATCTCAAACAGGCGATGCAATTGGAGTCATATTTGGATTTAGTGGCTTTAATTGATCGAGGAAAATTGCATATCGATCTGGATCATCATCTCTTAAGCGAGCCGAAGGGGTGTTTGGTTGTAAGGGATGCTCGTTTATTAAAAGAAGCAAAGGATCTTTTGGATAGGGGGAAGTTGGCAGACCCCTTAGTTCAGCATGGAGTTGGCTTCGCCTTCATGCCAAGTGAAGAATATGCGCAGGATGTATTGTGTAAAATTGAAAAAATTAACAGTGGAGTGTCGCATAGGTCTATCCGTCGCTGGAAACAATTAATTAAGGATGGGGGGGCGCAAGGTTTAACTCCTTTTCAAGCACTAATTTCGAAAAAATTTCTTTCTGGAAATCGAATTCGCAGGTTGCCTGATTCTGTAATTAGTTTTTTAGAGCATCACATTCGAAAAAACTATATCAATGCGCAAGGCTTATCAATTTATCGTTCTTACATAATATATCGGGTTGATGCTATGGAGCATCATGCTAATTTCGCACCGGTCGCATGGGAAACCTATCGTCAGCATATTCATAGGTTACCTGCCGGAATGGTTGCTGGTGGTCGAGGCGGCCATCGCGCTGCAAATAAAGCCAGTGAACCTACTGATCCGGCCGAAAGAATATTAAAACCTGATTTGCCTTGGAGAATGGCTTCAATAGATCATTATCTCGCTGACATATATTTAGTATTTTTTTCGGATGATGGAACAGTTTGGGTGTTGCGCCCATGGCTCACCGCTATGGTAGATAATTTTTCTGGGGAGGTGCTTGGTTTTGCTGTGAGCTTTCAACCACCATCGAGAAAATCTGTATGTAAAGTTATCAGGGATTGTGTGTGCAGGCATGGCAAGTTGCCTCGCGAATTAATCGTTGATCGTGGTAGTGAATTTAAGTCGGTCTATTTTGCCTCATTGATGGCTCACTATGATTGCATATACACGCTAAGGCCTTCGGCATATCCAGAATATGGTTCTGAAGTCGAACGGCTATTCGGTGAGTTTAAAGAGCAGTGGCTGTCTCAGCGTAAAGGAAATTTAGCCGACTACAAGGAAGTGCGAAGTGTGGACGGGGCTTTTCATCCAAAAAAATATGCTGTACTAACACCATATGATTTTTATAGGGAGTTTGAGGCATTCTGTGAATGGCGAAGGCACAAGCCCAGAGGAATAGCAGTCGAATCCATGTCCGATAGATTTAATATTCTAAGCCATGAGTATCCATTTGTATCGATAAATGTGGCATTTGATGATGAGTTTCTACTAGCTACGGCGGTAGAAACTGATAGCTATTCCATTGATTTTAACAGGGGAATTCATATAGGGCCATTGCACTATTGGTCCCCTAAATTAGGTCAATTGCGTGGTAAAAAATCATCAACTGAGGTGCGGTTTGATCCTGAAAATCCACACCTGATTTATGCGCGTGTGAATAATCATTGGGAGGTATGTTTAACGTCACATGCAAATCGTTTTTCTGCGCTAGATCCTATCTCACAAAAGATTGAGATGTTAAGGGTTGTTGAATCGAGAAACAGTAAATCTTTAGTTGCAAGGTCTGCCGATGAGGAACTAGTGCGGAAGATAAGGCTGATGGATCTTTCATCCGAAAATAATCAAAGCCCATCTAAAATTATTGAGTTGCCTTTATCAGATGATCAGTCTGTGGGTGATGATATTTTTAGCTCTATCTTATCTGCAAAAATAATTCCGCTCGAAACTTCAAATTGGTAGGTCTCGTCATGAAGCTAAATAATTTTCTGCAATTTAAAATATCGCATCGTAACTGGGAGGAATCAATACACTTATTATTTGTTTTGCTGACGACGGTATCCCCCGGTGAAGTTGTAGTGTTGACGGGCCCATCGAGATCAGGAAAGTCTCGATTGATTAGTTCAGTTTTAAATATGATGTTTCCTGATCCCACATCATTCGATGGTGGAAAAAAGCCATATGTTTATGTGCGAGCATCCAACACCGGCCCAAACGGTACATTTTCGACTAAGGATTTTGCTGACAGAATTCTTAAAGCTCTCGATCACCCGTTTTATGGATCTTCAAATGAAGATCCCGATGAAATTGCCGCTTTCAAAGATAAAAAGCATAATCTTTTGACGGAGTCCAGAATGTGGAGTGCTCTGGAAAAAGGATTTATCAAACGAGAGGTGATGTATTTCGTTATAGATGAAGGCCATCACGCGCGATATGTAACTAAGAACGCCATGGGTTCCTTTGCGGTGCTAGATTCGTGGAAGTGCTTTGCTGAAAACACTAACAGCATTCTTGTTCTGGTGGCCGCTTACCCAATTCTAGAGATTCTCCAAAATTCACCACATCTTTTGGGGCGAAAGTATCAGGTTCATTTGCAGCGCTATCATGAAACAGAAGCAGATCTTCAGGAATTTATGGCCATCGTTATGGCTTATGAGCGTGCACTCAATCAGCAAGGTATATCCGGCAGCGTCACTCCCTATTTTAAAGATTTGTACAGTGGAAGTTTTGGGTGTATAGGTTTGTTGAGAAAATGGATTTTAAATTTATATGCTATCGCGAAAAGTAGTCATCAGGAAATAAATAAAAATTTTATAGAAAGATCCCGTCCCTCAATCTCGGAACTGAATGAAATATGGAATGAAATAGAATTTGGTGAAAAAATGTTGGAGAGTGAGAGGTTATCAAATGCTCAAAAAGCAAAGCCTTCAGCTAAGCCAGATCCAAAGCCAAAACAGAAAAAACCATTTCAACGTAATCCAAAGAGATTGTCCCCGGGTAATCGTAATGAATAGCCCTCCCAAAACAATATTATTTCCTGTGCAGCTGATTGCGTATCAAACAGCGGAAGTTGAGTCCTTTCCGTCCTACCTGTATCGGCTCGCCTTTGATCATGAGGTATATGTTGGCGAACTGATGCGCTTTGTTTACAGGATGGCGCGACATGATGGGATACTTGATATTAATTTAGAGGAACCGAAACATATACAGCCTAATGAGTTGGTCAGGCCCTATGGTATGACTAATATGCTTGTTTCTATGTTTGAGTATGCTACAGGCGCGCAGTTGCGTGCTGGTGTATTTCAGTTTTTAAATGGAGCAGTAGGTAAATCATCGGGTGAGATTGTTCATGGGGTTCGCTGGTGCCCGGAATGCCTTAGAGAAATGTCCTTGTTGAATCGGGAACCGTACTTCAAATTAATATGGCATCTATCTTCTATCAAGGCTTGTCCGGTACATCGCACCCCCTTGGTAGAAAAGTGTGAAGCTTGTAATTGTTTGCAAACCAGTTATGTCAGACGAAGGCCGCTACAATTTTGCCAAGATTGCGGGGTCGATCTATCTATTAGGCAAAACCGATTATCTGCATCAGATATTGCGAGCTCGTGGATCGACATCGGATTCGATGTAATCCTGTTTTTTAAAGATATGGCGGAGAACAAATATGCGCCGCTTCCTGAAAATGGCTTGCTAAAATCCCTCGACAAAATTTTTGATTTTTATTGGACTAGAGAAAGAGAGGAAGAGTTTTATAGTCTTCTCTCTCGCAATGAGCTGCTAATGGCCTTGGACGGTAACCATTCGCTAAGTTTGCTTTCTGTTCGTCGTATAGCACATAAGCTTGGAGTGCCAATATATCTTCTGCTCAGTGGTGATGGTGAGTTCTCCGATGAACTATTAAATATGTCCCGTCTTAGATCGTCAAATTTTGAAATTTTCGAAACAGATAAGAAGATAAAGAAAAATCACCAAGATATCCTGTTAAATATTGCTAGTCACTTGCGGGCTGCAAGCATTCCACTCTCAATCTCTGAGCTTGCATCCAAGGTGGGCGTATCTGTCGGGTACCTGGAATATCGCCACCCATCCTTAGTGGCTGACCTGGTCGCCAAACATCAAGCTTACGAGCAACAACAGAGGCTGAAGAAAATCTACTACGCTCAACGTGCGGCGCTTGAGTTCTTTCTTGATGAAAAGTATGCCTATGCTCCAAAATCTAGGAAACAAGCATATAAAACAATTCGAGAGGAAACTGGTCTTCCCAAGCACTTGCTTCGCCGCGCTATTCAAACTGCATATGCGGCTGTATTTGGATTAAATTAGGATGATCCCATTTGCCATTCAAAAGCTTGCCTGGCTAGGCCTAATATGTATGGAAGGCTTTCTAAGTTTTCGAAACCAATTTCGACATCACCGTTGCCCCATCGGCCCAATCCCGTAACGTCTCGCGCGAGGCCTTGCGGATCAACTAACTCATGGAACGGCATGTTCAATGATAACCTTAAGCGATTTTTCTGCGGCACTACATCAATAAAGTTCGTTTCGGCTTTGAAAGCGATGTATAACTTCAATACTTCCTCGGTGACACCTTCATCCATCGCTAGTAGGGATTTTCTTAATTGATCAAACAGCATACGTGAATGACTTCCCTCTACTAAAAATTGATGATCTTCCATTCCATAGCCAGAGTTTGGTTTACTTACCTTTTGATACTGCTCTAACACATCGTTTGCTAATAACGGAGATTGCCAAATGCTGGCTGCTTTTTCGGCGAGAACGCTTGCTCTTTTTTGTATACTTTCTTCATTCCAATCTGTGAGACTACTAAGCCCTTCGTTTAATTTTAGTGGACTGTGTTTAAATCCTCCGTCCATGTCTCTTTTTTCGGGAAAAGATTTATCACTGTATTCTGAGTTATATCCAGTTAGCGTTAAGTTTCCTAAGGTGTGCAGCCATTTTTCTTGAATTTTCTGCCAATCCTCGCCTAATGCTTTCTTCCACGAGTTCGAAAGATTTTGGTTTTGAGGTAAAATATGCTCGATGCTGTACTCATCTACAATGACACGTTCTTTTCTACCAAAATTTTCTATGCGACGAAGCCAATAACTGCGGCTCCGAAAATTATATAAATCTCGCTGTTGTATTTCTCTTTTGAATTCGTCGTCAGATGGGAAACGGCGATAGCTTGGCAGTGTTAAAAAATGTGCTTTGATACTTTCAAGATAGCGATCTTTTTTAAGGGTTCTGCCGAAGGTGGCAAAGGTCTTATTCATCGAGTTTGTAGGGATCGCGCAAACTGCTCTACGGAATACATACGATTCGACAAATCGAATTGCTTGCTCAAAGTCGCTATGACTCAGCATATTTTTTGCGTAGTCATGATAAAGTTCAAGAAGAAATGGAAATGCTACATCAACCTTAAGTTCTCTAAGATCTTTGAATGCTAGTGAAAGGGCTTTATCTGTTTCTTGATTTAGCGCCATAGCACAGAAATATTTTGCATATGCATGGATGTCCGCAACTAGTGCATCAACCCCTTTTTGATTGATACCATCAGTCCTGGTAAAGGCTTTAAACGCTTCGTATACATCGTCAATGCGAGGTATTTCTCCCGTTTTAACGGTTAGGTAGTGACGCATAAAGCTATCAAAATATACGCCATAACCTTCTTGACCAAAGGTCACTTCCATCAGTCGCCAATGATCTTCGTAGAGACGGGTTTGGTGTGACGGTTCGAGTCCCATTAATATAAAATTACGAATCAAATCAGCTTGGCTGAGGGCCTTGCCGGTAGAGTTCATGCTTTCAAAAATTAACTGCGGATTGTCTTGCCCTCTACTTAAAGCTACATCCACGATTAATAGCTTTGAGATACCTTTGCATAACAATTCTATGTTATTAGTCAGATGCTGAATTTTCTGAGAAAAGAATTCAAAGTTTTCTCGTATCCGAATTGAATGATTATCCGGTAACGTTTTTTGTTTTATTAATGCTAACAATGTGTCTTTATCTGTTTGGGTCAGTAAAAGTTTGTACTCTCGTTCCCCTTCTTCCAGTGGGTTTAATAAATAGTAATGGCGCAATTTTTTTGCTGAAAAGCCTTCTATGGGTTCACTATCAGGTAACGCTCTTGCCAGTGCTTCAAGTAAAAGTGTGAGTGTAGTTAATCGTTGTTGCCCATCAATTATCAGCAATGGTGACTGACTACTGACTTGGTATAAGCCTTGTTCAATGTATACGACCGAGCCTATAAAATGTGCAGCTACTTTCTCGTTAGCTCCCGCGCGCAAAATGTCATCCCAAAGCTGCTGGCACTGAGGTTCTGTCCAGGAGTAAGTGCGCTGATAAATAGGGATAACAAATTGGGGTGATTTTTTTAGGAAATCTAATAGTTTTGCTTCCGTGGCTTTCATATTTAGCACCAATACTTTATGAATCTAACGCATGAAATCTGTCGGTTTTCTGATCTTTATCATTGAGTTTTATCTGATCGACGCTTACGTGACGGCTGTCTTGGTGTTGCCCCCATGTTGTGTAATGCGAGGTCTGCATTTGATTTTCATTGCTCCGCGGGTAAAAGCCTCATCTGAAGCTTTACTTGACCATACATAGGCTTCACCAGCTCCGAGGTGGCTCATCTTTTCTGGTGTCAATTCTCCCAATGCAGCATTGGCTTTTTGAATGTGCTTTAGCCACGCTGGTGAATTGAACTTGTGCATAATGATTTGCGAAGACAGCTCGATTAATGAAATAGGTACGGATGGAGGATCTTGAGACGCCACCATGATGCTGGTGCCCTTATGCCGCATCTCGCGGACGACCTCGACCAAACCAGAGACCAGATCATCGTTTTCTATGTATTTGTGAGCCTCATCGAAAACCACTAACTTATTAAATGCGTCCCCTTGGTAGGTCGCTTCTGAGAAGATCTGTAGCATCACTACGAACAGACCCAGCGCCTCATCTTTCTCAATATATTCATCGCGCAGATCCACAATGATTAACCGTCCAGGACGAATCAGATCTTGGAGCCGCTGGCCATCGTTAATATATTCACTAGCGAATAGGAGCCGCATTTGCGCTAATTCTTTCAAATGATCGGAGAGTCCAGAGCTGTCAATGCCAGCTCGTAAGGCGTCTAATGTCAAGTTATCACGCAGTCCCCTCATGATTAGATTAATTTGCCGCATATACATACTTTGACTGCCTATTGCTCCCATTAGGAACTTCCAATGAGCAGCTTTGAGTTCTGAAGCAGAAAAAGCAATTGGTTTGACCTCAATATCAGGATATTCAGCGCGACGCTCATCCACTTTGTTCGCCGGGGTAAGGATAAGAAGATCTTTCAGGGCTTGTGGGTTAGTTTTGTAACGCTCTCGAAGAATACGTATTTCTTCATCTACTGAATTGGGATTGACCATTGAGGTAAATTCTGGTGCGTAATCCTGCGTTGGGCTGTAATGAAAAATAACAGTGGCAAGCGGGCTCGGTAGAACATTGATGTTCTGATGAGACATTGAGGCCATCTCAATGACTGTGCCCAATGTATAGCTCTTGCCACCGCCTTGGACACCGAAGAGGCTGATTGTATGAGTATGGTTGAGATCGAGCGCTATTTTTCTACCGGATGTCTCTCCAAGTAATCCGTATTGAGGCGAGGCGCCATTAACGCCTAGCATAATGTCATAACTAATCTCAGACTCTGATACAGCTGTTGGATTCTCTGTGTCGTTGGACTCAGGTCGAGTAGGTTCTTCTTGAGCAATTGAAGCGGAGCTGCAATTTTTTTCTGTACTCATGGAATATTGTGAAGAAAAATTTTCGACAATTTCTTGGGGCTTCTTGTCTTCCTTTTTAGCGAGAGGAGCTGTTTCCTCCAGCACAGGAATAGTTTGTTGGATAAGTTCTACATCTGGTTTCTCATCCCAAAGCTCCTCAACGGTCCACGATGTTGATCGGGCTCTCTTAGGTACAATGAACGCTGCGGTTTCGAGCTTAGGTACGTCTTGTATAAGCTGCTCACTAAGACGGTACTGCGTCGGCTCTTCCTCGACTTCAGTTGAAACAGGCTTGCGGCAGTTTTCCAACAAGCTTTGAATTAGATCTTTGCCAATACGATGGAATTCAATACCTACCTCGTTGTCAGGTGCTTCTGTTCCTGCTTTGTCGAAGTCGAAGATCAAGGCGCAGCGCCTAAATTGAAGTGCGTAGCCTAGTTCAATGGATTCCAATAATCCTTGTGCTTCCTGTGCGGCAGTAGTATCAAAGATCCCGTATCGAAGTGAACGCTCCAGATAAAATCGAAGGATTTGAGCTAGCTCACGATTTTTCAGCAATCTATCTGGTCGATCTGGCTTCTTTGCGGCTGGATCGAAATGCCGCTGAAGGATGCGCTCACTTTGATTAATTTGGGCAGAAATCCGCTCTTTTAATTGATTAAATGCTGCAAAGTTTCCGACCTGTGAATAACATTTAACTTCAACCAAGTTGCATGTGATCGTTCTGGTATTCAGATCCAAATCAAACAAGCACAAATCGGTTCGTTGCAGACTAATAGCGTCCTCAATATCGTCATATTCACCGATTGAGTGATAAAGGTCTGTGTGTGCGTCCAAAGGCACGATGATCTGGTTGCTCAAGGCGCCCTGATATTCGAGATAGAGCCGTGCCAAGGCTAAGCCAAGAGCTTCCGTCTGCTGAGTACGTGCAGAAATCAATTTCAGAGCGAGTTGGCCTGAAAGTGATCGCAGGTTTGCCAGTATCTGAATTGACTGTTCACCATCTACGGACAAGCCATGCTCATGTAACACAGGCTTCAACATCGCTTCTAGTTCGTCATTCGAACGAGAAGAAATGATCAGATTGTGTGTAGCTTGGGATGTGTTACCAGGAACGTAATCAATCAGGTAGTCTGGTCTATTTTTTCTTCCACCATGATCGAAAAATTCAATACCCATATTTCTATCTATAGTGAAAACCCAGTCGCTGATCTGATGAACCTCGTATATCAACTCTCGTTGAGCTACATCAAGACCCAGTGTCACGACGGGCAAGGCTTTAAAACTGGAACCAGATGTTGCAACTGCTGAGGTTGCGAAACAGAGTTGACGGCTCAATGATGAAAGCAAATCGAAGCAGGCAGCTTGGTTGTCAGTCGTAAGGGATTTGCCAACAATTGGCCGCTTATTCCAAAAAGTGCCTGAATCGTCATCAACGAATTCTGTGTCGAAATCTTGAATTAATCCATATAGAGATGTGATTCCTATCGGTCTTTCCGTGATGGAGAGTTCTTCAGCAGGAAACACATCCAAAAGTATGCTGATATGTGCAGGAAAATTTTTTGGACTTGTATGGAACTCATTCAGCGAATGCCTAGCTAAATTCAGTTTTGAAAATAAGTGATTGCCAGTTGAAGTTGCAAATGCATCTGCACTTTCGTTTATCGTACCTTCTGGGCGTAGCATTGATTCGAGTGCGTCACCTAAAATCGGTGATTCGGGATCAGAGGTAATGAGGCGAATGTCATAGCGCAAATCAGCATGTTCACTTTTTTGTTGGAGTGTGATCAAAGACTCCGCTATTACCGTACCAGCACCAGGGTTGAAAACGTTAAGAGACAACTCTCGAACATATGGATGCTGAGAAAGATAGCGCTCGATTTTGTTCGCAATAACTTTTCCAGAGATATCTACTCCTGCAACAGAAGGTTCGGTCAATCCGAGAGCAGAACATATTTCTGCCATCAATCCACGCGAATTTTCCTCGGTTGTAGGTGCGTAAAGTGCCCAGAACATATTCAAATTATCAATCGGAGTAAATATTCGACCGTCCTCAACAGGTATGCCGACTGGGAAGCAAGAGGGTGCGAGGCTATCTAATAATGCGTTACGGACGTGAGGGATATAATCCGTCCCCCCCGACTTAATCTTCTCTATCCATTCCTTACCTAATTCGACCCAACTGTTTAGCCATAAAGCACGAAGTGGATGAGTTGGAGAAACTAAAACAGCTTCGCGCTGCTTTCCACGAAAGTCTGTCAAAATGACGTGAATGGAATCAACGGCCAGCATGTTTCGGAGAGCTTGTAGATGTTGCTGGCGTTCAGCGCTTGAAGTGGTTTCAGCTTGACGGATCAGACTTTTGATCAGCTCAAGATAGCTTTCGGCGTACGCGAAGCATTGCTTTTCTGAATCTCGGAACGAAAGCCCTTGCATAATCAATTCAGAAGAATCTTTGCGCACAGTTTTAAAAAACTCTTCGCGAGCAGCTAGGAAGGAAGCCATTACAGCAGAAGACGGTAGAGTGAGTCCTATTCCAGAAGGTTGTTCGGCCGTGTTTAAATTAATCTGCATGCGCCAGCCAGATGGGTGCTTGGGCTCACTTAAGATGCGTTGCTCAACATTTTTGAGCATACGCGAAAGCGGAATTTGAACAGATCCCTCTCGACCGAATTTAGCAAGTAAAATTTCTTGAGGAGAAGTTTTCTTCGAATGTCCTCCCTCCGCCCAGCCAACGCCGCTTATGGTGATATCGTCAGGATTGCGCTCATCTCCCAAGGCAGTTAACTGCAACCGAAAATGTGCATGCTCTAGGCTTCGCTCAATAGGGATTGCGCGTTGTGGTGGTTCTTCTTCGATACTGCCACCAGGTAGCACGTAAAACGGTTCGCTTTCATAAGAGCGCTTAGCTCCCTCTTCGGCTGATCCCTGTTCAAGTGGAATTGGATCACCTTCGGCAGTCCATGGCATCACACGTATAAAATGCCATCCTTCTTCGAATTCGATTTTATTGAGTTTGGCTAAGTTGATCGTGCATTGCAGACGACTTGGTTTCCAAACATTAACCTTTTTGGATTTGCCTACTGGGCCGTCATTCTGTGAGATGATCTGGACAGTGAAATGATCCAATCCAGTAACCTTGCTGGGGTGGGGATTAACCTCGAACACCACATTCATTTTACGGCGCTCGTTCGGGATTAAAACTTGTTGTCCAATGAGGGCGGAAAGTTGGCTGTCAGTTTCTCCCGCCTGGACAATAGGCAAATCAGTCTCCAATACCGTCAGCTGAATCGTATCTAACGAAAGTTCTTCTCGGAACGCCCATTTGTCGAAAGAAATGTTCCACCAGCTTTTGTCCGTAGCGATAGGTGAGGTCCATGATTCTGGTTCTTGAGCATCGTACTTTTCGAAATAGCTGAATAAGCGTGATTCTAATGTTTTGTCGCTAAGCCCCAAGTCGGCAATTCGACCACGAACAGATTTATGCGAGGTCATTAAGCTGCGGACGCTATTAAGATTACGGCGAATCTTGATGTTGCTAATGTCCGGATTTGCAAAGAGTTTAAAATCCGGAATTAATGTTAATTCGTATAAGCTGGCACCGAGGGTTTCTCCATCAATGCCATTATTTAAAGCGGTGAGAAGATAACGGACTCGCGAAATATCATCTGCGAATTGCCATTCTTCATTGGTGAGAGTTGTTAAAAGATTACGAACATAACCGCTCAAGGTTACTGGTAGTCGATCAAATAGCGAATTTATTAACTCTTCGTAAATGTCAGTAAAAGCCAATTCCTCGAATGTTGCCACGCCAAAGGAGTCTTCAGCGCTTGTGCGTAAAGAGGTTGGGATGAAAACCACTAAAGGCTGACGTAACTCTCCGTTCGCATCAGGATTACGAAGCTCCACTAACTTTGTTGATGTGACTCGAAATGGCCGGTCTTCCTGCTCTAGATTTCCGAGAATAAAAATATTTCCGTTAGGGCGATTTCGACGCAATTCCTTACATACTGACTCCATTACATCATCATCAAGATCGGTGATGCGCATGCAGTGTCCTAAGCCACGGTCACTCAAGATTGCTTCAATACGAGGATATAAAAGACCAGCAATCGCCTCGTTCAGTTTATCTTGAGATAGTTTGCTGAACGAGTTGCTCATAAGGAACTTCCTTTTTTGTTAACTTTTTCATTTCTTGTAATTGTGTAGCGAGGCGACACCTTCTGAGTAACGTAGGCATCTGAAAGATCCTCATAAAATCCAATTTCACGCAGGCGCCGCTTAAAAGCTTCGAGGTTAAGACGCAGTGCCCGCCTATCTAAAATACTAACTTGGGCTTCCGGTAGTTGATCAATGTGGAGACCGTAACGGTCTCGCAAGATAGCTAGTAGCTCCTCGATACGAACTTCTCGGGTTACGAAGCGACCATCATCTTGAGTGAGAACTGCAATCTGAAGTAGAACTTCAAGCAACTTGCTTCCCAAAACAAAACGTCGTGGACTTCCTTTCGTTCGAGATTGGGCTAACAGTCCATTTTCTTTGTTTTTAAGCAATAAAGAGTCTAAACACTGGGTAATGTACTGATGATGATATTTACCACGATAGGCCATCAGGATTTCAATGAAAGATTCAAATTCGCCAAGCCCCATGCCAGTAACATCCCTGATCTCTGGGTCAATATCTTCGCTTTCAGAAGTAGACTCTTCTATCAGGCTTGCTAGTCGGAATTTGAAGTAGGCCTGGCGTTCGATGTCATGCTCTGGCTTTAATAAAGTGACTAAATCAACTACGTTGAAAACACCGTTTCCTGGAGTAGCCAACTTGCCGGTTTTTTTGCTCAAGTACTCCGCCATTTCATCAAGTTTTTTCACGACAAAATTGGCCTGCACGAAAGCTGGAATTTGACGATAGGTTCGGTCAGCGGATTTGCGAGCTAACTCTGCCATATGTGGATTGTTGATATCAGCCATATCCACAATGATTGCTAACGGGCTAAGCGAACTTTCCAGCGCATTTCCAGAACGTTGCTTCACAAGCTTAGGTAATATTTGAAGCAGCTTGAGGTGGTAAAGCGCCAAATGGAATGCCATAAGAGTTTTGAGGTAATCGACTAACACTGAACGAGGAATATACGGTTCATAAGCAAGTAAGCGCAAAATGTCTTCGGCCATAATATCGGCATGCTCAATACACAACGGCTGGAAGCGCGATGGCTCCTTGGATTCTTTTGTATCCTGAGTGACTTGATGATCCAATCGTAAAATAGCTTGTGTTTCTACATCTACAGATATGTTCGGGTCATAGCGATCCGTCACTAGATCGACACCAGGAAAGAAGAAACGCTTTAATGCGTCTCGTACTGCTTGGCCTTTGCCTTTGCGCGCAAAGAACAACATGGAATAGATCTGTTCAGCTGCACCGTAGTCTCGCGTGTGCTTTGTATTTCGAAATTTATAAGTATTGCCGTGAAGAGGGCGTGGCGCGGCAAGCGCTTGATTACTTTTTCCTCGGTTTACCAAATCCATTAAATCGGTTTCAATCCAGGCGCGTGCGATTTCAGGATGCTTGGCGAAGCCGGTAAACCATTCGGGGTGCTCAAGAAAATCTGCTAGAAACTCATCAACAGAAAGATCTTTTCCTCGTGACGGTCTTCGGCTGGCATATCCATCATATTTAAGTCGAGGGAATAGCATTGTTAGTACGCGATCCATTTCGGTGTGCTGCCAATGGAGATAACTAACTTTTTCCAATCTGAATTCCTTATCTCGACCTTTAATTGACATTGTATTCGGCCCCTTTTTCGGATACTTCCATCACCAGGCGCCCATCTTGCTCCCGGCGAATCTCGTAAAACTTATAACCAGCTTTGGTTAATAACACCTCATTGTACGGAACGGACGCCAGCAGATTTTTAAATACGGACAAACTCAACAAAAAGCCTTCTTGTTCCTCAATGCTAGGACGATAACCTTTATTAAGTCGTATCAGCATTTCATATATGTCGAGATTAATACGCAAATTGGCTTTATGCCCGTCACCACTCTCGTATTTGAGCATCAGCGCCTGAGGCAAACATTCGAGAAATGGGTGTGCTGCCATTTCAAGGTCGGTGTTTAGCGTAAAATTGTCCCCACAAAACAGTCGATAACTACGAATGGTTCCTTTATCAACATGTCGAACGCGTAGCGCCAACTGGTTGCCAAGCCGTGCTGGATCGTTCAGGTCTTCACCTCGATTGATAGCTCGAAGAATAGCCGTAACCTCACCGGCACTTTTCGTTCCTTGCTGTTTAATGGCATCCAAGAAAGGATCGATACTGTCGTAAGGTAGCATCTCCTTCCATCCTGAATCGCGGCGCTCAAAAAAGTGGCGGCGGCGCATATGTGATAGAAAATTTCGGTGTTTGGAAATTAAGCGGGCGCGGTTCTTTGACGAATAATCCCGAGGTAAATTGTTGAATAAGGTTTCCAAAAGCTCATTGTCGTATCCTGCTCGCCCTGCAAACGAAAAACGACTCATGATTTTGGTCTTTGGATCGAGGAAACCGAGTTCTCGGTCGAGAGCCGGGTTGCTGACCTCCGCAATGTCGATTTCGCGCAATAAAGAAATCAATCGATCATTAGAGCTTTCTATGCCTCCAAGCCAGGAGTTGAAATAGAAACCGGCGAGGATACGATTCTGGGCATCTTCTCCGCCATTTTGATAGAGCTGGTGAATGCCATCGCAATCACGTGTACCCACAAGCATAAATGCCATTGCTGAGCGGAGATCTCGCATAGTAATGTGGAGTCGGCCGCGCAGATGGGTGATCGTGTAGAGCATTTTCAAACGCTCAATCACTTTTGGGCCTGCAACCGCGTCCTGGAATGTTTGCGCGTTATGGTGGGCAAAACATTTATTTTTAAGGTCACATTTTTCGCAAGCAAGCCAATGCTCTTGCTGCGTCATCCGTACAATCAAATTTTCCAAAATCGAAGGTTGGCCTTCTTCTGGGTTAGCAATGACAGATCGCAGGTTAAGATTTATGACTGCGATAGCGCCGTTGGGGGCTGCACCGGATAACCCTTGTTGGATCTGCGTGGCGAGCATTGGAAATTTATCCTCATGCTCAAGGAAAAAATCGACCAACCTTCCTTCGTTAATCGCAATCAGGCGTGTTTGATTCTCAGGCCAGCCGGCAGTATCGTTTCCTGCAAAAGGAGCAAAAAACTTTTGTAGCACGGTATCGTTGCGCTCATCTCCTTCATCTTGGCTACCATCATAATTGCTTTGATAGGTGTGTCCTTTGAGCTGGAATACAGCGCCATTCGCACCACGTTGTATCTGTGCACCTTTACTCTCAACAAAGGATTCAAATTGTTGAATAAATGCTGTTTTGCCATCACCTGCGTTACCGCTGATAATGACTAGACGGAATTCGCCTTTGAGCAATGCGGGCTTCAGCTTTTCGTCCAAATAAGTAGGCACATAGGTAGCCTTCCCGACCTCATCAAGGCCGCGAGTACCAGCGTTAGACACTTGGCTCTGACTGTATAAAGTCAGCAGGTGAGTGACGAAGGGGTTGGTATTTGGTTTGGCCGGCTCGGTACCTAACTTGGGCGCTTCCTTCGGGCTGGTATCAATCTCGCTTGTTGTCAGTATCGAGCGTAAGCGTTTGACTTCTGTTATAGCGGCCAAAAATTCTTCAACCGATGTAAAGCGATTCTTACGCTCTGGCGCGATCATCTTTACCAGAACATCAACTAACGATGAACTGAGGTCCGCACAGCCTTTAAATTGTTTGGGGTCCTTGGGCTGAATTTTGATTGGAGGAGTGGGATCATCAAAAGGATATTTGCCAGTTAGGCATTCGTAAAACGTAATGCCCAAAGCATAGAGATCGCGATCTATTCGGTCTGAAGAATCTGGCTCAGTGGTGTAATCATAATCAGGCGGCAGGTAACGGCGTGTACCTCCACCACCTTGAGCTTCATCATGATCGGTAACTGCAACATTGAAATCAATTATGCGTACTCCTTTATCTGTCCAAAGCAGATTTGATGGCTTTACATCCTGATGGTAAACACCATGCTTGTGTAGATGAGATAAACCAGAGGCCGCTTCACGCACAATTCTAACTGCATCTTCGAGCGACACCGCCTCTGCACTAATTAGATCGGAGACGTCCAGCCCTTCCACATACTCAAAGACAATGTATGGTGTCTGCTTGGTATCCGCCATGCGATCAGCCCATATAACCTTCACGACATGAGGGTGATCTGGCAAGTTAGTTAATGTTTTGTATTCGCGACGTAAGCGCTCATAAACGCTACGACGATCTTTAGTCACTAGTTTAATAACTCGTACCACATCACCGAGCGAATCAAAAACCTTATATGCTACCCCAAATCCGCCGCTACCAAGTTTTCTTTGGATACGAAAGCGTTCCGCAAGAATAAAATCTTGCGGAAGACTCATAAAGTCATCTGGAAATTTCGGCGCCTCTACTATTTGATGAATGAGGTTTGTATCAGAACCCGGTTTGGCTTCAGGTATAATTATTTCATCTAATGTTTTTCGGGCAATTGCAGCACTGGCGTAGCGATCTTCGGGGTCGAATTCACAAAGTGTTTGTAACCACTCATCAATTCCCTTTGGTAGATCAATTTTGTGCTCCGAAGGAAGAATAGGAAACTTCCCATCGGCTTCAATCATTTGATCAATATTTTCGTAGGGCAATTCACCAGTCAGTAATTCGTAAAAAATCATTCCCGCTGAAAAAATATCGGATGCAATAGAGGCCTCTTTTGGTTCAGATTTTTTTTCAGATATAACAAGTTCAGGTGCTCGGTATACAGGATCTAGTTCGTCCGTAATTTGATGGGCAATAGTTTCTGATGTTGAACGGTTTTTCCCTACGCGAGCAAAATCAAAGTCAGAGACTCGTGTAATGCCACCTTTTGTAACTAGTATTGCATCTGGGGTCAAATTACGATGAATAACTTGATGCTGGTGAGCATGATCTAGTGCTGCAAGAACGCCTTTAATAACTTGGTATTTTTGATCCGTTGTAAGTGCGAAAGAGGGCTTCTTTAAATGCTGCCGTAGTACTTGACCGGAAATATCATCTGTTACTAAGGTAACTTCATTGCCATCGTCCGATGGAATTAAATCCCTAACGGCAAGAACATTTGGATGCGTGCTCATATGTTGAACTGCTACAAACGCATTGCTGATTTTTTTTAGCTCATTCTTCCTTGTTACTTCGTCTTGGTAAGGGTCGGCACGATAAACTCTGAGCCTTACTTGACCGGCTTTAGTTCCGAGCAGATTGTGTTTAGCCCGGTATTCTGTGTAACGGTCATTGCCACCAAGTTTTTCTTCAACTTGCCAGCTGCCAAAAACTGGTGGGGCAGAAATGGGTTTGGCTCTACCTTGGATTGCCTTCTCAAGTAAAGCATGATGTTTTCTGATATCAGATAAACGATGGCTAGGGATTTTGGATTTATCAGCAAAAAACTTAAGACAGCGTTTGTAATCAGTGACATCAGGGCTGTCGATGCCAGCAGGATCATATAGCTGTGCATCGTCAGAGGTTAGCAACACAGCCGCTTGTACATGCACTTTTCTCAGCTCAGTAATACCTTTGTTGCTGTCTGCGAATAAGGTGCTCATTACTTTCGAGTGATTGCGCAATTTGGCGAGCGGAGAATGAAAAGGTTGTCGTCCCTCTGGGTACCACTTGGACCCATATACATCGATATTTCCCCGTGTTCCTTTAGCGTCAACTAGGTAAACTGCATGGGGAGCAAGGATGGCGATATCAATTTCAAATACTTCCTGGCCCTGGCGTATTTCGAAGTTATGAAATATTAGCCATCCATCAGGCAAATGATCCCGAAGGAAACCGATAGCCTTGCGCTCAGATTCGTTTGCGGGTTGTCCGATAGGTATAACCTTCGCCATTAGGTATTCCTTTCCTCTATTTTGTGTTCCACTAGCGCACAAGCTTTATCTTCCAGTTCTACAGCTTTTTCTCTCGCTTCATATGCTTCAATCACTAACTCGTTACAGCGTCTCCTAACGTCCTTAGGAGGATAGGGTATTGGAAGTGAGGGTAGCATTGTGTAATGGTGATCCTGTAATTTACTACCCACAGAAATCGAGCGGAGCATTCTGAATGCAGTCTCTGAACGCATAAATGCAAAAAGTGCCCCCCGCTCTATTACTTCTTGGTTAGCTAATACTCGCAAAATATGTTCTGAATAAGCATTCTCCAAAGCTTTCCCCGCCGCAAATTCTGCACGACAGTAAAGTTCTGACTCACCTAATGTGCCTTGGGCTGCTACTAGAATGCATCCGTCCTCAACTAATACACCCTCTGGTAGAAACTTTTTTCCAATCCAGCGTCCTTGAGGACGTAACCAAAAAAGTTCCTTTTGTCCGATCAAGCGATAAGCATGTTCTGGGGCCGCATCAACGCGACTAAAACGAACACCGCGTTTTAATGTATCAGAAACACAGAGCTCGCCTAGAGATTTCCAAGGCCCCTGTTTAATGCGGTTACACAGGTTTTGAAATCGAGGATTAAAATTCAATGCTCGCAATGATTGGATTCCTGCGTTTGCGGCGAATCCGAGATCAGATCCCAAGGAATGCCATTCGCTGGGAGTAATATCTTTCAAGCCTACAGCGTCAAAATAGAGTTCGGTTGCTCTATTTATATTGCTTTGATATCTATCAAGTAAGGTTGCCGACTCTTCAACAAGATCATGAGCTTTTTGTTCTACTGCCGCTCCTAAATTTGGCACAAGCAAATCGTTAAAATGCTCTGGTTCCAAATGCGTAATCACTGATCCGTATTTTCCCGACAGTACAAATGGGACTCCAAATCGGGTACGCAGATATGCGTACAAATAACCTGATCGAGTTTTTTGTGAGTCTGCAATAATTTTGATAATGTCTTCGTTAGACCACACTTCTTGCATGCTGGAACGAGCGTAAATTGTCCTTCCAACAGTTCCTGATCTGGTAATCAGTGTCATCCCTCGGCTTACTTTTTGGTTAGCCAGTTTTTTTGATTTTGCTTCCTTTTTACTGATCAACGGCAAGCGGCTTAAATCTGCTTGCATCATGAAGGTTGTTGTCAGAAATGGTACGCCATGATTCGCATCATCGACATAATTTCGGGTGCTTCTTGGGCCATAATATATTCCACCTTCGTGTCCAGCGGTAAGATTGGGCAACGTCTCTGTAGGATGTTTTCTCAATAGTTCGCGAATTTCAGCTGCGCCTGACATGTATGGGCCGCAGTCTAGCCTCCGTCCATTGCTTTCGAGCCATGTGCTTGGGATCGCTTTTATTTGAAATTTTCTATTCATAGCGATACATCTCCTGTTGCACGAAATTCTAAATATTTTTTTGCTACCAATGGCAAGTCATCATGGATGCGTGGTCCTCGTTTGGTAGCACGCCTAATTTCAATGTGGCTGCCATTACGAACTCTCTCAATTGTTTCTTCGTCAAATATAAGCACTTCACCATCGGGGGCTCTATGAAATAATGGCCCGCGAGTGTCTTCGCCAGCTTGCCCCACAACTGCCATAAAAATTTTATACTCCAGATTTTCGGCGTTGATTAACTCTTCGTTGCTACGTCTGCGAAGTACAAGCAGGCTCGCTAAAGCTGGACTCAAACCGTATTCCTTTGTCGTAACTTTAAAGGGCTCTAAAGGTAGGTCGATGCTTGCTAGAACTTCACAATTCCGCAAAATCCACCAACGTATATACTCATCTCCAGAATTGCCTAGTAGCCCGTCAGGCAAAAGGATGCCTACGCGACCAGTTCCTGGTTTCACCCATGCGAGCGCACGTTCAATGAATAATACTTCAGGTGGAATACCAGCTGTGTTGATAGCACCTGAATTAATGTAGTCTCCAGTGCTCTCATCTTTGTTCCACAACTTTCCTAGGTCATGCTCAGAGAGGATAGATTCATCGCTAATAACCTCCTTTGTTGAGAACCAAGGATTTAGGAAAACAATATCCATACTTCCTAAATGCAGAGCTGGGCGAGCTGCTTCAATTCCATCGAGATCGCCGCGAGGGAATGTTCTGGCATCAATGCGGAAAACGCGGCCAGGATCACCAATGGTGAATAGCAGGTTCATACGGCTTGTAACTGCGAGAAATGGATCTATTTCGCAGCCTAAGATATTGTTTGCTGTCCATGTAACAGTTTCATTTTGCACCTGGCGGATCTGTTCGTTTGTAGCTTCTTCGACTGAGGTTCCCTCCGCTGCCAATTTTTTCTTGAAGATATGAGCAGCTGTCATCGCCAGGAATGTGCCAGTACCACTTGAGCAGTCCATAATCCGATCATTAGGCTGCGGATCTAGCATATCGACAGCCATTTCGGCAACGTTTAGTGGCGTTGGATAGCGTCCCTCACGGCCATCCATTACGTTACGGGCTACCGCGCGAAACGCTTTGGTTCGGTACCTGGGTTGGGTTTCGCTAAGAGAATAACGAGCCAGCTCCATGACAACGCGAGCGGTTTCATTAGGTGCGAGAGTTAGATCCCAGCCACGAGTCAGCAGATTTGGTTGCCATATCTTTGCGGCGGTAATTGTGTCGTTGATACGAAGAGCAATAGCCTGTTGTCCCTCAACAGTAAATGGTTCATCGCCCCTAATCCAGAATCTGCGATCTCCATTAGGAAGTGTTTCGTCATAAATTTTTGCTAGCATCAATACTGCTAGCTGTTTGAAGGAATCTTTGTGGTCGAGACCAAGATTGCGATTTAAATATCTTCGACAGCGCATCAGCGCATCTTCGAGTCCTTCCGCTTCGGCGCTAACTTGAATTACGCCGCCAGTGCGACCAAGGTCGGCAGTGGCTTCACCAGGTGCAGGCCAAACCCCTAAAGGTTTTGTCCTTACCTCAAAACGAGTGTGTTCGACCTGAAAAAGGAATTCTTCTTGGTCGTTAGTCCACATACCCAAGGTTGCACTTGGTATTAGCTCTAGCAACTCCTTTAGTTCTCGCAAATCGGCATCAGCCTCACTGATAGAACGAAGTTTGTCTCGTGCTTTCTGAGGCTTACAAATAATTAAGCGTTGTAAATTGTCATTATTATGTTCTGTATCGGGGCGAAAAATCGCAATATCAATTCGTTTACGCCCATGGCCAGAAATTTGAGGATTGTAGTTCACTTCAATATCTGTACGGTCAAAGCCATAACTTTCAAGAAGTTGACGGAGTACTTTTTGAATCAATAGCTTTTTAGCCGACACACTTTCTTTGTTGCCGGTTAATATATCAATGTAAAAATTATCAGGAGCACCATCATCAGCTCCATCCGGCTGATTATCAGCAAATTCATCTTGATCTGTCATAGCTATCAAGCCTTCCGTTTTTTTATTTTACTCTTACTTGATGATCTTCCATCATGCTGTGCTAAAAACTCACGATATTTAGCAGCAATAATTGGTAAATCGTTATCTTCTATTTTTTCGTTTCGGGTTAATGTTCTCTCAACCATTCGCCCACCAATTCGAATGCGCTCGGAGTGTTGTTTTGGTTCAACAATTTCCTCGCCATCTGGTGTGCGTTTGTAAAGTTTATTGCCGCGACGATCAAAGCCAACCTTATCTGCTACCGCCATAAAAATGGAGTATTCTTCCGCACCATTCAGTGCTTCTCTGTGCTTCTCTTGATCATCTTTTCTTCGCAAGAATAGCAAGCTTGTAAGGATATTCACGTTCGCTTCAGCGATAAATGCCTCCACCGGTAAGTCCACAGAAGCTAGCACTTGAGTTTCTCTCATAATCCACCAGCGAATATATTCGGCCGCAGGATTGCCAAGTACCCCGTCGGGCAGCACGATTCCTAATCGACCCGTGCCTGGTTTGAGCCATTTGATACAGCGTTCGATAAACAGAATCTCTGGCGCTACGCTGCCTTTGAGAGCTCCTGTTTTGCGGAAACCACCCTCACCATCAGATTCCCAGCTGTGAGCCAAGTCATATTGTTTAAGAATGTGTTCATCCGTAATTGGAATGTCTGACCCGAAAGGAGGGTTTGCGGCAATAATATCTATTGAACCTAGCGGTATTTCCTTTTTTGCAGAAACCAAATCGGTCAAATGCCCATGCGGGAATTCAAGAGAATTGATATTGTAAATGTGACCGCGTCCATCGCCCGCCAGAACCATATTCATCTGAGCAGCACGAATAAGGAATGGATCAAAGTCAGCACCAAATACATTATCTGCTGCATATTCTTTCAGACGCTCATGGACATTAAAAAATTCTGTTGTGTTTTCGTTGTCTGCTTCTGTTTCCTGTTCCGCGCGAAATTTCTTTAACATATGCCCTAGTGCTGCCACTAGGAAACCGCCTGTTCCGCAAGAGGGATCTAGAATTTTTTCATCTTCTTTTGGATCAAGCATTTCAATAACCAATTTTACCACCCCACGAGGAGTGAAGTATTGGCCGCGATCACCACGAAGATTTACGCCAACGAGTTCTTGATAGGCCACGCCTTTGGCGTCAACGTCGGTCCGAGTGAAATCGTATTTAGCTAACTCAGAAACAATAAAAGCCAAAGCCCTATCTGAAAGAGCTAACTCTTCGTTTCCTCGGAAAATATTTTTGTATTGTTTTTTAACTTCAGCAAACAATGACTCAATGCGTGCGCGAATTTCCTTGCGACCTTTTGCGTCAAATTGTTCTTTTGGGCCTGCCCAAAAACGACGTTCCCACGTCTTTTTCTGTTTTGCCCGCAAATTTTCATCGTGCATTTTGCAAAATATTAAATACAGGAACTGCCAAAATGCAGCGTCTTTAGGCATTCCTTCGTTACCATGAATAAAATTATGGCAACGGCGGAATGTGATTTTTAGCATTTCATTATCTGCAACCCGAGTATACGCGTCGGAGATAACACTTTTCGTACCAATTGATTCTTCTGCCATCGGCCAATCGCCGATTGGATTGAACTTGGTTTCGAAACGTTTTTTTTCTTTCTCAACAAAGAAAAACTCTAACCCGTTTGTCCAAAGTCCATAGCGAATTGAATCCACTTCGCACATTATGGTTTCAATTTCTTCAAGATCTTTAGCTGCTTGCTCGAAATCTCGAATTCGTACGGTGTTTTTTCCAATATTAGGTTCTTGCCGACAAATTACGGCGCGCCCTAAATTTTCTACGGTATGTTCTTGAGCGTGATGGAAAATAGCTACATCAACTTTTTTTCGACCACCAATAGGAAAATCTAACTCCATGTCTTCTGGCGAAAATCCATATTCATGAATTAACGCACGAACGATTCGTTGGCGTACAAGTTCTTTATTGGTTTCTTTTATTTCTTTGCCTGAAATATAATCAAGTGTATATCCAGCAGGAATTGTATTTTCCGCCGTCTTTATTTTTTTGCCTGCCATTAAATAATTGCTCCACCCGAGATGGCTAATATCTTTTTTTGATGTTTTGCCAGTATTGGCATTGCGTGTTTTGTCGCGTTTCCGCTAATTAAATATTTATTTACGAAACATTTATTAATTCCGAGCTTTAGCTGTTTGCATTGAATTGCAAAATAGATTGTTTTTTGCTCAGCCCTTGATGTTAAAAACATTATTTTTGCCGCCAAATGTTGGGTATATGCATTCGCTTTAAAAAATGTGAAGGATGACACCTTATGGTAGACAATTCCATATTTTAACTGCTGTGTTCCGTGTTGCATAACACTAAACAGCGGGCTATTATGGTTATATGAGTAAATTTGGTGAAACTTTAAGGGATCTTCGGGTGGCGCGAGATCTGGGGTTGCGTGAAACCGCAGTTAAGGCGGGGATTTCGCCTGCCTATTTGAGTCGTATAGAGCGTGGTAAGGAGCGCCCCCCCAGTCCTGAAATAATAAAGTCCTTGGCTAAAGAGCTTGCTGCTGACCCTGATGTACTGTTCAGGTTGTCATCTACAACAGACCCCGAAGTGGTTGATTACCTCTGTAACCATCAAGAAATTTTGAGTTTTCTTAGGTATCTTCAAGAGTCATCTTTTAATGAATCTCAACTTGAGCTTCTTTTTGAGGCTGCAAAAAAAATTAGTTCAGGTGAGCTGGATAGTATGGATGGTCTTCCAGGTGCCAAGAGGGGAAGAGTGGCTTAGATTTTCAAATTCTTATTCAAATGTCCGTCATTTAAGAATGAATGTTTGATAGTTTCTTCAATCCGATTTCATCATCCTCCCTCCATTTTAATATCAACTATATTTCGCTTTAACTTGCGAAAACCATTTGCGCAGTATTTAAATTCAAATCTATTTTAAGTTTAGCATTTCTCTGCGAATCGCATTTATTTAAGCGGCCAACTTATCTAGCAATTGCTAGCATAATGTGGCCAAAGCGGCCAAGTTATCGTAGCAAGAACAAACACTTACGTGGAAAGCTTTTGAATTTGGTGGGCCCAACTGGACTTGAACCAGTGACCTGCCGATTATGAGTCGGATGCTC
>CAYRZQ010000043.1:0-27003 GCA_964428835.1 uncultured Comamonadaceae bacterium | reverse complement strand
GCGCAAAACGTTGGAGAATACGGTAGAATTTATCGTCGATATTGCAGAGATTTATTTCTTCGTCGTACTCGATATAAGGTTTGGGTCGAGCTCCCTGAAGCGATTCTTGAATGATCTCATCGAACCGCTGTCTGAATTTTTCGAAATAATCAGGCTTCATACTCAGTCCTGCTGCCATAGCGTGACCACCAAATTGATCAAGTAAATCGTCACATTTTCCAAGAACATCATAGAGATCTATACCCGGAATAGAGCGAGCACTGCCCGCGAGATGTCCATCATTTTCGGTTAGAACGATTGCGGGTTTATAAAACTCTTCTACCAATCGCGAGGCTACAATTCCAACGACACCCTTATGCCAACCTTCATTGCGAACTACGGTGGCAAATGAGCTCATGTAAAAAGGATCTTGGTGAACCATTTGCATGGCCTCCTTTGTTATTTCCTGATCGCGCTTTCGTCGCTCCATATTGTTTGCTTCGACCATTGCGCTAATTTTTTCTGCAGATGCTGCATCCTCTGTAAGAAGGAGCTCTACAGCTTGAGCCCCTGAGGCAATGCGACCGGCAGCGTTTATTCTGGGAGCAAGAATAAAAACTACATCCGTGATAGTGAGATCAGGTTTAGTGTACTTTGCAAGCTTCAACATGGCATCGATGCCTGGCCTTCTTGACTCCTGTAGTTTTCTCAACCCATGAAAAGCTAGGATCCTATTTTCTCCCATCACAGGAACGATGTCCGCTCCAATGGATATTGTCAAAAGATCGAGGTATTCAAATAGTGTTTCTTCTGGAAAATTGTATTTGCGGCACCAGCCTTGCAAAAATTTAAAACCAACCCCGCAACCAGAAAGTCCCTTGTCAGGATAATTGCAATCCGAGCGTTTCGGGTCAAGAACAGCGAAAGCTGGGGGTAAAGAACCAGGATTGTGGTGATCACAAACGATTACGTCCAGCCCGTATTCTTTTGCCAAAGCGATTTTCTCGCCATCCTTTACACCACAATCCAGGGTGATAATCAATTGAATCCCTGCTTGTCTTGCATACTCTACTGCTTTGAAGCTGAATCCATAACCTTCAAGGTAGCGGTCTGGAATATAAAATTCGCAATCGGCGCCAAGTTTTTTCAAAAACGAATAAACTACTGTTACAGCAGTTGTGCCGTCCACATCATAATCCCCGTAAACGAGAATTTTTTGTCCTGACTCTAGAGCGTCTTGCAGTCGATCTACAGCCAAGTCCATATCCCGCATCAAAAAGGGGTCGTGGAGTTCCGATAAGTCTGGATTAAAAAAATTTTTTGCTGCATCAAAAGAGTTTACTCCCCTTTGAGCAAGCAATGAGGCGAGTTCTGGCAATAGCCCAATCTCTTGAGCTAATTTGCCAACAATCTCGCTATCAGCGCGTTGTTTTTCTATCCAGACCTTTTCTATCACGTTGCGTAATTACTAATAAAAACGAAAACCCCTGCACTCAGTTTACCAACACATATTCCAGAATATGCAACCTTATGCTGAGTGATACGGTCTTATTTGTATATTCGAACCGCAAAAAACAACCTTACCAATGAAAATACGCAATTACATTTTCGTATTCTTTGTAGCTTTTTCAACTACATTCTTTCTCGCAAGCTGTCTTAATGAGGAGAATAAAATTCCACCGAACTGCTATGATGGAATATTGAATAATAATGAGGAAAAGATTGACTGTGGCGGACCTTGCGAAGAGTGCGACCATTGCGAAAACGGAATTTGGAACCCAGAGCGCGGCGAAACTTGGAGAGACTGTGGAGGTCGTTGTCCTGAGTGTGCTCCATGTTCTAATGGTATCTTGGACCAAGGAGAAGCTGCGATAGACTGCGGTGGTTTGACTTGTCAGCCTTGTAACCAACTTTGTAACGACGGATTGTTAAACGGTTCTGAGCAAGAGGTGGATTGTGGAGGCTCTGATTGCGAACCATGCCCAACATGTGATGACGACGAATTCAACGGTGACGAGTGGGGTATCGACTGCGGCGGTTCAGCAGAAGGCTGTCCACCCTGTACTACCACTGGTAACTGCGGTAACGGTGTAATAGATGGTAATGAATACTGGGTGGATTGCGGTGGATCACACTGTGAGGCCTGCGAAGATTTATTCACCTGGAAAATCGGTACTGTGACGCACAATGTGCCAGATCCAGTAGGAAATATCGCTGGTTCCATCTTCAACACCACCGGAACAAGCCTTGCGCTCGGCAGTATGACTATTTTAATCACTGCTACTGCTCCATTTGCAAATGGTCAGTCATTCACCGCTAATCCAGGAAGTTCTCCTCTAATCGTGGTGACCTATACAAATCCGGCTGGAGTAATGTACTCTTCTGCTTACACTGGTTCTTCTCTCAACATTAGCGTGCAGCGATATGTATTTATCGATAACACACCTCCTGCTGCAGACGTAACTTATGTAAGATACACATTCAGCGGAACATTGAGATCTGAGGATGGTTTGTCAACTGTACTTATCCAAAATGGTTTGTACGCGAACCTTTTCTAAGAAAGATTTATTCGCATAAAATATCAAAGGCCAGATTTAAAATAAATCTGGCCTTTTTTCTTTTTTTACCTTTGTCACAAACCTCAAGCAATATGAAAAAATTATTCATTACCCTATTATTTCTGCCACTCTTGGCAATAGAAGGAAACGCCCAGCAACTCATTGGTCTCAGAGGCGGCTGGTTTAGTGGAGTAACCTACCAACATTACATCGGCTCTAATGTGGCGATAGAAGGTATCCTTCAATGGAATAGAAACTGGGTCAATGTCACTGGTCTTTATGAAATTCACAAAGACATTTCCGACGTTCAAAACCTAAAATGGTATTACGGCGTCGGAGCGCACATCGGCTCATACACCTACCGCTCAGAAGATTCGTTTTTGGGAGATCGCAGAACAAGCAGCGGTATTATCATTGGAGCCGACGGAATTCTGGGAATAGAATATTTTTTTGAAGAGATTCCCATTCAGTTGTCGCTCGACTACAAGCCAGTGCTCAATCTCACGGGTGGGTTGTGGTTATACAATGACGGAGCACTTTCAGTTCGATATACTTTTTAAAAATAAAAAACGGCTCCTTTTGGAGCCGTTTTTTTTTATGAATAATTCTGTACTTCTTATTCTATAATAATCGACTTCACCAGTTTTCCATTAGCGGCAATCACTTCAACGAAGTAGATACCCGCTTCAAGATTTTGGTTAACGTTGATCACATTGCGACCCTGAACGAAGGTCTGCTTGCCCAACGAAACGCGAGCGCCCGCTGCATTGGTCACAACGACATCTACTTGCTCTGCTGTTGCAGCATCTACAGCTAGATTAAATGCTCCATTTGAAGGATTTGGAAACACTTCAAGGTTCCAACCTTTTAAGCTATTCTCATTTACCGAAACAGTTACTCCAGTTGCTGCTGATTCAAAAACAGGGCACTCTTCAAACTGTTGAACACGCACAGAGTAAGAGCCACTTTCTGCTGGAGCAAATGTTGATGCAGTCGCACCTTCAATCTCTTCTCCATTTACAAACCACTGATATGACATGGCCATATCTGTGCAGATCAAAGTTCCCAAGTTGTTTACTACTTGAGGAACAAACTTGGTTAAGTTTCCAAATCTGATATAGCAAGGGAAATGAACGCTATCGATGAATGCGTTTCTATTGTTTTGTCTTGTCTGGATATATTCATTTCTTGCAATCTCCGAATTGTCTGGAAGATCTTCAAAGTGCCATTGCTTGATAACATAGTCCATTTGACCATAAGGAATCGTGATTGCATTGATCTGTTCTGGAAAACTAAAGTCAGCACCAGGAAGATTGTTCTTTACAGCTTGGTACATCATTGCTCTAGCAACATCACCCTTAATAGATTGACGTGGCTCATATACTGTTTGGTTGAAACTATTTGTACCGAGCTTACATGGACCATACACGTCTGTTGCATTCACAACATTACCATAAGGATAATTGCTTCGAACAGCGTTGCACTCTACCTGATTCACAGGGAAGAGATTGTGGAGGTCAGAAACCTCTTGCGAATCATCAAAGGTTGGTGTTAAATAAGTAGGCATCCAGCTTTGTGGATAAGCGTGTTCTCGGCTAAGTATAGATGGGCCTGAACCTGTCCAGAACTGGAAACCTGCTTCATAGATTTGCACATCGCCAGAGTAAACACATTCTACTAAGTTCGCGCTTACACCTGCGCTTGTTACAGTGTCTCTAACATAGAATTCGTTGATCAAAGTACTGATATAGTTAGAATAAAACACTTGGAAATAGTTCGAAGGATCCAATTTCGCTGTGAGTTCATTCACAAAGTTTGCAGAATTCACGCTCAATCCATTGTAGTAAGAACCAATGTTTGGAGCTAGTGAATTTGCCACACCAGTTGAAGGGTTTTCAGTATAATAATTTTCAAAACCTGCAGGGCCGTTGAACGGGAAGACAGCAAAATGATAGCTTGTAGAAGCCTCGATGTTTCGTGCATTGAAAGTAGCTGCGTCTCCTACGTAAACAATCTGAGCACCTCCTATCCATTGGCCTCTTACGTATGTAGTGTTGTCAGAAGGAGTTTCTGTTACAGGCGATCCTTTTTTTCTAAGAACAATCAAACCCTCAGCGTTCGAACTGCCAGCATTTAGATTTACGTTAAAATCCCATGATGTGATATTGCTAAATCCAATAGGACCTGCTGCAGCTGAAGGCTCAGTAGCAGCTGTACCGCTAATTGCATATACTTCGATTACATAAGGATTTTCTGAATTATCGTTATTGTCGATTGAGATCGTGCAGAAACGTGAACCCAGACCTATTGGTGAAAAGGTTAGATCAAAACTTGAGCTTCCATTTGCTGGAATAGTATTTCCATTGCTAAGCGCTCCTACTGCAAACTCAGAAGCATTTGTTCCCGCAAGCGAGATATCTCCCACTTCGAGGTCAGTGGTGGTTGACAAATTTTCGATGGTGATGGTAGTCTGAGTAGCATTTCCAATGATTAACGTTGTTGTGCTTGGTACGTTATTGCCACCAACTGTTACGTTAATTTCCTGCTCCTCGCCTGCAATAGGAAGTGCGAGTGAAACTTCGTCCAAAGCAACGTTGTTTCCGCTCACTTTATTGGTAAAGAACCAACGGATGTAGCGTGTTGTTTGCAGAGGAGTGTCATTGAAAGTGGTGAATGCTGCGCTAGGTAGGGCTGCATCCACAAATGAGCGTAACGTTGTCCAAGCTGTGCCATCTGCGGATTCTTGTACTGTAAAAGTACCAGCAAAAGCGCCACCTTGGTTTTGAGCCTTCATCGTGTAAGTTACCACTCCAGGTTCTTCGACGAACTCTAAAAGAACGAACTCTCCTGTGTTATCAAGACGACAAGCTGCGCCGACAAAACCATTCGTGTACCTTGTGTTTCCGGAACCCAATGATTCTGTCCAACCTGTTGGTGTAGCTGTATCGAAGCTCCAAAAAGCTGGCAAAACAGCCTGAGCGCTTGAAGAAACTACCGAAGCAACAAGTGCAATCAGAGCAAATGCTCTCTTAAATAATTGATTTGTTTTCATTATGATAAAATTGATCTTTTTTCTAATTAGAAATTAAAGTTGATACCTACGTTCCAACGGAAGCCCATTCCAAAGAATACTTGAGCGGTATTGACATCGAAAGTCGCGCCATTGGTGGCATCTGTAATGAACATTTGGTCTGTGAGATTGATGAGATTGACGCGAATACCCATTCTATAATCATCAGATATTTTTCTTGAATATCCCATGTTCAAGTCGAGCGTATAATATGCTGGCATTTCCCAAGATTGACGTCCTGCATTGTCACCAACAAGCGTTTGAGGTTCAAAATCAGAGAAGTTATCAGTGAAATATGTAATTCTTGGTCTAAAATACAAACCTTTGATTGGTTCATATCGCACTCCAGCACTCAATTGGGTTTGCGCCGCATCACCAACTTTAACACCTCTTGCATCAAAATCGACTGTTCCGAGTGGAATTCCAAATTCATCTAAAATCTGTGCGTTCGTTTTCGATTGCCAAATCCAATCGCCTAATGATATAACACCTTCCACTGTCAAACGATCATCTAACTTATACTCCGCCTCGAACTCAACACCCATGTGTCTGGCCTTCATCGGAACAAAAGCGAATCTCGTTTCAGTACCATCATTAAACTGCAAAACGGTAGGACGATTGTTCCAAATAGTGTAATATCCGTTGAATGTGAATCTAAATCCTTTTTGATTCAAGACATATCCTATTTCGGCTGATGTAATCTCTTCGTTCTTGACATTTGAATTCAAAGTGATTGTATTTCCGCTAAATACATTCGATAGTAGTTGAGCTCGACTCAAGAAACCGGTGTTAGCGTAAATGCTATTGCGTTTATTCAAATTGTATTTGAAACCTGTTTTAGCTGTATATCCAAAGAATCTTTGCCATCCTGATTCTGGGTGGTTTCCATTCTCGTCTTTTAAGCCAAACAGGTTTACTCTATTGTATTCATTTCTCGATGCGGTAATATTGATAAATCCTGCCCACTTATTCTTTTCAAATTCCGTCAACAAGAAACCTCCATAATTGAGAATAATACTATTGATGTTATAGTTGAATCTATCACCTTCACGAAAAACTACTTTTGAAGGATTGTTTTCATCTCGTTGTTGCTGGCTGGGAATATGCGCGTAATCACCTCCAAACAAATCATAGATTTTCTGATAGCGCTCAGTGAAATAATATCTTCCATCTATACCCCCTGAAACATCTATCCAATCGTTCAATTTGTACTTAAATGTAGAAAGTACTCCGTACCAGCGGTGATTATTGATGGACGCCAATAGGTAGTAAGTAGATTTAAACTGATTGACATCATTTACAAGTGTTAGATCGTATGGATTGAGCACAGCAAATGGATTGAGTCTAAAAACCTTTGTGTTTCTGTCGTACATCGCTTGTGTGTCGCGTTGTCTCGTTTCAGGGTCTTCCAAATCTGTATTAAATCTGGTACCACCACCATTACCGAAGGATGCATACAAGATGTTACTGAGTGCAAATCTCTCGTTAGGAGTCCAGAAGTGTTTGAAGTTAGCAATGGGCTTATGATAATAATTCAATCGAGAGTTTATAATTTCCTCTTCGGCGTTTGGATTATTACGATCGCGTCTTACTACTCCCCACTCCGAGTTGTATCGGAGTCCCATGTTTACTGTGGCTGTTGGTGTTGGATCGATATCTTGTCCAAGTTCACGGGCATAGTCGAGATCATATACTTGCATCAGCTGTCTTCCGAGTCTCTGGAAGTGATTTTGCGGACTTCCCATTACAGATAGGGAGAAGCTATGTCTCTTAAACTCTTTTTGTACTTTGAAAAAATAAAAATATTGTTGGCTACCTAGCTGGTCCACCCAACCATCATTTGCTCTATATGAAAAAGCTCCAGTGAGTCCCCAACCTCCTTTTAATTTACCAGAGTTAAAGCCAATTGAATTCCTTAAATTTCTATTGTTTCCAACCTCAGATGAAATGGTAAATTGCTTCTTTTGTTCGATGCCTTGAGAAAGGATATTGATAGAGCCTCCGATAGCTGGCACTGCTAGTTTTGAAGCACCCAAACCTCGTTGTACTTGTACCTTTTGAGTCACATTATCAAGACCGAACCAGTTGGACCAAAAAACCTGTCCATTCTCCATGTCATTCATGGGAATACCATCCACCATGACCGCTACGTTGCGTTGATTGAAACCTCTGATGTTGATACGAGCATCTCCATCGCCGCCACCTGACTGTGTCGCATAAACGCCGGGTGTGGTATTTAGCACCAAAGGCAAATCTTGCGTTCCAAGCTCTTCTCTAATCTTGATAGCACTCACGTCTGTGAAAGCCACGGGAGTTTTTCTATCGATGGCAATGTCAGCTATAATCTCTACTTCCTTCAAATCGGCGCTTTCAAGATTTATCTCTAAGAATAGAGGCTTATCCTTTATAGTAATTTCCTTCTTGTAGTCAGCAAAACCAACATATTTGACTAATAGATTGTAGGTTCCTGGCTTAAGCTCAAAATTGAATTGTCCGTCGAGGTCAGTGACTGCTCCCTTGCCCTCCGCATAAAAAACGGTCGCACCAATAAGTGTTTCACCTGAATATCCATCTTTGACTATTCCCGATACTTTGGTTTGCGCCATGAGCAAAGGGCTCATAAGTATGGCTAAAAAAGAGACTAAGAATCTCATAGTAAACTTGTTTGGTAAGGTATTGCGCAAAAGAAAGGGGTTTCACACCCCTTTCATTCTTTCTTAGTTATACATTAACTTTCTATAATTCCTACTTCCATCCTCAAATTCCATGAGAATCATATAAACACCGGGAGTCGCTTCTGGCAAATCGACTGTTTGATATGTAGAGTTGATGAATTGACGTTCACGAATAATTTGTCCACTTGAGTTCATTAGTACAAATGAAACCATTTTCACAGAACTCTTCAGTACGATTTCACCACCTTCAAAAGGGTTCGGGAATACATCAAAAGAGGCTTGTTTTCTAGCATTTTCTCTAACACTTGAAATTTGGCAAGCACAGATGTGTTCTCCTAAATTTGAGAATGTATTCACAGGCAAGCTATCCCACTCTAATGATGGATCGAATACGTCAGGCGTAGTTGTTACACCTCTAAGAACTGAGCTCTTTCTGATCAATGTATTGTCTTCTGACCACCAACGTGTGTTTGGGTCACCAGGAACAAACCATCCGTTACCTGGATCCTCGCCGATTTTACCGAACAAGTCCACGAGTGTGGATCCATTCTTAACAAGATAAAAAGCATCATCTCCATTGAAATAAAACGGAGAGTTTGGTTCCTCATAAATTGGATTCACGAATGTATCAGCCACAGCAGCCAGCTCATCAGCAACAGCCAACTCCAAGCCAACACCATCTGGGTTTCTTTTATCCAAAACAAATACTTTTGTTTGATAAGGCTCAATTATACCAGTGATTGGAAGGAGCATTGGAATGGCGTTACCATTGCGCTCGCGCCCCATAGAATAAACTGGATTACTTGTAGTTCCCAGATTGATAGGCTGAGAAGAAGCATTGTAAAGTTCAATAGCTTTGTTATTGTTGGTACCCTCTACATACTCAGAGATAATCAAGTCAGAGCAGTCTTGGGCTGAAAGCAACATTGCAGCAAAAACACCGCAAATGGTAAGTAGATTTTTTTTCATCTATTTGGTATTAATAAATTCAAATTGGGGCTACAAATGTAGCTACTCGGTTTCATTCTGAGGAACTTTTGTTTAAAATCTACTTAGTCTTTGTGTTACGAGATTCTTAAGAGTTATGCGTGAATTATTTTTTTGGTAGAAATCTCAGTGTTTTCAACAGTTTAGTAACAAAAATTGTATATTTCGGCCTAATTTGAGGGAGACATGCGACCTTTTGCCACTAACCATTGTCTTCTCATTAGACCTTAACCGTGTTACGATCAGTGTTATAAGATAACGAATAAGTTATGCAAACCAAATTATTTCGTGTAGTAGTAAGCTTCGTATTGATTTTAATAACTATACCGTCGATTGGGTCCCAAATTCTTGGAGGTCATATCACTTGGAATTGTCTTGGAGGGAATCAGTATGAAATAACCTATACCCAATACAAAGATTGTTTTGGCTCAACTTCAGCTCTTCAAACTGAAAATATCTTTTTCTTTCCAACAGGATGCACGGCGTCTGCCTTCTCAGCTGATCTACCTTTTGTAAGCGAAACGGAAATTTCAGAATTATGCGCGACAGAGCTCCAAAACAGCACCTGCGTATGGTATTTTGATAATAGTCAATTGGGTGGTTTAGTGCCAGGAGTGGTTCGAATAGTTTATCGCGGCATTGTGACTCTTCAACCCAACTGTGTCTATAACGCGGTTTGGAATGAAAATAACTGGTTTTACTTCAACAATCTCGATACAAGCGCGCTTCCTTCAGCTTGGGTGAGTTCACAAATCAACACAAGCACCTGTACTTCTTCGCCTTCGCTTAGTTCGAATATCTACCCTTACGAGTGCGCGAATAGCGGAGTTATTTCAAACTCCCTAACTGCAGGCAATACCGCTGGTCTCACAATTTCATACAGTCTTGGAACGGTTCAAACTACAACTGCTACCGCTGGTGTAAGTGCCACTGTTCCTGGTTATGTCCCATTAAATGGCTTGACAATTAACGCAGCCAATGGGGAACTAAGCTTCAACTCGGCTGGTGTTACTCCAGGATTTCATATTGTTCCAATTTCGATGACTATCACTAGCGGTGGGAACCCCGTGGGAACGATAAACTACATGAGCGGGATCCTTGTCAGAAACTGTACCTCCACCCCTACAGACTTTGTATTACCTGAAGTTCAAAGCATTAATCAAGGAATTGCCGAGGGAGGTAATACGATTGGTGTTTGTGCTGGCGACTCCCTGCGATTCAATGTTCAAGCAGTAAATTCGAATCCTATTCGAGGCATTACTCTTTCCGCAACCTTTCCACCAGCGCTCGCAGCAGGCAACCCACAAATAACTCAATCCAGCCTAAATCCTGCTATTGGAAGCATATTCCTGGACACAGATGCATCTATGGTAGGAACACATACAATCACCATCAATGCAATTGACGACGCCTGTGTACTCCCAGGCTCCGATGTTATGACGGTAACGGTTAACATTTATCCTAATCTTAGCTTAAGTGTCACAGATACCACTATATGCCTTGGCGCCGCTGTGCCCGTTGTCGCAACAGGTGGAACCAACTTGACATGGACTGTGCTCAATGGTGATAACACTCCAGGCATTGTTGGCAATGCTGCTAGTCAAAACCTCAATACTATAAGCACCGACACGCAAATTCAGGTAACGCTTAATGGTGTGCCTGCTCAATGTAACGCCACAGAAATACTTGACGTGGATGTTTCCCTTCAAAGCCTTAATCAAAGTATCACCAATGAATCGTGCCTTCAAAATGATGGCGCCATTGATTTGACAGTGGTTGGTGGTACTGGTCCATACACTTATTTGTGGTCTAATAATGCTGTAACACAAGACATCACTGGACTTGACGGCGGTAATTACTGCGTTACCGTAACTGATACAAGTATTCCAAATTGTTCTTCCAATGTATGCGGCTTGGTAACCTCCACACCACTTCCAGGTGGATCTATCAACATCGCTGGCAACAACGCCACCACGATTTGTAACGGTGGTAATGCTACAATCACTTTTGTGCTAACAGGAACAGGACCTTGGACAGTTAATGGAACGGGAGCCGGAATTGCTTGGCCTCTCAACATTGCAGCTTCGCCTTTTACCGTGAATGTAGCACCAACAACAACTACAACATACACCCTCACAAGTGTTTCCTATACGAATACCCCTGCTTGTGTGACACCTGTTAACAGCCCTGTCACAGTTACCGTTCGTCCTCTTGTCACCGCCTCTTTCGCGCAGGCAGGACCAATTTGTAATGGAGCATCTACTCCACTTACAGTGAATATAAGTCAGCCAGGATCTTTTAACGTAACTTGGAATGCGAGCGTAGCAGATCCAGTAAGTGCTCCTAACCTTCCTGCCGCACCATGGACAAATGGCCAAGTTTTAAATGGCGTGAATCCAGTCCAGACAACAGTTTACAGCATCACAGACGTTCAATATACTACACTTCCATCCTGTTCGAATCCTCAGAACAATACAATGACCGTGACAGTGAATCCGCTGCCTACAGTCAATCTCACTGGAGGAACAACCATTTGTACAGGTGGTAACACCAATCTTCAAGTGCCTCTTACCGGTGCACCAAACTGGAGTATTAACGGCACTGGCGCTGGGGTGACATGGCCTGTTAATGCCATTGCAGCATCGCCCTTCCAATTAAACGTCGCTCCCGCTGCAACCACAAATTATTGCATCACTTCAGTTACAGATGGTAACGGTTGTACAACTTCTGGCTTAAACATTTGCCAGACTGTTACAGTAACGAACAATGTAACGCCATCTGTCACTATCGCAGCATCAACTGCAACTACCATTTGTGCTGGAACTCAAGTGACCTTCACAGCCACTCCCGTGAATGGAGGCCCAACTCCAACATACCAGTGGTTTGTAAATGGCACTTCTCAAGGAGCTGCTTCCGTTACAAATACTTTTACATACAGTCCATTGAATGGCCAGAGTGTGACGTGCGTTATGACGACAAGTCTAGCCTGTAATACTACTCCAACAGCTACCAGCAACGCGTTACTATTTACAGTAAATCCTGTAGTTAATCCGTCTGTTACGGTGAACGCTGTTCCTGCTGGCGCTATTTGCGCAGGAACGTCAGTAACGTTTACGGCTGTCCCCAACAATGGTGGGATGGCACCAACGTACCAGTGGCTTTCAGGAGGCAATCCAATTGCGGGACAAACAGGAAATACTTTTACCTCTACAACTTTGACCAACGGTCAGGTGATAAGTGTGCAAATGACCAGCAGCGCTGCGTGTCCAACACCAGCGGTTGTCACTAGCGCCCCCATCAACATGACCGTTAATCCCATTCTAATCCCATCGGTTACCATTTCAGCAGCCCCAGCAGGAGCGGTCTGTGCGGGTTCAAATATCACATTCACCGCTACTCCGACTAACGGTGGACCAGGTGTTTCATATCAATGGACAGTGAACGGAAACAATGTAGGTATCAACAGCGCTACATTTAGTTCTGCAACTTTAAATAACGGCGATAATGTTAGCGTTACCATCACCAGTAACGCTTTGTGCGCGGCTCCTACAACTGCGTCAAGTAATGTTATTACTGCAAATATTCTTCCTCTTGTTACTCCCAACGTAACCATCGCGCCAAACGTTGCTGGAGCAATTTGCGCTGGTTCAAATATTACTTATACTGCTACTCCAACCAACGGCGGCGCTGCACCAACCTACGCTTGGTATGTGAACAATGCTTTGCAACCTGGAAACTCAGGCAATAGCTTTACATTAAACAATCCGGCGAATAACACAAGTGTGTACGCTATCATGACCTCAAACGCATCTTGCTTGACGCAACCAACCGCACAGAGCGCAACAGCTACACTAACCGTAAACCCATTACCTACTGCGACATTTGCTAGTGGCGCCACAATTTGTCAAGGTCAAAATGCTAACCTTACCATCAATCTAACTGGTACAGGTCCATACAATAACCTTCAGGTTTGGAGCACTACAAGCGCCACACCAATTCAAACATTAAATGCAGTAGCTGGTCCAACCGCAACATTCACTACTGGTAATGCAGGTAGCTACTTCATTAGCGAATTGAATGATGCCAACTGTCTCAATACAGCTAACTCAGCTCAAGTAACTGTTACTGTAAATGCTTTGCCCACTGCTACCTTAAGCGCTAGTACTGCTATCTGCGCAAACGGCACTCATAACTTCAACGTAACTTTCACAGGAGCTCCTGGATTTAGCTACTTTGTGCAGACACCAGCTAACCCTGCTCCGCAAGGGCCGTTTAACTCAGCAACAACAAGTGCAACGCTAGCAGGTAACCCAGCATTTCCAGGGAATTATCTCATTACCTCCATTACAGATAATAATGGCTGCGTTAGCAATACGGCATCCAATACCTCTGTACTTACTGTAAATCCTCTTCCTACTGCAGTGCTTGATGCAAATGCAGCGATTTGCGCTGGAGCCACTCATCCATTCAATATCACCTTCACTGGAACAGCTCCTTACACTTACAGTGTACAAACACCAACTGGAATTAATAACCCACCTGTTTTTGCAGGTCCAGGGAATAGCACCGTATTTAATGCAACCGCCGCTGGTAACTATACTGTTCAAACAGTGACTGATGGAAACAACTGTTCGATGGCAGCTCCAAGTCCTGCTGTTACACTTACAGTGAATCCCCTTCCGACTGCTTCATTCAGCGCAAATGCAAGTGAATGTGACGGTACTTGTCATGACTTTACTATCACATTGACCGGAACAGGCCCTTGGTCTTTTAATATCAATACACCTAATGGACCCGATGCGGCAAACCCTCACACATCGCTTACCAATACTTACACTTACACAGCTTGTGATGACGGTAATTATAGCGTCACTTCAATCACTGATAACGGTACTAACTGTACAAATAACATTGCGAGCAACGCAGCAACACTCACTCTGATTCCATTGCCAACGGCGTCTTGGGCGAATGGCGACGTTACATTCTGCGAAAATGATGGTGTCGATGTCAATATCGACCTTACCGGAACTGGCCCTTATGACATCACCGTTAATGGTATAATTTGGAATGAACCAACGACTTCTCATACTGAGTTTATTACAGTCGCCAACACCTATTGTATCGAACAGGTTGTGGACGCTACCGGATGCGTAGCCGTTATAAACGATTGTATTAATGTCACGGAAACTCTCTTGCCTGTGATTGACGCAGGTCTCGATGTAGAGGTTTGTGTAGATTCAGATATTATTATTGGAACTCCAGCGGTGGGCACTCAAACATATTCCTGGGCAGATCCTAATGGAATTCTCAACGATGAAACCCTTGCAGAACCTACGGCAAATTATAACGTGGCTGGTGTCTATACTTTGACATTAACCGCAATCAATGGAATTTGCTCACTACAGGATGACATGCAACTTACTGTTAATGCATTACCCGTAATTAATATCGCCGCAGATGACAATATTATTTGTGACGGAGCTACCGCCCTTTTGACGGCTTCCGGTGCACAGACTTATCTGTGGAATGCAAGCCCATCACTTGTGGATCCGAACGCAACAAATCCAATGAACGTAACACCTGCAACTACAGAATTATTCACGGTTACAGGAACTGACGCCAACGGTTGTGAAAACACAAGCAGCATTAACATCACTGTAGGCACACCACTCGTAGTTAATGAAATTTTCCCAACCGATTTGTGCTTCGGAGTTTGTGACGGATCTATCGAAATTATACCTTCTGGATCTTTTGGCGGGTATAGCATTAGTTGGACCACTCCGCTGCCTGATTTGAACGATTATCTTGAAGAAAATCTTTGTGCTGGAACATACCAGTACACCATCAATGACGCGGAAAACTGTAGCTTCGATGGCACTATCGTCATCAACTCACTTCCACAAAATTTCATTGATGATGTTGTCATTTTACCACCAAACTGTTTTGGTGATGCAACTGGACAAATTCAAGTTGTAGATGCAGTAGCAGTAGATTACAACGTCAGTGGGTTCCCAATCTTTGAAAGCAATACTACAGGCGTATTCAATAACGTACCAGCTGGTTCATACAATATTTTAATCCTCGACAACCTTGGCTGTCCAGCAGATACCGCAGTTATTGTCAATTCTGCTAATCCTCAAATTTTCATCAATCCTCAAATTTTCCCGGCACCATTCTGCTATCAGGAAGTAGTGCCATTCCAAGTCACTGTACAAGGAGGAAACAATAATTTCAATGTCTTCTGGCATAATTGTCCTGAAATAAACTGTATTGAAGGTGTTAACAGTCCTTTCAATTTTGTACTCAATCAAGACACTACACTCTATGCTTATGCGATAGATGTTTTATCAGGATGCTCAAGCGATACCGTATCTGTGTCTGCGTTCCTCAACCCACCTATCGAATTACTTGTTCAAGATGGGATAGAACAGCTCACCATCTGTGAAGGTGAGTGTGTTGATATGGTTGGAGCACTTGGTGGCGGCGCACCTGGTCTTGGCATCAGTTGGTTTGAGGTACCCAATGGCATTAACACCAATCCAATCAGCACGAGTCAAAACGTAACCGTTTGCCCGGTAGTTACTACAGAGTTTTACGCTTATGCTTTTGACGGATGTACTCCTCCTGCCTATGACACCCTGCGAATCAACGTAAATCCAGTACCAGAAGTCATAATAGCCTCAGATATTACTCAAGGCTGTTTCCCTTTACAGGTAGAATTTACAAATGCTACAGACCCAACCCTCGTTCAAAGCTGCCAGTGGAATTTTGGAAATGGGGCCACTCAGCCTGTCTGCGGCGATGTCACCTATATCTATAATAACATCGGAACATTCAACGCTTACTTGGATGTGACTACAGTCAACGGATGTGTTGTAACTGATACGGTAGATTTTCCTATTACAGTTTTCCCATTGCCTGAGGTTGACTTTTCTTGGACACCAAATGATGTGAGCACAATCAACAATACTGTTCGATTCAGGAACGAAACTTTCGGAGCTACACTCTACGAATGGTCTTTCAGCACATTGGGCAATAGCACTGAAACTGATCCCGAGTTTACCTTCCCAGACATTGACCTAGCCACATACGACGTCTGCCTTATAGCAACTACGGATTTTGGCTGTTCTGACACTCTTTGCAGGCCAATTGTAATTCAAAGTGAATTCCAGACCTTTATTCCAAATGCTTTCACACCAGATGATGACGACCGAAATGAAGTATTTATTCCTGTAGTGAATGGTATTGACCCTGAGACATATAGCATGCGTATCTACGACAGATGGGGAACACTTATATTTTCCACCACTGATCCGAATGCTGGATGGACGGGAAATATTAATGGAGGCTCTTATTTCGCTCAACCAGGCATGTACGTCTGGAGAATCGAAGGCAAACGCCTCAGCAATAGCAAATTTGAAGTGGTAGAAGGGTATGTCCTACTGCTCAGGTAATTAACGTCATTAAACAATATTTTGTCCGCTATTGTAATTTTTTTACGGTAGCGGACAACTTTTTTATAGACGTTTACATCATTATTGGACGTGAGGCATGACCGACAAAGAGCTCGTAAAGAATTGCATGGAAGGAAAAAGGGAAGCACAAAAACTTCTCTTCGAGCGGTATGCGGGTAAAATGCTCACTGTTTGCAAACGTTATTTTGACAATACTGAAGAGGCCGAAGATGCATTGCAAGAAGGTTTTATAAAAGTCTTCGAAAAACTCCATCAATGGCAAGCCAGCGGGCCACTTGGAGGTTGGATACGCACAGTGATGGTGAATACCGCACTCACGCATCTAAGAAGTTCCAAAAAGTGGAAGGACAGCACCGATATTGAAGCTGCAGGAGACATTTCTTCAACTGAAATGGACGCTCTTGGTTCAATGTCTGCAGATGAACTCCTTCAACTTATTGCTTCTATGCCTGTCGGCTATCGTACAGTATTCAATTTGTTTGCAATCGAAGGATATGCACATAAAGAAATTGCTGAAATGTTGAACATTTCAGAAAATACAAGCAAAACGCAGTATTTAAAATCGAAAGATTGGTTAAAGAAGAATTTGATAAAACAAGAGAAAGAAATTGAGCAAAGCGAATAAAAATATCGAGGAATTATTCAAAGAAAAGTTAGACAACCACGAGTCAATCGTCAGAGCTGATTTGTGGAATTCAATTTCTAGCTCTCTCCCAGCCGCATCATCCACTGCGACTGTGATTGCATTAAAGACGAAAATTCTCCTTGGTGTTGCTGCATCTGTTATTACAGCTGCGTCCGTTTATTACATCAATAAAGATAATCAAAGCGCACAACCAAGCTCTCCACAAAAAACTGAACAATCTTCTTCACCTGAAAAGAATCAAGAAAATCCTGAAGTAGTAACTGAGACTGTTGAAACACAAGCCAGTCCAAGCACTAAGAAGGACCAAAGCAAAACTGCTTCGAAAAATGATATTCATATTTCCACAAGAATTCCAAATTCTGATCTCAAGAATCAAGAAAGTGCAGTGTATGGTGACATATTAATAGATAACAAGAGACCATCAACCGAAGTTGAGAAAGCCGAACAGTTTGCTGAGATTGAGCCTGAAACAGAAAAATCACAAGGTGAAAGTTCTCGTGCCGCTCATACAGAAAAAACTGAACCTCTTGTTATGCAGGTGAAAGAAGTGGATAATCGAAGCCTTCTCTACTTCTTCTTTAGTCCACAAAATGCCAATTCTTTTGAATGGTGGATTGACGACAAATTGATGTCCACCAACGCCACGTTCAGTCATTCTTTCGAGGAAGAAGGTGAATACGAAATCAAATTTGTTTCTACAGACAGCAACGGACGTAAACTAGAAAAAACTGAACCCCTGGAGGTTATAAAAAATGTAGAGTTCGATTTGCCGAATGCTTTCTCACCCAATGGCGACGGCACTAATGATGTCTTCGATACTGCGATGGGTGTTCGCAATCAAAAGAGCATCGATCGATTAATTATACGCGATAAAAACGGTAATATCTTATTCGAATCTTCCAGTAATTTTATCTGGGACGGATCTGATAAAAATGGCAATCGCTGTTCCGCAGGTACTTACACTTACATCTTGTCAGTAACCGACAAGAAGAACAAACCTCAAATGAAGGCTGGCACTATTCAGCTTTTTACTGAGTAGTTCATTATATTTGAAGCCTTAATTATTACCTTACTATGCTCATGAGACTTGTACTTTTCTGTATTCTCTCTCTTTTGTTTTCCAAAAATGTTTTGGCTCAGCTACCTGAGGGCAAGACTTTTCATCCATCGCTGGCAGGTGCCAATTCATGGAAGTATAGTCCAGACCTTAGCGATGAGCAATTGTATCAATACGATCGATTGCTTTACATGAGCCGCGATGACTGGGACATGTTCCGCACCGATCCTCGCTACAATGAGGAAAGAATCCGAGAGATTTATAAAGAAAACAAGGGTAAACTCACACAAGGTCTTCGCGCGGGTGGCGGTGCTGAGAAAACCAATGAAAACTGTGATTGCTGGATTGAACCTGATGAAACTTATACAGAGTCAGATCCCAACGGCTGGACAAATTCTGGCGGTGGTGGCTTAGGTGTTGACGTTTGGTTCGGTCCCATTCAACTCCCCTTTAACTTCTGTTTTTTTGGACAAAACTTTAATCAAATAGCAATAACTTCTAAAGGTACCATCGTGATGGGGCCTACTGGTTATATCGACTGGACTCCATCTGAGTTTCCAAATCCTACAGGAGGAGAATCAACAGAACAATATGACCAGATCGCTGCATTCTGGGCAGATTTCGACTTCAGAGCAACAGGACAACTATTCTACAAGGTCACCAACGAAGCATTCTACCTCAACTTCGTAGATGTAGGGTACTTTGCAAATCATGACAATCTTACTAACACTTTTCAAGTAATTCTAACCCCAGAAGATTCTCCAGTTTTAGGGGATGGAAATAATGTTCAATTTTGTTATTGCGACATGCAATGGGCACATGGTGATGTTGGCGGTTCAGGTGGATTCTCTGGCCCATCTCCTGCCAATGTTGGCGCGGATAGAATTGCAGGATCAAGCCATATCCAGTTCGGTCGATTCAACCTAAACAATGCCAATTACAATGGTCCTTACGGAATTAATACCAATCAACAAGATGGTATCAACTGGCTTGATAATCGTTCTCTCAACTTTGACGTGTGCTCAACTAACAGCAACATTCCTCCGCTTTCAACATCGGCAGCACCAAACGATACCATTTTCCTTTGTCAAGGGCAAGTTTATACTTTAAACACACAATTCTTAAGTCCTGAAAATGGCCAGAATACCTCCATCACTGTAACACAAACAGGAACAGGATTCACATCTACGCAACAGAACGGAAACACCGCTTCGATCAATGGTACATTCACTGCAAGTGCAAGTAATATAGGTCCCAACACGGTTACTATTACCGCCACTGACAATGGTGCAATTAGCCAATCCACGGTGCTGACCTATGTCTTCGTAGTCACCGATGATGTTCCTCCAACTATCGAAATCAGCGGAAACCTTGGAATATGCGCAGGGGGCTCAACGCTTCTCTCAGCAACTCCCGGGTTTGACTCCTACTCATGGAGCACCGGATGCAACACGCAAGACTGTAATGTGAACCAAGGAGGTAATGTTACCGTAACTGGATTTAGTGGTGATTGTGCCAGCACTGCCACGGCTTTTGTAGATGCCTCCAACTTTTTTATTCCTGATTTTGTCACCGGCAATGAACCCATCTCTCTTTGTCCTGGCATAACCCAAGAAGTCTGTTTAGAAGAAGCTTGGCAATCATATTCTTGGGATGTGTATGAAGGTTACGAAGGCCTTATACCCAGCGGAACAGTTGTAGACCAACAATGCTTCCTTCTAAGTGGCGACAATCCAGGGTTCTATTCAGTTATAGTCACCGACGAAAATGGGTGTCAGGGATTGAATATCCAAGAGGTTATTCAAATAGAATCATTTATAGACGAAGCGAATAATGAACTCTCAGGTGCATATTGTGAAGGCCTTGAGCCAGTATCCTTTATTGGAGGCTTCAGTAATCCAGCAAACGGAAATCTTCTGATTTATGCTCAGGATGGTTCATCTACAGGTTGGCAAGGCTCATATCTGAATGTCGTGATTACTCACCTCAATGGCACTACCGATACTTATTTGGTCACTGCTACGAGCACATTTACGATTTCCAGCGCGCCTATTACCCTCGGTGATACATGGACGTTCACTTATGTTTCTAACGGTAACGCTGCGCAGGATGCAAATAATTCTTTCTGGGCAATCAATTGTAATGGTGAAATTTGGAATAGTACACAAGAGTTGGGCCCTGGTCTTTCGCCAGGCTTGGTCTATGAAGGAGAAAGTACTTGTGCGCCATCACAGCTCACGGGGCAATGGACCGTTACAGGACCTGCGGGTTGGTCACTTACAACTCTCACTGCTTATAATCCAATCAACGCTCAAGGTGTAAGCTCTCCAAACATATTCACCCCTGGTGACTTTGGACTATATACACTTTGTTTCACTGACCCAGAATGCGATTTAGACTATTGTTACGAGCTTGAATACACTGAATCACCAGAGCTTACTATTACTCCAGGTTCTGAAATTATTCTTTGTGACGGCGCTACTTCTAACCCAAGTATTGTGATCACCGACATCGGTGGCACAGGCGAAATTACTTGGACTGGAACTAATGTAACGCCAGCAGCCAATCAACTATCGGCTATTGCAGGTCCTTACATTGGCTATTCAACTCATACTGTCACTGCAACTATTACTAATGGCTGTGGCACTGCATCAGACAGCTACTCCATCGTTCATCAACCAAGTCCTCCCACGCCAATAATCTCTGACGGTGTAATCTGTCTCGGTACTTCCACAACATTCGATCCTGTGCCGGCTTCACAAGATAATGCGGCGCTTCAATACCTGTGGACCCCTGGTAACCAAACGACGCCAACCATCAGCGCTTCTACTGAAGGTAACTATTGTGTTACTGTATCGAACCTTTGTGGAACTTCACCACAAGTATGTGCTGATGTCATCGTTACTCAACTTCCAACCTTGGCAATAACTCCGAATGCTGATGTTGTACTTTGTAATAACGAAACTTCAGCAGCAACCATCGTCGTGACAGACATAGGCGGCCAAGGGCAAATCACTTGGACTGGCGATAATGTTACACCTTCGGCTAATCTGCTTTCAGCCATTGCCGGGCCATACAGCGGTTACACCACAGCTACAGTTTCGGCAACCATCACCAACGCTTGTGGATCGGCTACTGATAGCTATACGATCATACATCAGCCTAGCCCTCCCAATCCACAGTTGCAGGATGCTGTTATCTGTAATAACGCTTCCATAACTCTCGATCCAATACCTGCTGCGCAAGATAATCCAGCGTTACTTTATGCATGGACGCCACAGAATCAATCTTCATCAACCATCGTAGCATCAGGAGCTGGCACGTACTGTGTAACCGTTTCGAACTTGTGCGGAACTTCATTGCAAGAATGCGCAGTAATTACAAATGTGGTTCCAGCCAATGCGCCTGCTTTGCCAGCAAGTGTTGTGGAGTGTAATGCATCTTCTGTTACCCTTTCTACTACAGTACCAGCAGGCTATTCTATTCAGTGGAGTTCTGGTGAAGTAAATACAAACTCTATAGATGTTGAATTCAGTGGCAACTATTGCTTCACCATCACGGACAACCAAGGTTGCAATACTGAAATGGTTAGCTGTGCTGATGTCATCATCACTCAAGTGCCAACTACATTCTCAGGAACCGATAACGTAAATGTGATCTGCCCTACAGAATGTGAAGTGTTTAATCTTCAAGCTACCGATGCCACATCGTACAGCTGGGAGGCCTCTTGTCCATCCCTCACGCCGTTGCTTGGAAACAACGCTACGGCTTCTGTCTGCAGTGACGCGATGCCATTGGAATGCCAATTACAAGACTTACAAATAATAGGCACAGCAACTAATGCTTGTGGCTCATCATCCTCCATTTTCCTCGTTCGAGCAGAACCATGTTCTGTTAGAATTCCCAATGTAATTACTCCCAATGGAGATGCAACGAATAATAATTTCGTAATTGAAGGAATTGAAAATTACCCAGGAACTACTTTCAAAGCTTATAATAGAAATGGTTCACTCGTATATGAGTCCGACAATTATAGAAACAATTGGAATCCGAGAGATTTGAATGAAGGAACCTACTTCTATGTTGTAGAATTACCTTTTGGTGCAACGACTGTTTACAAAGGAACTTTCACGATTCTCAAATAAGATATTTGCTACGCTGCTAAAAAAGGCTGCTTTCTGTAAAAAGAGGCAGCCTTTTTAATTTACTTTGCATACACTGCCTTGAGCAGTATTTTTTATGAGTAAAATCAAAACAGCATACTTCTGCCAAAACTGCGGAACGCAAAGCCCCAAGTGGGTTGGAAAATGTCCCTCTTGTGGTGAATGGAATACCTTCGTGGAAGAGGTTGTCCAAAAATCTAATGACGGCCCAATCAAAGGCAATTCGCGCATTTCTAAACCTAGAAAAATCGCCGACCTTGAGTCAGAAATTCAAAACAGAATTCCTGTCATTGACCAAGAATTACACCGCGTACTCGGAGGAGGAATTGTACCAGGAAGCCTTATTCTATTTGGTGGTGAACCAGGTATCGGAAAAAGCACCCTCATGCTCCAGCTTGCACTCAAGCAGCTCAATATGAGTGTGCTTTATGTAAGCGGAGAAGAAAGTGAAGAGCAAATTAAAATGCGCGTCGAACGCCTCGGCTACGACAATCCGCGCTGCTTGCTTGTAATGGAAACTTCGCTTGAAAACATTTTACTTCATCTCGATGATGTCAAGCCTGATTTATTAATCATCGATTCCATTCAGACGCTCACTACGTCCGCAATCGAAAGCAGCCCTGGGAGTGTCAGCCAGGTGAGAGAATGTACCACAAAGCTTCTCAAATACGCAAAAGAAAACCACACAACGATCTTTCTCATTGGACATATTACCAAAGAAGGAACACTAGCCGGACCAAAGGTTTTAGAACACATGGTAGATTGCGTATTGCAATTTGAAGGCGATCGTCATCATATCTATCGCCTACTTCGAACGTCAAAAAATCGATTTGGAAGCACCAACGAGCTTGGTATTTACGAAATGGTTGGCAGTGGTTTGAAAGAAGTGGCCAATCCCTCAGATATTCTTATTAATTCGCAAAGTGACCAACTCAGCGGCACTGCGATTGCCGCGACCATGGAAGGTCTTCGACCTTTGCTTGTTGAAATACAAGCGCTCGCAAGCACAGCTGTATATGGCACTCCGCAACGAAGCACAACAGGTTTTGATATTCGAAGACTCAACATGCTACTCGCCGTTCTCGAAAAAAGATGTGGCTTTCGATTAGCTATGAAAGACGTTTTCCTCAATATCGCAGGAGGAATGAGACTCGAAGATCCTGCAATGGATCTTGCAGTGATAACAGCAATTCTATCGAGCAGCGAAGACATCGCTATCCCGCGTTCAGCCTGCTTTGCAGGAGAAGTAGGCTTGAGCGGTGAAATTCGACCTGTTACCAGAATCGACCAACGTATCAATGAAGCTGCAAAACTCGGATTTGAAGAAATTTATATTTCAAAATACAACAAAGGAATAAGTGAACACAAAGGAATACGTGTTGTGCTTGTCAGTAAAGTAGAAGAATTATTTAGTAATCTATTTGGTTAAATGAATAAAGACGTCAATCAATATTTCGAAAATCTCTCTGATGATCGTAAACCAGTGATGAATAAACTTCGTGAGATTTTAAAAAAGAATTTACCGAAAGGCTTTGAAGAAGGTTTTGATTATGGAATGCCCAGCTACGCCGTGCCTCATAGTGTCTATCCAGCAGGCTATCATTGCGATCCAAAAGTTCCACTTCCATTTGTAAGCATTGCTTCACAGAAAAATTTCATCGCCCTTTACCACATGGGTATATACGCCAATCCATCTTTACTCAAATGGTTTGAGGAGGAATATCCGAAACATAGCAAGACAAAATTGGACATGGGTAAAAGTTGTATACGCTTTAAAAAACCTGAGGCGATACCCTTTGATCTGATTGCCGAATTGATGACTAAAATGACACCCAAAGAATGGATTTCTTTGTACGAAAAAGAATTAAAAAAATAGCCTTACGTTTACAGTATGAAACTCACTGATTTTATAGCAGCATACAACCCAAAAAAGCTTCATCGCCCTTATATGATCGCTGAGGCTGGGGTAAATCATGAAGGTTCTATGGAACTTGCCAAACGCCTGATTGACGAAGCCGCAGAAGGTGGTGCACAGGCGATAAAATTCCAAACCTATAAAGCTGAAACTATCGCCAGCAAAGACAGCCCGTATTATTGGGATATCACCAAAGAACCCACGAGAAGTCAATTTGAGCTCTTCAAAAAATACGACAAGTTTTGGAAAAAAGAATACGAAGAATTAGCACGTTATTGTGAAACGGCAGGCATCGAATTCATGAGCACACCTTTCGATGTAGAAAGCGCTACATTCCTCAATGATCTCATGTCTGTTTTCAAAATATCGAGCTCTGATCTCACGAATTTGCCATTCATTGAATACCAATGCAAATTCGGAAAACCAATCATCCTAAGCACTGGCGCAGCATACAAGTGGGAAGTAATGCAAGCAGTAGAAACAATTGAAAGCTACGGCAATCCTCTTGTTTTAATGCACTGTGTATTGAACTATCCAACGATGGATGAGAATGCAAACTTGGGCATGATAAAAGATATGATTCGCCTCTTCCCTGACACCATTCCAGGCTATAGCGATCACACATTACCCAAAGACATGCATACATGCGAAGTGGCGACACTACTTGGTGCAGCAGTGATTGAAAAACACTTCTCTCACGATAAAACACTTCCAGGCAACGATCACTACCATGCAATGGATAAAGAAGATCTCAAACACTTCTGGAAGCGCATGGATCGCACCTTCGAACTGATGGGGACATTTGAGATGACCGCGCTCGAAAGTGAAGCTCCAGCAAGAGCAAATGCTCGTAGAAGCCTCGTAGCAGCACGTTCCATTCCAGAAGGTAAAATCATAGATGGGGCAGACCTTACATGGAAGAGACCAGCCTCAGGCATTTCACCAAAAGAGATAAAAGTAGTGATAGGAAAAAAAGCATCCCGCAACATCGAAGAAGACGAAGTGATGAAGTGGGATATGATTCAAGCATAATTTAAAATGAGATATACACAACTCAGCAGCGATCATTATATCGCTAATAGAAAAAGATTTGCAGCGCAACTTCAACGTGGTGCGCTCGCCATTTTTTGCAGCAATGATATCTATCCAACCAGCGCCGATGGCCACATGCCATTCAAGCAAGCGAGTGATATTTTTTATCTCTCTGGCGTGGATCAAGAAGAATCCATTCTCGTGATTTTTCCAGATGCATTCAACGCAGCACAAAAAGAAATTTTATTTTTAAAAGAAACCAGCGAACACATCGCCATCTGGGAAGGTGCTAAACTCACTAAAGAGCAAGCCCGCGCGCAGACAGGAATTCAGAACATTCAATGGGTAAAGGATTTTGAAAAAATTCTTCACGTGCTGCTCAATGAAGCGGCTTGTGTTTATCTCAACAACAACGAACACACGCGAGCTCATATCGAAGTAGAAACGCGTGAAATGAGATTTTCAAAGTGGTTTCGCGCCACCTATCCACACTATCGCGTAGAACGCTCAGCGCCCATCATGCACGCCTTGCGAGCAGTAAAAGACAGCGAAGAAGTTGCTCAGCTGCAACGCGCTGTCGACATTACGCGAAGCGGATTTGAACGTGTATTAAAAATGCTCAAGCCGGGTGTGATGGAATATGAAATCGAAGCGGAATATGCACACGAGTTCCTACGCAATGGATCCCGCGGTTTTGCTTACACTCCGATCATCGCTTCTGGTTTCAGCGCATGTGTGCTGCACTACATTGACAATGATAAACCTTGCAAAGAAGGTGATGTAATTCTCATGGATGTAGGTGCAGAATATGGAAACTACAATGCGGATATGACACGCTGTGCGCCTGTTTCAGGAAAATTCACACCACGTCAAAAAGATGTTTACAATGCTGTACTCCGTGTAATGAAAGGCGCTACGGCGCTACTCAAGCCGGGCATTTATCTTCAAGACTATCATGTTCAAGTTGGTGAATTGATGACCAAAGAATTGGTGGACCTCAATCTCATCAGCATGGAAGATGTAAAGGCTGCTCCAAAAGATTGGCCTGCTTACAAAAAGTATTTCATGCACGGCACTTCGCATTTCCTCGGATTGGATGTGCATGACGTGGGTGACTGGACAAAGCCTGTACAAGTAGGCAATGTATTTACGGTTGAGCCAGGTATCTACATCCGCGAGGAAAACCTAGGCATTCGTTTGGAAAATAATATTGTCATCACAGCTAATGGCAACGACGATCTTTTCAAAGACTTCCCATTAGAAGCTGAGGAGATTGAAGCGGTGATGAACCGATAGGCAGATAAGACAACATTGTATATCTTTGCATCAGTATAATATACGCTTATACTTATGAAAAAATTATATAACACCGTGGACAAACGCGTCCTACGGGAGCGCATCGCTCAAAGCACAGAAGAACGCACAACGGTATCTTTTTACCAATAT
>CAYRZQ010000042.1:0-27477 GCA_964428835.1 uncultured Comamonadaceae bacterium | reverse complement strand
TTTCCGTTTTCGCTCCCCGCCAGCCCATGAATGGGCAGGCTATTGAAATTAATTCCGAATTCCGAATTCTGAATTCTGAATCTCTCGTTCTTGTTCTCGTTCTCGTTCCAGTTCTTGTTCTCGTTCTCAGAACTTCACTCCCGCCAGGGTTTTTGCTTCTTTGCAGCGTTGGATTTCTTTGTCGAGGGCTTGGCGGCGGATGGTTTCAAAATCTTCGTCGAATATGAAAAACTTCATCTCAGGCGAGTACTTTACAATGTTGTAAGGTATTTTAGAAACGCTTTCGTCGAAGCCCACAGGTTGTGGTTCCATGTATGCTACGAGGTCAATTGCAAATGAGCTTTTCCAAGCTTTCTTGGGTACATTCACAGTGAATACATCAATGCTCTTGCTTATATGTCCCTTTTTCTCAAAACGAACTGAATAGTGCGCATTGGCGGGTAGATAGATAATAAAGGTTCCGTTTTTTTCAGTGCTAAAATGGTAAACATCATCTTGTTTGCCGTGCCTTATTACCGACACAAATCCTGAGGTCTCCATAGAGTCTGTACTCGACATCATTTGGCCATTTACTGCTACATATTGTCCTAAAGTATCGGGAAGCAACCATGAAGGTACATCCAGCTGTGCATAGGCACTCATTGCGACCAACTGCACGATGATAAAGTATAGGTATCTCATATGGCAAATTATTTATGTAATCAAGTGTTAGCCCTTGTTACGAAAATCACTCGCTTAGGTTTATGAGAGAAGTGTGTCAAAACCCACGTCAATATGGGGTTTTGGCGAGTCAGAGTTGTTTTTTAGCATTTCATTCCGACGTGAATGCGTCTTATTCCAAATGTTAAATTTTTCCAGGATTTTCTAGCAGAAGTAATCGCTAATTGCGGATTTTCGGTATGAAGTATTTTAATATTGGAATGAGTGGTTGTTTGATGGTGATGAGTTTATTTTCTTTTTTTCTCAAAAAAAGAAGTGAGAAGGGCGGCACACTCAGCCTCTAATACCCCTGCTGTGACTTCAGTCTTTGGGTGGATGATACCTTGCTGATTGTCTTGATGATTTCCGAATTTGCTAAATCCACGTTTTTGATCGTAGGCTCCAAAAACAATGCGAGCGACACGAGTATTATACGCCGCTCCAGCGCACATAACGCACGGTTCGAGGGTTACATAGAGCGTGCATTCATGGAGCGATTTTCCGCCCAGAAATTCAGACGCAGCGGTAAAGGCCTGCATCTCCGCGTGGGCAGTGAAGTCGTGTAGTTTTTCCACCAGATTATAACCGCGAGCGATGATTTGATCTTGACATACGATGACGCAGCCAATTGGAACTTCATCGTGTCCTTCTGCGATAATGGCTTCTTTAATCGCCATACGCATGTAGCGTTCGTCTTTTTCGGTTTGTGTCATGTGCGTACGCGAACGTATTTGATGATTCTATTTTCTTTCATCCACATCTGCTCATAAAACGTGCGGATATTGAGGATATCTTGCATCTCGGGTGTCTGCTGGTGATAATATTCTCCATAGACGTCAAAGCTGTGTGTCTCGAGCGCACAACCGGCAGCAGGTAATTCTTGCAATGCTTTTTCATATACACCTGGATTGTCATGCTTAATGTGGAGCAATGCGCCAGGCTTTAAAAATTTACGGTACTTTTCCAAATACCACGGAGAAGTGATACGTCGATTGCCTTCATAATCCAGAGGCTGTGGATCGCTGAAAGTGAGCCATATTTCATCGACTTCATTTGTACCAAAATAGGCTTCGATAAATTCGATTCGTGTTCTTAAAAAGGCAACATTGGTAAGGTTTTCCTGCAATGCTTCTTTAGCTCCTTTATGAAAACGATGGCCCTTTACATCAATACCAATAAAGTTTTTGTTGGGAAATCTTCTGGCCAGGCCCACGGTATATTCACCTTTGCCACAGCCGAGTTCAAGCACAATGGGATTTTCATTGTGAAATACTTTTTCACGCCATTCACCTTTCATATAGGTGAGCCCGTGCTTGATTACATCGTGCAGTGGCGGCTGATGGACGTTGGGGAACGTCTCATTTTCAGCCCATTTTTTTAACTTATCTTTTCCCATAAACGGCGCAAAATTACCGCAAAGCGGTCTAATTTAATGCACTGATATTTTTAACCTTCTTTAGTCGATATTCGCAGGCGATGTCGGAGTCGAAAAAAATATTGATTGCACCGCTTGATTGGGGAATAGGTCATGCGGCTCGATGTATCCCTATTATTCGCAGACACCTCGCGGCAGGAGATCAAGTGGAGTTGGCTTCTAATGGGCGTTCTAAAGCTTTGTTGCAATTCCATTTTCCAAATTTAAAATTCCTCCCTGACCCACCCGATTACCGCATACATTACAGCAATCAACTGCCTTTCCTATTGAAGGTAGGCAGTCAAATTCCACGAATACTTTCCACTATTTCCAAGGAAAATCGTTGGTTGAATTATCAACTCGAAAAATCGAATTATGATTTAATCATTAGTGATAACCGTTATGGACTTTATACGGCTTCAATAAAGTCTGTTATTATAACTCATCAAACGGCGCCAATTGTACCATCTGTGGGGCGGTCTCTAGTACATAAGTATATTCGTCAGTGGTGTGAACGATTTGATGAAACATGGATTCCCGATTTAGAACCGATCGAACGTTCATTCGGTGGACAATTGTCACACGGTAATCTACCTTCGAATGCACGATACATTGGATTGCTTTCTCGTTTTAATGACGTTGAAAGGCCCGCTGCGGATATGAAGTATCAACATTTAGCGGTGATCAGTGGTCCTGAACCTACGAGGTCACAGTTCGAGCGTATGCTTCTTAATTTTTTTCAAGAAAAAAATGAAACAGCGCTTATCGTCAGTGGCAGACCTGACGTGCACGAGGATAAGGTGCATGATAAAGTGCGCGTGGTATCAAGTATTTCAGATATTGATTTAATGGCTTATGCAGCGGGAACCAAGCATATCTATGCACGCAGTGGCTATTCATCCATTATGGATTTTGTAGCTCTTGGTGTATTAAATAAAGTTGTTTGGTATCCAACAAAAGGGCAGACGGAACAAGTATATCTGGCTTCGCGATTGAAGCGATGATTAATCTTCTTCGGTGACTTCTACTTTCTTAGGCTCAATCTTTCCCGTGATTTTGAATTCAGTTCTGCGATTTTTTTGTCTTCCCGCTTCGTTATCACTTCCGTCGGGGTTTTCGTTTGGCGCGATAGGACTGCTTTCTCCGTATCCTTTTGCCTTTAGGCGCTTTGGATCAATTCCTTTTGAAGTTAGGTATTTCACCACACTTTCAGCTCGTTGTTGAGAAAGCGTTTTGTTGTATTCAGCTGTCCCTTTGCTATCGGTGTGCGAACCAATTTCAATTTGAATCGTAGGGTTTTCTTGCAACACTTTTATGAGAGCATTGTCAAGCTCTTTTTTAGCATTTTCAGTGAGATTGGGAGAGTTAAAGTCATACTCAATATTGTTTATAATGAGTTGTTCGCTTGTGCTTTGAGTTAGTCCAACGAATTTTGAAATGCGCTGTGTACCCGTCATTCCAGTGGTATTCACAAAAATATCATTGTTGAGGAATCCATCTTTTCTGAGTTCAATTCGGTATTCTTTGTCTGGTTCTAAATCTCCACTTATTTTTCCGAATTGATCAGTTTCAACACTTTTCAATAATACTTCAACACCATTTTCGATAATATAAATATCAGCCGTTACCTTTTCCAATTGATTTGCGCTGGTGGCGCTGCCAGGCGGAAGATTATCCGCTTCTCCTGACAGGTATTTAGTGTAATCCGTTTGAACCGCGGCGACTTCAAGCTTTATATCAACGGGGTTGGTCTTATACCATTCATAAATATCATCACAGCATGTTTCGTGAAGTATTTGTTGGCCTCCTTTTCTATTAGAAACAAGAAAACCAGAATTCCCACTTTCAGCGATGGCATAATAGATATCATCAGAACTTGAATTGATGGGGTAACCTACGTTGACAGGGGACAACCATTTTTTCATTTCACCGCGAGTCATATAGATGTCAAAACCACCTAGTCCGGATCTGCCTTGGGTGCTGTAATAGAGTTTCTTTTCTTTATCAAAAAAGAATGGACTCATTTCATCTCTGGTTGTATTGATGGTTCTTCCAACATTTCTTGGACTGCTATGAGTATCCTTTGTTTTGTCATAGGTAAAATACCAGATATCATCACCTCCGGCACCCCCTGGGCGATCTGATACAAAATAGATGATATCTTTTCCTGTTTTGGTATCGACGCCAATAGTGGGCTGTGAAGATGAAAAACCTTCGAGATTGATTTCGCCAGAGAGTTTTACCGGCTCTCTCCATTTCTCACCAGAGAGCTTACTCATCCACAGTTCACAAAAGACAGTCAGTTTCCAATCTTCGCTACAGCGAGTGAAATAGAATCGGGTTCCATCAGGAGAATATACACCGCCTACGGTGTGCATTTCATCACTATTAAATGGTCCATCTAACTCCCCGCGTTTTTCCCATTTGTCACCTTTGCGTTCTGCAACGTAGAGTTTTCGGCGAGGTTTTGCCTCGTCTAAATCGTAAAACTTTAATTCTTTTTCATCCAATGAACCGTAGATAATATCGTCAGGAGTAACAGGCATGGGAGAAAATTCTATGTGAGGCTGGTTAACGGAGGCACCAAGATTTTTCACCACTACAGGTAGCGGCTCGGTCATGAGCATTGCAGCCGTATCGCACCCTGCGAGCTCTGCAGTTGCCTCTTTGCGCATATCACGATCTACTTGTGTTTTTGATAATGAAAGAAATTTTTGGAACTCTTGTCTTGCATTGTAATAATCACCGAGCATTTTGGTCATTCGTGCTTTATGGTAAAGAGCCGCCACGAAATCTTCGGGTTTGCCTTCGTAGGCCCGATTGTAGAGTTCTTTTGCTTTTGCGTAATTGCGTGTACTTTCTTCTAACTCTGCAAGATGATAGATGGTTTTCCAGTCTTCTTTTCTTTTCTCTATGTAAGCTGTATAAAATCGAATGGCGGTATAGGTATCCGACATACGCTCAGCATTTTTCGCAAAATTCTTAAGCGTAGTTGACTTCATTCGCGAAAGGTCCTCGGTTTGCCCAAAGCAGAAGATTGAGAATACAAAAGAGAATAATATTGTGCTTAGTATGGTCTTCATATCAGAATCTCTCACAAGGAATAGTTACTTTGGTCACAGCAGAATAAGGGGAAGTGTATATCACAGCGAATTCAATAGCACCGCGACGATCGGTCGCGATTTGAAGATCGGAGTATGTGATGTCATAGACAACACCTACTTTAAAATGTTTGAAATCTAATCCTGCATAAGGTGCTACAGCATCACCATTTCTATTTACACCAGTGCGAACATTGACACCAGCAAAAAGACCTGTTACATTCAAATTATTTGATTTGGTTCTCACTCCGAAGGCAGAGCCAACCACGAGTTCCTGAGCTTTCTGCAAGGTCATCCAAACAAATGATGGTCGAATAAATAATTTTTCATTCAGTGATAAATCATACTCTGCGTGACTAACAAGTCGGGGTAGGAGTCGGTCACCTGTTTTATAAAATGATTCATCTGGAGCATTCACATGAAATACTGCACCTCCAATGGTCAATGGGCCTTTGCGGGTTTTAAACTGAATTATACCACCAACGTTAATATCTAAGTAAAGAGTGCTTAATCTCATCGCTTCTTCGCCCGTTGGAAGATCTGGATCAAATGTTCCTAGTTCGCGACTGTATTGCTGAGGATAGGTAACGAATTCATTGCGAAAAACCTTTGAGGCAACACCAATTTGAAGTCCGCCACTTAGCGTTGCTTTCTTGCCAAATCTCTTAATTCCCAAACTCCCCATCAATTTATTTTCTACTAAATCAATGCCCCCAGCTTGATCATTGATGAAAAGTAAACCTCCTGATATATTATTAGGCAACGCATAAATTTGCTGGTCATACGATGCAGCGATGGTATTTACAGGATCACCAATGGGGCGCCATTGAGAACGAAAACTATTCGCAAGGCGAAAATCTGCGTTCATCAATCCAGTGTTGGCAGGGTTCAATGAAAGCGGACTCAGATTGAACATACTGAAATGTATGTCCTGTCCACTTGAAGTCAAGCAGAACAAACTGAGTGCAATAAAGAGTATAGATTTTTGTAAACTCACCAGAGATAGTTTCTAAAGTTTAGATATTGATCAATCATTCGATTGAATTGCTGCGGCGTAAAACGGCAAACACATTCATCAGGATAATAACTCATAATATTATCAGTAGGGGGAAGATACCAATCCCCATTCGCGTCTTGAGTTACTGTTCCTGTGTAGTTACATAGATCATCTTCGTCGGCATTTCCTTCTTCATCGGGATCGGCTCTTGTGTCGCAAACGAAGTCACCTGTTGTCTCGCAGTTGCTTCCGTCAACGAGTTCTAATCCAAAGTCAGTTTCGAAGGTATGATATAGTCCAAAAAAATGCCCCATCTCATGTGAAAGTACTGATGTGTCTTCGTTGTAGCTTGATTTCACACAGACTATAACATCGGGTCCACCTGGGAAATAGGCATAACCACCAGGCGAAATGTCTGGTCTGCCTATAGTATCCACTAAATAAATATTGATGGTATTAGGTTCATAATGCAGTGTGCGCATTTGTAACTCTTCATTATAATTAGGAAACACGGTAAGGCTGTCCCATCGATCATTGGCCATATTCTCTTGCTTGCAATACTGGAACTTCATCCCCGATGGCGCAAAGTCGTTGTTCAATCTGTTAAGAGCTCCATTGATATCAGCATCTGAGATATTGGTTGCTCCTTGGGCATTTACAGCTATCCAAAGGCTTATTTGAAATGTCTTGTCGATTCTATTTATAGTGGTGCAATCACCATGGCCGGGAAGAATACGGGACTTATGAAGCCCCATCATGTGAGGCTCAATGACTGTTCCGCAGCGCTCTTTTTTACCTTGAGCGTTCAAAATAGAGGCGAAAAGCAATAATCCTATGGTTAGATAGAGTTGTATTCTTTTAATTTTCAAAGTCGAGAATATTGTTTTGTAGTTAAGGCAATATTTATTTATTTTCACCCACAATTCTAATCCAAAAATCTTGAATTTAAAAATAAGTTTTTTACTGCCGTTACTTTTTATGCTGGCGCTGCCATCTTACGCTCAGATATCGGCGAATGTCACTAGTGGTTGTGCACCTCTCACCAATGTGCAGTTTACCAATTCCTATGTCGGTGCAACAAATATCAATTGGGATTTTGGTGATGCAGCTAGTTCTAATCTTCCCAACCCTTCGCATACCTATGCTCTTGCGGGAGTTTATAATGTTGTATTCACAGCAACCGTTGGTGGCAATCCGGTGAGTGACGATCTAACTATTACTGTGTACGAAGAACCAACAGTTTCTTTTGAAATCACTGGGGTCGATGGTGGATGTACAGGAACAATAATAAACTTTGATGATACATCTACAGGTGGCGCCAATATTGTAAACTGGCAATGGTCATTCGGTGATGGTGGAATTAACTCCATAAATACAGGTACTCCATCTTATCAATACAATGTTTCAGGTCAATTCAATGTCGGTTTGATTGTAACAGATGCCAATGGTTGCGTTGGTTCTTTGACCCAAGATAATCTCGTGAGCATATCTGATCCGCCTACAGTTGCCATTACAACGAATCCGAATCCTCCCACTTCCTGCGATCCTCCTTTAGTTGTTACTTTCTCTGCAAACGCAACATCGAATTCTCCGCTAGGCGATGCCCTCACATACAATTGGAATTTTGGTGTAGGACCAAATTCAACGGCTCAAAACCCACCCGCTGTTACATATAGCACGGAAGGCGTTTACAATGTTTCATTAGTAGTAACGGATGATAACAACTGTTCCAGAACAGTCACTCAAGTGGTGAGCGTTACCGCTCCAACAGCTGATTTTAGTGCTGTTGGTGGTGAAAATGGAATTGTATGTTCTGAGGTGACGTTTATAAATAATTCTACAGGAAGCAATCCGGTGTTTGACTACGGTGATGGCACCACTGGATCTTCTATTCAACACGTTTATGATGAGCCTGGAGTGTATGAAGTCACACTCACCGTATCAAGTGGAACTTGTACAGCAGAGTCAACCATCACAATCAATGTTCAAATCCCAACCGTTAGTCTTAATCTTTCTAGCGATGTTATTTGTCAGTTCCCTTTTGATTTAGTCGTTAATCCTGTGGTAAGCGCTCCTGTTAGTGAATATAATTGGACTTTGCCTAATGGTGATCAAGAAACAGGCGTGCCTTTGGTGCAAGAACTTTTGTATCCAGAATTGGAATATACAATTAACGAGTTGATTGATGATGCGGTGTTGCAATTAGATATTGTGACAACAGAAGGATGTTCTGCAAGCGTTTCTGATACTCTTGTTCTTTTCAAACCAAACGCATTATTTTATCCAAGTACAGTAGAAGGTTGTGCTCCACTTAATTTGATTTTTGCGGATTCCAGTACCACTCAAGGTCCTGAAATTGTTCAGTGGATTTATCATTTCGATGATGGCTCGCCCAACTTTACAGCGGCCAATGATGCGCCTGTGAACCATATTTATCAAAATGAAGGAATATACAATCCATTTCTAGTCGTTGTCACCGAGGGTGGATGCCGCGATACGTCTTGGTTGCATACTATCTCTGTTGGTGTTGAACCAGTCATTTCTTTCGAACTTTCTGCTACCGATGTTTGCCGTGGAGAATCTATCGAGATTACTGATACTTCTCCTGCTTCTTCTAACCTGGATACTTGGAATTATAGTGGCGATAATAATACCTTGATCACATGCCAAAACGAGCCTAATGCGACAGTTTTCTTTGATGATGTGACAGGAACAGCTACCATTACAATGACAGGAAGCTATAGAGGTTGTGAGGCTACGACATCGCAAACTGTGAACATTCTAGGTCCGATTGGCAAGCTGAGACATTTCTGTAATTGTGAAACTCCACTGGACTATCCATTTGAAGCCATAGTTAGCGATGCTACAGAGTGGACCTGGGATTTTGGTGATGGTACTACCATTGCTAATTCGACTTCCACAGCGCAGTCCCATACGTATGCTGCGTCAGGTGATTATTGGGCAGTGCTCACTACATTCAACTCAGGTAACGGTTGTGAACCCGACGTCGATAGTCTATTTATTCGAGCAAGAAATCTTGAGGCCACTTTCGTTCAACTCGATTCTCTTTGTGCCGGTGTTGAATATACCTTCAATGGTCTTTCAAGTGCAGATGCTGCCGCTAATGAAACCGTTAATCCTCCTTGTCAAAACACTGTTTTTTGGGATTTTGGTGATGATACACAGCCCAAAGCAAGCATTGGTCAATATGCGCATGCTTTCCAAGAAGATGGAACGTATCGTGTTTTGATGACTATTGAAGATATTAATGGATGTCGAGATACCATCAGCCAACAAGTTTCTGTGTTCTCTGTCGAAGCAGAAATCACAACATCTTTTGAGGATTTGTGTTTGCCTTTGGAAGTGGATTTTCAGTCGAATGCCACTGCAACTCTTGGAGTGCAGACTTATATCTGGACATTTACGGATACGGATACATCAGGTGAACCGAACCCTACCTTCATCTTTGAAGAGGCTAATTTTATTGGAAATACGCCCCAGCCTTTTGAAATCACTCTTGAAGTTTTTGATGAACTTGGTTGTTCCGCTACTGCCACAACAGAGATAACTCCCAATGTTCCCAATGCTACCTTTATAGCCACTACGCCTCCAACAATCTGTGAAGGTGGCACTGTTACGTACGATCCTGTATTGCCTTCATCAAACAATACATTCTCTTGGAGTTTTTCTAATGGGGCGACCTCAGGCGTTTACAATCCAGTCATCACATATAATGAAGCAGGGAGCTACTCTGGTACACTCACTGTGACTAATGCTAGTGGTTGTTCTAATCAATTTACGCTTGCCGCAGCGGCAAACGTGCAAGCAATCCCAGATGCAGGTTTTTCTACTTCAATTGTCGAAGGAGAAGTGCTTTGTTACCCTGTTCAAATTACATTCACTGATACTTCCATAGTATCTCCCTTTGCATCGAGAACATGGAATCTTGGAAACGGCTCACCTACAGTTGGAAATCCTGTGATCGGAACCAACTATACACAGCCGGGGGATTACACAATTACATTGACCACTACCACCACAGCGGGTTGTTCGGATACCGCCTCTTTAGATATAACAGTAGAAGGCCCTGTAGGCAGCATCTCGGCTCAACCTTCTACTATTTGTAGAGGTGGACAAGTGAATCTACAAATCGCAGATACTTCAGACGTTTTAACTTGGGGATGGGATTATGGTGACGGAACAACAGATGGTGCAGTGGCCGAACTGGTTCATCAATATAACTACTCATTTAATCCAGCTTCGAATCAGACAGTGATATCATTGGTTTTGTGGAATGCAGATAGTATATGCACTGCTGTCGAAACTGTACCAATTAATTTCATCAACGTTGAAGCCGATTTTTTGAGAAATAATGAAGTCGCGCCAACTGATAGTATTCACTGTTTTGGTATTCCGGATTCTTTCTCAAATGCCAGTACTAACAATGTAGATCAATGGTTGTGGGATTTCGGAAATGGTCAAACATTTAATGGAGCGAATCCTCCGGACATCAACTATGATCCTGGAGATTATCTCGTCACGTTAATAACACTTGTTCAGCCAGAAGGGTGTGTCGATACTGTTCAAAAGACAATGGTCATTCATCCATTACCCAATCCGACTGCAACAGGCGGCTCTATTTGTTTAGGAGAATCATTGGAATTGATAGCCACGGGTGGGGAAACTTACTCTTGGACGCCCGAAGAATCGCTCTCCGCACCTAATTCTCCAATAACAACGGCGTTCCCAACATTGTCCACTACCTATACTGTCACGGTAGTTGATACAAACAATTGTACTAATACTACCTCTTCTTTCGTAGAGGTATTCCAGCCAGTGAGTGAATTCAGTGTTGATTCAACTTTAATTATTGGAGAATCATATACCACTGATATCAATTTAGGACCAGGTTATTTCTTTGATTGGTCACCAGATATTTGGATATCATGCACTGACTGCCCTGACGCAGTAATGCAGCCGCTTGAGGACACCACTTATTTCCTAATCATAACTGACTCGCTGCAATGTTTCGAAGTAGAGTGGAGGTATAATTTTGATGTTCTTCCATTATTCTCCATAGAACTTCCCGACGCATTCTCTCCAAATGGAGATGGAGTAAACGACTTTGTTTATGTGCGAGGTTGGGGGATTGAGAAGCTGATTTCTTGGAAAATTTTCAATCGTTGGGGTGAACTCGTCTTTGAAACCGATGATATCAATCAAGGCTGGAACGGTCAGTATAAAGGGGAGTTTCAAATGTCTGATACCTACTCGTATATCGTAGAAGGTAAACCGTACATTTCTGATACTCCGGTACAAAAGTCAGGCTTTATCAATATTGTGAAATAAGTTCGTTCCAGAGAATCTGATTCGGCTTAGGCTTCTTTAAGAACCATTCTTCCATATTGGTGTTTATCTTTGCCAACTATGTGGTTTAAGAGGAAACCGAATAAGATGGGAGTATCAAAACAAGCAATATTGGAGGCTTTATCCAACGTGATTGAGCCGGATTTAAAGAAGGACATTGTCGCGTTGAATTTGGTGAAGATAGTTTCTGCCGAAGGACAAAACATTGAACTCGAAGTGAAGGTGAGTAATCCTGCAATGCACAGCAGGATGCGGATGAAAGAAGCGTGTGAGTTTGCGATTCATCGCGTGTTGGGCAAAGAGTTTAAGGTGAGTGTCGAAGTACTACCTATAAGTGGCGACGAGCGTTCAGGCGAATTGCGCAAGGTGCTGCCCGGGGTGAAACACATCATCGCCGTGGCTTCTGGAAAAGGTGGCGTCGGCAAATCTACCGTCGCTTCAAATCTAGCAGTAGGCTTGGCCAGAAAAGGATACACTGTTGGCTTGTTGGACGCTGATATCTACGGACCTTCGGCACCAACGATGTTTGATGTTGTGCACGAGAAACCGATGGTCAAAGAAATTGATGGAAGAAATCTTCTTATTCCTGTCGAACAATACGGTGTCAAAATTCTCTCTATTGGTTTTTTTGCTGATCAAAACCAAGCCATCGTGTGGCGAGGTGCAATGGCTAACAAAGCCCTTAATCAAATGATCAACGATGCTCATTGGGGAGCTCTCGATTTTATGGTTGTGGATCTGCCACCCGGCACGGGAGATATACATTTGAGTATCGTTCAAGCCTTGCCGTTAAATGGAGCAGTGGTTGTAAGCACTCCCCAGGAAGTTGCCCTCGCAGATGCTCGCAAGGGTGTGGGTATGTTTAATATCTCCGGAATTGATATTCCCGTGATTGGGATGATTGAAAATATGGCTTGGTTCACACCGGCAGAACTTCCCGAGAACAAGTATTTTCTTTTTGGCAAAGACGGTGTAAAACATCTTGCTGAAGAACTCAAAGTTCCGTTTTTAGGTCCATTGCCGCTTATTCAAAGCATTCGAGAGGCAGGTGACGCTGGCAGACCAGCAATTCTTCAAGAAGGAACGCTCGCTGTTGAGCATTTGGACGAAATCATTAATAATTTCGAGCGCGAATTAAGAATGCTCCCTTTTAGAAAAAAAGCAGCACAACCAGCCTCAGCAAACTAGATTATGGTTAACAACGAAATATTTAAAAAGGTAAACGATTCACTCAATGCTATTCGCCCATACCTCGAAGCGGATGGCGGCGGCATTACTTTAGTCGAAGTGACTGAGGACTTAACGGCAAAAGTGGAACTGCACGGAGCATGCACCACCTGCTCCATGTCAACCATGACTATGAAAGCAGGCGTTGAAGGCGCTATTCGTGCAGCAGTTCCAGAAATTAAAGCCGTTGTAGCAGTTCGTTTAGAAGAACAGGAGTGATAAAAGAACATTTATCATGTTGTCTTGTTATACACAGTGACTCAAATCACTACACAAAGCTGTTGGTTTATACTACTTTTACCGCGGCATTAAGTCATTAATTTAGAATATGATCGAAACAGATATCCTCATCATCGGAGCAGGCCCAGTAGGGTTGTTCACGGTATTCGAGGCAGGACTACTAAAATTGCGTTGTCACCTCGTTGATGCATTGCCACAAGCTGGTGGACAACTCACCGAAATCTATCCGAAGAAGCCCATTTACGATATTCCAGGCTTCCCAGAAGTGCTCGCAGGAGAATTGATTGATAATTTGATGAGACAAGCCGCTCCTTTCAAGCCAGGCTTCACTCTCGGCGAACGCGCAGAATCCATAGAAAAAACGGAGGATGGCAAATTTATCCTCACTACTTCAAGAGGAACTCAGCACAAAGCTCCTGTAATTGCCATCGCTGGCGGTCTCGGCAGCTTTGAGCCGCGTAAACCACCAATTTCTAACCTTGCTGATTTCGAGGATAAAGGAATTGAATATATCGTTCGTGATCCTAATTTTTATAAAGGAAAAAAAGTAATCGTAAGTGGTGGAGGTGACTCCGCTCTTGACTGGTCTATTTTCCTTGCGAATAATGTAGCAGAGTCTGTTACTTTGATTCACCGCAGTAAGAGCTTCAGAGGTCATCCTGATAGTGTTCAAAAAGTATTGGATATGTCGGCTTCAGGAAAAATTAGTCTCTTCACAGAAGCTGAGGTAGTGGGTGTGTCAGGTAATGGAGTTCTCAATTCAGTGAAAGTTCAAGGTCTTGACGGTAGCGAGCAAGAATTGCAGACAGATCATTGGCTGCCGCTATTTGGCTTGTCACCAAAACTCGGCCCTCTCGCCGATTGGGGATTGAATATCGACAAGAACTCGATCGAAGTAAACACTTTTGACTACAGCACGAATGTGCCCGGTATCTACGCCATTGGGGATATCAATACCTATCCTGGAAAGTTGAAACTAATTCTCTGTGGATTCCACGAAGCAACGCTCATGGTTCAAAGTGCATTCAAGAGAATTTACCCAGATAAAAATTATGTATTGAAATACACCACTGTAAATGGTGTCAATGGCTTCTAATTTTCGAGTATCATCACTATGGAGAATATCGTTAATATCACGGTTGTAGATAGAGAAGGAGTAGAGCACGCGCTCGAGGCTCCAACAGATATGAATATGAATATGATGGAGCTATGCAAAAGCTATGAGCTCCCCGTGGAAGGCACATGCGGTGGAATGGCAATGTGCGCGTCATGTCATCTTTACGTGCTTTCAGATCATGATATTCTTGAGAGAAACGATGATGAAGAGGCCATGCTGGATCAGGCATTTTTCGTGAAATCCAACAGCAGACTAGGTTGTCAAATCCCAATCACCGCTAGTCTGGAAGGTTTGAAAGTGCAGTTAGCCGAAGTAGGCGCCTAAAGCTCTCGATTTTTGAGCTTCCCGCTCTCAATCAGCTTTTTGAGATAGGGCATTCGTCGGGCTTGTTCTGTCAAATTGATGTGTCCCAAATGGTGACAATCAGTTCCTATGAATGAAATCAATCCCGCATCAATCAATCGTTCGGATGTTTTTTTTACTCCAGGGCCATAATGCCCCGTGAGACTATTGATGTTGAGCTGTAAAAAAACGTCGCGCTCTACCAGCTCTTCATACTTGTGAAATTGCTGATGGAAGTAATCATACCGCTCTGGATGGGCGAGGATTGGCTTGAGTCCTTGCAATTGAAGATTAAAAATGACACGCTTCGCATTCGCAGGTTCCGTCTCGAAAGAATATTCAAAAAGGACATAATTTTTGCCCATTAAAAGCAAGTCGTTTTTTTCAATGAGTTCTTCGAAATGTTCGTCGCAGTAATATTCTGCGGCGGGAACGAATTCAATTTCCCAAGTTTTTGTTGCCAATGCTTCTTTTACTTTTTCATAAGCTGGCAGAATGGTAGATTTGGAATTGAAATATAAATCTCTAAAAATATGAGGCGTAGTATAGAATTTTCGATAGCCCATATCATAGAGTTTCTCTATGAGTTCAAGCGAGTTTTCAAGCGAGACAGCTCCATCGTCAATACCAAAAATCAAGTGCGAGTGCATATCGGTTCCAATCAACGACATGTCTATTGGGGGCAATTCCTCACTTACTTTTTCTTTTGATTTAAAACGATCGAAAAATCCCATGCATCAAAAGTACTCAACGTTGCTCATATTGCAACTTATAGTAGTTTTGATAATTCCCAGATGTGATATTGTTCAGCCAAGTTTCATTGGCCAGATACCAGTCGATTGTTTGGGATAGCAATTTTTCGAATGGTTGTGTAGGTTCCCAACCGAGTTCTCGCTTGATTTTAGAGGCATCAATCGCATATCTCGCGTCGTGGCCTGCACGATCCTTTACAAAAGTGATGAGAGCTTCAGAAGTGCCCTGAGCGCGTCCCAACTTCTCATCCATCAGTCGGCACAACAAGCGAACAAGGTCAATATTCTTCCATTCATTGTTGCCACCAATGCAATAGGTCTCACCTATTTTTCCTTTATGAAAAACAATATCAATTGCTTTAGCATGATCGTCCACCCAAAGCCAGTCGCGTATATTCTCTCCCTTTCCGTAAACAGGAAGAGGCATATTAGTTTTGATATTGTGTATCATGAGAGGAATCAACTTCTCTGGAAATTGATGACTGCCATAATTGTTGCTACAATTAGTAATTACGATCGGCAAACCGTAGGTGTGATGATAGGCACGCACGATGTGATCGCTAGAGGCTTTACTTGAGCTATATGGGCTTCGTGGATCATAAGGGGTTGTTTCACTAAACTTTCCCTCACTGCCCAACGAGCCGAACACTTCATCAGTGGAGATATGATAGAATTTTTTTCCTGAAAAATCATCCTTCCAATTCGATACCGCAGCGCTAAGTAGATTGGTGGTGCCAATAATATTGGTTTCTATGAATGCATCAGGACCTGAAATACTGCGATCAACGTGGCTTTCAGCGGCGAGGTGCATCACTCCATCAAATTTTTCTTTTTCGAAAAAAGTTTGAATAAATGCTTTGTCGTTGATATCTCCTTGTACAAAACGATAGTTTGGTGCCTTTTCAATATCTGTGAGATTTTCCAAATTTCCAGCGTAAGTTAATTTGTCAAGATTGACAATTGTATACGAAGGATATTTATTTACCAGAAGTCTCACGACATGACTTCCAATGAAGCCCGCGCCGCCTGTTACCAATATTTTCATTTCACTTTTATTTCAAATTAAACTCAGCACCAATTCTAAACCATCTTCCCGGCATAGGAACGAAGCCCGCTTCAACGAACTGACGATCTAATAAATTGCTTGCGTCAACGAAAATATTCCAATTTTTTTGATTCATTCTGATTCTATAGTCAATCACTGCATATTCCTGTCCTTTGAAGCGCTCGAGGTAACGAATACTTGCGGTGTGTTCAAATAACTTGGTCGTTTTGAAACTAAGTTGCACACTCAATTGATGGCGGAGATGTTCCAAAGCATATCTGCTAACCACATCGGTGATATTAATCGTCGCATCTAAATAAGTATATCCTGCACGAACAGCAGTAAATGCAAAGTCTTTATCTCCGCTATTTGATAGAAAATAAGTGCTACTAAATTCAGCTCCCCTCACAACTACTTCCTGGAAGTTGCGCGGTACGAAACGCTCGCCAGGTGCGTTTTGAACAAAGTCGATGAAGTTGTCCGTGTTGCGAATAAATGCGCTTGCTTGTAGTCTCAAGTTTTGATATGTTCTTCGAACTCCAACCTCAGCTTGCAAAGCATTTTCTGGAAGAAGATTGGGGTTGCCAAGTGTATTGCGATCCGAGTAGTATAAATCAGTGTAGGTCGGTAAGCGATTTGCCAGTCCAGCATTCGCAAATACATTGGTATTGGCATTAATCGGAGAGTTGAACTCTAATCCTGGATATACACGCCACTTGAAGTCGCTATTGTATTGGACATTCATCCCCAACGTGAGCTGTGCTTCATTTTTAAATCTTCTTTTGAGTTCTCCATAAGCAGCGTAGAAATAACGCTCATGCTTACCGAGATTGTTACTGCGAATTATCTCAGCACGGGTTTCTATTCCTCCACCGATTGCATTCTTTCCAAGGTTTGCAGATAAATGCACCTCTGCTCCCGTGGCTGTTGTGAAGTGATTGTTTCTGAAATTAAAAGCACGCAAATCATAATCATCGTGATTGTAGCGCCAATAAGCCAAAGGAGTGATGCGTATGCCTTTCAATTGTGTGTTGTATCGCAAAGCAGCATAACTTGTGGATACTTGCTCAAAGGAATTTAAATCCACTGCAGGAGCATAGAATTTATTTGCGCCAAATTTATTATTCAACGTACCCGCCATGATATCGAGTACATTGTCATTGATAATTGCTCTTCCTAAATAGTTCAATCGAATTTGCTCGCTGCTAGAATTATAGCGGTAACCATTGGTTTCTTGAAATGAAAGGTCAACTCTATTCGATAATTTCCCTGATTTAAATCCAGCTCCCGCTCTGTAGCCAAAGGCGTAATATGCATCACCACTGGCGGTATCACTTTCAAACGGTGCAGCAGCATAGAACTGCGCAAACACTTTATCGGATGCAGGATCTTTCGTTACAATATTGATGGCTCCACTCATCGCATTCGCTCCGTAAATTCTGGAAGCCGTGCCCTTGATGACTTCAATGCGTTCGATCATTTGAAGATCGACTGGCAAGTTCATCGTATGGTGGCCCGTTTGAGGATCGCGCATCGGGATACCATTTACCAAAATGAGTACTTGTTCGAAAGTACCTCCCAACATGCTCACATCTGCTTGCGCGCCTATAGGACCTCTTTGTCGAATGTCAACTCCCGCAAGAAATGCAATTGCTTCATTCACTGTTTGTACGGGAAGTTTGGCGATTTCTTTTGCAGATATCACTTCTACATTACGGCCGTGAGTTTTTAGATTTTCTCCAAAAAGTCTTTTCTCGCTAATGATTTGAAGTGTGTCTAGACTTTTGTCGCTTTGTGCTTTAAGGAGATTTGAAAAAATTAAAAAAATGAAAAGTAAAGTTGTGTTGTTAAATAGGGATTTCATAAAAAAATATTCGTTCGATGAGAGGTTTTACAAACTCCAGTAGTCCAAATTGTTGATTCGACCTCTATAAAGGCCTTTGATGTCAACAATTACACCCTTTCCGTCACGTAAAAGACTCTTGAAATAGGATTCTTCGAGGGATAAATATTCTGAATGCGCTACGGCAAGAATAATTGCGTCGTAGCGATTTTCCTGAGGTTTTTCGGCCAATGTAAAGCCATATTCGTGATGCAGTTCTTCGCTCTCTGCATGAGGATCGATCACATCCACATGAACACTGAATGACTCTAGTTCACGAATAATGTCGATTACTTTAGAATTACGAACGTCACTTACATTCTCCTTGAATGTTGCGCCCATGATGAGCACTTTTGATTCCAATGCATTTCTTCCAGCTTCAAGGATTTTTTTCACGGTTTGTTTTCCTACATAAAATCCCATGCTATCGTTGATGTAGCGAGCTGAGCTAATCACTTTAGAAAAATAACCTACTTTTTTTGCTTTGTAAACCAAGTAGTATGGATCCACTCCGATGCAATGGCCGCCAACGAGGCCAGGTGAGAACTTTAAAAAATTCCATTTCGTTCCTGCGGCTTCTAACACATCATAGGTATTCACTCCCATTTTACTTAAAATCAATGACAACTCATTGATCAAGGCAATGTTGACGTCGCGTTGGGTATTCTCGATGATTTTACTTGCCTCAGCCACTTTGATTGAGCTGGCTCTATGAATACCAGCGTCAACTACGAGCTCGTAGGTTTTGGCGATTTGCTCCAACGATTCTGCATCGCAGCCACTGGCTACTTTGACGATGGTGCGAATGGTATTTTTCTTATCTCCTGGATTTATTCGCTCTGGTGAATAACCAACTTTAAAATCCTTGGTCATTTTCAAACCACTCAACTCTTCAAGTATTGGCACGCAGTCGTCTTCTGTGCAACCTGGATATACAGTGCTTTCATACACTACATAATCGCCCTTTTTGAGCACTTGTCCAACCGTGCGAGAAGCACTTAGAACGGGACCTAAATCAGGTAGGTTCATGTTATTGATGGGGGTTGGCACGGCCACAATAAAAAACTTGACGTCTTTTAAATCTTCAATTTTAGATGAAAAAGAAATGTCACAACCTTCAAAAGCGGCGCTATCAAGCTCATTCGACGGGTCGATATGATTCCGCATCATCTCTACACGATCTTCGTTGATATCAAAACCAACTACTTTTATTTTTCTTGCAAACTCAAGCGCGATAGGTAATCCAACGTAACCCAATCCAATGACTGCAAGTTTGGCTTCTTTTGCCACTAATTCGTCGTAGATCATTAGCCTAAATATTCGATTCGATTATTGATTCTTTTATACTTCTCACCACTCTCAGGGCAGGTGGCTATTTCATCAGCATTAAACTCAAGACGATGTCCGAAGCGCGACATCCATCCAATTTGACGGGCAGGATTTCCCACCAATAACGCATAGGGTGGAACCTCTTTAGTCACCACTGCACCGGCTCCGATAAACGCATATTCTCCAATATCATTTCCACAAACGATGGTAGCGTTGGCGCCAATGCTAGCTCCTTTTCTAACCACTGTTTTCATATACTGATCTCTTCTTACTACCGCACTTCTTGGATTAATGACATTCGTGAACACACACGATGGTCCAAGAAATACATCGTCTTCGCAGATTACACCTGTGTAAAGACTTACGTTATTTTGAACCTTCACATTATTGCCAAGCTCCACTTGAGGACTGATCACCACATTTTGACCAATATTACATTGCTTGCCAATAACACTGCCGCTCATGATATGACTAAAATGCCAGATCTTGGTGCCTTCACCAATTTGACAGTTATCGTCAATGACTGCGGTTGGATGTGCGAAAAAACTCATTTTATATAAGTCGTAAAATCTTTGTGTTCTACTTTATTCAATTCTTCTGCTGAAAGTGATTTGAAGTAATCATAGGTAATCTTGAGACCTTCCGCACGATTCACCTTTGGCTCCCATCCGAGAAGTTTTCTTGCAAGTGTAATATCTGGCTGTCGCTGCTTTGGATCATCTGTTGGTAGCGGCTTATACACTACTTTTTGATCTGTTCCCGTGAGCTTGATGATTTCCTCGGCAAAGTCTTTAATCGTTATTTCGTCTGGGTTTCCGATATTCACCGGACCAGCGTAATCACTCATCAACAAGCGAACGATTCCCTCTACCAAATCATCTACATAGCAGAAGGATCTTGTTTGAGAACCATCTCCGAATATCGTCAGGTCTTCACCTCTGAGGGCTTGTCCAATGAAGGCAGGCAGCACGCGTCCGTCGTTGAGTCGCATGCGCGGGCCGTAGGTGTTGAATATTCTTACAATTCTGGTTTCGAGACCGTGAAATGTATGATACGCCATCGTGATTGCTTCCTGAAAGCGTTTGGCTTCATCATAAACTCCGCGAGGACCAACAGGATTGACATTTCCCCAATATGCTTCTGTCTGTGGATGCACTGTAGGATCGCCATACACTTCACTCGTGCTGGCAATCATTAAACGCGCATTCTTTGCTTTCGCTAAACCCAAACAGTTATGAATTCCCAACGATCCAACTTTCAAAGTTTGAATTGGAATTTTTAAATAATCAATAGGACTTGCAGGCGATGCAAAATGCAGGATGTAATCCAACTGTCCAGGAACGTGAATAAACTTCGAGACATCGTGGTGATAGAATTCGAAATGTTCATTCGGGAAAAGATGTTCGATGTTTTTTAAGTCACCCGTGATGAGATTATCCATCCCAATCACATGAAACCCATCCTTTATAAAACGATCACATAGGTGAGAGCCTAAAAAGCCCGCGGCACCAGTAATTAAGACTTTTTTCATTTCAATTAATTATCAAAGTGTACGGTTTCGCGACCTACACTCTTGTAGTAATATCCGAGCTTTCTCATCTTGTCTAAGTCATAAAGATTGCGACCGTCGAAGATGACTTTTTCCTTCAGAGAGGCCGATATCTTATCGAAATCTGGCGTTCTGAAAACTCCCCATTCAGTGCAAATGAGCAATGCATCAGCATCTTTCAATGCGCTGTATTGATCGTTAGCATATTCAATTGGATAGTTCTTTTGCTTTTTTACGTTATCCATTGCCTCTGGATCGTAAGCAGAGATTGTAGCTCCCGCCTGTAGAAGATGTTCGATCATATACAAGGCAGGCGCTTCACGAATGTCATCAGTATCCGGCTTGAATGCAAGACCCCAGATGGCAATCTTCACATTGCTTAATGAGTGATTGAAATATTCCAGAATAGGCCCAAGCAAACTCGTCTTCTGACGTTCGTTTACTTTCATCACAGATTTCAAAATTTTAAACTCGTAGCCAGCGTCAACGCCGCTTTTTGCAAGTGCTTGAACATCTTTTGGAAAACAACTTCCACCGTAGCCTATACCCGGGAAAAGGAAGCGTTTGCCAATTCTTGTATCAGAACCAATACCCAAACGCACGGCATCCACGTCTGCACCTACCTTCTCGCAGAAGTTGGCAATTTCATTCATAAATGAAATCTTCGTTGCGAGGAATGCATTTGCCGCGTACTTCGTAAGCTCGGCACTGCGCTCGTCCATGAATAAAATTGGATTGCCCTGACGAGTAAATGGTTTGTAAAGCTCTTCCATCACCTCTTTGGCGCGTGCGCTTGTAGTTCCTACCACAACACGATCAGGCTTCATAAAATCTTCGACAGCAAAGCCTTCTCTCAAAAATTCTGGATTGCTCACTACGTCGAATTGTTCTTTCGCTTCTTTGCCAATTGCCTCTTTTACCAAATCACAAGTGCCAACAGGCACAGTGCTTTTATCGACAATGACCTTATAATCCTTGAGCATCGGTCCCAATTGATTTGCAACCTTTAGAATATATGAAAGGTCGGCACTTCCATCCTCTCCGGGAGGCGTGGGCAGCGCTAAAAATACAATCTTGGCCTTTTCTATCGCTTCCGAAAGATTCGTTGTAAAATGTAATCTGCCTTCTCGTTGGTTGCGTTCAAACAACACATCAAGCATGGGTTCGTAGATAGGAACCTCTCCGGCTTTCATGCGCTCCACCTTCGCTGAATCGATGTCCACACAAGTGACATTATTGCCAGTTTCAGCGAAACATGTTCCTGTGACTAGCCCTACGTAGCCCGTGCCGATTACTGCTATTTCCATAAGTAGATATTTCTTGATTAAAGGGGGCGAAGTTAAGAACTATTGCCCTTTCATCGGAAATAATGAGCGCTCTCGCTCCGTACGTCTTACAGTATGTTTTCCAAGGATTTCTTTGTTCGCTTCTTTAACTTCTGAAGATTTTTTTGTTGCCCAGATGATTTCCCTCGCGGCACGAGCGCTTTCATCAATGTCGACAATGGGTAATGGGTAATTCACACCGAGCTTGAAATGATGAAAGGCCTGTTCCATTGCGCTCATTTTCCATGGCTCGTGAACATACTCCACCGGTAGTTGGGCCAGCTCAGGTAGCCATTTTTTTATGAAAATTCCCTCAGGATCGTGATCTAGCCCCTGTTTCACGGGATTGTAAATGCGAATCGTATTGACGCCCATCGTGCCTGCCTGCATTTGAAATTGAGGATAATGAATCCCGGGCTCGTAATCGAGAAAGGCCTTTGCTAAATGGTAAACGCCTGATTGCCAGGGCTGCATCAAATGATGAGTGAGAAAGGAAACCAACATGCTTCTCATCCGAAAATTCAAATAGCCTGTTTCGACCACACATCGCATGCAAGCATCCACCATTGGGATGCCTGTTTGTGCCGATTTCCACGCGCTTACTTTCTGATCGTCAACGCTTTCTCTTATTGTATCAAAGCCACTATTCAAATTGCGAAATTCTATACTCGGTTCAGACTCAAACTTTTGGATGAAATGACAATGCCATTGAAGTCGTGCAATAAAGTTGTTTAATGCACGTTTGTTGCCGCCTCTTTCCTTTGCTATTACTGAATACTGAAATATTTGTCGAATACTAAAAACACCCCAGGCAAGATATGGCGACAACCGGCTGCAAGAATGACGCGCTTCGGTTGGTTTTGAAATGTGTCTGCTATAGTTGAAATGTCTCGACTCCAAAAATCCAGCGAGGTATTGGAGGCCTTTTTTTCGCCCTCCAGGTTGCATAGAGTGCGGCATTGTCAATAATGAGTTAAGATAGTTTTCACCATCCTCATTTTGTAGTTTAAGACAATTTATTTCGCTGCCGCGAATTGGCTCCGACTCGACGAGAGGCGTGAGCATGGTTTGCATCCATTTTTTGTCCCATGCAGTGCGGTGCTTCAAACCCCTAATGATGCCGTTGGTGGGGAACTCCGTCCAACGAATTCCATTTTTTTTGAAAAATGTTGATATAATCTTATCTCTTTCAAACGTAAGTCCGTTGCCAATTTCCTGATGCGAGAAAACTTCCCTGATCTCAAACTTTTCACCCAATAAGCGAAACGTTTCCTCAGCTTCCTGATGAAAAACAGTGAGCGCCAAGCCATATTGCTCCATTTCTTCTCTCAAATCCCTTAGGCATTCAGCGGCGAATCGCCAGTGGCGCACATCGCTGTCTCCATGGGCAATTACAGAAGGTTCGAATAGAAAGATGCACAGTATGGGACGAGGTGATTTTAGCGCTGCTTGCAACGGCGCGTGATCCGCCAGACGCAAGTCGCGTTTGAACCAAACTATGTCGATGGGATGTTTCAAGCGGTCAAATATGCATTTTCCCTTGGTAAACAAAATTGACCGTTTGAATGTTGCCGCGAACGATTGTCATAGTTTTAATTTTTTTTCTCCCTTTTCATTGTTTCATTTGCAGAGCTAAATCGAAACAACATGTACACAATAGAAGCTCGGCATATTCACAAAGCATACAGTGGCCATAAGGCACTGAATGATGTTTCTGTGTCGGTCAAAGAAGGAAGTGTTTTCGGATTGCTCGGCCCCAATGGTGCAGGAAAAACGAGCCTTATCCGTATCATCAATCAAATCACTGGTCCTGATGAAGGCGAAGTACTATTTAGAGGTGAAAAATTAAAGCCGGAACATGTGAGTTTGATTGGCTATTTGCCCGAGGAGAGAGGATTGTATAAAAAGATGAAAATAGGGGAGCAGTGCATGTATCTCGCTCAACTCAAGGGCTTGAAGTCGGCAGATGCACGCATGCGATTGATGGCTTGGTTCAAAAGATTTGACATAGACTCCTGGTGGGATAAGAAAGTAGAAGACCTCTCAAAAGGTATGGCGCAAAAAGTGCAATTCATCACTACGGTGCTGCACGAACCTCGTCTTTTGATTTTGGACGAACCTTTTAGTGGATTCGATCCTATCAACGCCGAGTTGATTCGCAATGAAATGCTGCGCCTCAAGTCAGAAGGGTCAACCATTATTTTGTCAACTCATGACATGGGAAGCGTCGAATCTCTTTGTGATGAAATCGCCCTTATCAATAGAGCTCGCGTAATCCTAGGTGGCTCAGTGAAAGATGTAAAAAATCAGTTCAGAAAAAATGTGTTCGAACTTCAATACCGCGGTTACGCAATGGATCTGGGTATTGGTCTTTGGGCAAATTTTGAATTGCTTGAGAATGTGAAAGGTGATGATCATTCTACTGCATTGATTCGTATTCCCGAAGGAAAGAAACTCAACGACTTATTGTCGATTTTACTAAAAGACCTTGAAATCATGGCTGTACGCGAAGTCGTTCCAGATATGAATCAAATTTTTATTGAGGCTGTAAACACTTTTAATGCTCAACAATCATGAACAAGATCGCATTAATTATCAAAAGAGAATATCTCGTTCGCGTTAAAAAGAAGTCATTCATCGTGATGACTTTCCTCGGACCATTGCTATTCACTGGACTTATGATTGGCGCCATACTAGTGGCAATGAGCGATGATACTGTTCATAATGTGCTTGTGGTGGACCAAGAGGGTTTTTTGATAAAACAAGAAGTGGCAGATTATCAGGCTGCAAATCTTCAACGCAATCGATTTAAAAATACCGAAAAGCTCGAATATGAGTTTACAACACAAATGCCTTCAATAGAGGACTTCAAAGTGGGGCGACATACGCTTATGGTTGTGCTTGATTCAGCGAGCTATGGTGACGGGAAAACAGAGTTTTTTGTGAAAAAACTTCCTAGTCTCACAGTTCAAGAAAATATACAAGAAGAACTGGAATCTGCATTGGAGCAATGGCGTGTGAAAAAATTTGGAATGGATTGGAACACCTATCAAAGTGTAAAGCAAGGTGTGACTTTGAATATTCATAATGTAGAGAAACCGGATGAGGGCAACGATCTTAGAGCACGCGCTGGTGTTGGCTTTGCTTTCGCATTGGTTATCTACATGTTTATTTTCATCTACGGCATTCAAGTGATGCGAGGGGTGATTGAGGAAAAAACCAATCGTATCATTGAGGTGATTGTCTCCAGTGTCAAGCCTTTCCAATTAATGATGGGAAAAGTGATTGGTATTGGTTTGGTCGGGCTAACTCAGTTTCTACTTTGGGTTATTCTTTCAGGTGTGGCTTATACTGTCGTTGGAGTTATAGCTGGGACTTCCGCAGAAGTGCCGGGTAATTTGAATGGTGCTGCGGCCGCTGATATACAGGCTGGAGGCGCTTTCAGTGCGCTTCAGAATAGCGAGGAGTTTTCTTTCATTCTATCCATTCCTTGGGGACAGTTAATCGCCGCATTCTTGTTTTATTTCACAGGTGGTTTCTTGTTGTACGCTTCCTTGTTTGCCGCAATTGGCGCAGCTGTAGATGCTGAAACGGATACACAACAATTTATGCCTATTGTGACAATTCCTCTAATATTTGGATTCATCGTATCGGAGTTTCTTTGGCAAAATCCAGAGGGAACAATGGGAACGGTATTCAGCATCATACCGCTCACATCACCAGTAGTGATGATGGTGAAAACAGCCATGGGTTGGAATGCGTCAAACGTTTGGCAGTTAGTGCTTTCAGTAGTGCTGCTAATCGCAACGTTCGTCTTTACGGTGTGGCTTGCAGCTCGAATATATCGCGTAGGAATACTCATGTACGGAAAAAAAGCTACCTACAAAGAGCTTTGGAAGTGGATTCGTTATAAGGGATAGACTATTTTCGCCACATGAAAGTTGGAATCATTGATTGCGGAACCAACACTTTCAACCTCTTGATTGCAGAAAAAAGTGAAACAGGGTGGAGTGTTGTGTTCGAAAATAAGCTGCCTGTAAAGCTTGGTGCTGGCGGATTTGACAAGAAAATGATTGTGGAGTCGCGCTTCATTCGAGGCATTGATGCACTTATGTGTCATAAAGAAAATGCTGCTAACTTCGGTTGCACTACGCTTAAAGCAATTGCAACTTCTGCCATTCGCGAAGCTAAGAACCGCTATGATTTCATGCGTGTGGCAAAACAAAAACTCGACTTGGACATCGAACTCATCGATGGTCACCGTGAGGCTGAGTTGATCTGGAAAGGCATCAAACAGACCATAGACCTAGGAACAGAAGCTTCACTAATTATCGATATTGGTGGTGGGAGTACAGAATTTATCATCGCTAATGCTACCGAAATTCTTTGGAAAGAAAGCTATCTGCTCGGCGTAAGTCGCCTGCACGAAATGATTCAGCCAGAGGATAAAATGTCACCGACCAACCTAGAGCACCTCCACGAGATTCTTGAGGAAAACTTAGGTTCTTTGAAAGATGCTCTGAAACAATTCCCCTGCAAACAGATCGTCGGCTCTAGCGGCTCTTTTGATACACTTTACGCGATGTACAAGCATTCGCAGAAGCAACTCAAAGACGAACCGTTCAAATTGCTGAATGAAATTCCCGTCACATCCTTTCCCGGAATTCATGGATGGCTTATCAATTCTACTTACGAGCAACGCTTGTTGCATAAAGCCATTCCAAGCATTCGCGCGGAATACATGCCGCTCGCGAGTTATCTCGTAAAGTATGTGCTCGAACTTTCAAAATTCGAGAAGATGTACCATTCACAATATGCATTGAAAGAAGGTGCTGCGTTCGAACTATTGGAACACGTAATTGTTGAACCCAAACACAAGGACAACAATGAGGAACGTGAAGAAACAGCATCTGCCGACTAAGATCTGCGTGGTATGCAACAAGCCCTTTACCTGGCGAAAGAAATGGGAAAGGGTATGGGAAGAAGTCAAATACTGCAGCGAACGCTGCTCGAGGAATTCTAAATTCTGAATTCTGAATTCTGAATTCCGAATCACTAGTGTCCGGTAAACTTTTTTAAACGTTACTTTTT
>CAYRZQ010000041.1:0-28958 GCA_964428835.1 uncultured Comamonadaceae bacterium | reverse complement strand
TCGTAGGTAAGTAGCGTATGATTGTAACGCGGATAAGTAAGCGGCAACTTTCCTGTAGGAGCAACATCTCCAAAGAGGATGTTTGCCAAAGCCTCGCCACCGTAATCACCAGGTTGATAAGCCATTACCACGGCTGCTACTTTGTCTGCAATAGCATTTACCAATAGTGGTCGGTTTTCGACTAATACTAATACAACGGGCTTACCTGTTTTCACCAACTCCAACACAAAGTTGATTTGTGTGCTACTCATCGAAAGATCGTCGATGTCTCCTGGCTTTTCCGTGCTTGGTTTTTCCCCTACACATGCCACGATTACATCAGATTGCGCTGCCGCATCCAATGCCGCTTTCACATCCACCTCTTTATCAATCTCCACTCCTTTGCGGTAGGTAGCCTTAATATTTTTCTTTAAAAATGCTTCATAAATTGTGAGCATCGCTGGATCATCCCAAATAGTATCCGTTCCTTGCCATGTGCGGCTCCAAGCGCCATTCAACATACTCATTGAATTAGCAGCAGGTCCTGTCAACAACACGCGTGCGTTTTTACTTAGCGGTAATGTACTATTTCTGTTTTCTAATAATGTGATAGCGGCCTCCGCCGTCTTACGTGCAGCTTCCTTATGTTTAGCCGAGGCAAAATCAGGATAATCTTTTATCGTTGGAACGAGGCTCTTATCAAGCAAGCCGAGTTTTTGTTTTACTTTTAAAATTCTTCTTACCGAAATATTCAAACGCTCTTCAGAGATTCTTCCCTCATTTACCAATTCCAAAAGCAGATCACTAAAATTGTAATCATTGGGTACCATCACCATATCAATACCCGCATCGATGGCTAGATATGTAGCTTCTTTTAGATTGGCAGCCACACGGTGATTCATGTGTAATTTTATCACATCCTCCCAATCTGTTACCGCGAGTCCTTCAAACTTCAATTCATTTCTGAGAAGATCCACCAGAATAGTTTTATCCGCATGCACCGGCACACCATTTATTTCACCGCTGTTGATCATCACCGTGAGCGCTCCTTCTTGAATAGCTTTTTGAAAAGGTGGAAGATAAATTTCTCGGAGTGTAATATTGGGAATCAAAGCAGGCGTTCTATCCTTGCCCGTGCGCATTCCGCTATATCCTAGGAAGTGCTTCATGCATGCAGCTACTGGAGCCGCCGAATTTTGATAGCCCTTTATAGCCGCAGCTCCTAATTCTGCACAAACAAATGGATCTTCACCGTATGTTTCGAAAACGCGCGACCAGAGCGGATTGCGCGCTACGTCCAACACCGGAGAAAAATTCCAAGGCATTCCTGCGGCTCTAGTCTCATAAGCGGTAATAGCTGCGCCACTTTCCACTAATGCGCGATCAAACGTCGCCGCTTGCGCTAAAGGTTGAGGAAACAAGGTGGAATAACTAACATAGTTCGCTCCATGTATCGCATCAATACCATATATCACTGGAATCTTCAAGCGTGACTTTGTCATAGCAAAGCGCTGAATGCTTCCAATAATTTCTAACCACTGCTCTCTCGGATAAGCGTGTCCGCCGCAATTGAGAATCGAGCCTACGCTATACTCCACAATTGCCTTATGAAGCTTGGCGCTATCAATACGATGTGGCTCAACGAGTGTATAGATTCCGCCAACACCTACCACATCCAGATTGAGCTGCGTCATCTGACCGATTTTTTCTTTCACGGTCATTTGCTTGATTAACTCTTCAATGCGCGCGTCATTCACATCAGCAAGATTACCTATCTTATCATTGGCAATTGAATCTTTGGTATTTGAACAGGCAATGATTGCAGAAAAAATCACCACCAATGCGTATAAATGTTTCACTCTCATTTCAACTCTACAATTTCTATTTGATCAATAAAAACTTCACCACTTGATTCAAATTGAATCATTAATTGTTTGACGCTGTACATATCAAAATTGCCCGCATCAGGATTGAATTTAGTAAACGGTATTAAGACCTGCGTCCACTCATTTGAAATGGGGCCATTGACTACCACATCTTCGGTGGCTCCTGTCCAAGCTTGTGATCCAGCAAAATCTTCCAGACCAACTGCCCAAGGCAATTGATTCATTGGTTTTTGATTTGTCTTTACGCGAAAAGAAATTCCCGCTTTCTTATAAATCTGAGAAATGTCTTTTCCTGTCCAACCGTCCCACCCAATTCCGAGACCTAGCCAGGGACAACCCCCAGCTTGTTTATTCCATTTTATCGCTATTGCACCATTACCAGAATAAATGGTGCTGCGTTCTTGCTGTACATCCAAACAGGCTGGATTTTTTGTAAACCACACATCTGCATCGATATTATCTCGAAAAATGCTCAGCTGGGTGAATCCGTCAATGTTTGCCGCCGCACTTAGGTCTTCATAGTCATATAGCCCTACCTGTTTCAATGGCGCGCATGAGAATATTAAGAAGATTCCTAAAAAAAGAAAGTTGCGCATGCTTAAGGAATTAGCGGTCCATTTTCTGTGAAAATCAAGTAATCCATGTAGCTTTGGCTATATCCTGTTGAAGGATTCGCTAGGAATAGAACCGAAATTTCTTTGATTTTATTTGGCTCTTTCAAACCATTTCCTATTGCTGCCGCCGGCGCTCCATTGACTAAGGTAGCTAGTTCGGCATAGTTCACACTAATCAGAGACCAGCCATCAACGGTAGGACGCACCTCGATAGAGAACATGTCTTCGTTGTCAGTATTGTAAGATCCATTCAAGTTGTCGTCTTCCTTAAATTGGAAAAGCACAATTCCATTTGTAATTCCCGCTGGCTTGTACACCAAGGCATTAAAGTATAATGCCTCTGGATTTGGATTCAAATTAAAGTGAGTTCCACCATAAGCAGTTGCTGGAATATTAACAAGACCTTTCAGCCAATCCCAACCTACTGTACCGCCCATATCATAGTATCTGTTTCCTTGAGCTGCGGCATTATTAGTCTGAACTATAAAGGACATATTTGCGCCAGACTGTACGAATGTATTCCATCCTGCCGGAAAACCACCCTCGAAATCCGTAAGTAAAAATCCAGAGTGAACACGACCTCCTGTTACATTTAGAGTATCTCTAATGGTGTCTGTTTCGTTTTCAAATGTGAGTTCAACCGCGCATTCCTCAGCTCTAAACATGGGCAAAAAAGTCGTAGAACCGTTCCATCTTGCATTACTTGCATCTAGCTTCGAAGAGAAGCCGGTGATCTCTGTTCTAGCTCCAGATGAAAGTCCTTTTACTTCAACTTTCCATGCCAAATTCTTATTAAAGACCGCCGTGAATGTAGTCGTCTCGTTTTGTGAAAAGTTCACGGAGCGATCGCTAATATCGAAGTCCTGCAAAATGGCAAAATCACCATATAAATCCACGAGAGAAGGGCCTTCAAACTCTTCATCTACATTGCAGCCTTGCATCGCAAAAGCTGTCATCAATAGGATTGCAATTACCTTTTTCATTATTAAAAATTAATTTGGTACAACATCATGAATTGGCGAACAGCATAATGCGCCGTGTTCACATCGGCATCGTCGAAGTCGAAGAAATTCAACTGCGCAGACAAGAATGACTTTTCACTAAAGCGATATCTCAAGCCTGCTGCCTTCATATTCTCCTTTCCTTTCACGTTATATTCAATAAAATTAAAAATTTCAGCGTAGTTGTTTCTCACCGCAGTGTAATCAAATCCATCATACTGGATAAACTGCCAGCCTGCAATCAAGTCAAGCTTCTCATACAATTCGAATTCAATTCCGAGTGATGCTACAGTTGTAGTAAGATCTACCCCACGATAAAACTCTGTTCCCTCTCTGTTTGTTTGGTCTTGCCTCAAGCTCACTTCCACGGTTGCCCTGCGCGGAACAATTTTCGAAATTTCTTCTCTAGACCACTTCACATTGACCTGTGTGCGCGTAAACTCTCGTGCCTCAGGCGTTCCTTCTCCTCGGGTCTCTTGAAGCATTGCGTGCATTGCTTCGATAGACAAACCTTTTTCTGTTTTCCAACCCGCTTCCAAAATCACACCTTGTCTGTTGGGTGTTGCATCACCGAAAGGTGTAATGTTATCATACTTTGGTAAAAAAGTCATGAGGTAGGGCTGCAATTGCATGTTGTAAAGTGAAGACTCACGCATCAAATCCAACATCGTAAGGGGACGAAGATTTTGTTCGTTGCCGGTTCTCTGAAATGCAGTGGGAACTCCAGTAAAATTGATTCTTTTCGTCTGTGCACCGGGACTTCTAAAATCGCTTTCAACACGCTTGTATGTACCTCTTGCGAAAAGTCCCGTCTTTTTGTGTTTGAACAATCCTCGTATCTCGCTGAAGTTTCCTTGATTTTCTGGAGCCTCTGCATCATTCACAAATCTTGTTCGTGAATTTCCGAGTTCAGCTTCTGCTGTCACGTCCCAAGTTGCATTGTCCCAATTACCTTTTGCTGAAAACGATGTAACTGGATTTCTGAATAAAGTGCTATTTCTTGATGTTCCTTCTACGTCGATTAGGTTGACGTAATTCACGCCTAATTGCAAAAACTTGCTTTGGACGAGCTGTATATTTCCTCCCGTAAAAATACGATCGTTAATAGAGCTATTATTAGAAGCACGCACCCTGGTGGCAAAGGTGTGAAACTCTAGTTCTTCAATGTACTTATTAAAAACAAGTCCCCATTCAGCAGCGCCACCTTGCTGACGCCATGAGTTGTCTAAATTATGGAAGTGATCATAATTGACTACATCAAACTGTTGCTTGAATATAGTAGGTGTGTTTTGCAAAAATTCTTGATCATTATTCCAAAAAGTATAACGCGTCAAACGATAATTGATATCTCCAAGTTGGTAGCGAACCACGCCACCAATAACTCCTTTCACGTATAGTTGGCGAATGTCAAATGTGACTCCTGCTCCCCAAAATCCTCCATAGTCGTTGCGCACACGCACCATTCCAAGGATTTCCATATTTTTATTAGGACGAATGTTCAAGCCCAAGTCTGCCATCACGTGACCACTATTTAGACGCGGGATGGTAATTGAGTCTTCCACTGCCAAGTCTTGATTGAGCTGGTCGCCGAAGAAGTAACCTCGCGCGGCACCACTAAATGTAAATTTTTTCGGTGCTGTTTGTCCCGAATGAACGTTCGGTATTGCAAACAATGCAATAGTAATGATATATAATAGGTGCTTGTTCATGCTTAGAAAAATGCTTTAATTTCTACTGTTAATTCACGGCCTCTGAATCGATCGAGGTTGAAGCTTTCATCGCGGAAATAGAACCAACGATGACGGAGATATAGTCGTGTATTTTTACCCATATCTATATCGCAACCCACTCCGACGCCTTCTCCGTATTGATTGCGCGGACGTAAAGTCTCCTCATCCAAATCAGTGAGATAATTGCCCAGTGTGCGCTCGTAACCATAGTACAAGTTCAAAAGGAATCCACCTGTAATGGCGTAGTAGGTTTCAAACTCTGCAGCATATTGGCGGATATAGGCCTTTTCATTGGTGACAACGATGGGAGAGAATTCTCGTTGTACTGAACCCATTTGTAAAAGCGAGAAAACAAATAAGTCTCGACCTAAAAATTTCGTGTAATACTTTATTTGAGCTTCTGCCACAGAAAAGTACTTTCTATTCACCACCACTCCAGAGCTATCATCAGAGAGATTTACTGTTTGATAAACGTCTCTGAAAATATCAGAGTAGCGATTGTATGGCCCTACGTTCGGAGGGAAAATCCATCTCCAAAGTCGTGAACGTGTGAATTGATTAACGGGATTTCCAAATGTGATAACTTCTGCTGCAGGGGTGATCTCAGATGAGAAGCCAATACCACCTGAAAACTTCAATTTTTTTCCTCCTGTCTCAGCATTAATATTTATCCCTTGACGGTTGTTGGTGATTTGACCCAGGCGAACCATACTGGAGCCGAATGGTTGAAGTAATACTGTGGAACCAACTTGTCCTGCAGGAATATCATTCACACGAAACTCTGGTGTTGCTGTATTCCAATAGAGCGCATTGTTGTTTACTACAGCTGGATCTATATAATAGGTATGTATTTCAAAAGAAGGAATTCGTCCGCGACGAGGTGTTCTGAATTTGGTTTGAAATAATGGCTGCCAACCTTCATCATTGGTAGGACTAAAATAGCGTCCCATTCCTGCTTCTCCAGTGAATAAAAATCCGTCGAAGCCAAGATGCCATTCTCCAGTCACTACATTAAAACCAAATGTCTCTCTGGCGAGACTATCGGTATAGGTCAATGAATTGATTGTATTGATAGCAGCGAAATCTCCAGCTCCCCAATCCTTTTTGAATTTACCACCATAGGTGAAGCTGGGAACTTGGGAAAATCCTCCGTTGATTTCCGTTTTACCGATCATTGCAGTGAATGATGTGCGACCTGGCATATCTGTGCCTTGCAACGTAGCGCCTACAAATGCTCTATTTCCCCAGCGCATATCCTGGTCAATAGAGCCTTGATCAAAGTATTGCTTATATCGTGATGACAATCCTACACCTGTTGGATCCCAAGGATTTCGTTCCCACAAAACGAAGCGATTATATCCTCTGAATGATGCCATGGTAAGATCGGACAAGTTCACCCATTGAATACCACCAACGGTAGCTCTGAGAGTACCGCGCTTTGTTTCGAAACTACCATAGAGATTCATCCCCAAAAGCATTCCCAAGGTGCTACCGAGTCTAGGCCCCATAAGAGGATATTGAATATCGGGCCTCAAAGAATCAGCCACCTGATTGCCATAAGTTGTATTTAATACTCCAGTTAAAAACTGAAATACATACAAGTCGAAGCCCCATGAGGAGCGAGGGTTTGGTCGACCCGCTACATTCAATGTTAAGGAAGGCAACTGACTATCGTCTCCGATAAAAATATTTCTCGGCAGTACTGTGTCTCCAATGGTGGGATTTAAGAGATAGCGATCAAGGTGACGCGTGTATGTAGCGAAGAACCGATAGTCTCCTGAAATCTTGATGTTGCTATTACCGGGATCTTTTTTTGGAAATAAACCTAACTCCAATCTATCGCGAAACCGCGCCGAGTCTTGTTGAGCTAATATTTCCGAAGAAAAAAATACTACCAGAAATGCAAGGATACTTATCCTTATTTTCATGGGTTTGTTTGGTTGGGTGAACCAAACATACGACTTTTTGTAAAAAACACAAAAAGTATATTTTATTGGGCTGTCATTTCATAATGCTTGAAAGCCACAGGACGTTTTGTGCGTGAATTATCTTTTGGTGCTGTGACTTGAAATGGGATATTTTCATATCCATAACCACCTTTTTTATCATAAGCAAAAACGAACAGTCGGTAGCTACCAACGGCACTCGGTGCGAAGAAGGTCACATCACCATTTCTAACTTTTACGTTCAAGCCTGATACTGGAACGGGCGCTGATTCTGCATCTCCACCACTTTTAATATCTGTACTTTCAGGAATGATGAAAGCACGCAATTTCAAATTGTCATTATCTGGATCGGTTGCATTGATGCGTGCGGTGCAGCGATCGCCAGCTTCCACTTTTACATTTTCACTTTTGGACTTCCCGTTCATTGTAGTGGATTTTACTACCGGAGCGCTATTTTGAGGGGCAGAGTTCTTCCAGATTTTGTGCAAGCGATCGACTGCCTCGGAGCTTTCGCCATTTTCAGAAAAAAGACCATACCATGTTGATGTGGTTTCTTGCTTTTGTCCCCAGAGAAAAACAAAACTACCAATGCACATGGTATTATCCGCCGCAATATGCTGTCTGTAGCGGTTTTCATAACTCTCAGCCTTTTCAAAACTACCTTGTTCGATTGGTGCTTTCCAATCTGTTTTTGCAACTTCCCAGTGACCATTGGGTCCCCATTCTGTGATCATATATGGTTTTTTCCATCCGCAATCGCGAATGCCTTGAGCAACATTTCCAATGTCACCATAAGTATTGATACCATAGATATCAATGCTCGGGCATCGCTCCATGATGAGGGCAGCTTCCAGTGGATCAAAGCCTGCTGTGACCGTGGAAGTAGGATGGTTTGGATCTACCTCTTTAATCATCTTTGCAATGTCTTCAACAGCATACCAGACATTCGTATTCTTATAGAAAAGGTCGACCTCATTTCCAACACCCCATAATAATAAAGCAGGGTGATCTTTTAATTGTAAAACTGCACTTCTGAAGGCATCCAGTTGTGCCTTGACTTTAACTGGATCATCGTAGTCGAATCCGTGGCGTTCGTGTTGAACCCACAAACCCATCATCACCATGAGTCCGTTGCTCTGAGCCTCGTCAAGAATAGCGCGGGCATCATCGATTCCCCATGTTCGAATGGTATTCCCGCCAATCTCCACCAACTTCTTTTGTTGCACATGCCCACCTGCACCACGCACATAGAAAGGAGATCCATCCACCAGTAATTGCCACGAACCAGCGTTATTAGCAATTGTCACTTTCTTGGGTTGCGCATAAGCCAAAGTGCTCACGAGCATTAAAAAACACCATCCTAATATTTTCATTTTACTAAATGTTATGGTTCGAACATGAAACCCTTCTCACGTTGTTCGAGATATTTTTTCTCATTAAACTTATAAAGAGAAGAAGGTCTGTGACGCACGTTCTGTTGAGATTCATTCAAACGTTGAACGAACTTCATCTCTTGCACTTTCTTTCTAAAATTCCCTTTATCAAACTTTTTATTTAGAAGGGTCTCATAGAATTCCTGCAACTGAGTCATCGTAAACTTCTCAGGAAGTACTTTAGCCCAAAGAGGCTCGTGCAGCACCAATCCGCGCAATTCCGATAGCGCTCGATTCAAAATTTCTCTATGATCAAATGCAAGTTTCGGTAGGCGCTTTACGCTATGCCATTTTGTTTGACTCGCCCATGAAGATGCTTCTGGCTTTAGGTCGTATGTCTCGACAACGGCCATATACCCAACAGTGATGACACGCCCCAGTGGGTGTCTATCAACCTTGCCAAAGGTGTGAACTTGTTTAATAGGTATATCTGAAAGAGAAGTGAGATCCTTCAACACTCGAGATGCTGCGCTATCAAGATCCTCCATTGGATATACCAAGTCTCCTGGCAAAGCCCAAAAGCCCTCAAAGGGCTCTGTGCCTCTCTCGATGAGCAAAACAGAGAGTTGCTTTTCATGATAACCGAATATTACACAGTCAACAGAAAAGGCTGATTTAAAAAATTCATCGATAGGAATTGAGTACAAGTCCTCTTGTTGGATTCGTGACTTAAAGGCACGCGATGTTGTGGTCATACAGATGATTTTTCACAAAGCTAATTAAAAACCATTTACTTTACTTATTGTAAAAAATACAAAAAGTTTATACCTTAGTCAAAAAAAAGAAAGCTTATGAAACATATTTTTACTTCTATTTTTCTCTTCGCTGCTGCTCTCACGGGCATTTCACAAACTTATAATATCACATTTCAGCTAAACACGAATGAGATGACTCAATCGTTCAGTGTGCCTGAAATTAATGGTACATTTAATAACTGGTGCGGTGCCTGTGCGCCCATGGCCGATGAAGATGGCGATGGGATTTATACTATTACTATTCCTCTATCTGCTGGTTTGATTGAGTATAAGTTCGCGGCAGACAATTGGGGTATTCAAGAAACATTGACCTCAGGATCTGCTTGTACAATGACAACAGGACAATTTATCAATCGTGTTTATGAGGTAACTCAAGACGCCACCTTACCTATTGTATGTTGGGGTAGCTGTGACAATTGTGGAATAAACAATGGCCCGTTCAACGTCACTTTCAAAGTTGACATGAACAGCGTAACAGAAAATTTCACTACTCCTGAAGTGAATGGAACATTTAATAATTGGTGCGGTGGATGCGCTCCAATGTCAGACGCAGATGGTGATAACATTTGGGAATTAACTATTGCGTTACCAGCAGGTATCCATGAGTACAAATTTGCTTACGACTCATGGGCAGGACAAGAGTCGCTCGTTCCTGGCTCGTCATGTACAGTGACAGTGGAAAATTTTACAAATCGTACTATCGCTGTTTCAAGCCCTACTACACTACCTGATGTGTGCTGGGGTCAGTGCTCTCCATGTGGTGTGAGCTCTGTCAACGATTCTGATTTTTCAAGTATTAGTATTTTTCCAAATCCTGCAAATGATGTATTGAATGTTTCTGGAATCTCAGGAAACGGCGTTGCACGTATTGTTGACATGACCGGCAAAGAGGTAATGGGCGGCATCAATATCAATTCAAATACTCTTCAAATTAATCTCTCGGAAATCCCTGTTGGAAATTATGTGCTCGTGACGAATGTCAACTCAGTGCAGTCGATGTCACGTTTTTGTATTATAAGATAATCATTACTCATATAATATTTAAAGTCCTGCGATTGCAGGACTTTTTTTTTGTTACTTATTGTAAAAAATACAAAAAGGTATATATTCGTATCACTTATTGTAAATTTTACAATAACCCATAACCAAATTAACCAAAACCAAATTAATCACAGATGAAGTATTTTGTCATTTCGTTATGGCTCCTATTATTGGGTCATACGTCTTGGTCGCAATTCAACGTGACCTTTAGAGTGAATATGAATGAAGTCACTCAATCTTTTACCACTCCCGAAGTCAATGGAACATTCAACAACTGGTGCGGCGGATGCGCGCCAATGTCGGATGCAAACGCTGACGGAATTTGGGAATTAACGATCCCTCTCAATGCGGGTTCTTATGAGTATAAGTTCGCTGCTGACACATGGACAATTCAAGAAACGCTTACACAAGGTGCACCATGCACAGTGGGTGGAGCACCGTTTGTGAATCGTTCATTGAATGTAACAGGCGACGTAGTACTCGACGTTGTATGCTGGGGCGCTTGTGCAAACTGTGGAACAGTTATACCGATGTATGATGTCACTTTCAGAGTGGACATGAACAACGTAACACAACCGTTTACACTCCCAAACTTAAATGGGTCTTTCAACAACTGGTGCGGTGCGTGTGCACCGATGTCTGATGCAAATAGCGATGGCATTTGGGAGCTTGTAGTATCTCTTCCAGCTGGATCTTATGAATACAAGTTTGCGGCTGATGGCTGGGGCATTCAAGAAAGCTTGACACCTGGATTACCTTGTACCGTTACAAATTTTGGTTTCACCAATCGCAGTCTCACGGTAACAGGCGATGTTGTGCTCGACCCTGTTTGTTGGGGAGCTTGTGTTGCTTGCAATGCAGTAGTGCCTCAATATAATGTAACCTTCCGCGTAGACATGAATAATGTGACCGAAGCATTTACACTACCAAACTTAAATGGATCATTCAACAACTGGTGCGGAGCTTGTGCACCTATGTCTGATGCTAATGGAGATGGTATTTGGGAATTAGTAGTAACACTTCCTGCTGGTCTTCATGAATACAAGTTTTCGGCTGATGGTTGGAATATTCAAGAATCTCTCACCGCTGGCGCACCTTGCACAGTGAATGGAGCTCCCTTTGTAAACCGTCTTTTGAACCTTACAGGTGATGTAGTGCTTGATCCCGTATGTTGGGGATCTTGTTCGGTTTGTCCTCCAGTTTATGACGTGACATTTAGAGTGGACATGAACAACGTCACCACTCCTTTCACTACACCAGAAGTGAATGGCTCATTCAATAATTGGTGCGGTGGATGCGCTCCGATGTCGGATGCTAATGGAGATGGCATTTGGGAATTAGTGATTTCACTTCCTCCTGGCAACTATGAATATAAGTTCGCTGCTGACAGTTGGGCTTCTCAAGAGCAGTTAACACCAGGTGCTCCATGCACTGTTACGAATTTTGGATTTACTAACCGCTCACTCAACGTAACGGGTGATGCCGTTCTTGATGCAGTTTGTTGGGGAGCTTGCGTTGCTTGCAACGCAGTGATTCCTGAGTATGATATTACCTTCAGAGTAAACATGAATAACGTAACCACTCCATTCACAACACCAGAGGTGAATGGTTCATTCAACAATTGGTGCGGTGGATGTGCTCCTATGTCTGATGCCAATGGTGATGGGATTTGGGAATTGGTTATTACACTTCCTGCTGGCAACTACGAGTACAAATTTGCTGCTGATAGCTGGGCATCTCAAGAAACTTTGACTCAGGGCGCTCCTTGTACAATTAATGCTGCACCATTTGTGAATCGCTCACTTTCTGTATCTGCTGATGCAGTGTTGAATGCAGTATGTTGGGGTTCGTGCGATGCCGGAAGCTTGACACTTTATGCAGATACCGATGGTGATGGATTTGGTGCGGGCACTGGAAGAGTATTCTGTTCAATGCCAGCCTCTGGATTTTCGGTTAATAACACCGACTGTAACAACTCGAACGCTTCGATTTATCCTGGAGCAGCAGAAGTATGTACCAACTCAATCGATGACGACTGCGATGGCTTGGTAAATGAGGGATGTCCGGTGGTACCAGCCAACGATGGTCGCGCAAGCGCAACATTGCGCGTGGCTTCCAACTTCCCTGGATGCGTGAATATTTTTGGCAACCTTGCTGGTGCTACAAACTCACCTGAAGCACAATCAGCAGAGCCACTCGGCGCCGGACAAGACGTTTGGTATCGTTTTGTGGCGGGCAGCAATGGTGCAAGAATTCAAGCTTCAAGCAGCAGCAACGACTTAGTTTTGGAAGTACAATCTTCTGCTGGTGCTATGATCGACATGGAGAACGCGACTAGTACAGGTGGATCTGAAATTTTAGTTCTCGGGAACTTGACACCAGGTCAAACCTATTTCTTGGCAGTTAGAAACTTCAATCCTGCAGGAGCTGGAGCATTTACACTTTGTATCCAAGGAATGGTTTCAAGTGATCCCGATAATGGTACATCATTCAGTAACCTTTGCGGTACATTTAAATGTGACTGGAACGGAGCACAAATTTTTAGTGTCACAATGAACGATGGAGTGAATCAATACACAGCGACTTCTTCATCGACTACTATTCCATTCACTGCATTCGGTGGCTTGCAATACAACACTTCTTATCAAGCAACGATTACTAGCACTTTCATCCAAAACGATGCAACAGGTGCGAATCCGACAACTGTAGTCGTGGTATCTCCGCCATATACCATCACGATTGGACAACACCCATTGGCGTCACTACGTTCTACTGACCGTTGCCCTGCGGCTCGTCCAATTAACGCATTTATTAGTGCTGACCGCTTCGTTTGTGGAGTTACAAGCTGGCAATGGGAATTTATCGAAGTAAACCCATTGAACCCATCTCAAGTAATCAGCCTTGAGCCTATAGTGGTGAATACTTTGAATAGCTCAAGAATTCTTCAGATCAATAAAATCCCAGGTGTTGAAGCCGGAGATCGTTATCGCGTTCGAGTACGTCCTGTATTCAATGGTGTGCCTGGTTCTTTCACTTCAGGTTTTGAAAGTTTGTGCATCGCCGCATCAGCGGGCATGGATGTAGAAGACGAAACAGCTATTATCCGTGAAAAGTCAATGAGTGTATCATTTGACAACGCGATGGTTTTGTATCCAAATCCAAACCGTGGTGATATGTTCACTATCCAAGCAGGCGAACTTGTAAATGAGCAAGTATTCGTTCGCATCATTGACATGATGGGTAAGGAAGTTTACAGTCACGCATACAGTGTAGATGGGGTATTGAACGCCGCGATTCAAATGGATCGTACGTTGAGTGCCGGAGTTTACATGATTGAGCTTACCGATGGTTCGAACCGTCAGGTACAGCGCATGATTGTAGAATAAAACAATATTGGAATTGTTAAAAAGGGCAGGGTTGATCTCTGCCCTTTTTTATTTTATAAATACTTTTTGTGTTTTCTACAATAAGTACTACTTTAGTCACTGATAACCCAAACAAACTACAATGAAGAAAACAATTTTACCTTTAATTGCTTTACTCTTCGCGTGCGTTTCTCAAGGTCAATTCAATATCACCTTCCGAGTGGATATGAATAATGTGACTGCGAATTTTACGACACCCGAAGTAAATGGATCTTTTAACAATTGGTGTGGTGGATGTGCGCCGATGAGTGATGTTGATGGCGATGGAATCTGGGAACTAACCATTTCTCTACCTGCAGGCAACCATGAGTACAAATTTGCTGCAGACAATTGGAATCCACAAGAGCAGCTCGTTCCTGGTTCACCATGTACCGTTACTAATTTTGGTTTCACCAACCGTTCACTCGTAGTGACTGCTGATGCAGTGCTCGATGTGGTATGTTGGGGTTCATGTACTTCTTGCGCTAATACGCAAGGACCTTATGATGTTACTTTCCAAGTAAACATGAACGACGTGGCAGTGCCTTTCACAACTCCTGAGGTGAACGGTGAGTTCAACAACTGGTGCGGTGGATGTGCGCCCATGTCTGACCCTGATGGCGATGGCATTTGGTCTTTGACTATTTCACTTAATCCTGGCGAATACGAATACAAATTCGCAGCCGACAACTGGAATCCACAGGAAGAACTTACACCTGGATTGCCTTGTACCATTACAACTGGTTCATTTACCAATCGTGTAATTACGGTATCTGAAGACATCGTGCTTGATCCAGTATGCTGGAATGCTTGCGCGAATTGCGGAGTAATGCCAAATGTTTATGATGTTACCTTCCAAGTGGACATGAGCAATGTAACAGATGCTTATAATGTTCCAGAAGTAAACGGTACTTTCAATGACTGGTGTGGCGGATGCGCCCCAATGTCGGATGAAGATGGTGATGGAATTTATCAATTGACTATCACTTTGGAAGAAGGAAACTATGAGTATAAGTTCGCTGCTGATTCTTGGGCGCTAATCGAGCCGCTCATGGAAGGCGACGCTTGTACTGTCAATGGTGCGCCTTTTGTGAATCGTTCACTTTCTGTAAATAGCAATATTACATTACCAGCTGTATGCTGGGGATCATGCTCTCCATGTGAGAGCGGGCCAGTAGAAACTGGTATTATTAATTTAACCTTCGACGAAGCAGCTTCAATCACTGCATGGACTCCCGTTGCGGATGCTACTCTCCCTGAAGCTTCTATCGTTTGGAATGAAACAGGTGTTACCACTGGTGCTATGGAAATTTCTGGTTCTAATACCTCTGATGGTATTGGCCGTGCTTACATCTTCCAATATGTAGATGGCAACGTAGATTACCAAGGTGCTTCTAACGTTGAGTTATCATTCGACATTAAGTTATCGGCTCCTCTCAATGGTGCAGCGCTTCACCTACAAACTGAACTTGCATCTACAGGAACTATCAATACTTTCGATATTCAGAATCAAGGGGTAAATGCCGACAACTGGACTACCCTCACCTTCCCATATCAAAATATTGGTGCTGGTAACCTATTCAGAATGCACTTCAATATTGCTGCTGGCGCCTTTGTTGGTGCTGGTGGTACTATCCTTATTGATAATGTTCGCGTTGAAGCCGCTGGTGCTTCAGTTCCTGGTTGTACAGATGAAGCAGCAAACAACTACAATCCAGATGCTACCACAGACGATGGAAGTTGTTTGTATAACGTTACCTTCCATGTGAACATGAGCGAAGTAACAGAAACATTTACTACTCCAAACCTCAACGGAACATTCAATAATTGGTGTGGTGCATGTGCTCCAATGAGCGATGAAGATGGCGATGGCATTTGGTCTATCACTATCGAATTAGCACAAGGCAATTATGAATATAAGTTTACTGCAGATGGATGGACGATTCAAGAAGAGTTCACTCCAGGCACTTCGTGCACAGTAACAAACAATGGCTTCACCAACCGTGCTCTTGCAGTAGCTGGTGCACAAGAACTTCCAGTTGTATGTTGGGCAAGCTGTAACGATTGTGGCTTTGTAGTTTCGACTTACAACGTTACTTTCCGTGTTGATATGAACCAAGTGACACAAGCATTTACAACTCCAGAAGTGAATGGAACATTCAATAACTGGTGTGGCGGTTGTGCACCTATGAGTGATGCAGACGGCGACAATGTTTGGGAACTGACCATTCCATTGAACGCAGGTAACTATGAGTTCAAGTATGCTGCTGATTCTTGGGCAATTCAAGAAGAATTGACTCCAGGTAGCGCATGTACTATCACTGTAGGACCATTCACTAACAGAACACTCACCGTATCAGAAGACATGGTAATGGATGTAGTATGTTGGGCATCTTGCCAAGCTTGTGGTGTTGTAGAAAACCCTGTTGACGTGACTTTCATCGTTGATATGAGCCAAGTAGCGCAGGCATTCACTACACCTGAAGTAAATGGAACATTCAATGGATGGTGCGGTGGATGTGCTCCGATGTCTGATCCTGACGGTGACGGCAAGTGGGAAATCACTATTCCTCTTCTCCCTGGCACGTATGAGTACAAGTTTGCTGCTGATTCTTGGGCTATTCAAGAAGAGTTTATCCCAGGTGGTGCTTGTACAATTACTACTGGCGCATTTACAAATCGTCTTTTGGTAGTTGAAGAAGCAACAGTATTGCCAGAGGTATGCTGGGCATCATGCGAAGAATGTATTGTTAGCGTAAACGAAAACGATCTTTCTCAGGCCATCAGCGTATATCCAAACCCAGCGAACGACATGCTTTTTGTAAACAATACAATAAGCAATGAAAACGCTGTTGTTCGCATGTATGATATTTCTGGTAAGCTCGTATTCGAGAATCAGAATTTCAATGCAGTAAATAGCACAATCAATACATCAGAATTGAATAATGGTATTTACACATTACAAGTTGTTGTGAAGGGAGGTGTGTTTAACACCAAAGTGGCGATTCGTCACTAATTGTTTTTAGTAATTAATAAAAAAAAGGCAGCCGTAAGGTTGCCTTTTTTTTTTGAGCCAAGATCCATTATTCTTTAAGTCTTCTTATTCAATCTAGTAAACAACGGGAAGAAGATTAAAGAAAAGATAATACCTTCTACTATCATTTTTAACCAAGCACTTTTGTCTAGCAAATTCTCCTGAAGCACAAGCCTAAAGATGACTTTCACGGCAATAACAATTAGGAAGACATAAAAAAATTTCGTTATAGTTTTCATGTGACAATGATTAATCTTTTTAATATTGTACCACTAAAATTACAATATTATACTTATACGTGAAATGAAAAATTATCTTCTCATTGTTTTTTTATTCCTTGGCATCAAGTCTTTTTCACAATCCGCAGATATAAAATGGTCTAAACCCAGCAGCACGAAAGGCGAACATGTTGGCTATTCTCAAGTGATTCACGGTGATGGTAAGTATTTATATACATCAACGATAGCTAGCATGGCCGGATATACACTTTATGGTAGCGAAGGAGTTGTTACGTATAGAAAAACGCGTGATAACATGATTGTAGCATACGATCATGAAACTCTAGAACAAGTTGCCACCTTGATCATAGGCGGAGAAAACAAGGGCATTTCGAGCTCACCTGAATTTGAAGGCTATATGCTATTAAAAGCATTCATAACTAGCGATAGAGTTGTTCTTTTTATAAGAAATTATATGGATGATCGTAGCGCCAGAATTGCTGTTGTCGAACTAACACCAGAATTGAAACCAATTGGAAGTCCTAAGATTGTTCATGAAGTAAAAGCCCCGAAGGAAAAGTACACTGCAGAGGAACCAGATGTCATTCGAAATGAATCTACTGGAGCATACGTACTCCTGGACGAAACAGAAGGTAAGCAAAAAAATATTCTCTTGTCATACAAAACCCTATCTCCTGACTTTACCATTGGAGACGTAGGTGAGATAGACTTACCCTTGTCATGGGATGCTGGATTCAACAAAAAAGGAAGAGGGTATCAATTTTTGGGCGAGGATTATCTTGTTCTCAATGCCAACGTTAAACAAGAAGTTCCAAATGCACCGAGAAAAAAGAGATGGTTATTCTACAGTATATTCACTGTTGTTACACTATCCAAAGGAGAAGGCGGTACCTATTCACTGAAAAGTGACGAGATGAAATACTCTGGAATAGATATGGAAATTAAGAACGGAATGGCTTCCATTCTCGGATTCTATTCCAATACTGATGATGAGGGTGACAATCCTGTCATTAACGGTTTTTTCTCAACAACATTAGATATTAATGCAGGAGAGTTTAAGAATACCGTAACAACGGAGTTTGATTTTGATTTCTATTCCAATTTCAAAAATTATTATCCTGAAAAGACAAAAAGTAAAAAGAAAGTCATCCCCAACCATTATGTCAACGAAATACGTATTGAAAAGCGTATTCTAAAAGGAAATAAAACAATCCTCGTGTGCTGCGTTCAAAACAACGAAGTAATTAAATACTCCAATGGAAATGAATTGCCCCATTGTGTGAATCGTGGAGTTATTAGTTTCGTTCTCAATGAAGCTTTGCAAATAGAGAAGTTCAGTGTTATTCCCCGTGCATCTCGTTATGATTTTATACATAAAGTTGATGACATGGAAGTCGCTCCACTAGATGGTGATAGATATATCATCCTTTACAGTTCCAACGCCGATTTAAAAGAAGTAAACAAGGAAGGGAAGCCTGACAAGCGCGAGCAAGAGATTTATGAAAATGAGCTCAACTACGCCATCATGACCGGGTCTGGTGATTTGACTGCTGGACAGATTGACTTAAAAACATCATTCCCTAGTTCGAAGGAGAGGAAATTTGAATTGATTCAAGATCAATTCAAAGCATCTGGTGGCAAGCTTTATACATTCGGGAAACTTACCACTGGAAAAAAGGACGTTCAAATAATAGTTGGGCAGATGATAGCCAAATGAGTTTCATCTAATTCAATATTCTCAAAATTAGATTTTGACTTTTGCTAACTCAAAAGTGTCTATTCATTTTCATGTTCATCGTCTTTGTCGTAGCCTTCATAATAATAAGACTGTTCTATTCCCTTAAAAATTATTTCTCTATTATCGACTTCCTCCGTTAAATTATTCCCTAATAAAGTTCGAAGTTCCAAATCATTAATTGGGCTTCTTTCGATTGCTTGTAAGTATAGCGTTTTGTCCACAAATTGCCAATTTACAAGTTTACCAATTCGATTCTTCAATATCAAATCAAGCCAAATTCTCATTGTCCTTCCATTCCCTTCCAAAAAAGGGTGAACTATATTCATTTCAACATATTTCTCTATTATTTCTTCGAATGTAGTTTCAGGCATTTTTTCCACTTTGTCTAACGCCTCCTTTAGATATAGAGCAGTAGCGAATCTGAATCCACCTTTTGAAATATTTTGTGTTCGTATTTGACCAGCGAATTCGTACAAACCATCAAACAAATATGTGTGTATTTGCTGCAAACCTTTTGTTGTTCCAATCTCGACTTTTTCAATATAGCCTTTCTCATACAAGCTGTATGCTTTTTCAAGGCTCAATTTGTCAATATTCTTCATTCAGCAAATTTAAGGAATATAGATAGAGGGACCGATTGTTAAGAACGCCAGGGCTTGAAAAACCCTCTGCTTATTGCTGACTATCCTCATAATAAAAAAACTGAAATTCCCTAACCCTGCGAGTAGATTGAAAGATAGCAAGATTGAAAGTTTGTATTTCAGATGAAAACCCTACCACGGATGTTCGCTTCCATCATAGTTGAAGAATTTACCGCTGTCAACAATAGAAATCTGTGTAATGATATTACTAAAAATGTTCGATACAGCTTGCTCAGCGGTGAATAGGGCTTTTTGCCCACCCATGTCGGTTTGAACCCAACCTGGATTTACATTGACGCAAATGACACTCTCCGGTTTCAGTTCGTTTGCCATTGACTTATTCAAAACATTCAACAAATTTTTACTGCCAACATAACCGTAGTGTCCACCAAAAGTTAAGTTGGTGACTGACCCTAACCAACTTGAAATATTGATTACAATCGGCTTTTCACTTTTGGCCAATAGTTGTTTGAAGTGCTTAATTACGAGCAATGGAGCGATGCTATTGATGTGAATAACCTCCAACATCTCCTTTGCATCCAAGTCTTTAAGATAGAATGCCTTTGCCATTCTTGATTTGTCCGCATAGTCCTTTGGATTTATTCCTGCATTATTTACGATCAGATCAATTCGCCCAAACATCTCACTTGCCCAAATTGCTATTTCTTCAATTTGTTTCTCGTCTTTAACCTCTAATGCTTTTGGATAAATCACTAATTCTTGCTCATTCAAGAGTTCGGCTGCTTCTTGCGCTTTTTCCAAATCTCTTGCAGTTAGAATTACTTTATAACCCTGCCTTCCAAGTTGTCTGCACCATTCAAAACCAAGTCTTCTGTACGCTCCTGTAACTAAAGCTACTTTCATCTTCTCAATAATATAAATCCGATTTCTCTTCCTTGTCCTTGAAACATGGCGAGGTTGATCCAAAACCAAGCGAACTGTTCCATGAGTTCAAATTTGTCATTACCGCCAATATTATAACACTCAGCAAAACCTGCATCTTTGGCTAATTTAATGGCTGCTTGCTTGCCTCTTTCACTGTCTCCTGCAACAAATAAGTCGAGGGCAACACCATCATAACTCGGATTTTGCATATTATTGAAGCCAGTCGTATTGAAGCACTTCACTACATCTCTGGTTTGAGTATTATCTAAGATAGCATCCGTAGTGTGCTTATATCCTTGAGGACCTCGGCCCATCACGATATTCATCGCGTCAATAATGATTTTACCGGATGTATCGCCCAAACTCTTTACCACGTCAACAGTGGCAGTTGCCGGGGTTGAGAGAAGGATAATCTCAGAAACTTTTGCGGCATCTTCTATAGTAAGAACAGCAGTATTTGGGTTTTCTAATAATTGCATCCCTTTAAAATTATTCACATCACGAACGCCTAGGTTTATTTCGTGCCCCGATTTGGCCCATTTCGCAGCCAATGCACCGCCTACATTGCCTGTGCCTATAATTGCTATTTTCATAAGTTCTAAATTTAAAAAACAAATCCGTCGGTTGCCTCTGAATTTTGACATAGCAAAGTTGCGCCTATATGGTACCTTTGCTTTTATACTTACCTCGAATAGTGTAACACACTTTTAGGAAAGTATCAGTAAATTCAACACTTATAGCGATGCCAGATTTTTTATATAAGAATAAACTCTATTACAATCCAGTCGAATTTGCAATGGACAGGATTGGAGGAACATGGAAAATGCCCATTCTGTGGAGACTAAAAGATAAAGTGATGCGGTATGGTGAGTTGAAAAAAGACATTCCGCATATCACACATAAAATGCTTACCAGTCAATTGAGAGAGCTGGAAGAAGAGGGTTTTATTAGTCGTAAGGTATTTCCTGTTGTGCCGCCCAAGGTTGAATACTCGATTACCAAACGTGGTCAACGAGCCATTGTTATTGTGGACACCATTCGTAATTATGGATTAGATTTAATGAAGGAATTTGGAATTGAACATTCCAAAGTCAAACATCATAAAAAGGAGAAGTAGTGGGCTTTTCAGCGCCTTCGAGTCAATGCAACGCATCGATGTAGCCGATATATTCTAACGCCTTACAACGAAAGACTTTGTATAAGTTTGGTCTATTCGAAATACATACGTTCCTTCTGCGAAATTGCTCAAATCAATCCGAGTGGACTCGGATTGAAGTTTATCACTTGCTACCACACGACCTGTAACATCTACTATCTGATATGATACGAAATTATACGACAAATCAGCAGATACATTTATCCAATCGCTTGCAGGATTCGGTGATAAACTTATCTCCATTTCACGATTCTGGCTATCAATGCCCACGGTAGAAACGAAATCAATACTTGATTCAAATGAACAGTCATTGGCATCAGTGACGGTCAATTGGTAAGTGCCATTGGCAAGACCAGTGGCAGTTTGACTTGTTTGGCCATTGCTCCACTGATAAGTGTACGGTGGTGTGCCTCCTGTTGGGTTGGCCGTAGCTGTGTTTAGATTGGTGGTAATATCGGCGGATAAGACATCAGGCTCGCCGAGTGTACCACTCAGTGAAACTGTACAATTATTTGTGTTTGCTATTATTACGACGTAACTACCAGCGCCAAGCCCAGTGGCTGTCGCTTCTGAAGCACCATTGCTCCAAAAATAGGAATAACCCTGACCTTGTGAATTTGCAACTACTGAGGCGGATCCATCTAATTCACCGTTGCACGACGGTTCATTAAAATCAATTGATTCAGCAACGTCATTGGAAAAGAATTGGGGATTATAAATATCAGTTAACGTGGTACTACCGGATAAAATACCATCAATCCTGATGCGGCCAGGGCTGCCAAAATTCCCTTGGGTATTGCCTCCTCCAAAAACATTAACAGACCCATTCACCACTACAGAATTTGCCGCTGAGGATAGATAAATAGTACCGCCTGAGCCCGCGCCTCCATTTAAACCTGACATGCCATTTGCTCTTACGGTGCCGTTGATGGTAATTACTCCGCAAGCTATAATAGCAATAGCACCTCCACCATTGGCACCAGCCTGTCCTGGATTAGCAGCAGAGCCTCTTTGGCCACCTCCTCCAGAGCCAAGTGGCAAACCTAATACATCAAAGTCGCCATACGCAGATGGCGGCGAAGTACATCCTCCAACTCCATTATTTCTATATGCAGCACCACCACCAAGACTATAGGTGCTACATCCACCTTTACCTCCTCCTGGTCCTCCCCCATTGGCACCGTTGCCCGGGGAGAAGCCTCCCGTTCCACCAGCTCCGCCAGAGTGGCCCTTTCCGTTGGCAGATAAGATTCCGTCGATGTTTACATTGCCCGTGGCGTATATAATCAGAGGAGCTTGATCAGCTAAAGTTACTGTCACTCCCTGGGGAATAGTAAAATCTGTGTAGTAATAAGAACCAGAAGCTATGTCGGTTGACTGACTGAAAGTAATGCTGCCCTGAGAAACGCCTTCGTTGCAGTCGTAACATTGCGCATATACCTCAATGCTACCTGAGAGCATAGTGATGCACGTAAAGAAAATTTTGGAGAAAGTATTCATCGATGCTCTTTTTATATTTTCCCAAATGTAGGGACTTTTGGAGGAGAAAGGAAGATTGGGAGATAGGGAGATTGGGAGATTGGAGTCCCGATAGCTATCGGGAGGGAGATTGGAAGTGGATTGATTAAACGGAAAATGTATTTAATTACAGCGATAAGTAATAGTGGCTAGTTCTAATTAGCTATCATTTCAATTAAGTCAATTTATGCTCCACTATTTTGTCTGGTAGATTGAATAATTTTACTCTTATTGTCAATCTTCAGCACGTTTGCCCACCTCCTAAAATTGGCAAATCATTAAACGTTTAAAATGCTTTAATGCCACGTACGCGACAAGTAACTGTCTTATTATGAACGTACGCTCCTCCCGTGAGGAAGGTGAGGTAAAAAACGTTTGGTGCATTAAACTCCGTACTGCTCCAATAATGGGTATTCGTCTGGGGGTCAACGGGATCTATTACTATCTGCGTAGCGTTAATAGCTCGTGCCGTTTTATTTACATAAAAACGATTTTGATATAAAAGGTCAAGTTCATCTATAGATGGCAAATACCAATCTGGACCAAGAGTTGCAACCCAAGCTTTGGCATTGCTATTTGAAGGCATAAGATTAGTATTGTAAACTCCATCGTCTGTTCTATTTGACCCAACCAAAGTAAAGGTACCCCAAGTGGCGGTTCCTTCGGTTTTGGAAACAATAAGTCCGTGTTGATTGCCATTAGCATCTAAATAGATATAATAAACAATGCCACCTAAAGTATCTTGTCCTAAGTAGAAATCATTTGAACCGCCACCGCCTGTTGCACTAATGGTGTTATCAACTATGCTGATGCCTGTTCCTGCAACCAATTGGTCTTGTTTATTGTTCCAATTAGTTGTATCTGCTGCTGTAATTCCACTGGCTACAGAGGCTCCAAATATTGGGTCGTTTTCGGTAATACCTCCTGTAATAGTTTCTGCTGATTTTGCATGCAATGCGTATGGTACGCTCAACAACTGGCTTGTCCCTGTAATGGTATAATTTGTTCCACCTGTTGGATCAGTTTCTGTTTTGATAAAATAAGGTCCGTTTGCCCAGTCGATAGCGGAAAAATCACCACTCACAACCGTTCCTTCTCCTATCTCTAAACTAAACAATCCATTGGCATTGGTAGTTGGTGTTTGTGTTTCTGTATATACCGCTGTTCCATTTGCAGAACCTTGCAGAATGCTTACTTGTATACCTACTGTTGTAGAGCTAACCAAATTATTCTCTCCGTCTCTTACTACAGCTTGGTAGCTCATTTTTTCAGGTGATTGGGCAAACGCACTTACAGTAATCAATACGCCTGCAATCATTGAATAAATCATTTTCATGATTATCAGTTTTTAATTATTTTAAATGATTGGACTTCTTTGCTTTCCTCGCTTATAACTTTTATAAAGTACGTAGCACTTGGCAAACTGCTCATATTGATCATCGTTTACTGTGCTGTTAAAAGGTTCTTAGGATCTCTCCTCTAATCTTATTAATTCTTTGTTACAGTTGTCTTTTTCAATGAACGCTAATGTTACACTCCCCCATGGGCGGGGCATGTATGAATAACTTCATCATCTGCTGTTAATTTTTCTAGTTATAACAATAAGTAATTTTTATAGACAACCAAAAGAAAATTGAAAGGCCCGATAGTTATCGGGAGGGAGATTGGAATTTGGAGTCCCGATAGCTATCGGGAGCAAGATTGGAGATTGGAAATTGGAATTTGGAGATTGGAAGTTCTTTGATTAAACTGAAATTGATTAATGATCTTTCGTCACGAAGAGATGGTGCGAGGAGTGAGTCTTGAAATCGACAACGGTATAACGGAGCACGACATTCCGACTTTGCAAAACGGCTGCTAAATACCGTTTTTATTTTTAAGTTCAACATACATTTCCATATACGTGGGTGTTGTTAAATTGAGTCTTCGTCCTTCCTTAATAACATATTCAGTCAATGATTCTAACTCGTTGCTAGGTTTGTTGTTTTTAAAGTCAGCATGCATTGATGATGTTGTTTCAAAAGGTAATGCTTTTAATTTGTGTACCGTTTTATCTATGATGTCGTCAGAAATATTAATATTCTTTGCTTTCGCTATTTGTTTTACTTCTTCTATCAACCTAGTAATGATTCTTAGTTTTTCATTGTCGCTAATGAGTTCGCCTATGCACATATCAAAATAGGAAGTAGCAGTTGCTGTTGGTGAAACAAATATAAATTTCTCCCAAATGATAGTAGAAATATTTACTGATCGAAAAGCTTCTATGTTCGCTTCCTTTAATAAATTTTCTAGCAACAGTAGTCTTTCATTAACAAGATTGTCAAGACCGAAATAAAGTGTTTGAATATTACCACTATTTTCAATTACGCCAGCTTGTGTCAAACGAGAAACTATATAGACACAGCCGTCTAAAACAATGTTATCCGGAAAAATCTCTTTAATCCGTTCTTTGCTATCAACGCCATTAAGCAATGGTAAAATTATGGTGTCTTTATTTATGCAAGGTCTTAATTGCTCCACAACTGCTTCGAGGTCGTAGCTTTTCGTGGTTATGATAATAAAGTCTGAAATACCTAATTCCGTTGGATTGTCTGTTGCCAATCTTGGTTTGGCAATAAATTCACTTTTCCCTTTTATTACTTTCAAACCATTGACTTGAATTTGTCTTAGGTGTTTTCCACGAGCAACAAAGTTGATTTCAACCTTTTCGCTATCATAAAAGTGATGTGCTAAAAGTCCGCCAAAATAGCCTCCTACTCCGCCAATCCCCGCAATGATTATTTTCGTTTTTTTCATCTTTGTAGTGTCGTTGGACATTCAGATTGTGACGAAGCCTCTTCTGATCTGCGTTGTATGAATTATTCAAAACAACTCACCCACCATTTCACAAGTAGCCATCTCAACAACCCCAAGTTCTAACAGAATGTCTGTCTGCGAAGTTATACTCTCGCATCCAAGGAGGTCTGTTAGGAATGATAGAATATTTTCATCAGAAAGTCGTCCGTAACTGTTAGTACTATCGGGTTCGGGCTTCTTTCAGTCATCATTATTGTTATTTAGTCGAAAGCTCCTCTACATAATTTTTGAGTTCCAAATTCATTTTCTTGAACCCCTCAGGAGCAGTTTTCATCATTGGAAGTTGTCGAAAGATTTGAGAAAGCACTCCACGATATTCTTCTCTGTTCGTCAGCAGGGTTTTACCGTTACCTAAATCTTTTAGTTCAAAAAAATGTTCTCCATCAAAAATTCTTGGAAGTCCAGTCTGGGCAATCCAGGCGAATTGCTTTCTCTCTGTCCAATGGGAAATATCAGGCTTAAACTCATAAGGGGCAGTACCTTCTGCCGCAAGTCTTAAATGCAGGTTACCATTTGGTTGTACTGTCCCACCCAAAAATGTCAATTGAGAGTTCCATTTTTTATAATTGTCAAAGTCTATTACCGCATTCCAAACTTTGTCTACCGAAGAATTGATTTCAACATCATCTCGAATTTCAAAACTGGTTCTACTCAAAAGAAGAACTGAGCCGACTGTGATTGCTAAAATTATCCACATATTTTTCCTTTTTTTGATTGTCATTTTTTGTCCTATTTTACTTACGTTGGTTATTGTTTTATAACCTAACCGCTAACCATATAGTTGCCTTACCAAGGTGCGTCGATCCTGCCCATTCGGTCAGATTACCGCAACTTTAATCACCCAAAAATAAGATAAAAAATGAGGCTAAGCTCTCGTGGAAAGACTTAACTGGATACTAGTGACTGGTGACTGGTGACTAGAAAAAAAAAGGGATGACGCGACAGACGGAAGTCGTTGACTTTTTTTACCGCAGAGTCCCCAAAGGGACGCGGCGCAGAGAACGCGGAGTTGCGCAGAGAGCTTTGTTCTTATTTCTTAAATTTAACTTTCAGATGTAAGAATCTAATCCATGAGATTCTCATCATCTTAGGGCGGACTGTTTTTATGTGGTCTAAACCATACAGTAAAGCGGCTTCATCAATTTGCATCCATTGAAACAATTGTCAAATTAAATTATAATGTTGTGTTGCAATATCGTTTCTATGTTTTGGCAACTTATCAATATGGGTTACATCTGTATTACTGTTTAAATTCAATGTCAGTGGCTTGCTAAAGGAATGGTCGTACAACCATTGGCTATAACAGATGGTGGATTGGCGAAGCTGTCCTTGTTAGTCTTTCATGAATTTAAGTGTTTCAATAAGGCCATTTTCAGTGGTTACGATAAGGTAGTAACAGCCATTGGCAAGTGGTTCAATGTTAAAGCGAAAAAATTTGCTATTTGGTTTTATTGTGTGAACAATTCGACCTGACATGTCTGAAATATTTATTGACGACATCTGATCTGTTCCTTTAATTGTCAAGACACTATTTGCTGGATTTGGATAGGCAACAATTTTCTGAAATGCAATTTCATCAATGTCCACAATAAATTCACAAGCTTCTGCTGACGGGACTAGCCAAGGTGTTTCTTCAGTATCAACAGTGTATGACTCTCCATTGATTGAAAAGCAAGTCAAATAGGATTGACAGTCAAGTTGTGGGCCATTTGGTTGCCAGATTCCGCGCCAATGACCAACGCCTTCGATGTAGTCAAAAGCGTAAGCCTCACCACTGCCTTCTGAAACAGTAATCACTTTGCGCTCAAAGCCACCAAGTGTAATAGTGCTAATAGATACAACTGTTGGTGGGTTCGGGAAAAGGATTGAATTGAATGGCTCCCCAACTTCCACTTCAAAGTCATAGAGTAGCTCTTTGACACTAAGTTCTTCATTCCATTTATACATTTTCATATTTTCAGAACGTAAATAAGCCAGAGGTAATGGATTTGAATAGGCTGTTTCTGTGTAGTCTGCTGTTCCTAATCCGTAGTATTCAAAACCAACCTGAAATACTTTCACAAAGACTTCCGAGTTTAGTAGTGTATCTCCTTCAATGTAGAATGTTGTCTTCTTGCCCCATTCGGGTTCAAAGGGTGAAAATTGACATGGCTCAGATATTCCCCACTTTGGGTTGCTTTCGAAATACTCATTCTGAGAGTGCGCGGTGTTTAGACTCAGCGCCAAAACGGAAACAAAAAAAAGTACAGGTGTTTTCACGAGTTTGATTTAATGAGTTAGGACTATTTTCTTCGTTGAAACGAACCTCTCACTTTCTATGCTCGGTAAGCAAGTTCCGTTTACTAAAGATGAACAATCGAACATGTATGCAGCCTGGTGGTGTTGCAGGGTTGTTTCCTTTATCAATCGGCCTTGTAGGCCGGGCTCTTGTTTTAACGCTTACTTATCGCTAATCTAATGTAATCAAAATCGAATTCTAATCCTCAATCTTGTAAAATACTCACCAGAAACGAACGCTCTAAAAGCCTCGAAATCCATCCAAAAAAATCATTCTCCGATTTAGCTTATTGAAAAAAGAAGTTTTTTACACAGCTTGACGTTTTGGCGGCAACCACCAGTTGGCGTTCGGCTGCGCGTGGTTTCGATTTAGTTAATGAAATAATAGACAAGGCAAGGCTTCGGCTAGTCATTAGTTCGCCAATTGCTGGTAGGTGCTGTTATGCACTGGGCTTTGTGGATTTCTCGGATTTGAGCTTATTAAAGTACTCTAGAATTTCTTCTTTGGTCATCTTTGATAAGACTTCGCTCAATATGTCTCTTTGTTGACGCATGAACTCTACTGCATCGAATGTTTTGTCAGTCGTTTTCATATTTCTCAAATTCTCTGGGTGATCTTATTTCTAATAGTCTATATCCGTTCTTGATATTTATCGAATTGTAACCGCGGATCCTTTCAACATTAACGATATGCTTGAAGTTCCAACTAACAAGAAAGTCGGCTCGATTAATTGTTGCTAGAGCGATATGAAGGCAATCAGCAAAACTCGTCTTTCCGACTACATTTTCAGAAATATACTCTGATGCCAAGTCGATAGCTTCAGA
>CAYRZQ010000040.1:16014-29219 GCA_964428835.1 uncultured Comamonadaceae bacterium | reverse complement strand
GTGAGAGGTTTGACCCGCTAAGTCTAAGATAGTTGTTGATGGTTAAGTTTTCGATTCCCGCAAGACTAGTGAGGCCTTCGCTTGGAAGGATTTCAAGTGTATCGACAACCTGAAGATTGGTAAGGCTTGAGAGATTGACATCAATTAAAGACATAGTCAAACGCCCTACACTTTGTAGTGATTCAAGTCCAATAGGTTGATTTGATTGCCCGAAATAACCGCGTATACTAATTACTCCCGCTGTTTGAATATTGGACAATCCTTCTAGGCTGGTAAAGCTGTAGTTGTTGTTAGTTTCAAAGGTGCCTATAGATGTTAAGCTGGATAGTCCGATAAAACCATCAAGAACGTCTAGACTATTCACCTCGAAGTATTCTATATGATTTAAATTGGTAAAATAAGGTGTAGAGTTATATACTACAGTGCCCCCTGAGTCGATAATGAGCTTTTCCAGGTAAGTCACGCTAGGCATGTAGACGTAGTTTGGACTGTTTGGTAAGCTCTCATATGGCCAATAATTGAGGTAGTTTATTGTTTGGAGACTTGGAAAAGTTGTGGGGGCTGCGGCCCAAAGAATTGTCAAGGAGTCAACGCTTATAAGATTCTCAAAGAGAGTCACTCCGAGATCAGCATTTTCAATTGGTCCATAACGTAGACTAAGATTATTGAGGGTGGTAAATTCAGAGGTAAATTCGTCCATATTGATCTCACCTCCACTTGCGATAAGATCAAGGGCATAAGAGTCTATGAAGACATTGTCAGCAGTGGTTGGAATCCATCCAGATAAAGCGCCTGCGGAAACTACTGCTATTTCTTTTGCACCGATCAATTGACTAAGTCCAGAGAGGTCAAGAATTTGATCAGTAAGCTCTAATGTATTTGCGCCAATCACTAACGTTCCTTCAACATATGTTATCCCGGGATAATTAGTGCTAAAATTATCGACTTCCTCTTGAGTGAACAGAGTAATGTTACCGACGTAGGTTTGGGACTGTGAAGTGAACGCAGCGGTGACAATAATTAGGAGTGTAAAAATAGTTTTCATTGAAGTTGGTTAAGAATTATGACTTTAAATTTAACCAAAATAGAAAAAGGGGTTCACTCCAGTTAGTGAACCCCCTTTTTCGGTTTGTAAACTCTTATTTTTTTTTACAATGTCCAGCCTTCGATGTCGCTCAATTGAATTGCTGGTATCTCAAGTTTGTTCTTCTTTCGATATCCATTTAATGTTTGATGAACTGCAGTGGGCTTGGCTTCCTTGAGCTTTTGAATACTGTCAAATCCAGCCTTCACAACGTGCTCAATCCACTCAGGAGAAATGCCCGCTGCTTCGTAAGCCTTGAGATCTGGACCCGTTTGGAATTTCTCTGGGCGCATCTGCGGGAAGAACAGTACCTCTTGGATTGTGGTGTTATTTGTAAGTAACATCACGAGGCGATCTACCCCAATTCCCATTCCCGAAGTAGGAGGCATTCCATATTCCAAAGCACGAAGAAAGTCTTGATCAATAAACATCGCCTCGTCGTCGCCTCGTTCCTGAAGTTTCAATTGTTCTTCAAAACGTTCTCTTTGATCTATAGGATCATTCAATTCTGAATAAGCATTCGCTACTTCTTTTCCATTGATCATTAACTCAAAGCGCTCTGTCAAATCTGGATTGCTGCGGTGACGCTTACATAGCGGCGACATTTCTACTGGATAGTCGGTAATGAATGTGGGCTGAATAAAATTACCTTCACACTTTTCACCAAAAATTTCATCAATCAACTTGCCTTTGCCCATCGTTTCGTTAACATCCAATCCTATACTTTTTGCAAAAGTGCGAAGCTCATCTTCTGATTTTCCTGTGATGTCAAATCCAGTATATTCTTTGATAGCGTCGGTCATGCTGATGCGCTTGAAAGGACGTTTGAAATCAATGATCTTATCTCCAAACTGAACACTCGTAGTGCCAATTGCTTTTTGACACACATGTTCCAGCATGGCCTCCGTAAAATCCATCATCCAATTGTAGTCCTTGTAAGCCACATATATCTCCATCACTGTAAATTCAGGATTGTGAGTGCGGTCCATGCCTTCATTGCGGAAATTGCGACTGAATTCATAAACACCCTCGAAGCCGCCGACGATGAGTCTTTTAAGATAAAGCTCGTTTGCGATTCGCAAATACATCGGCACGTCCAGAGCGTTGTGATGCGTAATGAAAGGTCGGGCTGAGGCGCCACCAGGAATTGCTTGCAATACAGGAGTATCTACTTCGAGATAACCATGATTATTGAAGAAATCACGCATCGCATTCACAATGCGTGTGCGCGTGATAAAAGTGTCTTTAACTTTTTCATTCACCACCAAATCCACATAACGCATGCGATAGCGCAACTCGGGGTCAGAAAATGCATCGTAAACATTACCTTCTTTATCTGTCTTTACAACAGGGAGCGGTTTAATAGATTTAGCAAGAACAGTAAGCGCGTTTACGGATATAGAAATCTCGCCCATCTTCGTTGTGAAAACGGTACCAGTGATTCCGATAAAATCTCCATAATGAAGCAAGTGTTTTACAACATCGTTGTAAAGACTCTTATCCTCACCAGGACAAATATTATCTGATGCTATATAGATTTGTATTTTACCCGAACTATCATGTAAATCTGCGAAGGAGGCTTTACCCATCACGCGCATGTTCATCATGCGGCCTGCTACAGTAACTAATTTTCCTTCTTCGTAGTTTTCCTTTATTTCCTTAGCAGTAGTATTCACTTTGAATTCAGCTGCTGGAAATGGGTCAATACCTTTCTCTCTCAGCTTATTTAAAGCCGAGCGTCTAACTACTTCTTCTTCTGATAAATTTTGAATCATGTCGCAAATATACTATTGGAACGAAGGTTTTGGTGAGAGTGAGTGTATTGACCTTTCCAATTATCAAGATCAATAAAAACCTTATTCTATTAGCAAGTTGTGACGTGACGTCTTAGACAGTCAAAAGGACCAGAGGGTTTACTTTAAGAACATCAGCAATTTTGAGCATGCGCTCAATTGAGAGTTTCGCGAGGCCTAACTCAATGCGACTATACGCATTTTGAGAAATGCCGATTTGCGACGCGACGAACTCTTGGGAGTAACCGAGTTCTGTCCTGATACTTCTAATACGAAGGTGAATATCCTTCGCAGTAAAGTTGTGAGAATTCATATTTCGTGGCTTTAAAAACTTTTTTTTCTTTAAAAAAAAATCAAGAGAGGACGCGAATATAATAGCAATACGACGAATTCCTATTTTTCACGCACGAGTAGCGTGATTTTGTCCTTAGTTGCTGATTTCCAGCGAATGGTTTTTTTCCATCTAATCAAAAAATGAGTATAAAATAAAAACCCCCGGAAGAGCTCCGAGGGTTTATTTAATTCAAAATTTTCTTTGTTTATGACATGGCGTATTCTTCAATTGGAGGACATGTACAAACGAGATTTCTGTCACCGTAAGCGTTGTCAACACGAGCTACTGTAGTCCAGAATTTATTATCACGAAGTCCTTTTGAAGGGTAGGCCGCTTTTTGACGGCTATAGCTGTGGTTCCATTCATCAGCTGTTACTTCCAAAGCGGTATGCGGAGCCATTTTCAACACATTGTCATGTTTATCTGCAATAGCACCTTCGACTTCAGCGATTTCCTTTCTGATAGAAATCATCGCATCACAGAAGCGATCAAGCTCTACTTTAGGTTCGCTTTCGGTTGGCTCGACCATTACAGTTCCAGCTACTGGGAATGAAACAGTAGGTGCATGGAATCCATAGTCAATCAAGCGTTTTGCAATGTCTTCTACCTCGATTCCAGCTGCTTTGAATGCTCGGCAATCTAAAATCATCTCGTGAGCTACATGGCCATTGGTTCCTGTGTAAAGCACATCGAAGTGCCCGTCCAGTCGTGCTTTCATGTAATTGGCATTGAGGATTGCATATTTCGTTGCATCGGTAACACCTTCACCACCGAGCATTTTGATATATCCATAAGAAATAAGCAGGATCAAAGCTGAACCCCAAGGAGCGCTACTTACAGCAGAAATTGCATGTTCACCACCTGTTTTGATCAATGGATTGCTCGGTAGGAAAGGCACTAAGTGAGCTGCCACTCCGATTGGACCCATTCCAGGACCGCCACCACCGTGAGGAATAGCAAATGTCTTATGAAGATTGAGGTGACATACGTCAGCACCAATATTTCCTGGATTAGTGAGCCCAACTTGTGCATTCATGTTTGCTCCATCCATATACACTTGACCACCATTGTCGTGAACAATTTGCGTGATTTCACGAATCGCTTCTTCAAATACACCGTGTGTGGAAGGATAAGTGACCATCAATGCCGCAAGATTGTCTTTGTGCTGCTCAGCTTTCGCCTTCAAGTCAGCTACATCAACGTTTCCATTTTCGTCACACTTCACAACCACCACGTTGAGACCCGCCATCACTGCAGATGCTGGATTGGTGCCATGTGCTGAAGATGGAATCAAACAAATGTTGCGATGTGAATCACCTCTGCTTTCATGGTAGGCCATGATTACTAAAAGCCCAGTCAATTCTCCCTGTGCTCCGGAGTTTGGTTGCAATGAGACGCCAGCAAAACCTGTACACTCGCACAAATCATCATGCAGTTGGGCTAGCATTTCTTGATATCCTTGCGTCTGATCTACTGGAGCGAAAGGATGAATGTTTGCAAATTCTGGCCAGGTGACCGGGATCATTTCACTCGTTGAATTGAGCTTCATGGTACATGATCCCAAAGCAATCATCGCATGCGCCAGTGAAAGATCTTTATTTTCCAATTTCTTCAAATAGCGCAACATTTCAGTTTCACTATGATGAGAGTTGAAATTGGGGTGAGTTAGGAAAGTACTTGTGCGCTCAAATCCAGATATAGCGCTTGAACCGTTGACGGCACTTCCATTTTTACCAGAAACAATATTTACGATTTCGAGAATATCTGCCTCAGAAGTAGTTTCATTTACAGAAATTCCAATGTGGCCTGTTCCGAAATAGCGGAAATTGATGCCAGCTTTTGTTGCAGCAGCCTTCACGGATTCCTCGTTAACCGCTACTTTGATTGTATCGAAAAACTTAGTATTTACATTATCAAAACCTGCTGCTTTAAGAGAAGCGGCAAGAGAAGTTGCTCTGTGATGAATGCGATTGGCAATAGTCTTTAATCCATGTGGACCATGATAAACAGCATACATAGAAGCCATCACCGCTAGTAATGCTTGGGCGGTGCAGATATTCGATGTAGCTTTTTCGCGTCTAATGTGCTGTTCGCGTGTTTGCAAAGCCATTCGAAGCGCAGTATTTCCAAGGCGATCCTTCGAAACTCCGATGATACGGCCTGGCATATTGCGCTTAAACTCGTCTTTCGCGCAGAAGAAGGCAGCGTGAGGGCCACCATAACCCATAGGCACACCAAAACGCTGTGAGTTTCCGAAACAAATATCTGCTCCCCACTCACCTGGAGGGGTGATGAGGGTCAGGGCCATCAAGTCAGAAGCAACACTCACGAAAGCACTCGCGGCATGAGCTTTTTCACAAAATGACTTGTAGTCGTTGATTTGTCCATTACCGTCAGGATATTGAATGACAGCACCGAAGTAATCTGAAGAAAACTCGTGTTTTGTAAAATCTCCTATTACCAGCTCGATTTTCAAATGCTTGGCGCGTCCTTTCAATACGTCTAGCGTTTGAGGGAAAATATTTTGGTCAACGAAGTACTTATTGGCTCCGCTTTGTTCTTTCTCGCGGCTTCGGCTATGGAAAAATAGAATCATTGCTTCAGCTGCCGCTGTGCCTTCATCCAAAAGAGAGGCATTGGCGATGGGCAGTCCAGTAAGGTCGGTAACCATAGTCTGGAAGTTGAGCAGTGCTTCCAAGCGCCCTTGAGCAATTTCAGCTTGGTAGGGAGTGTAGGCAGTGTACCACCCTGGATTTTCGAGAACGTTTCTTAAAATGACAGTAGGCACCGATGTCGGGTGATAACCCATACCGATGTAGCTTTTGTTCACCTTGTTCTTTTTACCCAGCGCCCATACATGACTCAAATAATCGTCCTCGCTAATAGCAGGCGCAACGTTGAGTGGCTTCTTAAGGCGAATTGCTTCGGGAACAGTTTTATTGATTAGCTCGTCAATCGAAGATACACCGATGGCATCGAGCATTTCTTGCACCTCATGCGGACGTGGTCCGATGTGGCGTGAGGCAAAATTTGTACTAGACATTCCTATGTTGGTTATGTGCCAAAATTAATGGTTGAATGCCTATACAAACAAACCTTTTGTCAACAGGTTCTATTCATTCTTACATTCGCAACGTCATGGCAGAAGAAATTACTATCCCCAAGGGTACGTCAAAGGAAGACATTTATAAAGTCCTTTTTCCTCAAATTGTAGCGCTGACAGAGGGCGAAACTGATCTAGTTGCCAATGTTTCCAATATTGTGGCTGCATTGCGCGAGGCCTTTGGTTGGTGGTGGGTAGGAGTTTACTTTGTTAAATCCAATGAACTTGTGCTCGGACCTTTTCAAGGTCCTGTTGCCTGCACACGTATTGCTTTCGGAAGAGGCGTGTGCGGAGCTTCTTGGGAACAAGCCCGAACTATAGTCGTTCCGGATGTAGATGCGTTTCCAGGTCATATCGCATGCAGCAGTGCTTCACGTTCGGAGATTGTCGTTCCCATATTTAAAGACAACCAGGTCGTGGCAGTTTTGGACGTTGACAGCGAACATTTGGCGCATTTTGACGCAATAGATCAGCAATATCTGGAAGAAATAGCCGCGCTCATTGGAAAAATGGATTGGATATGAAAAGAATTTTGCTTGGATTCCTTATTCTAATTCTGTGGGGCTGCGCACAACAAAAACCTCTCAGTGGAGGAGAGCGAGATTTTACGGCGCCTGTTGTAGTCAATATGTTTCCGCAAAATCTTCAAAAGAACTTTTCACAAAAAACATTTTCAATAGAGTTTGATGAATATGTGGCTCTAAATAATATTTATCAGGAACTTCTTGTATCGCCACCGATGAAGACGCAGCCAATCGTGAAGGTGAAAAACAGAACGGTGATTGTACAACTAAACGACACACTTAAACCCAATACTACTTACACATTTAATTTTTCTGATGGTGTGGTAGATCTTAATGAAGGAAACAAGGCTGAAAATCTATTGTACGTTTTTTCTACCGGAAACGAAATTGATAGCCTAACCTTACATGGTAAGGTTTCATACCCACTTTCTAACGAATTGGCTGTCGGCGCTCGAATTCTTGTATTCTCCGATACTGTGGATTTTTCAAAGCCCGGTAATAAGCAACCATCTTATTTTACAAAATCAAAAAAGGATGGTACTTACGTTCTTCCGTTTATGAAGGAGGGAAATTATCAAGTCTTAGCTCTTGAAGATTTAAACGGAAATTACAATGTCGATGATGATGAAAGAGTATCATCGATTTTAGCTCCAATTACTCCTCAGGTTGCAGATAGCCTTGCGCCGGAAATTGACTTTAAATTATTCGAACAAATAGCAAAGGGCCCATCCCTCGCTGATTATCAAGTCGATTCGACGGGCGTTTTTATCCTTCCATGGAGCCCGTTTTTCGCGCAAAAAATCGAATTGGATTTGCAGTTTGAAAATAATCTTGAAGGATCACTTTATCTCAACAAGAATAAGGACTCTCTATTCTATGAGTTGGTAGCACCCATACAAAATAAGAACGTGGATTTATTTGTAAAAATAAATGACGACACCGATACAGTCGCCATTCCACATATCAAAGATGAATTTAGAACGGCTTTGAAGTTTTCGCACAACATCACTTCGAAGTGGCGTGTACAAGACACAATATTCTTTTCTACACCATTTATGAGCCGGTTAAAAGAAGATGCCCAAACTATCCAATTGTTTGAGGATTCACTAATGGTTGAAGAGTTTACACCAAGAGCAGCAACAGAAAGATCATACTATATTACACCAAAATTGAAGGAGGGGAAAAAATATGAATTACGCGTGGGAAAAGGAATTTTCGAAGATCAGTTTTTGATTTCAAACGACTCTTTGAAAATAAATTTTCAAACGTATAAATCTGAAGATTTGGGTGTTTTAGAGTTAGTTGTTGACTCATCAATGAGCGAGCAGGGCGGGTGGCTCGAGCTCTATGATAAAACTAAAATTCTGATTTGGAAGAGACGATTGCAGCCAAATGATCAAAAAATTAAAGTAGAAAATTTAATACCGAATGAATATTCGGTTCGCTACTTTATAGATACAGACGGTAATGGTCTGTGGAATCCAGTTGACTTTGACAAAGGTATTCCTGCAGAAGACATCTATGTATTTCCGGAAAAGGTAAATGTGAGGGCGAATTGGGATTTAAAAATCTCCTTAAAACTCCCCATATGATCTGCGTTTGATTTTTGGTTTACCAGCTTTGTCCATGCATAGTTTTCTATGATTGACTGCTGCATCTGGGTCACCCAGATTCGCTGCTTCATTCCACTCCATGCATGCTCCTTCCATGTCGTGCATCAGATAGAATGCTTCTCCTCGATAATAGAGCACTTCTCCGTGAAAGTCAATGTTTTCCAATCTTAACTCACTTAAAATCTCCAGGGAATTTCGAAACTGCCCCATGTCGATGAGCATCACGGCAACATTGAGTTTTGCTCTATGTTGCTTTGGATTCATTTCGTAAGAGAGTTGAAAATACTCCATTGCCTGGAGGTTTCTTCCAGTGTCTGCCAGATTTGCGCCTTTTAGATAATACGCATCTGAATATGTACTATCCAAAGCGATAGCCATGTCTACGTAGCGTGAACAGGCTTTATTATCTGCATTCATATATTCGACAGCTGCCATCCAATAATATCCTTTGGGATCATCCTGCTGTTTTTCTATATAGGAGACAATATCGAGCTTAGCGCCGTCCAATTGTCCAATTGTCGATTTGCAAATTCCGCGATTAAGAAAGAGGTCGTCTTCGCGGTACCCATAAACTCTGGCCTTATCATAGTCTTGAAGTGCCATGGATGCGTCGCCTACTTTTTGCAAACAGTCACCACGCAGCTTGAATGCCTGTGGATTCGCACCTTGTTCTAAGAAATCCGTCAATATGGTCAGAGCAACTTCATATTCTCCAGAGTTGTACGCTTCGGTGGCCCTGCTTATTTCATCTTGGCCAAAACCTCGGTAAACGCTGATAAGAAGGAAGAATAATAGAATAACCGTTTTGCTCATTTTATAGGTACTTGGTCCTAGTGTATACGAATTTGAGACGAAAAGTTTCGGTTTTTACTAAATTTCAGCAAAATTTAAAAAATGAGATTCCTGAAAAGGTTTTTTTTCGGACTGCTAGCGTTGCTTGCCATTTTGGTTGCATTGCTTTATATCACTGGTAATGAGCATATCCTTTATGGTTTGCGAAGTACATATTTGATTGGAAAATCAAAGCCAGACATATATGATATGGAGTACTTTAATGTATCAACCATCAAGGCCGACAAACCTGAGCCTTGGCCTTTGGCTACTGATTTTAATAAGGAGACTCTGACTGCTGAGGAATTGTCGCTTCACAATCAGTTCGAATCAACAGCCTATTTAGTCTTTCGGAATGATAGTCTTGTATTCGAGCAGTACTTTGGTGATGGAAACGAAAAAGCAAGAAGCAATACATTCTCCATGGCCAAGAGCTTTGTCTCTTTGATGATTGGTAAGGCGATAGAGGAAGGCTATATCAAAAGTGTAGATCAGAAGGCTTCTGATTTTATACCCGAATTGGAACAAGGCTTGGGAGAGGATTTGACAATAAAACATTTGCTTCAGATGACATCAGGTATTCCTTTCGGTGAGAGCTACGGCAACCCAATGGGTTTTATGGCAAAAGCATATTTTGGAAAAAACCTAATCGAAGAAACCCTTAAATTTAAAGTTACTTTAGAGCCTGGAACGGGCTGGATTTATGAAGGCGGAAATACCATTCTCCTCGGAATGATTGTATCGCGTGCAACGGGCAGAAGTTGCTCGGATTATTTTCATCAAAAGTTTTGGTCTTGTATCGGTACCGAGGATGATGCTTATTGGAATCTGGATAAACCAGGTGGAATGGAAAAGGTGTTTTCGGGATTTTATGCCACTGCACGCGACTATGGGAAAATAGGAAGACTGATGATTCATGAAGGTGTCTTAGGTTCAGATACCGTTATTTCACCAAGTTTTATGAAAGAATCATTTACCCCATGCATGGTAAAAGACGTGTCACCAAAGGGAACTGGTGAAAAATGCGATTGGTATGGCTACCAATGGTGGCTGGGCGAAGTAGATGGAACTCCAATTTATAATTGTCGCGGACTACGAGGCCAATATGTAGTTGCCATTCCTTCTTTAAACATTATAATGGTGCGATTGGGACATGCCCAGAGCGCTGAGCGAGAGAATCACATGCCAACCGATATGATTGAGTGGATTAGGATGGCCAAGAGAATAGCGATATGAAAAAAGATATAGAGTTGCCTTCAGCTGAGGGCGTTTCATTGGCTTTTGTGCCTGATAAGGATGCTGATGGAAAGAAGATTTGGACTGTTGGAATTTACAATGAAAGATCCACAGAAATTACGAATGTAATTATCAATGCAAGCGGTATTGGCCGAATAAAAGGCAAGGAAAAACAAACGGCAAGCATCCGATTTTTAATTGATTCTGTACCATCCGGTAGGTTTAAATCTTTTGAAATCCTAGTAAAGGATTCAATGGAGTTGAGCAATACCTATTGGGTTAGCTTCTTTGAGGGTGATCGACTTTGTGATAAGAAATTCATTCTTCCACCAAAATATCTGGCACTTCAGAAAAAAGAATTAATCGCACCTTTGCGAAAACCTGGAGTGGTAGTGCGTTAAAAAAAACGACCACCTTCAAAGAAAGTGGTCGTTTGAAAAAAGCCTTCCATTGTTTTTAAACGTGGAAGTCTATTATACCTTAGAAAGGCAATACTGTCAGTCCCACAGCGAGCGGATATGCTTCTGGTCCCTTGCCATCGCGGAAAAGCGAGGTTAGTCCATAGCTAGCCCACAGTGTAAGGTTGCGGTAGCCGACGCGCACGGTTGCATCCAAACTTACGGGAGCGAGATTAAAGTCATCTACGGTTGTTTCGCGCTGAGTGCGTCCATCAACTTCGAATTTCTGCTTGGTACGACTTCCGATGCGAAGGCCTCCAATCACACCCATATCGATGTGGAAATTTCTGTCGGGATTGAGACTAGAGTTGAGAGACAAGAGCAAAGGCACTTGAAGGTGAGTGGTGCGCAACTTGTTCTTCGAATAGTTGGGTAAAGAATCTACAACGCCCCAAGTTGAATCTGAATTATTCAAAACTCGCACATTGTCGGTGAAAGAGTAGCTATTCCAAGCGATGGCTAGACCAGTGGTGATTCCCACATAATCCTTGACAATACGAATTTTTTCTTCTGCCATATTCCATCTCCAACTCAACGAACGCGCAGGGTCATTGTCCAACCAAGCGTCCTGTCCATCAAAGCCTGTTGTACCTGAGGAATTCATTAGAAAGTTAACTCCCAGGTCTAGACCAGCGAAATAGGTCAATTTTTCTTTACGCTCTTCATCAGTTAGACCCACAGAGCCCTTAACCGAGTCGGAAGGAGAACGCTCCTTATCCACAATCAGAATTTCCATCTCTGGTAAACTGATACGAGTGGTATCTTTTGGTTGTTCTGATTGCGCGGCAACAACTGAGGTGATCAATAGAGCGGCGAAACTTGTAATAAATGTTTTCATATCTGTAGATGTTATGATTTCTTGTTATTTGTCAGTGTGACGCCCAGATGTCAGGTTTCGTTACAGCTTATGGTGAAAAAAATTCCGTTTATTAGCTTTTTACTACCATTGGCGCATTTTCTGTTGTCCATGTTGCACTAAAAAACCATATTTGCCACTCAGTGAGTCGTCCACTACGCATAATCATCTCAAGTTTTCTTAAAGACCGTTGGTCTTTGATGGTTAATGTATTGCTTAATAGAGGGTTATCCTTTTTTATCTGCGTTTCGCTTCTCAGTTTAGGTAGTTTTTCAACTTCTATCGCATTTGCCCAGTCCACCAAGACCGTTCAAGATGAGTCCATAAAACATCTGGAAGGTACGGTGGAGGTGAGTTTTAAAATCGATATGAGTGGCAAATTAGATATTGTTTCTATCAACGCCACCGACCCAAAACTTGGAGAATATGTGATCAATAAACTGAAGAAAATCAAACTCGAAAAGGGAGACCCACAGATAGGTCAGGTCATTAAATATAGATTTGTCTTTAAGAAACAGGTATAATTTACCAATTTTGTCTCATGGATTTTTTGGAAAATATTGAAATGCCTGCTTGGCTTTCTTATGGAATTGCCATTACTGTGGTAGTCCTTTTCGTATGGTGGAAATTTAAAAGCCAATTGTTATTTCCATATCAAAGTAACCAGACGATAGGTGTTATCACCAATTGGATGGCAATGTCTGAGGGGGGCAAGCGTTATTTTTATCCGCTTATTGAATTCACAACCCTCGAAGGTCAGGTCGTGAAATTTAGAGCCGAAGAGCGCAGTGAAGGAGCTCCTTTGTATGAGCCTGGAACGCAAGTCACTATTCGCTACCACAAGCAAGATCCTAAGTTTGTGAAGGTGAAATATCCCGCGATTTAATTTTGAGGTTTAAGGATTTATCCTACATTCGTCGCGCTAAACAATTTAATAATTTATATCCACATGAAAAAGTCATTTGCTCTTTTCTTCGCGGCTTGCGGCATTGTTGCCCTTTCATCTTGCGGTGGTGGCTGGACAGAAGAAAACAAAACTTCAATGAAAGAAACTTGCACTTCTCTTCAAGAGATCATCTACCCAGATGATGCAAAGGCTATTTGCGACTGTTATGTTGACAAGCTCGTTGCTCAGTATCCAAAGGCTGACATGACTCCAGAGCAAACTTCTGCTGTATTGGACGAGTGTTCTGCTGATGCTAAGAAAAAAGCTGAAGAAGAAGCTGAAAGAAAAATGCAAGAAATGCTTAACAGTATGGATGCTGGCTTGGATACCACTGCCACTGCACCAGCAGCTGAGTAATTCTTAAGAAGATTATTACAGAAAATGCCTCAGAAATGGGGCATTTTTTTTTAGTGTTTGTTTGCAAGTT
>CAYRZQ010000040.1:0-15914 GCA_964428835.1 uncultured Comamonadaceae bacterium | reverse complement strand
GGCCACAGGTGGCGCGCCCGTCTAAGATTTAGTGTTTGTTTGCAAGTTGGCCACAGGTGGCGCGCCCGTCTAAGATTTAGTGTTTGTTTGCAAGTTGGCCACAAGTGGCGCGCACGTTAAGATTTAGTGTTTGTTTGCTAGTTGGCCACAGGCGGCGTCAATGTCCTTGCCACGGCTGCGTCGAACATTTACTACTAGGTTGCGACTTTCTAAGAATTTAGCAAAAGCGTCAACACGCTCTGGAGAGGCTTGCTGGAATTCACCATCATCAATAGGATTGTACTCGATGATATTTATTTTCACTGGTAAGTTCTTCGAATAATTTGCCAATTCGTGCGCATCCTTGATGGTGTCATTGAAGTCTTTGAATATGATGTACTCAAATGTGACACGGGTACCGGTCTTATCATAAAAATATTTCAAAGCATCCGCCAGAATCTCGAGATTATTTGACTCGTTGATATCCATGATGTGATTGCGCTTTTCATCATTTGCAGCATGCAGTGACAGAGCCAAGTTGAACTTTACCTGATCATCTCCGAGCTTTTTGATCATCTTGGCAATGCCTGCAGTGCTCACAGTGATGCGCTGAGGCGACATACCCAAACCATCGGGTGAAGTAATCTTTTCGATGGAAGTGAGAACATTTTTATAGTTCAAAAGTGGCTCGCCCATTCCCATGTAAACGATATTACTCAAGGGTATTTGGTAGCGATTGTTTGCCTCATTTCTTAAAAACACTACTTGGTCATAAATTTCACCAGCAGTGAGATTGCGCATCATTTTGAGTCTGCCGGTAGCACAAAACTTACATGCTAGGCTGCATCCAACTTGTGAAGAGATGCAGGCTGTCATGCGGCTGGTGGTCGGAATCAGCACCCCTTCTACCACTTTATCGCCTTCCAATTGAAATGCACATTTTACAGTTTTGTCATTGCTCACTTGTCTATCGAGCAAGCTGATAGTCTGAAGCGTGAAATGTTCTGAAAGCAACTCCTGCAGGCCTTTTCCTACATTTGACATTTGGTCAAAAGACGTGGCCGACTTCTTCCATAGCCATTCCATGACCTGCTTGGCGCGAAACTTCTTTTCACCATGCGATTCCAGGAACGTAATGAGCTCTTCGAGTGTGAGAGTCCTTATGTCTTTTTGAGCAATTGCCATTTCGTTGGCAAAGATAAAGCACAAATAAGAAAGCCGCCGGAATCTTTATCCCGACGGCCTTCAACCTGTTTGTTATGAAAATTACTACTTGCAGCCTTATGCGGATTTCTTGAAGGTGAAGCGGTAGCGGAAGACCTCTCCAATCACTACGCTGTCTTTGTCAACCTTCATTTTTCTCACCTGTGATTCGATGAACTTTTGAATCAAAGGATTTTTAGTCTGAATCATCACCACTCGAATGTCTCCTTCAGGGTAAACCTGCAACATTACATCTGCGGTGCCTTCAATGGTCTCTTTTGTGGTTTGTGGATAGAAGATGTGCTTGCTTACTTCTTTGTCCATCGAGCGCTTAAGCTCAGTTTTTTTCTTGTTCTTGTCGCGGTTAACATCACTGTTGTTAGCGCTTACTGTGTGGTTCAAAAGAACACTGAACAGGATTGATAAAGTGAGTGCAATACTTTTCATGGCGTTTGTTTTTTTATGTTGGTTTTTTAAATTCGGTTTGTTTGATAGTATGACGCCACTAGTTCCATTTTGTTACACATTTTTTTTCAGAAAAATTTGAATTGCCCATTTTAATGATGAACGGTAAGGGATGTGGATAAATGAAAAAGGCCGCTTCGTGATTCACGAAACGGCCTGTTCATCTAGTAAAAAACTATTTTGGTTGTGGTTTAATTACCTATTCTAACAGTGGTGCGCTCACCTGTGTCTGTATTAATAATATCAATCAAGGCGTTCTGCGCATATCTGGCGTCACCAAACTGAATGGTCTGATTTGAATATCTGCCTACGATTGGCTCAATGAGCTGTTGTCCAAGGACATTATAGGCGCTGATTTTGAAATTATACTCTTCGTTATAGTTGAAGTTCAATACCACACCGCTCGTATTAAGGTATCCAGTGATTCCTTGTGGCTTTTCCTCAGTTGTTACCGCTGCGTTAATTGCTTTTCTTATCTGAAAGCGGGCATCTGTGCTATTTGCGCTGAGTTCTACTCTTATAGAATTCTCCACGCTCATGTCCACACGTTTGTTTTCGAGCAAATCTTCAAAGTAGATGGTGTAGCCGTCTTCTTTAGAAATAGTACTCCATGTGATCACCGCCTTACCGCCTGTTGAGGATTCTAACTTAATTGGAATAATGAACTCTTCTTTATCAATTGGGAATCCATTGATGGCCAAGTCGAATCCGTCTGTGCTCATGCTGCAGAAATAAGGAGCGCCTTCTTGTGGGCTCTTTAGTTTTTGAGCGTCGCTCTCGAAGTCGAAGCCAGCAGAAGCAAATTCATCAAAAGCTATTACGGTTTCATCCTTTCTTCCAACATGGTTTAGAGATAGCTTGATCATGTTGTTGGAACGTAGGTTCTTGAAAGTACCGCTGCTGGTAGTTTTAACTCCTTCAGTTACTCGAAGTATTGGCGAAGCTCCGTTAGCTTGCACGAAGAAACTCTGCGTGCTTGGTATAATACCAGAGCCGCCATTGGTGCCAACACCGTTGATGTAACTTGCAAATTGACCAATGGAAGGATCATATACATAGACAGCATTTGCGATATTCGTTTTTGTCCATCCTGCGGCATCCCAGTCGATGGCAGAAGGATATGGATTACCTACAAGGCACCAGCCGTCTGCTACAGCATTACCAGTATTGGTGAAAGTTACAGGTAGCGATTGCAAATTTTTAAGCACGGGGCCATTTACATCAAGGTTGAGGTTGCCGCCATTCATATATATAAAATATCCGCGTCCAGGAACAAGACTCTCTGTTACTGAGGTTACGCCAACGTAGCCCTGATTTCTATTACCCGATAGCGTTTCATTATAATATTGAACGTTGTTGAAGGCGTAATTAGGGAAATCAGAACCAGGGAAGCCGGTGGTTACAATATCATCATTCCAGTCACTTACTATTTCTCCCGATACTGGGGTGCAAACATTAACCCACCCATCACTGAGTGTTGTGTGGTTTCGCTCAATAAGAACGTCGCCTACAATATCTCCAGATGATAGTGGTCCTACGCTACCGGTAGTGGTGCTATAGGATGAAAGGGTCAATTTATTGTTGGTGCTAAATGTTCCGCTGTTTATTTGCAATACTCCTTTTACGCGCATTCCAGTTCCTGCTACAGAAACACCGGAAGCGTTATTACAATTCACATGGTGAAACTCGGTAATGGTAGTACCTGTGATTGCTTGTGAGGCTGTTCCATTGAAGTTTACGCTACCAGTTGAAATAGTATGCGTTCCGCTATTGAGATAGGTACCATGAAGGGTAAGTGTAGTAGATCCTTGAATAAAGCTAGCAGTATTTTCAATTGTAAAGTTGCGTGCTGTAATCAGTGCATTATTGGTGATGGTGTGTCCAGCTTGAATCACTAGGCTTGTGCGACTGCAAAAAGAAGAGATTGCTTGTGGTGCACCGCTAGGAGACTTGGACCAAATAGCATCGGTCGTATTACCAGAAGCTCTGCTGTACCAAGCGGCTGTTCCTTCGCCCAAAGTAAATTCTGCACCATTGGCAACATTCACTGCGGTGAAGGTGATGAATGGGGCTGAATAAGTTCCTTCGATAGGAGTTTCATCGTCGTACCCATCTCCATCATTATCCAGCAACAAGAATAAATCACTTGGAGCTGGTGTGAGGCCAGTTACATCAAAGCGAATGTTTATTGTTCCCACATCTCCAGTTTCTTCCAATTTCCATCTGCGTCCCATGATGTTGGTAATTGCACAATTTGTTCCCATATATGAAGAGAACGTGGTGGCTCCGTTGTTGTTTCCGCAGATTAAATAGTCACCATTGCCTAAGCTAGAAGGATTCGAAAATCTTACTATTGCGTCACTATTCTCACTTTGAGAGGTGGTCTGGTTTAAACCTTGTGCAGTGCTGTTTCCTATTCCGAATATATCGTGCGAGAAACCTGAGTGGTTATAATAATCATGATCTGCAACGCTAATATTAAAGCCGTACTTAATAGAAAGGTATGTGTAAATATTTGCTTTTTCTGTAGCAGTGAGTTGTCTATTGTATGCGATTACTTCGGCGATATAGCCGTTAAAACCGGCAGTTCCGAAGCCTCTACCAACAACACCATTGGTCATACCAGGACCTGATGCCACGTCTGTATCGGTCATTGAGTTTGAAACGGCATCCTTAATTTCAGTTACCGTTCTCGAAGCTGTGGATGGATATTCTCCCATTACAATACATGGAGTTTCGGTAGCAGCATTGTAGCCAGGCACGATTGCGTCGGCGTTGGCTGCCGCAGCTCCTTCGCTCATGCGTAGGGTGGTGTTATTAAAATAACCAATGTGCATTCCTCTTGGTGAGCTTGCTTGTACCCCAACGATATATCGCAATCCTGTTGCGTCAAATCTTTCAACTACAGTAATAAAAGTATAGTCGCTACCTAATGAGGAATAATTGATATTAAAAAATCTCGGTCCGCCATTGAATTCAATCGCAGGGTTGCCATTGATTGCGTTCGTTACATAACGAGGCCTTAATGTCGTGGATGGATCTGTCTGAGTTGCGTGTACTCCATTGCCCGATTGGTCATTCCATGAGGTCAATAATGCACCATTAGAGGTACTGGAGGTTCCGGCATCAGCTTTAAGCCATATTGCCAGTCCTGATGATACTCCTCCCGGAGCTTGAGCAATAAGATTGGAACAGAGAGTGGTTCCAATTATAAAAGCTAGTGTTTTGTAAATCGTTGTTTTCATCGAAATCGGGGTATGTGCCCCTATTACGATGGGTTATCTTTTAATGTTTCAATAACAAACCAATTCTACGCCTAAAAAAAGCGATTCGTACCCGCATGAATGCTCTTTGTGCTTTATACTGAAAAAAAAACCGCCAACCCATTAGGTTGGCGGTGATATAGCATGTTGTAAAACTAATTCCCTGATTTAGAGCTCCAGAATTTGCTCAAACTCGGTCAATGCGACAAACTGCTCAATACGACTCGCAATTTCTTCTTTTGTGAGTTCAAGCAATCGCTCTGGACCAAATTTTTCGCAAGTAAATGAAGCCATGGCTGAACCAACGATCACTGCACGCTTCATATTATCAAAACTGATATTTTGTGTTTGTGCAAGATATCCGATGAATCCACCGGCAAAAGTGTCGCCCGCTCCAGTTGGATCAGCTACCTCTTCCAAAGGAAGGGCAGGTGCGAAAAATACATTGTTGGAATCAAATAAGAGAGCACCATGCTCACCCTTTTTAATGATAAGATATTTAGGACCCATCGCTAAAATCTTACGAGCAGCGCGAACCAACGAGTGCTCTTTTGACAATTGGCGGGCTTCTTCATCATTAATAGTGAGTACGTCTATTTTCGAAATGACTTTCATTAAATCCTCCCAAGCAATGTCCATCCAAAAATTCATGGTATCGAGTACCACAAGTTTTGGACGGTTTGGGATCTGCTCAATAACGCGCATTTGCACTGATGGAGCGAGATTTCCTAACATTAGGAAATCACAATTCTGATATGCTTCAGGTACAATAGGGTCGAAATTGGCCAGTACGTTCAAGTCTGTGATAAGTGTATCGCGTGAGTTGAGGTCATAATGGTATTTCCCAGCCCAGAAGAATGACTTTTCTCCTTGCTTGATTTGTAGTCCTTCTTGATCGATTCCGCGGCTCTTCATCTCTTGAAGCATTTCTGTCGGAAAGTCGTCTCCAACAACACTGATGAGGCCCGAGCTTTTTACGAAGTGAGATGCAGCGAGTGTTATGTATGTGGCTGCGCCTCCAATTACTCTGTCTTTTTTTGCAAATGGCGTTTCGATGCTATCAAAGGCCACTGTACCTACGGCTACTAGATTCATTTATTCATTTATTTTTGCAAAGATATTCTGATATTGCGTTCTACCTCGTAATATGCGGAGCAATTAATTAAACCTACAGCAGTTTGCCATTTCCAACCACAATAGTAGATGCCCTATGAGAAAGGGTTGCGCGGGTTTTATTTTAAAAAATGCAGAAAGTCAGCAATGGCAGGGCTCGTTTTATCTAATTGGTGAAAAAAGTGCTTCGCACCAGGGACTTTTGTCCGACACAGCTGATGAGGTTTACGGGATGTCAGGCGCTTGGTTGAATGCAAACTCTAATGACTGGCATACTAATCATGACCTTGTTAGATCGAAAGTGTCATCCTTTGATGCGTTCGACAATATCATTGGTCCTGTACATGGTTTTTTTTATGATAAAAGAGAAAACAGCTTAGCACTGCATGTTGATTTTACTCGGCAAAACCCACTATTCTATTATCAAGAAAAGGATTTTTTTGCCTTCGCACCCACAGTAGCTGAGCTTTTGACAATTTTAAAAAAGAATCAAAAAGCCATAGAGCCTGATCAAGAAGGCGCCGCTATGCTTATCACTTTTGCTTCGATATTGGGAAGCAAAACATTGATAAAAGGAGTGCACAAGCTACTTCCTGGTCATAGTGTCATTTGGAAACACAATGAACTTTCTGTTTTTGCAAGAACGAATTTGTTGTCTATCGAAAGAAATGTTGACGATGCATCAGAAGCGACACAAATGCTCTCAAAGGCATTCGAAAGCGCATCTCGTTACATGGTTGAGTTCAATCGAGCTAAAGGATTGCAGCAATTTAACCTATTGAGCGGTGGTATTGATTCGCGTTTGGTATTGCTTGAATGTCTAAAACAAAATGCAATTACTGAGACGCTGTGTTTCTCGCAAAAAGAATATTTAGATCATACTATAAGTAAGGCTATTGCCAAGGATTTTGACCTTCCATATCACTTTTATGATTTAGGCATGGGCGACTATATGATGGTCACAGATAGTGTTGATGATTACGACGGTACGATAAATTACCTCGCAAGCGCTCATCATCGTGCGGCTTTGAGTTCTTTGCAAAATAGAAACATTGGCGTAGTTGCAGCTGGCCAATTAGGAAATGAAATACTCGCAGAATTTTTTATAAAAAATGCATCGGCCGAACAAACATTCGGTTCGATGATGACATATCAAAAAACCCTTTTCCTTTGTAAAGAAGAGGTGCTGCGAATCTGGCAAGAAATGCCGGACAGCGCTGTCTTTAAATTGTATAATCGAGGGTTTTTATATACTAATTCTGCTGCCTACAGCACTGTTAATGGTGTTTTGTTTTCTCCATTTACGAGTGCAGATTTTGTGAAAAGTGCATTGAGATTGGATGCAAAACTCATTGATGGGCATAGAATTTATCTTCACTGGATGGGTGCGAAGTATCCTGAAGCAACGCGCTATCGTTGGGAAAGATATAGAACACTCCCAAAGTTGGGACTGGGATTAAGACTGGCCAAGTGGCGAATGAAAGTGATGATGAAGTTAGTCTACGCACGCAACAACTACAAGAATGCTTCTATGACTCCCGTGGACGGATGGTATGAACAGTCGAAACAACTAAGAGAATTTTTTACCAGAAAATATGAAGAGAATAAAAATAGACTCGAGTTGTTTCCTCAACTAAAAGAGTTGGTTGAGAAGGATTATGAAAGTATGTCGGTGATTAATAAGGGTTCTGTCATTACATTGCTATTGGCTAGTAAAAAATATTTTGGAGAATAGTGCAATCCATTGAGTACATACAGACTTTTTTGCGACGCAAAGGATTGTGGATGCTCTTTGCTAATGGGCTAACAAAGATTCTGGGGTTCGTATCGGTAATGGTGGTTACACGATTAACAACGGAGTCTGAGTTTGGGGCCTATTCATACGCCTTTAATATTATTGCTGCTTTGGTGCCGTTTATGGGTTTTGGCGCTTATCAGGCATTCTTGCGTTTTAGTGCGGAGGCGAGAGGACAAAATGAGAAAAAGGAGTTATACCGATATGCTTTTTCGCGAGGTATGTTTTTTTCGGTGCTGTTGGTTCTAATGTTGACGCTATTTTCTCCTTGGATTTGCAATGAACTCCCAAACAGTATTGCATCATTTCGAATAGTAGTTTTTACGATTTTAACGACTCTACTGATGGAGTATGTGAAGAGTTATGCCCGAGCAATTCATTTGAATGAAATCTCTGCACGAATAGATATATATTATTCTATAATCTTACTATCAACAGCGGTTGCGCTCATCAGTGTATTGGGAATAGTAGGGTACGCTCTGGCTGTGACGTTGTCACCAATGCTGGCGGTCTTGTTTTACCTGAACAAGCTCGGTTTACTGCGGTTGCAATGGAAAGCTGCGAATAAAGTTTCTGCGGAATTTTGGCGCTATGGAATCTTTACTACCGTAGGAGCCTTGTTGGCGCAGATGTTTTATGCAGTGGATATCTATTTAATAGGATCTTTTTCGGGCGACGATGCTGTTTCGGTAGCGATATATCGAATTGCAGTAATCATTCCTATCGCGACTTTGGTCTTACCTGTTTCGGTAGCTGCGACTGATTTTGTGAGAAACGCTCAACGCGCTAGTGATAGGAGGGCATTGCGGGATTACATTATCCATTATTGGAAAACATTTGGGGTGCTTTCAGTTATAGTACTTTTTACAATAAGTGGATTTGCTTCTTTTTTATTGGGTCTATTTGGTGAGCAATACAAAGAGGGTGCTGAGGTAATGCGTATTTATTTGATTGGAAGTGTGGGCGCGCATCTCTTACGTGTTCCTTTTGGTAATCTTCTTTCCGCGGTGGGCAAGGCGTCGTGGAATACCTATATCAACGGGGTTGTATTATTGTTCACCTTATTTCTTTGTGGTTTTTTGTTGCCGTTATATGGCATCAAAGGAGCAGCGATCGCCATGGCTATCATGACTTGGGTGAGCGGAATCCTTAATGCGTCTGCGTTTTGGTTGTATTGGCGGGGGTTGCGGTAGAATTTTCAAAAAAATTTGCGAATTTCATTTCTTCCGTGTAATATTGCACCCCTTTTCAAAGGAAAGGAAGCGTTCTTTAAGTATCCCCAATTATCACCATGAAATCGGTGTTCTATCCCGAAATATTCGGGAGGCTAGAGTCAAGTGGTAGTTTAAACAGAATAATCTTCTGATTAAATTCCCTAGTAGCTCAGCTGGTTAGAGCACATGACTGTTAATCATGGGGTCCCTGGTTCGAGCCCAGGCTGGGGAGCGAAAGCCGTCACATATGTGATGGCTTTTTTGTTTTTAAGACATACTCTTTATCGGAAGTATTATGTCTATTTCCTTTTCTCTCAGGACGCAGACAAGTATTATCCTATTCTCCTATTATCTTATTATCCTATTAACCTATTAACCTATTAACCTATTATCCTATTATCTTATTATCCTATTATCTTTGACTCTCCTAATCATTAACCCATGAGTCTTAAGAGCTATGTCTTTTCATTGCTGCCCACGAAAGTGCAACATGCACATATCCTTAAAAGATCAGGTTTTCGTGTAATTTCTTCCGCAAAGCTTACCGATAGTATTGTGGCTGATGTGTGCATACCCGTTAAAAACGAGCTCTGGGTGCGCCGACTTAGCAATCCATACGGCCATGAGCCAGAAGTGATGCGCTGGTTTGAAAGAAATCTTATGTCCTCAGATGTGGTTTTCGATATCGGTGCACATTTCGGATTTTATGGTATCCTCGCCCTGGAACTCCAACCACAATCAAAGTTTTACGGTTTTGAGGCCAGTTGGTTTTTCAATGGTTACCAAAGACTAAATAGAAACCGCTCGGCTCATAAAGAAAACTGGTTCTGCATTGAGAAAATGGTGGGAGCCGAAGATGCAGGAGACTTTGTTAGTATTGATGGTTATCTGAGAAAAAATGTTCAGGCTTCCGTTGTTCTCATGGACGTAGATGGAGAGGAGTGCACTGTGCTCAGCGGTGCGAAAAAGGCAATACAAGAAGGCAACACGACATGGCTTATTGAAGTACACCCACGAGATCTGGCCAAACGAAATAAATCTCAGGAAGAAGTAGTAGCCCATTTCCAAAATGGCCAATACGCACTGCGATACCTCCCCAATCTCAGAAATCCGAGTTCAAAATGGAGCGAACAAATTTCTGAAGAGGATAAAAAAGAAGAATTTTTCCTTCTTGCAACACCAGTTCAAAAACAACGGCTCTGATGGGATTAATTGAGAAATATCACATACTCAAAGAAATCTATAGAAATAGATTTTCAGGTAAACCGCGCTTTGAAAAAAGGTCAGTGAGCGCAACGCAATTGCAATGGATTACGGAACTTCAAACCCACGGTGTATGCCGTATTCCGGATTTTTTGTCTCCGCAAGAATGTGATAGAATAGCATCTGTAATTGATCAAAAAATAAATCAAGTGCAAGCAAACTTAGCGGAGTTTGAGAAAATTCCGCGTAGCAAATTTGGAAGAAGATTTCCAGATGGCTATGGTATTTGGAATGATCACGACTACGCAGATTTTCGAATTTTCAATGCTGAGGTAATTGATGAAGGCATTAATGCTTTCTTTAGTAATCAAAGTATTTTGGATACAGGATCCAACTATCTCAAAGCGGATCTAGAAGTGCGCTTTACCATGGCAAATCGCGTCACCTGGCAAGAGGGAAACAAAGGTTCAGGTGGTGGTTGGCATAGAGACATGACGTACAAAAGAGGATTCAAGGCAATGGTTTATCTCAGCGATGTTGATCAAGACTCAGGTCCTTTTCAATACATACCTCTTTCTGGTGATATTTATTGGCATTTAAAGAAGGCAAGGCAAGTTGGAAAATATCAGTTTACCCATGATGAAATAATGGACTTGGTCGAAAATGATGAAAGTAAAATTGTGACTGCAACAGCGAAAAAAGGAACACTATTATTATTCGAGACCAATCTTATCCATCGCGGAAAGCCCATAAATGAAGGGAAAACACGCTTTGCAATGACAAACTATCACAATTTTTAAAGGGATTTTGATTGCGTAGCTTTCAAGGCGGTATTAATTGTCGCAATGTGATGATTCATTGTGAACTTTTCTTTGATTCTTACTTTACCTGCATCGCCTAATCTTTTGGCCAAGGCTGCGTCATCAAGGAGTGCAGCCATGTAATCGCCCATTTTTTCAGCATCGCCTTCCTCAACCAGAAAGCCAGTTTCATCATGTACTACTATATCGGGAATGCCGGCATGAATTGTCGATACCACAGGTAGTCCAGCCGATTGAGCTTCCATCACAACAACGGGGGTGCCTTCCATATCGCCATTTTCTGCGGTGCGTGAATGTTGTGCGAAGCAGCGTGCGGTGAGCATTTCGTTTTGGATTTCTTCTCTCCCAGCAAGCCCGCGTAGCTCAACGTTGTTGTCAAGCTTGAGTTGTTTTACTAAATCCTTCGTGATTTGAAATAATGGTCCAGTTCCAATATAAACAAGCTTCGCATCCGGGTGACGCTCCAGGCATCTTCGAAATGCAAGAACTAAAAGATGTGGTGCTTTTTTATCTACCATCCTTCCTACGGCCAATACTTTTTTTGAGGACAAAGTGGGTTGTAATGTCTCAAAAGTTGGATTGGCACCGCAATGAGTCAGATATATTTTGTCCGCAGGGGCACCAAGGCTGATAAGCTTTTGACGCATTACTTCAGACACTACAATAATGGAAGAAGCATAATCAAACATCTGTTTGTAGCGCTCCTCGTATTCCTCCAAAACACGACGCTCGGAAGCATCATAGCCGTGAAAATGAACACACAGCGGAATGCCAACTCGCTTTGCGATAGGGGCACATTGTGCACCACATACGCCAAATTCAGCTAAGATGATATCTGGCTTTTGTTGGCGTAATGAGCGCTCGAAAGCCTTTTCGATGGGTGTCGGTTGCGTGATGCCGAATTGACGTTTTAAAAAGCCTGCGATGCGATACAACTTAGGAAACGCCACCGATAGCGGCCGTTCTTCTAAAAATTTTGGAATCAATCCGGAATGATAGAATAGGATATCACCATCCAATAACTCGCGGTGAGCTTGAATGAATGTTTCCGATGGCGCGTTTTTTCTGGGCGAGAGCAACGCAATCTTCATAGTGCGATTGACTTTTTTTGCGAATGTAAAGACGCGCCTACTATATTTGTTACCTTTGATTAAATTTTTCCTTAATGCCTTTTTTTTCAATCATCATACCGACCTACAACAGAGCGAGTTTGGTGCCGATAGCAGTGCAGAGCGTTTTGAATCAAACGATCAGTGATTTTGAAATTTTCGTAATCGATGATGGCTCGACGGATAATACGAAAGAGGTATTGGCGCAATTTGAAAATGACCCTCGTTTCAAATACGTCTTTCAGGAAAACGCTCAAGAAAGTGCAGCAAGAAATCACGGGCTGCGCTTGTCTCAAGGCAAATACGCTTGCTTTCTAGATTCAGATGATTATTTCCTTCCCAATCATCTGGAGATTTTAAAAAGAAAAATAGATGAACTCAATGAGCCTGTGGGCGTTGTTCATACTCTCGCCACACGAATATATGCGGACGGAAAGGAGAAGAAGCAGGTCATAACGAAGTATGACAATATCCATCCAGTTTATAATATTTTTTTGAATGAAATTCTCATTCACAGCGCGTGTGTGCACAGAGACATAACAGCTAAACATATTTTTAGAACGGATATTTTTGCTGGCGAAGACTCTGAGTTCTTCTATCGTGTGGCCCTTGAATATCCTATTTATACGATCGAAGAATATACAGTTGTTTACGTCATACACAAGGGCAGTGGAGAGCATTTTTATAATTATAGCCCGCGTTATTACTCCAATAGAATCAGGTATCTCACCACTGTTTCATCAAATCAGGAGATAAAAAATGTATTTCCAAAAAACTCTTTTGAGAAGAGAATTTCAGATAATTATTTCTGGTTGGGAAATGCGTTGTTCAAGGAAGGTAAGAAAACGGAAGCCCGGAATGCGATTTTGAATGCAATCAAGGTTTATCCCTCCAATCTCATGAGGAGGTTTACATATTCCGAACTCTTTCGATTTACGTTTCGCAATGTTGCGAAAAATTGATAGTCAAAGAAATCTATGATCTCCGTTATCACCGTAAACTACAACAATGCTCAAGGCCTTGATCGTACTATCAAGAGTGTATTGAGCCAAAGTTATAGTGATAAGGAGTTCATCATAATTGATGGAGGGAGCTCCGACGGTTCGGCTGAATTGATAAGTCAAGTCTCGTCATCTTTGAGTTTTCACTGTTCTGAAAAAGACAGTGGAGTATTTTATGCGATGAATAAGGGCTTAGAAAAAGCTAAGGGTGATTATGTGATATTCATGAATAGTGGCGATGTTTTCGTGAATGAACAATCGTTGCAACAGTTGTCTCAGGGAACTAAGGGAGATCCAGATTTTGTTTACGGAGATATTTATTTTGAAAAAGCAAACAGTGAGCGGAGGGAGGTAATCTTTCCAGATCATCCGCGATTTATATATTATTTCACGCTTTTTTTACCTCATCAGGCCACTTTGACGAAATGCTCCCTATTGAGGCAGGCAGGAGGTTATGATGTGCGATACAAACTTTCTTCGGATAGCTTCTTCATCTGGGATCATATCATCAATAAGGGTAGTACATATGTTCATGTCAACGAATTTGTTGCGATTTGCGAACTTGGAGGATTGAGCACAGATGTGGCTAGAAATGGTGAATTGTTGAAAGCAGAACGGCTACACTTTTTAAAGGAGAAATTTCCCCTAGTATATGAGGATTATCTTGAGCTTCATGAACTAAAGCGAGCAAAGAAACTTGCTGCGCAATCGAAGAAAACAGGGTTGCTTCAACGCCTACTTAGAAAGCTAGGCTTGGATTAGAGATATTTTTCGCCTTTTTCTCTAGAGCGAATTACTTTACAAGGAGTACCATAAGCCACCACATTGGCTGGAATACTTTTGGTTACTACGGCGCCTGCGCCTATTACGGAATTTTCGCCAATCATAATTTTGTGGACGACTACCGCACCGATCGATACGGCTGAGTATTGCCCTATTTCCACGTTACCTCCTAAAGAAACACCCGGTGCCAGACTTGAAAAATCATGCATAATCCCATCATGGTCTATTGTAGAGGCAGTATTTAAAATGCAGTGCTTTCCTATACGGGAGTGAGCATTGATTACTGTATTAGCCATTACACAACTTCCTACTTCAATAATAGCACTTGGACTCAGAACGGCCGTAGCATGAATGGCAGTGGCAAACTTTACTTCTGAATATAGTTGTTTGAGCTTTTCACTAATCACGGATCTTAAATAATTATCACCTACAGCGATAAAGAAGTATTGGCCTTCTAGATTTTCCTTTTTTTGAAAATAGTCATTTTCATTACCTAGCACGGGCATCGACTCGAACTCTGTGAGACTCGTGTCAGAGGTGAGATAGCCTACTACTTGATATTCACCTGAGCTACGAAAAATATCCGTGATTACTCGCGCGTGCCCTGACGTTCCAAGAATTACAACTTTTTTCATTGCTTAGTGATATTTCGATAACACGAGAGAAAGGTATTCAATGCGCCTGTTTCAATAATGGACTTCCTTCGTGATGATGCATTTTTCTTGGAAGCTAATTGATAAGCTTGATCAAAGTAAATACTTTCCATCTTGCTTACAAGCTCTTCTTGATTGCGCGGATCGAAGGTGAAATTTGAGTCTCCAATGGTTTCGGGTAACGAAGTAGTGGTGGAACAAATAACAGGAATTTCTAGCAGAATTGCTTCCATCAATGGAAAGCTACCTGCTTCGTATAATGTCGGAACAATAACGGCAGTGCACCTTTTGTATAATGAGAATAGAGTATTTTCATCGACAATACCTAAGAAGTGAATCAAATGATTTACTTTTAATTCTTGTGTAAGATTTTTTAGTCTATTCCCTTCCTCATTATTGTTATTACCTGTGAGGACAATATGAACTTCTTTTCCTTGATTAAAAAGAGCGGCTACACCACGGATCAAAAACTCGTGATTTTTATGTTTCCAAGTATTTGCGGGGTACAATAAATAAGAAGCGGGTAGCTTGTAATGATCAAGAGCAATTATGTTTTTTTCATCAAGGTGATTGACCCAATGATTATCCATTTGCAGCAGTGCTACATATATTTTCTCAGTCGGCTGCTCAAAATATTGAATGATATCTTTTTTTACATGATTATAACTCGCGAAAACCGCACTGGCTTCTTTTAGAAATCGCGGATAAGAGCTTGCTCTGTAAGCACGCTCTTTTGAGGAGAAGAATTCAGGGAAGAATAATTCTTGTAAATCATGAAAAGTTGTAATGCCTTTCGCATTTCTTATTTGAGGCAAATACTGATACGGACAATGAACGATATCTACATTGTAAAGCTTGATCAATTCGTTAAATTCATCCAAGCGCGCTTGTTGAATAGGAAAGGAGATGAGTTTTGAAGTGATAAGATTGACGAAGTTGCGCAGTCTAAATTTGATTTTCTTCCATTGAGGGATGGAGAGATTACTTAATGAAACCTTGGAAATATTTGGACATTCAAGAAGTGCTTTTTCTATTTCCGGATCATTGAGGTTGTTGTACACCAAAATTTTAAATTCATCTTGCAGAGCTAGCAAGCGAATAAGTGTGGTGGTGTATTGGCGCACACCGCCCCAAGTTTGATCCATGTGTGGAGCGTATATCAATACAACTTTTTGCATCATCCAATATTAAAAGGACAAAATGGTTTTGATTATAAAATCAATGTCCTCATCATTTAAGCCAGGATAACTTGGAAGATTTATTCCGAGCCAACCTAGTTTTTCTGCTGTTTGGTGTTTTTGAAATCGTTGAG
>CAYRZQ010000039.1:0-29892 GCA_964428835.1 uncultured Comamonadaceae bacterium | reverse complement strand
AGAACAAGAACAAGAACAAGAACAAGAACAAGAACAAGAACGAGAACGAGAACGAGAACAAGAACGAGAACGAGAACGAGAACAAGAAAATTCCAAACTCCAATTTCCAAACTCCAACCTCCAACAATGAGATACAACCAAAGAAGAAAAATCGATGCGCTCGTCATCTCTGACGTGCACCTAGGAACCTATGGCTGTCATGCTTCTGAACTTGTTCGCTACCTAAAAAGCGTGGCGCCAAAGAAACTCATCCTCAACGGTGATATCATCGATATCTGGCAGTTCTCTAAAAAGTACTTCCCCAAAGAACACATGGCGGTCGTTAAAGAAATTACCCGCATGCTGTCCCATGGAGCTGAGGTCTACTACATCCCCGGAAACCATGATGAAATGCTGCGAAAATTCGCTGGCAACCGCATCGGTAACTTCTACATCGACAATAAGGTGCTTTTGAATCTGGATGGAAAAAAAGTTTGGATCTTTCATGGTGATGTGTTCGACGTTACAATGAAATTCTCTCCCGTCATCGCCAAATTGGGTGGAAAGGGCTACGACATGCTCATTCTCGTAAACCGAATGGTCAATCGGTTATTGGAAAAATTTGGTAGAGAAAAAATTTCACTTTCCAAAAAAATTAAAGACAGCGTTAAGGCGGCAGTGAAATTCGTCAATGACTTTGAAAACACAGCAATTAAACTTGGAATTCGCAACCAATATGATTATGTCGTTTGCGGTCACATTCATAAGCCCGCACTCCGCAATGTAACTACCAATGAGGGTTCTATTGTATACATGAATAGCGGGGACTGGATTGAAAATCTTACAGCTCTCGAATATAACGAAGGCGAATGGAAACTCTTTGTCTACGATGAAGCAGCACTACCCGAATTGGACAGCAGCGACGAACAAGACAAACTGATGTCAATGAATAGCAAAGAACTATTCAAGCTTCTGACTTTAGAATTCGAAATGGCGAATTAAGACGCATCACCCATTCACTTCCACGCTCACACTTTCGACCTGTCCGCCCATGGGGGCGTTGATCTTGGTGATGCGAACCGAACGATCATTCGCTTTTGGAAAACCCGTCTTTAACCGGTTTAAAATTCTAAATGCCACGGTCTCGATCAACTTCGAGGGCACGCGCATTTCTTCATAGACGATTTCTTTTACTTCCACGTAATCGACCGTCTTCGAAAGATCGTCCGTCATTGCAGCTTCGGTGAAATCCACGTCAATCGCCACATCCACGACATACTCGCCGCCTATCACCGTCTCCTCTGCCCAACAACCGTGATGCGCATAGACTTGAATATTATTCAACCGAATGATCATTCTGTTTTTATATTATCCGAGAATAGAAATCGCACTCTCTATGCGCTGTTTCGATGCTTCTTTACCTATAAGCGCTGCTACTTCTGAACTCGCTGGTCCCGTTAGGATTCCAGTCAAGCAAATACGGAACAATGGCATCACCGCGCCCATTCCCAAGCCTTTCTCAGTGATGAATTCTTTGAAACGCGCTTCTATATTTTCTGATGTGAAATTCTCAATAGAATCAAGCACTGCCGACCATTCACGCATCAACGCTCCACTCTCGCCCGCCTTCCACTTCTTGGCTACCGCATCTTTATCAAACTCTTTTGGAGCTTCAAATAAATATGGTCCGTCCAATAATTCTGGAATGAACACGGCACGCTCTTTCATTAATGCGCACACACCTGCCAAATAAGGAATGCTCAAATCGAAGCCTTTCTCCTTCACCATAGGCTGTATGAGCGCCGCCAAATCCTCATTCGACGTGGCTCTCAGATATTGTTGATTGAACCACTTGGTCTTCTCAGGATCGAACTTAGATCCGCTCTTTCCGATACGTTCGATTGTAAATGCGTCTACCATTTCATCCATGGTAAAAATCTCCTGATTGTTGCTTGGAGCCCAACCGAGGAGCAAAAGCATATTTACAAAAGCTTTTGGGAAATAGCCGCGCTCGCGGTATCCGCTGCTCTGTTCACCTGTATGCGGATCTTTCCAATTCAATGGAAATACCGGGAAACCTAAACGATCTCCATCACGCTTGCTCAACTTACCATTGCCATCTGGCTTGAGGATAAGCGGCAAATGTGCAAACTCAGGAGCCGTCCATTCAAACGCTCTATACATCATCACGTGCAGCGGTGCCGAAGGAAGCCACTCTTCCCCACGAATCACGTGGGTGATTTCCATGGTGTGGTCGTCCACAATATTCGCAAGGTGATAGGTAGGCATACCATCGCTCTTGAACAATACTTTGTCGTCGAGCTCATTCGTATTAAACACTACCCAACCGCGGATGATGTCATGAAAACGCACCTCTTCGTTGCGAGGCATTTTAAAACGAATCACATACGCGTCTCCGCTCGCAATGCGCTGTTGAACCTCGTCAGCAGGCAATGTGAGCGAATTTTTCATCGTATTTCTAGAAATACTATTGTATTGCCAATTCGGCATCTTCGCCAATTCAGCTTGCTTGCGGATGTTGTCCAATTCCTCTGGAGTATCGAACGCATAGTAAGCCCATCCTTTGTTCACCAATTCTTCTGCATAGGCTCTATACATTGGCTTGCGCTCACTTTGGCGGTAAGGTGCATGCGGGCCGCCATAACCCACACCTTCATTAGGTTCTATGCCGCACCACTTGAGCGCTTCAATAATGTATTCTTCTGCACCAGGCACAAAGCGTCCTTGGTCCGTATCTTCAATACGCAGCAAAAAATCTCCGCCATGTTTCTTGGCAAAAAGATAGTTGTATAAAGCTGTACGAACACCACCCATGTGCAACGGGCCAGTGGGACTGGGCGCAAAACGCACCCGAACACGTTTGTCTGACATTATTGAAAATTATATGGTCATGATATCCTTGTCTTTTGCAGCAAGGACTTCTTCTACTTTCTTGTTGAATTTGTCGGTCAATTCTTGAACCTTCGCCTCGCCCGATTTTGCCTCGTCTTCTGGCAAGCCATCTTTTTGTGCTTGCTTGATAAAGTCGAGGGCATCTTTGCGTGCCGTACGAATGCTCACACGGGCATGTTCGCCTTCTGCATGAGCACGCTTGCTCAAATCCTTGCGGCGCTCTTCTGTAAGCATTGGAACTGCAATGATTACAATCTCACCATTATTTTGTGGATTCAGTCCAAGATTTGCTTCCAAAATCCCTTTGCAGATGGGCTCCAACATGCTCTTTTCCCAAGCCTGCACAGTGATGGTGCGCGCATCGGGAGTGTTCACGTTTGCCACATTCTTCAATGGAGTCGGAGTGCCATAGTAGTCCACACGCACGCTATCCAACATCGAAGGACTAGCCTTGCCCGCTCTGATTTTATTCAATTCAAACTCAAGGTGATCGATTGCCTTGGTCATCGCGTCTGTGGCTTCATCCAGAGCCATCTTTACTTCATCTGACATAACAATGTTTATTTTTTGGGAGCCCGAAGGTAAAAAAGAATATTCAACTATGCGAAATCCACCAACGTACCTACTTTTTCGCCGCTTACCAACTTCATCAAATTGCCTTGTTTGTTCATATCAAAAACAATGATAGGCAACTTATTCTCATTGCAAAGGGTGAATGCAGTCATATCCATTACGTTGAGATTTTTCTGGAAAACTTCCTCAAAACTCACCTGGTCATATTTGGTCGCCGTAGGATCTTTCTCTGGGTCTGCTGTATAGATACCATCCACACGCGTTCCTTTGAGAATCACGTCTGCCTCTACTTCAATAGCTCTCAATGAAGCTGCGGTATCTGTTGTAAAAAAAGGATTTCCTGTGCCCGCACCGAAAATCACAACACGACCTTTTTCGAGGTGACGCACAGCGCGGCGCTTGATAAAAGGTTCGGCAATCGTCTTCATCTCAATGGCCGATTGCAAGCGCGTTTGAACGCCCGAACGCTCGAGGGCCGACTGAAGTGCCATCGAATTAATCATCGTGGCGAGCATTCCCATGTAATCACCCTGGGTGCGCTCCATACCGCCCTGTTCGGCCTGTACACCGCGGAAAATATTGCCACCGCCAATCACAATTGCCACCTGCACACCCGCTTCCCAAACCTTCTTGATTTCCTCGGCATAAGCCAGTAGGCGATTGTTATCGATTCCGAATTGTTTGTCCCCCATCAGCGCTTCCCCGCTGAGCTTGAGTAAAATGCGATTGTATTTCATAATGTTGGCGACAAAGGTAAGAAGTTAATAAGATAATAAGATAATAGGGGAATAGGATAATGGGGGAATAGGGCGAACTTGTGTATTTTCGAAAAAAATCGTGATGAAAGAAGCAGTTGAAACGCAAAGGGCCTTTTTTAATAAGAACGGGGCGTTGAGCTTGGAGTTGAGAAAAGATGTTCTTTTTAAACTCAAATCCATTCTGCAAAGTAATGAAGAGGCATTGTATGCCGCTATACATGCGGATTTCGGGAAGTCTAAATTCGACACCTTCGCCACGGAATTGGGTATCATCTATAAAGAAATAGACTTCTATACTTCCAACCTCGCACGCCTCACAAGACCTGTGAAGGTGCGCATGAATCTCGCAACGCTTCCAGGCTCGAGTTATATCATTCACGAACCCCTCGGCGTGATACTCGTGATCGGGGCTTGGAACTATCCTTACCAACTTTCACTCGCTCCCGCCATCGCCGCAATCGCTGCAGGCAACACATGTGTGATAAAGCCAAGCGAACTGCCTGCCAATACGGCCAAGGTCATGGCAAAATTGATCAATGAAAATTTTTCACCAGAAATATTACACGTTGTCCTCGGCGGAGTAGCTGAAACAACAGCACTACTAGATCAACGTTTTGACAAAATATTCTTCACCGGAAGTCCGCGTGTGGGTAAGATTGTTTACCAAGCTGCAGCCAAACATCTCACTCCCGTCACGCTCGAACTCGGAGGTAAATCTCCCGCTATCGTCGCACCATCAGCAAATATTGCAGTAGCGGCAAAACGCATCGTATGGGGAAAATTCCTCAACGCTGGTCAGACTTGCATCGCCCCCGACTATCTGATCGTTCACGAAAGCATTGAAGAGAAGATGATTACCGCTATGATTGAAAAAATCAAAGAATTCAACTATCATCAAAACGCGCCACATTATACCCAAATCATCGACAAACGCAATACCGAACGTTTGCTCGGTTTTATTGATAGAAATAAAATTGCCTTTGGCGGTAATGTGGACGTAGAAAATCGTTTCATCGAACCCACTCTCATGCGCGACGTCACATTCGATGACGCGGTGATGCAAGAAGAAATATTCGGTCCCATCCTACCCGTTATCACCTACCGCGATTTCAACGAAATGTTGGCCCGCATTCGCCGCGAAGAAAAGCCGCTTGCCGCCTATCTTTTCACCGACGATAAAAAAGAAAAAGATTTTTTCACACAAAAATTATCCTTCGGTGGCGGCTGCATCAACGATGTGGTGATGCACATCGCCAACGAAAACTTACCTTTCGGAGGCGTTGGCAATTCAGGCATCGGAAGCTACCACGGCGACCAAGGTTTCCGCACCTTCTCCCACCAAAAATCCATTCTCGCCAAACCCACCTGGGGCGAACCCAACATCAAATACCCCCCCTACACCGCCTCCAAACTCGCCTGGATCAAAAGACTGATCTAGAACGGGAACAAGAACGAGAACGGGAACGAGAACAGGGGGAATCATTAACACACTACCATACTATCATACTAGCTTACTAGCCTACTAGCCTACTCTCTCAGCATCCCATCGCGGCGGTAAAAGATATAATCTTCGTTACAGGTTTTCCTGTCGTCTCGTTTTTGCCGGTGAGTTTTAGAAAATACTTGCTGATACCTACACCAGCGGGGTAATCGTTGGGGCCTTTCACTGATGCTGCGTGCTTCGCCCATTCATCGTCGCAATGGTAAGCAATCGCTTCTTTTAACTCTGAGAGAGAAACTTCCACAAATTTTTGCCGCTCCGACTCATCATATGAAGCAGCTACAAAATCCCCGTAACAATTTCTGGTGAGTTCCTTCCATTCCGACTGATAATGCTTCCAGTCCACCAAATCACAATGCGGACCTTCATTCGAAATGGTAACACTTGTTTGATAAGCTTGGAAGAGTTGTATATCTGTAAGTTCCGATGCAAGTATCGCTATAGCTTGTCCTTCCAAATTCGTACTCATTTCCATGAATACATTCATAGAATCTCCTCCAATGATTATAGATTCATTGTATTCTCCTTCAATAAGAAGTTTAGAAATTTCAAGCGACACCTCATCAAATTTCAACTTGGCGATGCTATCAGTCATCGACCAAAACACGAGGCTTGAATCGCCTTGCACTACTGTCTGCGCCGCCACTGCAGCACTATCCGCCGCATCGTCAATCATGGCATTCGCTTCACCAGACGGTTGTTCCCCACAACTATCCAATACTGCCACCAGCACCACAAAGACCGCCAGGAGTTTTATTTTCATATTCAAAGATAGGGGAAAGCGACAAACGACAGAGCGACAAGCGACGGAGGGACGGAGGGACGGAGGGACGGAAGGACAAAATCTATTCGTCATTTCCTTACAAAACCGCACCATTTAATGTTTAGGGTAAAGATTAACAAATATCCGGAATGGTTTACGGACTTTTAAATAACGTTCGAGAACGCTTTTTTCAAAATTGATAAGTTTCAGCAATTCCGAGTATTCCTGGATTGACTCCAAAACCCCCTGCTTCCAAGTCCAGTCATAGGGCCTTAAACTTTCGAATCGCTGCAAGGATGACTCCACCAGTTGACCAGCGTCTCTTATGAGAATCTGAATAGTCCCATCCGCAACATCAGGATTTTTAAAGGCTCTCGCTTTGGCCGACATGTAAGTATTATACAATAGAATACCTCGATTAACTTCTTCTATCGCAAGATTATATTCAAGTGTATTGATCATTTCTCTATTCTCTTTCAATACATCCTGAGCCAACTTGTGTCCATCACCATACATTGATACTCTTCTGCGAACAGATTGAAGTTGCTCGATTTCTCCAAGACAGTTGTAAGATTGAATGGTATCCTGAAAAGCAAACGTACCTATAGTATCGAGTTTTGAATAATCCTCCTCAATAAAATCTAGATAACTAATTGGATTATTCAAAAATTGCCAAAGTGGGTCTATAGGTAAATGATCAAAAATAAACTCCTCTGGTAGGCGCATAAAATACGTATCGGAAAACTCATGAATAAACACATTATCCTCAGGAATTACGTAACCCCCAGACCATGTTACATCAATCAAATAATAACTTCCATCTATTTCTATACCGTTCCAAACATGACCCTCTTGCGCTACAGTACCACCTCCATCCTTTGTGAATCCATTAATTATAAAAGAACTCAACCCGACTGTTTTGCTCATCTCGTGAAACAACGTAGCATACCCTGAACAAATAGTATTACCCCGCCTCAACACATCCGCAATAAGCGCGTCATTAGATTCGAAATCTTGCGACTTCAGGGCGTATGACAGATCATATTGAATATTGTGAGCAATCCATACATAGATTGCTCTAGCCTTTTCGGTCTCATTCAACAAATTTCTTGTCAAATAAGCTGCAATTTCTTTATAGTTGGTGATCGAATCGGGAACTGTCTTTGACTTTGCATCTATAATCACAAAGTCCGATTGTCCCCATGACATTAATGAACATAAAGAAAAAAAAACAACTATAATTAACTTCATCAGAATATGTACCGAATGTAATTCGCCAAACAACAATTCTTATTCACCATCACACTATCATACCGGCCTACTCTCTTTCCAGCCTACTGCTCTCCTATCTCCGGCACTTCCCCACTCACCACTAACTTTCCTGCGGTCTTAGCTACGATTTCTTCTACGCTGACTCCAGGCGCGCGCTCTAACAAATGAAAAGCTCCATCGCGTACTTCCAATACTGCCAGATCAGTCACGATTTTCTTTACGCATTTCACTCCCGTTAATGGAAGTGAACAGCTTGGCAACAATTTAGAATTGCCCGCTTTATCACAATGTTGCATCGCAACAATAATATTCTTTGCACTTGCCACCAAATCCATCGCACCGCCCATTCCTTTCACCATTTTTCCCGGCACTTTCCAGTTGGCAATGTCTCCATTCTCGCTTACTTCCATTGCACCCAAAATGGTAAGATCCACTTTGCGTGCGCGTATCATCCCGAAACTCATTGCACTGTCAAAAAATACGCTTCCGGGCAATGTAGTGATGGTCTGCTTACCAGCATTGATAAGGTCTGCGTCTTCATCACCTTCAAAAGGAAACGGTCCCATTCCCAACAAGCCATTCTCAGACTGCAACATCACTTCAATTCCTTCCGGTATGAAGTTCGCCACCAGCGTGGGAATCCCAATTCCCAAATTCACATACATGCCATCTTCCACTTCCTTCGCAATGCGACGTGCTATTCCATTTTTATCAAGTGCCATATCTCGGTATTTTCTATGTCAAATAAATTCGCAATTCAAAATTCGGAATTCAGAATTCAGAATTCAGATTTTCGTTCTTGTTGTTCTTTGTTCGATGCGCTTCTCGTAATTTACTCCTTTGAAAATACGATGCACGTAGATACCTGGAGTGTGAATCATATTCGGATCTAATTCTCCCGGCTCCACCAATTCTTCTACTTCTGCAATCGTAATCTTTCCTGCCATCGCCATCATTGGATTGAAGTTGCGTGCAGTGGCGCGAAAAACTAAATTACCTAACGTATCTCCTTTCCACGCTTTAACAATTGCGAAGTCTGCATCAAAAGCATATTCCATCAAATAATCCTTTCCATTGAAATTGCGCACTTCCTTTCCTTCAGCTACTTCTGTTCCCACACCTGCTGGTGTGAAAATTGCAGGCATTCCATATCCCGCTGCCATACAGCGCGTGGCAAGCGTCCCTTGCGGAATCAACTCCACATCCAACTCACCACTGAGCATCTGACGCTCGAACTCCGCATTTTCGCCAACATAAGAAGCAATCATTTTCTTGATTTGCCTTCCCTGTAAAAGCAGTCCTAGTCCAAAATCATCGACACCAGCATTGTTTGAAATACAAGTGAGATTTTTCACTCCCTTTTTCACCAATTCACTGATTGAATTCTCGGGAATACCGCACAAACCAAAGCCTCCTATCATCAAGGTCATTCCATCCTGAATATCTCTGCATGCTTCTGCTGCGTTGGCTACAACTTTATTAATTGGCATATCTCAATTTTTTTTATTGATTCAATTCATCTGTTCCTAAATCCTCTTCTGTCTCTTTGATTTCTCCACTTGGATTCACCATTAAATCGTCTGAAATCAAATCGTCAAAATCAGCTGCTGCGTTGACGTTTAGATTCTGTTTGTACTGTTCATATCCTTCTGGTTTAGCGAAGTCACCTTTACTTATTTTAATATTCGAATCAGCATAAACTTTCTTCATAAAATATCCATATATCGGAAGCCCTGTATTGGCACCTTGTCCGAGAGCGGTGCTATTAAATCGCACAGTAGGATCTTGTGCTCCCACCCATACTCCTGTAACAAGATCAGGCGTTAATCCCATAAACCAACCATCCGTATTGTTCTGTGTTGTGCCCGTCTTACCGGCGGTTGGATACGCGATTCCTGCATAGGCTCTGCCGCCGCGAAGGCGAACTCCCGTTCCACTTCCGCATGATCCATCTACAACAGATTTCATCATGCTTACCATTTGATACGCCACATTCGGATCGAGTGCTTGATCGATGACTGGATCTGATTCGTAAATCACAGAACCATTTTTATCTTCTATTCTTAAAATAAATGTTGGTTCAATATAAACGCCACCATTGGCAAACGTAGATGTCGCGCCTACCATTTCATATAAAGGTAATTCCGCTACGCCGAGCGACAGCGAAGGTACTGCCGGCAATGGCGTTTTTATACCCATCTTCTTTGCAAGGTGTACCACATTATCTACACCATATTCATTCATCAATCGCGCACTAACGGTGTTGACAGAGTTTGCCAATGCACAGCGCATGGTATAAGAACCATATCCTCCGCCGCTATTCTTCGGACACCAACCACCGATGCAAATTTGTTCAGCACTCACTTGGTCCTCGGGACGCTTGCCCATGCGTAGAGCTGTAGCATAAACCAAAGGCTTGAAGGTAGAACCAACTTGACGACGCGATTGATAAACATTGTCGAATTTGAAATACTTGAAATCAATTCCACCTACCCACGCTTTGATATGACCTGTGCTCGGTTCGACACTCATCAAGCTCGCGTGCAATATCGCTTTATGGTACTTGATGCTATCCAATGGTGAAATCAATGTATCCTTATATGAACCGTGGGCGTAGACTTTCGCTTTCACTGGAGTATTGAAAATTTTCTCAATGCCTTTCTCATCAAATTTCTCCCACTCTTCGCCGCATCCACCCTTCTCTTCATCACATGAATAATATTCCTTTCCATCTCTTCGAATGGCAGAGATGTATTTCTTTGGACGCTTACAGTCAGGACATAATTTGCCAGAAAGAATCATGTGTCGCTCGCTTCCTTCTATCGCTTGGTGCATGATACGTTCACGATCCTTCTCAGCTATTCCATTATAAAATGGATAATTTTCTTTTTTTCTTCTTGAAATATCTTTGAAAAAAGCTGCCTGCAATTCTTTGGATAAATGTTCTTCAACTGCCCATTCTGCGTGTTGTTGTATGCGTGTGTCAATGGTAGTATAAACTTTCAATCCGTCGCTATAAACATTGTAAGCTGTGCCGTCAGCTTTCTTGCGAATCAACTCTCCATTCTCATCTTTTTCATTCAGAATTTCATCCAGTTTCGCACGTAAAACCTCTCTGAAATATGGAGCTAAACCTGCGTCGTGACTCACTCTCTGAAAGTCGATGCCCCTAGGCTTTTGGCGATACACTTCATAATCCTCTTCGCTCAAATATCCATACTTTACCATTTGACTCAATACAACTTCTCTTCTTTTCAATGATTGAGTAGTATCCTTTTTCATGGGATTCCAGCGACTAGGATTTTGTAGCATCCCAACCAGCATAGCGCTTTGATCGACTGTGAGTGAATCAGGAACGGTATTAAAATAAACATGCGCTGCAGATTTAACACCAACGGCCTGATATAAAAAATCAACTTGATTCAAATAAAGAATGATAATCTCATCTTTTGTATAGGTGCGCTCGAGTCGAGCTGCAATGATCATCTCTCTAATCTTTTGCCAAACGCGTCTGAAAATACTTACGTTTTCATAGTCTTCCGTAAACTGAAGTTTGGCCAGCTGCTGAGTGATAGTACTAGCACCACCGCTGCTTCCAAGCTTTACAACAGCGCGCATCAAACCTCTAAAATCAATTCCAGAATGCTCCCTAAATCTGGCATCCTCAGTTGCTATCAATGCATTGACCAGATGTGGTGGAAGATTTTCAAACCGAATGTCTGATCGGTTTTCTTTGTAGTACGAACCAAGGGTCTTTCCATCTGATGAAATAATCTCGGTAGCCAAATTAATTTTGGGATTGGCCAAAGTTTCGATATTAGGCAATCCGCTCAAAAAAGCTATACTTAATAAAAGTGTCGCGAAAATGAGGGGCGATAAGCCGATGAGCCAAAGTCGCTTGCTATAATTTACTTTTCCTGCTTTCGTTGATGCCATTTGATTTTCGTAACGTATTAACTGCAAATTTATCCCTACCTAGTCATTTTGATCTTTCTGTTTGGAAAAATAATCAAAAACGAGGCGTGCAAGCTTTTTATTCACCACTTCCTCCAATTCTTCCAAACTAGCTTCTTTCACTTTTTTCACTGTTTTAAAATGAAAAATCAACTGTTGAGTCGTTCGGAATCCAACACCTGGTATCTCTGTCAATTCTGACCGTAAGGCTTCCTTGCTGCGTCGATCCCGGTGATGTGATAGTCCAAATCGGTGGGCCTCATCTCTCAAGTGCTGAATGACCTTTAGCGTCTCCGAACGTTTATCTAAATAGATGGGTAAACTATCCCCAGGGAAATATATTTCCTCCAGCCTCTTGGCTATACCTATAATTGCCACTTTGCCGCGTAAACCCAAGAGATCTAGACTCTCAAGTGCAGCGCCCAATTGTCCCTTTCCACCATCAATTACAATAAGCTGTGGCAAGCTCTCGCCCTCTTCTACTAAACGGCTGTAGCGGCGATGCACAGCTTCTTTCATCGTGTCAAAATCGTTTGGACCTTGCACCGTTTTCACATTGAATTTGCGATAGTCATTTTTCGACGGCTTGGCATTTTTAAATACCACACAAGCGCTGACAGGGTTGGTGCCTTGAATGTTTGAGTTATCAAAACACTCAATATGTATCGGTAATTCTTTAAGATGAAGATCGTTTTTTATAGTCTCCAGCAATCTGCTCGTATGCCTCTCCGGGTCTATGATTTCCTGTTGCTTTTGCATATCGAGCATATAGTGTTTGCTATTGCGCAGCGACAAGTCGAGCAACTTCTTTTTGTCACCTCTCTGAGGAACGGTCAACTCCACGCCTGGAAGTCTTAAATCCAGCTCCATTGGCACAATGATCTCTCTAGAATTACTCTGTAGTTTTTCGCGTATTTCGATGATGCTGTATTCCAATAATTCTTCATCGCTCTCGTCCATTTTCTTCTTCACCTCAGCAGTGTAGCCTTGAACAATTACACCATTATTAATTTTCATAAAGTTCACATAGCCGCTGTGATTATCGGTAGCGATGCTAAACACATCCACATTATGAATTCCAGGATTCACAATGGTACTTCGCGCCTGGAAATTTTCGAGGGTTTCAATCTTTTCTTTAAGTATGTGCGCCTCTTCAAACTCGTAATTGGCAGCCTTTTCCTGCATCATAGCTTTCAACTCCCGAATGGCCTCACCAAAATTTCCACGAATAATTTTCCTGATATTCTCTACATTTTGCTCATAATCCTCCAGTGATTGCTTGCCTTCGCACGGGCCCTTGCAATTACCAAGATGATATTCTAAACAAACCTTGAACTTTCCTGCTTCGATATTAGGCTTCGTTAGCGGTAGTGAACAACTCCGAATGGGATAGAGTTTCCTTACCAGGTCTAAAACTGTGTGCATCACTTTTACTGATGCGTATGGCCCGTGATACTCCGAACCGTCCTTTATCAATTGACGTGTCGCAAAAATTCTTGGAAAAGGTTCTTTTTTGATGACAATGCTAGGATAAGACTTATCGTCCTTCCAGATGATATTGTAGCGTGGCTTATGCTTTTTTATTAGAGAGTTCTCCAGTAACAGAGCGTCCATTTCGCTTTCAACTACCATGTATTTGATATCAGCTATCCTTCGCACCAATACTGCCGTTTTACCACTTTCGTATTGCTGTTTGTTGAAATAGCTGCTCACCCGATTGCGCAGACTCTTGGCCTTGCCCACATAGATAATCGTTCCAGCGCTATCAAAATATTGATAAACGCCTGGTTTGTGCGGCAATACCTTTAAAATGGACTGGATATATTCGGATGTCTCCACGCGTCAAATTTACCCCATTTTGGGCTCAACGCTTCTGCTTAAAATACACCGCCGTTTGTTGAATACATTGAGCAATCGGTGTATATTCCATAGCGAACACTTTCTTTGATTTTTCAGAAGAATAATAGTACCGCGATGAAGCATTAAGTACCGTTTCTCTCGTTACAAGAGCTTTTTTGCCCGTAAACAATTCTTTTAGAGCCTCCACAAAGCGCGCCACTTTGAGCATCCAAGGTTTGGCCTCCTGCTCTGGTATCGGTTTTCCAAGCTCCCGGCATATTTCAGCAAATACTTCCTTCATCGTCAAACTCTCACTAACTGCAATAAAGCGCTCTTCATTAATATCACTTTTTGTAGAAATTACAATAAGCCTTGCGGTATCCGCGGCGCCCACGAAGCCTGTTCCGCCTGGAGGATAAAATTTTAAACCCTCATCAAGTTTGGAAAAAAGACTTCCACTGCTTCTATCAAAATTGCCCGGGCCTATAATCAGTCCCGGATTAACAATTACTGCATTCAAACCTTCTTGAATTCCCCTCCAAACCTCCATTTCTGAAAGGTGTTTGGTAATTCCGTAATGTGTATTCAATTCTGAATCTACCCATTCCCCTTCCTCTGTAACGGTGGCGCCATCTTCTGCCCTGCGCAAGGCGGCGATAGAGCTAACGTGACAAAGTTTCTTTACTCCCGCTTCCAAAGCTGCACTCACGACGTTTGTCGTCCCCTCCACATTGATACGATACATGTCTTTCCTATCTTTTTTGTGATAAGAAACAATCGCTGCGCAATGAATGACATCATCCACACCGTCCATAGCATCAATAAGGGAGAAGACATCCATAACATCGCCTTTCACCCATTTGATTTTCGAAAATAAACCCTCCGATTGATAAAAGGCAAAAACTCGTTGCACTTCTACCTTTGATTCTTCACTTCGATAAAGTGCCTTCACGTCCTCTCCACTGCTCAATAGCTCTAGGAGCACATGCGTTCCCAATAATCCCGTCGCTCCCGTTACTAAATTCATTTCTTTATCGTGTCGGTTTCTATTACTATTCTTTGAAGTCGTGCCAAGACACTGTCTTCTATTTCTATCATCTGTTTGGAGTCGAGTGAATAAGCAATGAAGCTATCCTCAAAATCCTTACGAGATACTTGGTGCTTGTTAAACACTTGATCGTAATAAGCGTTCATTAAACCATTGGTAGAATCTATTCGCTGATAGCGAATGGTATAGGTACCCTCAAGCAGACGCACGTCCACCATTACATCCATGAACTTATTCTTCTCGATTGGGGCAATTCGATTTTTCTTTTCAGCTCCTCCACAAGCCACAAAAGCCAAAATCAAAAATATGATTGTAAATACCTTCATCGGTTAAAACTTAATCTGGCGCCTCTTTGCGACTCATCAAACTGGCCATCATTATACACCAAATGACCGTTGACAAAAGTAGCTTTTACCTTTGATTGGAATGTAGTACCCTCAAATGGCGACCATCCACACTTGTAAAGAATGTTATCTTTTGAGACGGTCCATGGGTCATTTAAGTCTACCAATACTACATCCGCATAATACCCCTCGCGTATGAATCCTCGACGATCAATGTCAAACATATCGGCAACGTTATGAGCCATCTTCTCTACAATCTTTTCAAGAGAAATCTTTCCTTGATGATGAAGCTCCAACATTGCTACCAATGCATGCTGCACCAAAGGCCCACCGGAAGGAGCCTTGAAGTATTTTTGACTCTTCTCGTCCAAGGTGTGTGGGGCGTGATCGGTCGCGATTACATCAATGCGATCATCCAAAACAGCTTGTAAAATTGCTTCCCTGTCCGCAGCAGTTTTAACCGCAGGATTCCATTTGATAAGAGAACCCTTCGTCTTATAATCTTCATCCGAAAACCAAAGATGATGAATGCATGCTTCAGAAGTGATGTGCTTTTCTTTCATTGGAATATCATTCCTAAAAAGCTCCAACTCCTTTGCAGTACTGATATGTAGTATGTGCAAACGCGTTTTGTACTTTTTTGCTAAGCCTACAGCAAAACTGCTGGAGCTATAACAAGCCTCTTCACTTCGAATCAAAGGATGATATTCCATAGGCACATCCTCCCCATACTTTTCACGATAAGCAGCAGCATTACCCTTAATCATCGGATCGTCTTCGCAATGCGTAGTGATGATTGTTTTTACTTGAGAAAAAATATTCTCCAAGGCCTCAGGGTCGTCCACTAACATATCACCTGTAGAAGAACCCATAAAAATTTTCACCCCACAAATCGTCTTAGGATCCACGCGCAACAACTCTTTCAAATTGGTATTCGTGGTGCCCATGTAAAACGAATAATTTGCAAGAGAAACTTCGGCAGCACGAGTATATTTTTCCTCTAATAATTCTAAAGTCACGGCAGAAGGAACTGTATTTGGCATTTCCATAAAAGATGTAACGCCCCCAGCCACAGCGGCTTTTGGTTCTGTATACAAATCTCCTTTATGCGTCAGACCAGGCTCTCTAAAGTGAACTTGGTCGTCTATCAAACCTGGCAATAAATACTTTCCTGTTCCATCAATAACTCTGTCTGCTTGATCAGACAAGTTTCCGATTTTCGATATGATTTGTCCATCAATTAGAACATCGCTTAATATGATCTTTCCTTCATTGATGATGGAAACATTTTTTATTAGAGTTTTCATGAAATTATTCTATTCCGTAATTAATTTGAAATTCTGTTCCCTGCCCTGTCCACATCATATAGAAAACAAAGAGTGTTATAGTAAGAACTGCGAGCAGTATATTATTGATGATTGCTATAATGACTGGAAAAAAGATTCTTTTAAATCCCGATAGCTTTGAAAACTGCCTGTAAAAGCTAACCACGAAATAAACGATTGTTAGCAAGCTACCAACAAGTGAAATCAACGCGGTGACATACAAATTATCAATCGGGTAGGTTAATAAAGAAATGATGGCAATCAAGTTGGTATGCCCGGTTACAAAAAACAAAGTCACCATCAACTCCACATAATTTCTATGCTTTCGATAAAACAACCACGCCAAAAAAGCTGTGACAGGCAAGAAACCAATTGTAATAAGATTGAAGTACTTTCCTTGAAAACGAGATAGCTTCGTAATGAAGTCTACTGTTTCGGCATCCTGTGCTAGCAAACTGTTTTGAGGTACACCGAGGTAAATAAGTCCAGTAATAGTTCCCGTGATAATAAGGTACATCAATGGCCTAAAGTGAGCAGATCTCTTCCCATCCAAAAATTCATTGATAGTCACACCCGGACGCGTTGTTAGTTGCTTAAAAGTGTAGAATATCCCTTTATCTAAATGAAGAAAAGAATGCGGTAGATCATGCCATACGTAATGCCAGTCTAAGCGATGCGTATCCGATTTCTGTCCGCAATTAGAACAAAACTTTCCGTGTGTTTTATGTCCGCAATTGAGGCAGGTTTTTCCGCTCATAGGAATTTACTTATCTGAACTGAACCGCATTTGAAGCACACCAACAAAAGCTTCTTTAAAAATATTCATGCTCATCTTACTCACACCGTAGAGGCGGTCTTTAAATAAGATGGGCACTTCTACGATTTTAAATCCAGCCTTCTTAGACTTATATTTCATTTCAATTTGAAAGGCATATCCTATAAATCGAATACCATCCAAATTCAATTTTTGCAATACTGCTCTGCGGTAGCAAACAAAACCTGCTGTTGCATCCCGCACTCCCAATCCCAAAACAACATTTACATAAATACCTGCTCCCTTGCTGATGAAGAGTCGATGCCATGGCCAGTTTTCTACTTGGCCACCTTTGGTGTATCTAGAACCAACAGCCACATCACCACCCTTGATGGTGCAGCCCTCATAAAGTCTCAATAAATCTTTTGGATCATGTGAAAAGTCACAATCCATCTCAAAAATATACTCGTAGTGTAGCTCTAAAGCCCATTTGAACCCTGCGATGTAAGCTGTTCCCAACCCTAGTTTGCCCTTTCGCTGCATGAGATGAAGCGACTCAGGAAATTCTTGTTGCAATCGCTTTACCGCATCTGCCGTGCCATCCGGACTGCCATCATCTACAATAAGAACATGGAAAGCTTTTGGCAATCCAAAAACGGTACGAACCATCTGCTCGATGTTTTCGATTTCGTTGTAAGTAGGTATGATAACGAGACTATCGCTCACAAAAAAGAGATATTAAGCCACAAATATAAGCGGCTTATTCATCATTTTTAACAAATGATGTTAAGCGTTCGCTTTCTCAGCCGCAATCAACGCCTCCACTCTTTCCACCATATTCTTAGAGCCAATAAATAAAGGCACACGCTGGTGTAAATCTTTCGGCTTCACTTCCAGTATGCGACCACTACCAGTAGAGGCCTTTCCACCTGCTTGTTCCACAATAAAAGCTAATGGGTTTGCTTCATACATGAGTCGCAACTTCCCATTGGGAGATCCAGTCGTGCCTGGGTACATATAAATTCCACCTTTGATCAAATTGCGATGAAAATCTGCAACTAAGCTTCCAATATAACGTCCACTGTAAGGTCTGGATGTCTTCTTGTCCGTTTGCTTACACCAATTCACATAAGTCTGAACTCCTTCACTACATGTCATCAAGTTGCCTTCATTGATAGAGTAAATTTTTCCATCCTCAGGTGTTTTCATATTCTCATGCGAAAGACAAAACTCACCAATGCTCGGCTCTAATGTAAATCCATTAACTCCATGTCCTGTTGTATAGACCAGCATGGTGCTCGAACCATAAATCACATACCCAGCAGCCACTTGTTGATCTCCGGGTTGGAGGAAGTCATTGATATTCGCCAAATCTCCCACACTACTATTTCTTCTGAAAATACTGAAGATAGTGCCGATACTAACATTCACATCAATGTTGGACGACCCGTCTAGTGGGTCAAAGAGCATCACATACTTGGATTTTCGGTTGACCTCCGAGTCGAAGGCAGTGTATTTTTCATTCTCTTCACTACCCACACCACATACCTGACCACCCCATTTTACAGCATTAAGCAATGCATTATCAGCGAATACGTCAAGTTTCATCTGCGTCTCGCCTTGAATATTTGTAGTGCCCACAGCACCCAAAATATCCTGAAGCCCCGCCTTATTCACCTTGTGGTTGATAATCTTGGCTGCTATGCCAATATCACTCAACAACCGTGATAAGTCGCCCGATGCATAAGGGAAATCTCCCTGACGCTCCATGATAAACTCACTCAATGTTACAATGCTCATAGCGCAAATGTAATAAAGCTAGGGAAAACGATTATCACACCACCACATTCACAATCCTCTTCGGTACTACGATTATTTTCTTGGGTTCTTTTCCTTCCAACCAATGAGCAGCTTTCTCGTGTGCGAGGGCGGCGGCTTGAACGTCAGCGGGAGCAGCATCTATGGGCATCGTCACGAAGTAGCGTGTCTTACCATTGAAAGAAACAGGGTATTCAAAAGAATCATCCTGCAAGTGTTGCTCTTCCAAAGCAGGCCAAGCGGCAATGGTAATGCTATCAGAATGCCCCAATCGTTCCCACAACTCCTCAGCAATATGCGGAGCATAAGGCGATATCAATATGGCCAACGGCTCAAGAATTGAGCGCTTGTTACATTTCAAATCTGTCAACTCATTCACCGCAATCATACAAGTGCTTACCACAGTATTCCATGAAAAACGATTCAAATCATCATTGATTTTCTTAATCGTTTTATGCAATACTTTCAACTCTGGCTTAGTCGCTGCTTCTTCAGAAAGTGTGAACACATTCTCGCTATTATGATATAATCTCCACAACTTTCTCAAGAAATTATGTACACCGTTGATTCCTTTGGTATCCCAAGGCTTGCTCTGCTCAACAGGTCCTAAGAACATCTCATAACAACGCAAAGTATCAGCACCAAACTTTTCTACAAGCTCGTCAGGTGTTTGAACATTGTATTTTGATTTCGACATTTTTTCCACTTCACTGCCACAGATATACTTGCCTTCTGCATTGAAAATAAATTCTGCGTTCGCATATTCAGGCAACCACTGCTTGAAACCTTCTACGTCTAAAACATCATTGTCGACCAAACTAATATCCGCGTATAAAGCTTGAGTGACGTGTCCTTCACGCATATCGGCACTCACAAATTTGTTCGTGTCTTTAATACGATACACAAAGCTACTTCTACCCAAGATCATTCCTTGATTGATCATTTTTTTGAATGGTTCATCAAAAGAAATGAAGCCACGATCATGGAGAATTTTTGTCCAAAAACGTGAGTACAACAAGTGACCTGTGCCGTGCTCAGAGCCTCCGACATACAAATCCACTTGTCCCCAATAGTTAGATTTTTCGGTGCTCACCAATTCCTTTTCATTGGAAGCGTCCATATATCTTAGGAAATACCAAGAGCTCCCCGCCCACCCAGGCATTGTGTTGTATTCGGGGCGAGAGCCTGAATGAGTCCAATCTTTTGCCCTTGCCAATGGTGGCTCACCATCTTCTGTTGGAAGATACTTATCTACTTCTGGCAACACTACTGGCAATTGTGAATCCTCTAAAACGTACGGTATTTCATTTTTGTAATAAACAGGGAAAGGCTCTCCCCAGTAGCGCTGACGGCTGAATACAGCATCACGCAAACGGTAATTAACCTTACCCTTTCCAAAGCCGCCCTTCTCGATTTCTTCAATCACTTTCTTCATGGCATCTTTGTATGAAAGACCATTCAAGAATGAAGAATTCGCCAACTTCACTTCTTTCGAAGCCTCTGCCTTTTCACTAATATCTACACCTTCAAAAATATTTGGTATGGGTAAATTGAACTTTTTAGCAAAATCAAAATCGCGCTGATCACCAGCAGGAACAGCCATTACAGCACCTGTACCATAGCCAGCCAACACGTATTCTCCAATCCAAACTGGAATCTTATCACCTGTGAATGGATGAATCGCATAGGCTCCCGTAAATTGTCCGGTGACATTTTTTACATCGCTCTGTCGATCGCGCTCTGTCTTGAGTTGCGCCGCAGTGATGTATGCATCTACTGCATCGCGATATTCGTCGGTAGTAATCAATTTCACCAACTCGTGTTCGGGTGCTAATGTTAAAAACGACACACCAAAGATGGTATCAGGACGTGTGGTGAAAACTGTAATTTCGTGATCATGTTGATCCAATAAGAAGCTAACGGAAGCACCTTCGGAGCGGCCAATCCAATTGCGCTGAACCTCTTTAATGCTATCAGACCAATCTAGAGTATTTAGACCATCCAAAAGTCTTTGAGCGTATGCAGTGATGCGCATGCTCCACTGACGCATCTTCATTTGAACAACAGGATGCCCGCCACGTTCACTCACTCCATCTTTGATTTCATCATTGGCCAACACAGTGCCTAAAGCAGGACACCAGTTGACGACCGAATCCGCCAAATACGTGAGGCGATATTGCATCAAAATCAACTGCTGCTGCTCCTCGTTCATACTCTTCCAGTCCGTGGCAGAAAAATCTCCTTCCCAATTTTTTGAAAAAAAGAATTTAGAAAGATCAACATTCTTATGCCAATCCTCATCCACCGATGCATTCACACTGTAGTTACCGTTTTCTTCAAACATTGCAATCAGTGTCTCTATTGGTTCAGCGCGGTCTGTATCCTTATTGTACCAAGAATTGTAGATGAGTTTAAATATCCACTGCGTCCATTTGTAATATGACGGATCACTTGTGCGTACCTCCCGATCCCAGTCATAGCAAAATCCCATTTTGTCCAATTGCTCGCGATAACGTTCAATGTTGCGAGCTGTGGTGATGGCAGGATGTTGGCCTGTTTGAATCGCATATTGCTCAGCAGGTAATCCAAAGCTATCATAACCCATGGGGTGTAATACATTGAAACCTTGATGACGCTTATAGCGAGCGAAAATATCACTCGCTATATACCCCAGTGGATGTCCCACATGCAAACCAGCCCCGCTCGGGTAAGGAAACATGTCGAGCACATAATATTTCGGGCGATCCGAGGATTCTGTGACTTTATAAGTACTGCGTGCCTTCCAGTTGGCTCGCCACTTGGCTTCAATTGAACGAAAATCGTATTCCATGGACTTATCAAAAAAATTCAATGGCGCGAAGATACTCGTGTTTTCATCCTATTTTTAGCCCCTAACACACGAAAAACGCGATTTTTTCGTTGTGGGCTTCGGTTTTTTTAAAGAACTTGCCTCCCTTATGAAGTATATCTTAACCCTAATAGGTTTATTTATTTGTTTTCTACATTCGTTAGCACAAGACAACTTTTCAGTTGGAACTTGGAGAGACCATCTATCCTATACCAGCCTATCAGATGTTTGTGAAGGCGAAGACAATAAGATTTATGCTGCTTCTAATGCCTCAATCATCGTCTACGACAAATCAGAAGGATCTATTGAAAGATATTCTAAAATCAACGTTCTAAGCGATGTTCGCATTTCGGCTATGGAATACGACTTTACAAATCATCAATTGATCGTTGGCTATGAAAATGGCAATGTCGATTTTGTGACCAGAAACGGGGTGAAAAGAAATCTTCCAGATATTCGAATTAGTGCACTGATTGGAAATAAGAGAATTTATAATATCCTCCCTGCAGGAGATAAGGTTTATCTCTCCACAGGATTTGGAATCGTAGTGGTAGATCCCGTAAGATATGAAGTGAGAGAAACCTATATCATTGGACCCAACGGAACTCAAGCTCCTGTTTATGACGTTGCCATTCAAAATAACTTCATTTACGCCGCACTAAATGATGGAATCGTGAGGGCCTCTCTAAATCAGGCGGTTCTCGCGAATTACGACAATTGGGATTATATGCCCTCTCCACCCATTACAGGTATCAATGTTGATGATCTTGAATTTTATAATGGAAAACTCTTTTGCATCGTTAATAATTCTATAGCTGATATCATTTACGTCTATAATTTCGAGTCAGCTGAATGGATCACTGCTCAAACCTTTAATGGTCTTTTCTTTCAAAAGCTTTCCGTCTCCCCCCAAGGGCTAAACATTGCAGGTAGCTATGCTTACTTTATCATGAATGATAATTTGCAACTCACTTTGAATGTCCAAACTCATCAGGACAAGTTTATAAGGACTACCTGTTTCATCACAGATAGTGAGGGAAATTATTGGATTACCGATCAAAGTTTAGGCTTGCTAAAAAGAGCTCCGAATGGAGAAGAATCTGTGATTCTACCCAATGGTCCAGCCATCTCCGATGGTTTTAGAATGCAAGCTTTCAATGATAAATTATACCTGGCTCATGGAGGAGTTTCAGGGTTTTGGGGTAATAATTTTTTTACAAGACCAATAAGCTATCTAGATAATTCTTCTTGGGCTGTTATTCCTCCACCTACCGGAGTTAACTCTAGCGTCAACGTTTTTGATATTATTTTCATGGCCATTGATCCAACAGATACCAAACATGTTTATGCAAGTTCTTGGGAAGAAGGATTAATCGAAATTTACGACAATGAAGTGGTGAGCATATTTAATAACACCAATAGCACCTTGCGCATTGGTCCGCTCACCTTCATTAACGACTGGGTAGGAGTAAGCGGAATTGCTTTTGATTTGGATGGTAATTTATGGATGAATAATGCACTCAGTCCTCTTGCCATCCACAGCAGGACTAAAGATGGCCAATTCACAGGCTACAACTTTTCTCCAACGATCACCACTGACGACAGAATTACTGAAATCGAAGTTGGACAGTCTGGCTACGTTTGGTCCATTGTTAGGGGTCGTGGGTTGTTGGGCTTTAATCCAAATGGCACTTTAACCACTACCAGTGATGATAATTTCAAACTTCTCACCGCCACGGAAGGCAACGGCAATCTCGCAAACAACGATGTACTTAGCATTAAAGAAGATCTGGACGGTGAGCTGTGGATAGGCACGTTACAAGGCTTATCCGTTATTTATAATCAAGACGCTGTGTTCAATAGCGACTCATTCGACGCAGAGCCCATACTTATCGAACAAGGAGGAAATATTCAAGAATTACTTGGCACAGAATCCATAACCGCTATCGAAATCGACGGAGGGAATAGAAAATGGATTGGAACTCAAACAAGCGGAGTTTTCCTAGTAAGTGCAGATGGTCAACAACAAATCCACCATTTCACCACAGCCAATAGTCCAATTCTCTCTAACAACATTTTAGATATTACCATCAATCAAAGAACAGGTGAAGTTTTCTTCTTAACCGAACTCGGAATAATCTCCTATTTTGGTAGTGCTACCAATTTTGACAATGAAATGTCTAATGTCATTGCATATCCTAATCCTGTTCGCGAGGATTATACAGGAGATATTATTATTGACGGCCTTGCTTATCAAACAACCGTTAAAATCACAGACTTGCAAGGAAACATTGTAAATGAAATTGAAAGTGAAGGCGGGCGAGCAGTCTGGAACGGTAAAAATTTTAATGGCGAACGTCCAGCTTCTGGGATCTACCTCATCTTTTCTGCAACAAATGAAGGGGATGCTGAGAATGTAGCTAAAATTGCATTCATTAAATAAGCCTTATGATGTCTTATGATGAAGTACTGGACTATTTGTACAGTGCGCTTCCGATGTTTCACAGAATAGGTCCCGCAGCCTATAAGCCCGATTTGTCAAATACCATAGCTCTCTGTGAAATCATTGGCAATCCTCACAAAGATCTAAAGACAGTGCATATTGCAGGCACCAATGGAAAAGGCTCCACTTCGCATTTGATTGCTAGTTCTCTCCAGGAAGCTGGCTATAAAGTAGGCCTTTGCACTTCTCCTCATTTAAAAGATTTTCGAGAAAGAATAAAAATCAATGGTCAGATGATCACACGGGAAGCCATTGTGGATTTTGTAGAAAAATACCGCCAACAGTGGTCTTCCATTGAGCCGTCATTTTTCGAAATGACCATTGCACTTTCCTTTTGGTATTTTAAAAATGAAAAAGTAGATATCGCGGTCATCGAAACAGGGTTGGGAGGAAGGCTAGATTCGACGAATGTAATTCTCCCCGAAGTAAGTGCTATTACAAACATTGGATGGGACCACATGAATCTTCTCGGAGATACTCTAGAAAAAATAGCCATCGAAAAAGCCGGGATTATCAAACACAACACCCCAATTGTGCTAGGCGAAATGAAACCGAACGTTCGTTCGGTAATAATTGAAAAAGCGAATGAACATTCGGTTCAGTGGATTGATGCCTCCATTTCCACAATAGAACCACCTCAATCGGAACTTAAAGGATATTATCAAGATCAAAATAGAAGAACGGCTTATCAGACTTTGCTCACCTTAAGAGAAAAAGGTTGGAAAATAAATGATAGACAAATCATCAACGGCTTCGCAAATGTCATTAAAAACACTGGTCTCATGGGGCGTTGGCAAGTTTTATCCAATGCACCATTGACGGTTGCTGATGTAGGACATAATGTAGACGGTATTGAAATTTTGATGAAACAAGTAAGCGATCAAAAATTTGAAAGACTTCACTTTGTGATTGGAATGGTGAATGACAAGGATATTCAGTCTGTGTTGAGATTGCTTCCAAAAGACGCAGTTTACTATTTCTGCAAAGCCGATATCCCAAGAGGTTTGGATGCTGGTTTGCTACAAGAGCAAGCCCTTATTCAAGGACTAACTGGGGATACTTACCCGAGCGTTCGTTCGGCTTTTGAAGCTGCTAAAGAAAAAGCCTCCGAAAAAGATATGATCCTAATCGGAGGCTCTGTATTTACTGTTGCTGAAGTCTTGTGATTATTTCAACTTAAAGTTGATGGTGATCGTTCCTTTCTGATTGATTGTTGCATCAGGATTTGCTGAGAATCGAGCCGAACGTGCTGCTTTTAAGGCCAGTTCTTCCAATTTCGCTCTTCCCTCTGTTCCTCCTGTGTAGTCCTGAACACTCGCACTCACGACTTTTCCTGTTCTGTCCACAAGAATAGATACCACAATTGTGGCTTCGCTTTGAGGTCGCTCATCCAACGCAGGAGGGCTCGACATGGTACGTCCGCTCAAGTTCCAATTCCCGCTTCCTCCACCGCCGCTAAAAATACCTTTACCTGAAATAGATCCATCAGGTCGACCTTCGTTTCCGCCGGGCTTTGTTTCGCCACTACCACCACCGGGTTTGTTATTATTCAAGGCATCCAAGGCGCTATTCACCGTATTATTCGTTGTTTCCTTGGGCTTTGTCTCCGTTGGTTTTGTCTCTTTGGGTTTTGTTTCTTTGGGCTTGGTAGTTTCTGTTTTTGGAGCTACTACTGGAGCCTCTTCTTGCGTTTCTACTTGCTCCTCTTCTACCGGTTCTTGTGGAGCAGACGCTGATGGAGCTGGAGCACCTGGATCCTCTCCGCTTCCCATATCCGAGTCGCCAAGAGCAGCCACATTCAATGCCATGTATTGATTGCCGCCTCCTGAGCCGCCTCCGCAATCTTTGAGCGCAAGCATCAAAAGAATTGCAAGTGCTGCATGCACCGCAATGCTCCCCGAGGCCGCTATGGTCTTATGTGATTTTGATTCTGTCATTATTCTTCTTTTTTAGTACGTGTTGCAATCACTGGATTGCAGCGTAGTACCTTCAAAGTTGAAAAAAGTTCAATTGTCTCTCCTGTTGGTACATCTCTGTCAACGTTGAGAATGACGGTGCGCTTATCATCGGGCTTTCCGGCCATCAATGCAGTCAATTTATCTTTCACCTCTTCCTTTGTGACTTCGGTGTTATTGACCATATACCTTAAGTCTTTTGTGATAGTCACAGAAGCCGCGCCAGCAACTGACTCACCCGTGCTCGTCTTGGGTAGATTTACCATTTCTCCATTCACCGCCATCGTGGACATCACAATGAAGAAGATGAGCAAGAGGAACACCAAGTCGGAGATCGAAGACATGTTTGCCTCCGCCGCCACTTTATTTCTTCTTCCAAAATCCATAGTGTGGAGTATTAATTGGTAGGTTGTTCGAGGATGTCGATGAATTCTACGGCACGTGCTTCCATCTTATGAATCACCTTGCCGATGCGGGCAACAAGAGTGTTGTAAGCGACATAACTGATGATACCCACAATCAAACCGACAACTGTTGTGATCATCGCCAACATCATATCACCACCCATACTTGCGAGGTCCGGACCATTCACCTGAATAGAACGGAATACTCCGACCATACCGATTACTGTACCCAAGAAACCAAGCATTGGTGCTGCGCCAGAAGAAGTCGCCAGGAAAGAGACGTTCTTTTCAAGGTTATAAATTTCCAATTTACCTACGTTTTCAATTGCAGCTTTTATATCGCTCATATCTTTACCAATTCTCATGATACCTTTCTCAATCATGCGTGCCACGGGCGTTTGAGTAGTAGCGCAAAGATTACGCGCGCTATCCAATTTACCTTGATTGATATATTCCTTGATTTTCTCCATGAAGTTCCCTTCTTCCTTCATGGCTTTATTAATGGCCTGAGTTCTTTCAAAGAAAATGTAAACCGCAGCAATACTTAATATTATTTGTGGGACATAGATGTATGCTCCCTTGATAAACTCATTGAGCCAGTTAATACCCTCCTCGACAGGAGCATCTGGAAGATTGACAGCGTTGCTAGCTGCTTGACCACCTACGGTTAAATTGTCTTGAAGAAAGAATAACAAATCCATATTGTTTCGAATTAAGAGTAACTAAGGCCCATGTGGGCTTGCAACGACGAAATTCGGTGGAAATTGTGAATCCTTCTCCGGGTCTCCCAGAACTTATTCAAAGACCATTGTTAGTGACGGTTCTCAATGTAATATCATCATTTCCAAAATATAAACTCCTGCACCAGCTAGATATCCGAGCAAAGCCCACAGAGTTATATTCTTGACATACCACATAAAGTCGATTTTCTCTAAACCCATCACAGCTACACCTGCTGCAGACCCGATGATCAACATGCTGCCGCCTGTTCCAGCACAATAAGCCAAGAAATGCCAGAAAGGTCCGTCTTGTACAAACATATCATTCCAGGCATCTCCTGTGAGCGCTGGCACTATTTCATACATGTTCATACTCGCTGCAACGAGAGGCACATTGTCTACCACCGCCGATAGAGCGCCAATAGCAATATTGATCGCATAGACATTACCTAGACTATCTTTCAGAGCTCCCGCCAAAGTGCGCAAGTGACCTACGTCTTGCAAGGCAGACACGGCCAATAAAATCCCTAAAAAGAAAAGTACGGAAGGCATATCAATCTTTCGCAAAGCATGCAATGCGCTCAACTTGGATTTCTCTGCATCCGACTTTTTCCCATGCAGTACTTCGGTTACAATCCATAAGATACCCAAACTGAACATGATGCCCATGAAGGGAGGCAGGTGGGTTATGCTCTTGAAAATGGGAACGAATAGCAAACCCCCAACACCAAGAATAAAGGCCAATGAACGCTCTCGGCCCGAAATGGCTTTTCCTTCATCATTCGCTACAACTGGACGCGTTACATTTCCTTTTAGAACGAATGATAGTACAATTAGTGGAACCAATAAATTCATCAAACTCGCTAAGAAAATTTCTTTGATGATACTCGCACTCGTAATTTGTTTTCCAATCCAAAGCATCGTCGTAGTCACATCACCTATGGGAGACCATGCACCACCACTATTCGCCGCGATCACGATGATACCACCAAAAAACCAACGCGTCTTTTGATCATCAATCAATTTGCGCACAAGACTCACCATCACTATGGCAGTAGTGAGATTATCAAGTGCAGCTGATAGGAAGAAGGTGAGAATTCCAATCACCCACATCAATCGCACTTTGCTCTTCGATTGAATACGATCCGTTATGACTCGGAAACCTTCATGTGCATCCACAATTTCTACAATCGTCATTGCTCCCATAAGGAATAATAAGATTCCCGCTATCTCTTGCAAATGGTGAAGTAAGCGATGATCGAAAAACTCATAGAGTGGAATGCTCTCCTTGCCTTCCATTGAAAGCATGTGTCCGTAATCACCGAGCAAATGTTCGGGTACCGCTGAGGCGCCTACCACCAATATCGACCAGCACAACACTCCCGTGATGAGTGCGGATGCTGCTTTATCAATTTTAATAGAATGTTCTGTGGCAATAGCAATGTAGCCGAGTACGAAGACTACCAGAATAAGAATTTCCATGATATAAAGATTACGACGGTTTGCCCGTCTTGAGGTACATTTTAATATTGTGTCGTGAACCCATCTGCATCACATCCACCAAGTCTTGTACTGTCAAGGTGCGTTCGATGTTGATCGCACATGCAGCCTCAGGATCTTTTTTAGCGATGGCCTCGAGGCGCACTTCGAGTTGTTCCAAACTCATCATTTCACCGTCGATATAATAGTTCTTTTGAGCATCAACGGTCAATTGTACGTTGCGCTTCGACTCTTTCTCTTTGTTGTCTGCCGCCGAGGGGAGCATCACCTTCACTACGTTGGGATTGGTCATCGTAGAAATGATCAAAAAGAAAAGCAGCAAGAAAAACATAATGTCATTCAGCGAATGTGTACTCACTTCCGCTGCGCCCTTACGTCTTCGATTGATCTTCATTTTTACTTATTCTTTTTTGACATAGCCACTTTCAATACCAAAGCGTGTTCCTGAACATTCGAAACGAACTTATCGATTTGATGTTGGAACAAATGATATGCAGAGAAAGCCAAAATACCGACTACAAGACCTGCCGCGGACAATACCATCTTTTTGTAAAGACCTTCAGAGATAATGGAGATGCTGATATCAGAACTGATAGAGATGTCGAAGAAAATGGTGATTACCCCAATGATTGTACCGACGAAACCGAAGAGGGGCGCGAGACCGGCAATCATAGAGAGATAGTGCAATCCTTTTTCTAAACGCGAAACTTCAATATTCGCTGCGTCTTCCAGAATCTTATCCAATTCGGCTGGTGTCGAAACGTCTGTGATCGCTGCGTAGTTGAAGATTCTGCCCCAACTGTCACCGCGCTTCTCGCAGAGGGCGCGCATTCCAGCTTTGTCATTCTTCTCCATTAACGACGCTAAAGTTTCAAGACTCTTATCATCTATTTTGGCATTCTTTCCAATAAACATCAAACGTTCTGCGATGATGATGATTGCCGCGATAGACAATAGAAGGAGGATGAGCATCACCACTCCACCTTTGATCAACAATCCGATAATATCGAGCGATTGCTCCACCGGCGCACCTTGTAATAACATACTCTGTTACGTTTTAGGGGACGAAGATAGTGAAAAGGGGCGAGGGGCGAATGAGAGGGGCGAGGGACGAAGCGACGA
>CAYRZQ010000038.1:0-32360 GCA_964428835.1 uncultured Comamonadaceae bacterium | reverse complement strand
CAGCCTTTCAATTCGTAGTAACGGACCTAATTCGAAAACTTTTCTTAACGCAGAGACGCAGAGGGCGCAGAGGAACGCAGAGTTTTTTTTAATTGTAAGCATTATTTTCAAAGCTAAATGAAGAAGCTTCTGGTAAGGGATAATATTAAGCTTTCCATTATCTATTAACCTCTCTGCGGAACTCTGCGAACTCTGCGCCTCTGCGGTAAAAAGAGTCAAAGCTCTAGGTCGAGGGAATCTTATTATAAGCCAGCCTTTCAATTCGTAGTAACGGACCTAATTCGAAAACTTTTCTTAACGCAGAGGCTCAGAGGGCGCAGAGTATCGCAGAGATGTTAGTGGCTGTCGGAGCTTAACTTTTTTCACTACATTGCCCCCATGAAAACAAAAGTACTCAATATCCTATGCTTCCTTTTTGGTTTGATGATGATCAATGCGGGGCTAAATAAAATTTTCGAATACATCCCGATGCCAGCAGATATGCCGGACCACATGTTGAAGATGTATGCGGCATTCAAGACCATCGGTTGGTTATTGCCACTAGTTGCTGTGGTAGAGGTGATCGGCGGCATTCTTTTCATGATTCCGCGCACGCGCGCCTTCGGAGCGATTGTCGTTTTTCCTCCAGTAGTTGGAATTCTTCTTACTCACATTTTCCAAGCCCCTGAAGGTCTTCCAATCGCAATCGTACTATTGCTCATCAACGTGATAGTAATATTCGAAAACAAGGAAAAGTTCCTGGCGTTATTGAAGAAATAGAACGGGAACGGAGGGAACGGGGGGAACAGGGAACAAGGGGGAAAGAACAAGGAATTTGGATTTTGGAAATTGGAATAATTTCAATAGCCTGCCCATTCATGGGCTGGCCGGGGAACAGGGGAACAAGGAAAAGGGGGCTTGGTAGGACACTATTCCTCCAAACCTGGTGGTCGTTATCGAGAAGATCTGATTTGGGATGGGGTTTGGCCAGTTTGTTTTTTGAAGAAGCGCCTAAAATATACCAAGTCTTCAAATCCTAAGTTTAATGCTATTTTTTTCCCCTATTCCTACTCCCTATTCCCTATTCCTATTTCCTATTTCCTATTTCCTATTCCTATTTCCTATTCCTATTTCTTATTCCTATTCCCTCGCCTACACCGGTATAAACTTTCCAAAAATTCCGACGAATTTCTCGTCACCGGTGGGTAGTTCTAGGGTGTAAATGGAGAAGAAATAAAACTCATCTCTCGTCACCATTTTTTCAGTGAGGTCTGCCACGAATTCCATTCCTTCTTCTGCAATCAAGGCGAGCGCTGGATTGTCGAGGTGTTCTTTGAATTCGCTCTCCATGCGAGCTTTCACTTCTTTCTTAAAATCTTCCGCGGTAGGATTGGTGAAATAGGCGGCGATGAGCGCTACGATAAATAGCATACCAGCTGTACGGAAAATAAAGCGTATCATGCTTTTTGATTTAAAAGTGAAAAAGTAAAGACTGCCGCAAGTCCAGCAGTCTCAGTTCGCAATCTTGCGTCGCCCAAACTTACTGCATGAAAGCCATTGATTTTTGCGGTTTTAATTTCATTAACTGAAAAATCACCTTCAGGTCCGATAGCAATCAATACATCTTGTTGGCTGGGGAGAATATTCTGCAATAATTTCTTTTCTGCGTCTTCCACGCAATGTGCTAGATATTTATTCTTGCATGGATGCGCTATGATGGCTTGAAATTCTTCTAATGGAGAAATATGTGGTAAGATCGCTCGCTGACTTTGTTTCATGGCAGCAATAGCCACACGTTGAAGTCTCTCCAATTTGATAAGCGGTCGTTCGGAATGTTCTCCTTTGAATAGTAGAATCTCGTGAACACCTACTTCTACAGCTTTTTCAATCAACCATTCCAAGCGGTCGATATTTTTTGTGGGAGCAATGGCAAGGGTAAGTTTAGCTCCATTTTCTTTTTTTTCTTCAGAATGAATAATTCTAAACGATGTAGATTTTTTACCGAACTCTGCTTTACAATGGTGAACAATGCCTTTTCCATCAGTGCAAATAACTTCTTCACCTTCGCGAATTCGCAGCGCACGAATATGACGCTGTTCTTCCTCATCCGGCTCTATCACCGCATCCCTTATGTCGCCTGAATAATAAAACCAATGCATGAAACAAAGATAGGGAAAAGCGACAAAGCGACGAGATGAAGGAACAAGAACAAGAACAGGAACAAGAACAAGAACAGGAACAAGAACAAGAACAAGAACAAGAACAAGAACAAGAACAAGAACAGGAACAAGAACAGGGGAACAAAGGAATGAAGTAATTCTAGTCGCTCCGTCGCTTAGTCGCTAGATTTTCAGCGTGCTTTCAACCAATTCTTTTGATTGTATGCGGTCCATATTGACGATGGGGGTGCTGTAGAGATAGGGGGTGTCTTGATGGAAATTGCTTCGTAGGCCCGATTCTATTAGGTTGAAAAGAAGACCTTTGGTGCGCGCTTGCATTTTGTAGGTAGTTGTGCGCACGAGTTCCTCTTTTTCGTTGAGCACGAATGTGTCTTGATAATCAATATCCACTCCGCCATGCACTAGCTTTTCCTTAATCAACCATTCAGCAATTTGGTTCAATTGCTCTTCTTTTTTGGTAATAATGTGTATGACGATCATGGTGTATTGTTTTAAATTATTTCAATTGTCCGAGGAAATATAACACTTCTGCACTTGCCATTTCGAGCTTGCTTTGTAAATCTACGAGTTTATTTTGAGCATCTGCTAGTTGCATTTCACGCTGATTTACGATGAATAGAGAGCTTTCTCCATTGAAGAAGCGAAGGCGTTCTGCTTCGAGTAATGTTCTATAATTTGCAACGTTTGCTCGAGCCACGTTTGTTTGGTCGCGTATAAGAGCGACATTGGTAAAAGCGGCGTTCGCCTTATTACTCAGTTCAACTGCTTTCAAATCTCGGATGTAATTGTTCTCTGCAATTTTAATGCGCGTCAATTGGAGGTCACCGCGCGCTTCTCTTAAGAAAATGGGGAAACTAAAATTCAATCCCCATTTATAGTTGCGAGTAGAGAACATTATATCATCTGCGTTGATCATTCCCGTGTTGAGGAAGTTGTAATCCACATCTAATTTTGGCAAGAGCTTTTCTTGTTTCCATCGCGCCTCTGCTTCCATTTGTTTAATCTTCGCATCGGTTGCCAGAATGATAGGATGCGAGGTATCGATAGTAGTTAATATCTGAGAACGAGATATAGTCATCAACTCAGGAGGCAATTGTCCCAGTGGGTTTTCGGGAATGGCTTTTTCGCTGATGATAAGTCCTGTTGGAATCGAAGAGGTGTCATCATTATACCATAAAAAACCACTTAAGAAAAAGCGTGACTTCACTTCTATGGTGATATTTTCGAGCAGTTGTTGTTGACGCAACTGAACTTGAAGATAGGCTTCAACAGTGTCGATGAATGGGCGGTCGCCGGCAAGAGCGCGTTGTTTAACAGCGTCGAATCGAATGGTAGCGATATCGAGCATTTCTTGTGCAATTCTTCTTTTCTCAACGCTTGACCACCAATTCCAATAAGCTCCGTATGATTCGAAGATGAGTTGGTTGTACATAGAAGCGCGCTCGGCAATTGAGAATTCTTCAAATGCTTGAGAAACGCGCATCGCAGTGCGACGTTCATCGATAAGCAGCCCTTGTAGTAAAGGCATGCTCAGCCCCGCTGTGATGAGTCCATCATCGGGAGTTACTTTACTTTGATCAAGAAAAGCACCGCTGTTGAGATCGTAACCAGCTTTCAAAGAAAGAGGGCTGCGCGTCGGTAATTTCAGCATGGAGCTCGCTTCAGAGAAGTATGAAGTTTCTTTATAAAACTTCTCATTGAAGTTGGCTTCTAGCTTTGGATCGAAAGCCCCTCTGGCTCGTCTTTCAAAACTCTCTGCATTATCTAATTGTAGTTCTGCACTTAAGGCCATAGGGTGATAAGTGCGAACGATATTTAGAAACTCCTGCAACGGCAACGAGACGATGCTGTCTCGTTGTGCTGAAAGATTGAAAGCAAAGGCAGAGCAGAGGAGAAGTAGTGTGATATTTCTAAAACGCATCATTATTTTTTCTCCTCTTTTTTAGAAGATGATTTGTCCACTTCTTTGCGATTACCTGTATAATAGTCTGGCGGGAATCCATTGAATTGACGCCATAGTTCATACCAGATTGGAACGTCTTTTAAGAGTGCGATACCATTGGCGCCAGTGCCCACGCGCAGACCTTCCGGCCAAGGAAGTTCTGCTGGGTCAGGAATTACAAGCATACGGTATTTTCCATTGGCACTTATGAAATTATCGATAGCATATACTTTACCTCCAAAGGTACCAAAGGAAGCATTTGGCCATCCACTAAATACGAAGGCAGGCCATCCATCGAAAATGTATCTTACTTTTTGTCCAACTTTAATAAGAGGTAAGTCCATTGGATCCACAAACATTTCTACGGCCATATCAATTTTTGCAGGCATGATACTTACCACTTCATCGCCTTCTTTGATGGTCTCACCGATACCTGTTGTAATGGCTTGTGTAATATAGCCATCTTGAGGTGCGGTGATGAAATAGAACCCACTGCGGCGATCGTAGTTTACATAAGTGTTTTGCAACTTCGTCACTTGCGCTTCTGCGTCATACATGGATGAAAGCGAAGCGAATTTATCAGATTCAGCTTTACCGATTTTATCTCGAAACTCGCTATCAATGGTATTCAGTTCGGTGCGAGCTACAAGGATTTCATTTTTGGAAATCAATAATTTATTTTCGGCATCAATTGATTTTGCTGTGGCATTTTGAAGTGCCACTTTACGTCCTTCAAATTCAGTTCTCGATACCAGATCTTTTTTGAAAAGTTCTTCAAATCGCTTCAACTGATCTTCGGCTACCACGAGGTTGTTTCGGGCAGCTTCGTATTCAATACTATCACTCTTTACCTTGAGATAGGCCTGCTTTAACTTGTTTTGCGCTTGTTGCAGTTTGAACTCTTTGTTCGCAATCAAAGCATCGATTTGTTGATCGAGCGCACGAACCTTTTCCATGTATGAATTCACTGAGCTTTCTTTCGCTTTGATTTGAGATTCTACATTCACCAAAAGATTTGGGTCAAAGTAATCGTCCTTGATCTCGGTAATGTACATGATAGTGTCACCTTTTTTGACGAAGTCACCTTCCTGAACAAACCATTTCGCAATCTGTCCGCCAATAATAGTATTTACAGTTTGGGGGCGTTGTTCTGGATTGAGCGCGGTGACAAGTCCAACGGATTGGATATTCTGTGTCCAAGGGAGAAACAGGATACCAATCAAAATACCGAAAATAATGTAGAGCCAGCGCTTGAGCATTTTACTGCTACTTACTTGATGTATTTCACCAAAGGCCTTTAGTTTTGATTTATCAAGCCTGTGTGATACACTTTCTTTATTTGATATGTCTAGCATTTTCTTATTAATTTAAAATAACACCATTATCCATTACATAGCGATCGTCGCATTTATTAGCAACAATCTCATCATTACTCACGATGATAACCGTCCAACCGTGTTGTTTTGATAGGATATTGTTGTAGATTAATTCGCGTTCATCATTTTTTAGGTTGGAAAGATTATCTTCTAAAAGAAGAATCTTAGGATTATCAACTATTGCGCGGGCCAGTACTATTTTTCTTGTAATTGTTTTGGAAAGTCGTTTGCCTTCTGGATCAATCGGCGTTTCGAGTCCTGTGGGGTGAGACGAAACGAATTCATCAAGCTGTACTTGGCGCAGCGCCCACATTACACGGTCTTTGGTAATGTTTGGTCTGCCTGCTTGGATGTTTTCAAAAAGAGAGCCTTTGAATACATCGGTATCATTAAGATTGTCTCCTATGATAGAACGCAGCGCTTCGATTCTCAAGCTTCTGAATGGAAGTCCATTAAGAGTAATAGTACCAGAAAACGAGTCATAGATACCAGTGAGTAATTTTAGCAGAGTCGTCTTACCTACGCCATTAGGTCCGCTGATACAGACGCGATGTCCAGAAATAATTTCCAAGCTGGCACCTTTCAACACTTCTTCATCGCCATCTGGGTATGAGAAAGCTACATTGTTAAAACGAATATTCAATCCGTTGTCACAGTTTGTATCTCGAAGATCTGTTCCTTTATCTTCCTCAACTGGTAGGTCGGTTACCGTTCCAATTTTTTCCAACGCTGTGAGCAAGTCATAAATGGTATCCATGCTTAGGATGAGCTTTTCTACTGCACCAATAAGCATAATGATGATAACTTCTGCTGCCACAAACTGACCGATGTTTATTTGACGGTCGATCACTAGAAGTGACCCGAGCGTCAAAAGACCTGCGGCCACTACAACTTTGAAAACGATCATTCCTTTAAACTGCCACACGAGGATGCGGAAGTGTTTTTTGCGAGCCTTGAGATAGCCTGATACAAGCTCGTCGGTACGCTTAACTGGAAGTTCGGAGTTACCAATGAGTTTGAAAGTATTCATTGTTCTTCCAATTTCTTCGAGCCAGTGAGCTACTTCGAATTTATATTTTGACTCTTCGAGTGAAGTTCGAAGACCAGCTGGGCCTGTAACACGGAAGATCACATATAGAAGGAGTACGAGACCTATACCCAAAAGAATGAACATCGGGTGATAGAGCGAAAGCAATATCAAACCGAAAATTATTTGTAGTGCAGCAGAGGAAAAGTCGATCAAAATTTTTGAAAGACCCTTTTGAACCGTGAGTACCTCGAAGAATCGGTTTACCAATTCAGGTACATATTTATTTTGAACAGCATTCTGCTTGATGCGTGGTATTCTGAAAGCGAAGTCGAAAGCTGCTTTAGCAAATACACGTTGTTCGATGGTCTCGGTGATTGCCAATTGTTTGATTTGCAAGAATCCGACAAGTGCTACACCAAGTACAACGAAGACGAGCAGCAGCGCCCACGAAGTGCTAATCTCTCCAGAGTTGAGGAAATTGATAATGGCCTGAATACCCAGAGGTAGCGACAGGTTGATCAATCCACTGAAGACTGCGAAGATGATAATGTTTTGAATATCGACTTTTTCGAGAGCGATAAGTCTGAAAAACCGCTTGACTGCGGATGAGTTGGAAGTGCCGTCGGCCATTTTATTTTGTAATGTTATAAACCAATGAGTTTAAAAAATCTTGAGTTTGTTTTTCCGATTTCCCAACATCGGTGAGATGTGGAAGGTCATTTCGGAAGCACATTTGTCGTTGGGCTGTTTCAACGAGCGTTGTTGCCAGTGCTCGACTGAATTTATAGTTTTTATCACAACGATGAATGATGTCCGCAATTCGGTCATTCAAATCTTGAAAGGCTTTATAATAACCTTTCTTTTGCGAATCATTTTCCCACGAAATTTCAAATACTTTATATGCATCGCGGGTTACGATTTTTTGTACGAGCTCTTCATTCACAAGACTGGAACGAGGATCATGCTGTGCTTTTTCTGAAAGCACCTCAATCACCCTCAAGAGTTGTTCTTTTGGGTCAGGAATATTAGCCGTAGCGAATACAATTTTCCATTCTAACTGCGTCCAATACCAAGAACTGAGGTACATCACCAGTTGATGTTTATTGTTGAAGTAGCGATAAACCGTTGTCTCTGTGGAAGACATTGCAATAGCGAGTTTCTTAAACGTGAATGCATCCAAGCCTTCGCGGGCGAGGATTTTGACCGATTCACGCAAAATTTCCTTTCCTATATCGGAAGATACAGGATCTTTCGCATACAGTGCTTTGTCGAGACTAACAGTATAATGCTCTAAAATTTTCTGCATGTACAAATAAACTAATACTTTCTTGAATGGTTTGATAACTTTTGTTAATGATAGTAAAACTATCTAAATAAGGGAGTAATGTTCCATTCATTTTGATTCCTTACTTTTGCGGCATGACAAAAGAAGAAAAGATCAAGGCGTTTGACCCGAATGGTGCGGCGCTTACCGATAGCAATATTTATGGACTTCCATTTACACCAGAGGAAGCTGACATTGTATTAGTGCCAGTGCCATGGGAGGTGACGGTGTCTTATGGTTCGGGAGCCTCAGGAGGACCTGATCATATTATGGAAGCTAGCTTTCAGGTAGATCTTTTTCATCCTGAATTTCCTAATCTATGGAAGAAAGGTGTAGCGATGATTGAAGTGCCTGAGGATCTGGCGAATCTGTCGGATATCATGAAGGAGAAAGCTCAGGAGATCATTGCTATGTATGAAGATGGTGTGGAGGTGGAAACCGACCCTGAGGCGCAGAAGATGCAAGCCGAAATCAACGCTGCTTGTGAAACGATGAATCAGTGGGTAGAGGCTACTTGCTCTTATTGGATGGAGCAGGGCAAGAAAGTGGGATTGGTAGGTGGAGATCATAGCACTCCGCTCGGTTATTTCAGAGCACAAGCGAAGCGTCATGCATCATTTGGTATTTTACATGTCGATGCACACATGGACTTTAGAATTGCCTTTGAAGGTTTTACCTACTCTCACGCTTCTATTATGTACAATGCATTACAAATACCGCAGGTAAGTCGCATTGTGCAAGTTGGAATCAGGGATTTTTGCGAACAGGAAAATGATGTCGCCACGGGACAAGGCGGACGTGTATTTGTACATACCAACGCTGCTATGCGCCGCAGCCAGTTTGAGGGCGCTACATGGAAAGATATCTGTGATCAAATCGTAGAACAATTGCCTGATAAAGTTCATATCAGCTTCGATATTGACGGCCTTGATCCTACACTCTGTCCAAATACAGGAACTCCTGTTCCAGGCGGATTGTGGTTTGATGAGGCAACCTATCTCATGCACAAGTTGAAAGAAAGCGGTAAAGAGATAATTGGTTTCGACCTTGTAGAAGTTTCCCCTGGCGAAGACGACTGGAACGGCAACGTTGGCGCCCGCTTGTTGTTTTATATGTGCGGGGTGCTAGTAGGCCAGTAAGAGAGTAGGCTAGTAGGCTAGTGGGGGACGGTTATCTTTTTTTAAGAGTGATGTCTTTGTTTTCGTCTTTGTCGGCGATGTAGAGCACGCGGTCGAGGAGTTCGAACTCTACATTTATTTCTTTTGAAATTTCTCTCAGGCGCTGAAGGTATCTTAAATAAAAATCAATTGTTTTTGCAATTAAAGCTTCGCTTTTAGCAGATTGAATTCCGCTGTTTGGATTTTCAAGATCGATAAACCTGCCCACGCGTTGATCATAGATTTGATAAATTTTAGGATTCATAAATCTTAGAATAGTCGAAGCCATCGGCAATTGAACACCTGGAGTCTTTAGCAATAAGGATAAGACTTCTTTGGTGAGGTCTTCGTTTAGTGATTTAGACTTTTCTGACTTTATTCTATTAAGTAGTTCAATTATATTATCACTAAAAGCTGCATACCTATTTACTTTCCACAGCACAATTTCATTCAGATAGCTTTGATCAACTTTCACTGATTCGTTTATAGTTTTGTCATCTAGCAGTTTGGTGAGAATCTTCTGATAAGAATAGTTTTTTAGATTTTTAAGTTCTTGATAATTAGCTGCATTTTTTTCAGAATAACGAGATATCGCCATACGTTGTTTATTGTTTTTTCATTTGTTTATGCTGCAAAGATAAGGTAATAGGGTAATAGGATAATAAGATAATAGGGTAATAAGATAATAGGGTAATAGGATAATAGGGTAATAGGGTAATAGGATAATAGGGTAATGAGATAATAGGATAATTGAAAGGGGGGACAACCTTTGGATTTCTTTTTTTGTCCATTTGGTATGAGAAGTATTTGGATAATAATTCTTTTGCACTTTTTTCATTCGTTTAATGCGGGTGCTCAGAACTTGGTTCCTAACCCGAGTTTCGAGCTGATGGATAATTGTATTCTGCCTATCACTGAATTGATGTGCGCGCAACATTGGAATCAACATCTGGACTTGGATCAAGAGAATACCCCTGATTTAGGTTTTGAAGGTGCGGTATTTTTTCCTCCATCCACAATTGACGCTTTTGACGGGAATCAATATTTGAATCTCGAGGCAAGTATAGGCAACCCAGAATATGTACAAGTTAGTTTGCTGTCACCGATGGTGGCGGGTACTTCATACTGTGTTTCTTTTTATTCTTCCGTCACCTTGGAATCACCAGAGGTTGCTCCTAGCATGGGAGCATACTTCACGGCGAATCCTATTCTCGATAGCCCAATGGAACTGGGATTGAGTGCGCACGTGCAAGGACCAGTGGCATTTGATCCGACCCAATGGACATTAATTACAGGAACTTATGTAGCCCAAGGTGGAGAAGATATTTTGGTGTTATCGGGCTTTGAAAACACGGGTACCATGCCATTTCCATACATGTATATTGATATGGTTTCTGTTGTTCCAATGCCTCCGCTAAGTTTAGTCGGAGATGATCTTTGCAATGGTCCAGTCACCTTGAATGCTTCGGCTCCAGGAGCAAGTTATGATTGGAGCACAGGCGCATCCACACCGAGTATTCAGGTTTCGACTGCGGGTACAATAAGTCTTACCAGAACTATTGGCACTTGCTCACAAGAGGCCAGCGTTGAAATTGTCGCGTGCGATACCGAGGAGGAAGAAGAAGACCCTGTTGATGATCCGGAAGTTCCCGATGAAGATACTGAACCGCAACCGGAGGCTTTGGAAGATTTTCGTTTTTTTATTCCCAATGCGTTTACACCCGATGGTGATGGAACCAATGACGTATTTCAAGTCATTGGTCCCGATTCGGATAGTTTTTTACTAAAGGTATTTAATCGTTGGGGACAAACAGTCTTTGAATCCAGCGATAGCACCCAAGCTTGGACAGGCAATCACGCCGGAGGAGAATACTTCATACCCGATGGCATTTACATCTATCAATTCCGCGCCACCCGCGGCATCGAAATCCACGAATCCACAGGGCACATCGTGGTAATAAGATAATCCGTATCTACCATTAACTTATTACTCCATTCGCTGGCCTACTAGCCTACTAGCCTACTGGCCTACTAGCCTACTAGCCTACTAGCCTACTAGCCTACTGGCCTACTAGCCTACTAGCCTACTGGCCTACTAGCCTACTAGCCTATTGGCAACGATCTCTTCTACTACTAGTGGGTCGAGTAGGGTGGTGGTGTCGCCGAGGGAGTTGATTTCGCCTTCTGCCACTTTTCGGAGAATGCGTCGCATGATTTTTCCGCTACGTGTCTTCGGCAGGCCTGTCACGAATTGAATCTTATCAGGCTTGGCAATGCGGCCGATGTGTTCTACCACACTCTCGATGATTTCATCGCGAGTTTGATTATTGTTATTGCCTTCGTAATCATTTAAAATAACATAAGCATAGATGCCTTGTCCTTTGATATCGTGGGGATAGCCAACTACGGCGCTTTCGATTACTTTTTTATTTTGGTTAATGGCGTTTTCTATTTCCGCAGTACCAAAGCGGTGACCGCTCACGTTGATCACGTCATCTACGCGACCAATGATGCGGAACATGCCATTGGCTTCTCGACGCGCTCCGTCACCGGTGAAATATAAATTTTTATATGTCGCGAAATAGTTGATGCGACAGCGCTCATGGTCGCCGTATGTAGTGCGGATCATCGATGGCCACGGATATTTTATACAGAGATATCCTTCTACATCATTGCCTTCAATTTCTTTCCCTTCTGAATCCACCAGGATGGGCTGCACCCCTGGCAGCGGCAGTCCCGCATGCGCCGGTTTTAATTCTGATATACCAGCCAATGCAGATATCATAATGCCGCCCGTTTCTGTTTGCCACCATGTATCTACTACCGGGCATTTTCCTTTGCCTACGTGAGTATGATACCAATGCCATGCTTCTTCATTGATCGGTTCACCAACGCTTCCAAGTACACGAAGACTATGAAGAGAATATGCCAATACGTGATCTACTCCACTTGCCATTAGCGAACGAATTGCAGTGGGTGCAGTGTAAAAAATATTGACGCTGTGTTTGTCCACTACTTGCCAAAATCTTCCCGGATCGGGATAGGTGGGCACGCCTTCAAACATCAACGTAGTGGCACCTTGTGAGAGCGGTCCGTAAAGGATATAAGTATGTCCTGTGATCCAACCCACATCGGCAGTGCACCAATAAATATCACTTTCTTTATATTGAAAAACATTGGCAAAGCTATAGCCTGCATACACCATGTATCCTCCGCAAGTGTGAACCACTCCCTTAGGCTTTCCAGTGCTTCCACTCGTGTACAAAATAAATAGCGGATCTTCGCTATCCATTTCTTCAGCTTCACATTGGTCGTTTACTTTCGCTAATTCCTCATGATACCACACATCACGTCCTGCGACCATTGTAACGGGCCAACCGAGGCGATCAACAACGAGCATTTTTTCTACACTGGTGCAATGTTCCAATGCTTCGTCCACTACACTCTTTGTTGGGATTTGTTTCGGGCCGCGATTCAAACCATCTGAAGTGATGACGAATTTGCACTGGCTATCATTGATGCGGTCTGCAACAGAATTGGCGCTGAATCCAGCAAATACAACACTATGTATCGCACCGATACGAGCGCACGCAAGCGTAGCGAATGCTAGTTCGGGAATCATAGGCAGATAAATACACACACGATCTCCTTTTTGAACACCAATGTTTTTTAGGACATTGGCCATGCGATTTACATTTTGATATAATTCGCGGTAGGTATAACGAATCGCTTTTTCCTTCGGATCATTCGGTTCCCAAATTAACGCGAGTTTATTACCGCGTTGTTCAAGATGCCTGTCGAGGCAGTTTTCGGTGATGTTGAGTTTCCCGTTGATGAACCATTTCACTTGTGGTTCTTCAAAATTCCACTCTAACGTTTTCTCCCAAGGTTTGCGCCATTGGTAATGGCCTGCTATTTCGTTCCAGAATGCTTCTGGTTCGTTGACGCTCTTCTTATAAGCGATTTCGTATTCTTCGTTGGTTTTGATTTGGAATGACATGGCTTTAATTTCTTTGGTTATATAGTAATTTTTTCAAATGCTTTTCCGATACTTCTCTTTTTGAGAGAATCATGTATTTCTGTGAGTATGACCGGATCATCAATGGTGGAAGGCACGGCGTAGTGTTCGCCATCAGTGATGAAGCGCATGATGCGTCGAAGTATTTTTCCGCTGCGTGTTTTAGGTAATCGTTTTACCACGAGAACATTTTTAAAACAAGCTACAGCTCCAATATTTTCACGAATGATTTTGGTGAGTTGGGCTTCGATTTCTTTTTCTTGAATGGCAATACCATCTTTAAGAACAACAAATGCCAATGGAATTTGCCCTTTGAGTTCGTCGGCCATTCCGATCACAGCGCACTCGGCTACGGCAGTGTGTCCACTCACCATCTCTTCCATTTCTCCTGTGGAAAGGCGATGTCCGGCAACGTTGATGACATCGTCAACGCGGCCCATGATGAAGAGATAATTTTCTTCATCAAGATAACCACCATCCCCAGTGAGATAATAGCCGGGGAACTGATCGAGGTATGAATTGACAAAGCGTTGATCGTCGTTGTATAAGGTCGGCAAACAGCCAGGAGGCAAGGGAAGACGAATGGCTACAAATCCTTCTTGATTGGGGATGAGCTTTTCACCATTCTCATTTAAAATTTCTATTTGGTAACCTGGCATCGGGCGACCTGCACTGCCCGGTTTTATTGTGGGATGTGATATAGGACCAAATGTCGGCGCTACGATAGGCCATCCTGTTTCCGTTTGCCACCAATGGTCGATCACTGGAATGTTGAGCAGATTGCTCGCCCAAAAGTAGGTAGCGACATCGCATCGCTCGCCTGCAAGAAATAGTGTTCTTAAAGAGGATAGATTGTAGTTGGCAAGTAAAGCTCCTTCATCATCCTCTTTTTTGATCGCGCGAATGGCGGTCGGTGCAGTAAAGAGCACATTTACTTTATGTTCTTGGATCACTCGCCAAAATGCTCCAGCGTCGGGTGTGCGCACAGGTTTACCTTCATAGAGCACTGTGGTGCAACCATGCATCAATGGTCCGTATACGATGTATGAATGCCCTACGACCCAACCGACATCACTGGCAGCCCAGAATACTTCACCCGGTTGAATGCCATAGATATTGTGCAAACTGAATTTTAAAGCAACCGCATGTCCACCATTGTCACGGAGAATACCTTTTGGTTTGCCTGTTGTGCCAGATGTATAGAGAATGTAAAGTGGATCTGTTCCTTTCAGTGAAACGCAGCCTGTTTCTGTGGCGCTAGAGATATAATCGTTGTAGTCAAAATCGCGTCCTTCGATAAGTGGGCAAGGTTCGCCTGCACGTTGATAGATGACAGTGTGGTTGGGCTTAAAGATGGCCTTTTCGATAGCGTCGTCCAGAAGAGGCTTGTAATTTATTTTTTTATCGACTTCCACACCATAGTTGGCGCTAATCACGACTTTGGGTTGCGCATCGTCAATTCTGATTGCGAGTTCGTGAGGAGCGAAGCCACCAAACACCACGCTATGGACTGCGCCAATGCGAGCGCAAGCGAGCATTGCGAAAACAGCCTCAGGTATCATGGGCATGTAAATCACCACGCGATCACCTTTGATCACTCCATGCTGTTGCATCGCATGTGCGAGGCGCGACACATGCTTTTGAAGATCAGCATAGGTATATTTCTCTTTGATTCCTGTTACAGGAGAATCATAGATAAGTGCTGTCCGCTGTCCGTTTCCTTGTTCCACATGTTGATCTACTGCGAGATAACATGTATTCAATTCTCCGTCTTCAAACCATCGATAAAAACCTCTTTTGTTTTGCGAGAGAATTTTCTCGGGCTGTTTGAACCAATTGATGCGAGCGGCCTGAGCGGCCCAGAATGCCTCAGGAGTGTCGAGGCTTTTCCGATATTCCACATGGTAGTTGCTCATGGTTTTGGTGTTTTGGTTATAATAATTCCTCTATCTTTTGAGTGAGTGTTCTGGTACTAAAAGGTTTAGTGAGATAGGCATCAGCACCTAAGCTGAGTCCATATTGCACATCACTTTCTTTGGATTTTGCGGAGAGGAAAATCACTTTGGTATGAGATAGAGAATCTGTGGATTTAATATGACTACAAATCTGATAGCCGTCCACATCGGGCATCATAATATCGAGCAGTACAAGGTTGGGAGTTTCTTTCCCAAGTATTTCCATGGCTTCGGTGCCGTTGCGCGCAATGAATACCACATGGCCATTGCGGCGCATCAAAAAGTCTAACGACAATAGGATATTCGGTTCGTCGTCCACAATGAGTATTTTTCCCGTCTTCTTCATGTCTTCTATGCTTGTGTTTCGTTTTGTGTTTCTTGTCGTATGATTTCATCAAGGTGGATAGGAATAGAAAAACTAAAAGTTGTGCCTACCCCTTCAGCGCTGGTCACGGTGATGCTGCCTTTATGAATATCCATTATTTTTTTACAAATAGCCAATCCCAATCCCGTTCCTTTGGGCTTGCGCATCAATTGATTTTTTGCTTGAAAAAATTTCTCAAAAATCATTTCTTGTTGTTCGGTAGGAATGCCCTTTCCATTGTCTTCTACCTGAAACGTAACGAATCCATTACTCTGAAAAGCATGTACAGTGACCTTTCCAATATTGGGTTCGATGAATTTTAATGCATTGGAAAATAAGTTGAGAAAAACTTGGATCATCTTGTCTTCATCGCAGAAGATGACTTGGTTTTCCAAACGGTTATTAATTTGAATTTGAATGTTCTTTTCTTTTATCAATTGGTCTAACGCTTCAAGGCTTTCTCCAATAAGCATATCTACAGAGACTTTGGTAAGCGTTAACTTTTGGCGGCCCGATTCGTAGCGTTCGAGGTCTAAGACTTGTGAGATTAATCTTGTAAGGCGCTCTGTTTCTTTAATTACGATTCCGAGGTAATGCTGGCGATCTTCTGTTTCAAGATCAGGATTGTCGTAGAGAATTTCGGAGAATGCACGGATCGAGGTAATGGGTGTGCGGAGCTCGTGAGTAACGGTGGAAAGAAAGTCATCCTTCAATTGATCATTTTCCTTGAGTTTGTAGTTGAGCTCAGCGAGCTCATCCAAGGCTTCTTTAAGTTCATTCGACTTTCTGGTGAGTTCTCGGTTGGTGGACAGTATTTGTTGAGATTCTTTTAAAATAGAAACCACCTCGTCAATTCGAATTTCTTCTTCATCTACAATGGATGACATCATCATGCGTGCGGAGGCACTGCCAATCACCCCACCGAGCAAACGTTCTGCATACGCAATGATTCTGGGATCCGCTTGCTGCGAAGGATCGCTGATGTCGATGTCGTATTTCTTTGCAAAAAGCCTAATCACTTGTCGTGAGCGTTCTTCTCCAAAAAATTGTGATAAGGTTTTTTGAATATCGGGCAAACTCGCTTTGCCTTTCAGTACCACTGTGCTTTCATAAATAGCAGAGTATTTAAAAATATCTACGAATACTTCGCTTTGATTTTTCTCGATGACATTTTGTTTGGTGTAAAAGCTCACCACGATATAGGCTACGATATTGAACAAGATGCTCCAAAACATTGCATGGGCAATAGGGCTGAACCCTTCAAGGCCGAACAGCGCAGAAGGACGAAGAAAGCTCAACCCAAAAGGACCGTTTTCTATTATGGAGATGCCGATTGGATTTTCAATCGTAAATGAAGGAATCACCAGCGTATAAAACCAAATGATGAATCCTGTAAGAATACCTGCCACAGCTCCTGCCTTTGTTCCTTTTTTCCAAAAAATGCCACCAATGAGTGCTGGCGCAAATTGAGCTACACTCACAAAAGAAATCAATCCAATACTTACCAAACTGTAATATTGCTTGAGTTGATGATAATACAAGTAAGCGAGGACAAGTACAAGTATAATTGAGAAACGTCGACTCCATAAAGTGAGGGAGCTAACTCTATGTTGGAAGTTTGATTTTAATTTTTCATTTTGTACAATGAGTGGAATAAAGAGGTTGTTTGAAAACATCGTGCTTAATGCCATCGTTTCTACGATGATCATACCAGTGGCGGCGCTGATTCCTCCAATAAATATAATGAGTGACAATACATTTTGTCCGTAATGCATTGGAATTTGCAGCAGGTAGTAATCAGAGTTTGCAGATTGATTTTGAAAAATGAGAAGCCCGGCAATCGCCACGGGCAGCACGAATAGATTGATCAATAGAAGGTAGCCAGGAAAAACCCACATCGATGTTTTGATGTGATTTTCATTGGTGTTCTCCACAACCGATACTTGAAATTGTCGTGGTAAAAGGATAAATGCCAATCCGCTGAGCACTGTTATCCAAAACCATTCACGATAGCCAGTTTGTTCTGGCATCACAAGTAGGTCTGTAGTTTTGGGATTTTCAAGAGCTTGTTGGAACAGATCTCCGAAGCCATTAAAAATGCCATAGGTAACAAAGATCCCAATTGCAAGGAATGCAAGAAGTTTTACGATGGATTCAAAAGCTATAGCTGCCATCATTCCTTCATGACGCTCTTGCGTTTCGATGCGGCGGGCACCAAACAAAACCGTAAATACCGCCATTACAATCAATACAATCAAACCTGTGTCTGAAAAGTAAGGGTTGAATGATGAGGTGAAATAATTATTTGTGATAATATTGAAACTCTCACTGATGGCTTTCAATTGAAGTGAGATATAAGGAATAATGCCTATAAAGCAGAATATGGTAACAATACTTCCGAGCGAAATATTCTTACCATAGCGCGATGAGATAAAGTCTGCGAGCGTTGTAATACGCTGCACTTGACTGATGCGAATCATCTTGCGCAAGATGAACCACCATAGAGGAGCGAGTAGAGTAGGGCCAATATATACAGCCAGAAAGTCAATTCCATCGCGCGAAGCTTTGCCCACGCTGCCATAATAGGTCCATGCCGTACAATACACACCGAGCGATAGCGAATAGATCCATGCTTTATTGATGAAGCGTTTTGGACTGCCTGCTCTTTGAAATCGGAAGGCAATGAAGAACAATAAAGTTAGGTAAACGATGGCTGATATGACTACGATCCACGGATTCATCTACTTTATTTTTTAGAAAGTTTATAAAGTAAAAAAATCAGAATCGCCCAAACAGTGAAGACATAAAAATAAAGGAGCGGAAAACCAAGCACAAGTGATTTTTTATTGGCTGTTTCGAGCATAGGTATATTGAGCAATACCGCTGCGGCGATGGCCAACGCAATCAACTTCTGTCTGGAATTCCGCTCTTTCATTTCATGCTTTATTTATCATCAAGGTCATAATAGCCCTTGACCGAATAATATCCGAAGATCATAAACCCAATGGCAATGGGAATAAATATACCGATAATTATCGACCACTGCAAAACGTCATTTGAGGTGCTAGTGGGTAATGCATTCTTTTTTACGGCTTCGTAAATAAGGAAGCCTAGAACAGCTGGTCCGGTTACAAACCAGAGAATACCAAGGAGTCTTTTTATTGCGTTCATGGTGTTAAAGCTTAATTGTGAATGTATTCATTTTCATCGTCGCGTACATTTTCATCTACTTTATTGGATAGATAAAGTGTACCAATTACAAGGCATATCGCAGCTACGGCAATGGGATACCACAATCCTGCGAGCGGCGTTCCTGTTGGATTTTCTGGAGTCTTTGTGTATTCAATGATCAATGTACTGATGAATGGTACCAATCCTCCAAAGACGCCATTACCAATGTGATATGGCAATGACATTGAAGTGTATCGAATTCGTGTTGGGAACAATTCAACCAAGAATGCAGCGATGGGGCCGTACACCATAGTGACAAAGAGTACTTGAACAAAAATCAAGAAGATGATAGTCCAGTAGTCGCCACTTCCTACATTCTTTTCAATTTTCACAACAGGCTTCAAAGCTCCTTTTCCAGTAGCAACATACAATGAGTCTGAAATTGTTTCTGTGAATTTGGCGCCGTCCGTGTAGTGTTTGATGGTTACCGTTTTGATCAGCGAATCAACATTGTTGGAAGCAAGGGTAGCTGTACGTACCACTTCTTTTTGTTCTACAATTTCGGTTTTGTTTTTATCGCTTGTAATGTCGAGGAAGTGTTGGTATATCGGGCGATAAGCGATGATGCCAAGGAACATACCAGTCATCATAATCCACTTTCTTCCCACCCGGTCGCTAAGTGCGCCGAAAACAACGAAGAATGGAGTAGCGAATGCGATGGCCCAAAGTAGGATGGTACGTGATTGTCCAAAGTCGATTTTACAAACGTTTTCTATGAATGATTGCGCATAGAATTGTCCGGTGTACCAAATTACCCCTTGGCCCATTACAGCTCCAAAGAGTGCGAGTAATACCATTTTGAGATTGTCTCTTTTTGTAAAACTCTCCTTTAGTGGGTTGGTAGAAGTTTTTCCTTCTGCCTTTAGTTTTGAAAACAAAGGCGATTCGTTCATCTTCAAGCGGATGTAGATGGAAAGGATCACGAGTGCTGCACTCACTAGAAATGGAATTCTCCAACCCCAATCATTAAATGCTTCCACACCCATTGTTTGACGTGTGATGAGAATCACACCGAGCGATACGAAAAGTCCAAGAGTAGCAGTGGTTTGAATCCAGCTCGTGTAGAATCCACGTTTTGCTGCTGGTGAGTGTTCGGCCACATAGGTAGCAGCACCTCCATATTCTCCTCCTAATGCAAGACCTTGAATGAGGCGAAGCAGTAAGACGAGTAGAGGAGCAGCCACGCCGATGCTTTTGTAATTTGGAATTAACCCAATGGCAAAGGTTGAACCGCCCATCAAAACAAGCGTTAGAAGGAAGGTGTACTTTCGACCTACGATATCGCCGAGACGACCGAACACAAGCGCTCCGAACGGGCGTACAATGAATCCTGCAGCGAATATCGCCAAGGTAGAAAGCAGCGCTGCGCTACCCTTGTCCTCAGGAAAAAACTGCATCGAGATGATGGTAGCCAAACTACCGAAGATGTAGAAGTCGTACCACTCAATGAGTGTACCTACGGATGAAGCGGTAATGACGCTCCAAATCCCTTTATTATGTTTTGCTTCTGCTGACATGATGAATTATTTTTTAGTAATGAATTATAGATACACTTGAAATTGAACAGTGATTTCTGGTTTATAGGTGACGCTGAAATCAGGCTGTTTGAGTTGGCTGAAATCAGGGCGATGTCTATAGTTTAAAGTGATTTTAGCATGATGACCTTCGAGGAAGATGTTTGCTCCAGCGTCGATAATGCGCACTCCGTGTTCGTCCCCTTCTGCATCTTTCACGCCTTCGAATGTGGACATTGTAAAGGCAGTGTATGGTTGTAATTTGAATTTGGTTGAATTGCTTTTGGGTAAAAGAAAACCAACCTCACCATGAAGGATATTGCCAGTGCCAATAAGCGGCACTGCATTACCGCGATAGCTTGATACGCCTTCACCTGCAGCATTTCCCGCTGCAGGATTCATGATACCAATCGATCGTACGAAGTTCGGTCCGAAGTCATAGATATAGTTGACGAGGTAGGTGGTGAGAGCTGTTCCTTTTTCTTTGTTGATTGGAATATCAAGGAAGGCATCAACAGCAAAAAGATTTTGATCGTGGAAGAGTAAGGAGTCGTTACCTGTCCACGTCTCTTTTTTGCTCCACATCGCATCGTTGTTAAGCGAGAAGCCAGCGCCGATATTGAATACTTTCTTTGAACCTACATACGTTCCAACAGTAAATGGAAGTACGTTTGATTCTTGATCAAAGAATTGATAATTCAAGTACCCTGCGTAAATCTTGTCTACATTGAGTGGGCTATAGTTCGCGGTACCAACAGCCAACGTGCGGTTGGTGTTGGTTAGAAAAGGTTCGCTCACATGCAAGCGGTAGTCTAGTTTGCCAACCTTACCTTTTGCGTATAGACCAATGTATCGTGCAAATTGATCGGTAGCCTCGATGTTTGACCAGTTAAAAATCGGAGCATCTATTGCGAGAAAGTTGAGTGTAGAAGCGCTCGACATACGCGACACACCATGCCAATAATGGAGACCAGCTCCGAAGTCGAGTTTGAATTTTGGCTTGTCAAAAACCTTGTATTCATTCCATACGTCGTGCATGAAGAGTTGAGGCTTTTTACCATCAACAGTAGCATTGTATCCGCCCGTATATGAAGTTTGATTGTTGATCCCTGCATGAAGTACGATGAGGAATCGCGGGCTGATTTGGGTTAAAAACAAAAAACGAGACCTTCTGATACCGATATCGAATGTCTCGTCTTGTGCTACGGTTTGGCGTGCTGAGCCTTCATTGTTTTGAGTATAGCGCGCCCAGATTTGATGCCACGTAATCATTCTTACGTATTTCGAACCGTCTTCATTGAGCTTGAATTTTATTCCTGACCCGTAGAGTTCGGAGCCTTGTGCGTGGGAGATAGTGCTGGAACCCACAATGAAACACAAGATCAAAATATAAAACAGTGTTTTTTTCATGGTTGGTTTGGTTTATTTGGTTTGGTCGATATAGATCAGCGCGCTTGATCACTTTCGACGCTCCAAATAGAATCCCTTTGACCCGAAAAAACAAGAAACGTGTAGTTGGATGGTAATGATATAGTTTTTAGAACGAGAACGAGAACAAGAACGAGAGATTGGAAGATTGGAAGATTGAACCTTCCTATCTCCCTATCTCCCTATCTTCCCATCTTTCTATCTTTCTATCTTTCTATCTTTCTTTCTATCTTTCTATCTCCCTATTTTCCTATCTTCCTCTACCCCCGAAACCTTTCCCACCTGATGAGCATGAATTTGTCACCGACCTCGGTGATGATGGCTCCGGCGCCGGTGAGGTGATTGCGATCGCTGAGGTAATGCACCAGTTCAGTGTGCGTGAGAATTTTGTAAGTTGGATGATATTGAGAATTGGTGGCTTTGGTAAGTCCGTATTGCTTTACCCAATTCATAACAGAGACATGACTCACACCGAGCAAACGTTCGATTTCTCGATAGGATAGCCCTTCGATATATAGCTGCAATGCCTTGGTGACATAATAGGAGTCGATGCGTTTCCCGAGCTTCTCAACGGTAAAGAAGTAGTTACAATTCTTGCAATTATATCGCTGTCGATCCTTGATAATCCCGCTTTTTATCACTCGATAGGACTCACATTTTGGGCATTTTATATCATCCATAAGTCAAAGATATATAAATTTAGCACAAATATATTAATTTAGCGACAAAAACGACGGAGCGACGGAGGTACTGAGCGACTGAGTTACTGAGGTACCATTTTTGGAAATTAGTTACTAGTTAACCCGTTTAGCGGATTGAATCAAGTCTAGCCACGGACTGCACAAACCCCTTCTCTTTTTTGCCCTTTTATTGATTCAAACAGCCCGGCCCCTGAGCGTAAAAAATTATCGAGCGTAAGCGATGATAATTTTTGGAGTCGAAGGCATGCCCTGAGCTTTGTCGAAGGGTTGGTGCTGGCCGTGGAGAAACACATTTCAATCCACTAAACGGGTTAGTTAATATAAATAGTCCCTCCGTCCCTCCGTCGCTCCGTCGCTAGTCGCTAGTTTTCCTATCTTTGTTTCTATGAGATCATTACTACTTTCTATTTTAATGCTGCCTTTGATATCTGTGGGGCAGGATACCTTGGTGAGAAAAAATGCAGCAGGCGAGAACGAACGTTGGGTGCTCGCCTTCGGTGATGAGTTTGATGGAGATAAGATTGATGAGTCCAAATGGCATGTCGTAGAAGGTATTCCGCGTGATCCAGATCAAGGTTCCAACTATGTGTGGTATTCGAAAAGTAATGTAGAAGTTCATCATGGACTTTGTCGCTTGGTATTAAAGAATGATACGATGTACGACAGGCCTTTTTGGATCTGGATAAAAGATGGTATGAAAGAAAGAAAAGGAAATCATACCCATTCCAGCGGCGAGATAATGTCCAAACAATATTTTGATTTTGGAATGTATGAGATACGTTGCCGTTTGCCCAAATCAAAAGGTTTAAACTCTGCCTTTTGGATGTATGGTGAAAAGGAAGGGGTGAATAATGAAATTGACGTTTTTGAATATTGGGATGTAAAAGGCCCTTTAAAAATGATGTATAATGAAGGGCGCCTTTGCAGATGGCACAACATGACCGTTCACTACAATGGTCGGATGAGCATCGAAGGTTATCTCGGTGAAGATATGAGCGAAGGCTTCCACACTTTCACCTGTGTATGGGATGAGTGTAAAATAGAATGGTGGGCCGACGGCAAACTGCGAAGAACACTCTATCGATACAAAGGAATGCGTGGAATAGGTAAAGTTTGCGAGGACTTTGTAAAAAGGAAGAATCCCGCGAGATTGGAAGAAACTCCATTCCCACGGGATCCTATGCAAATTATTTCAAATGTCAGTGTCAAGAAAACTCCCGATGGCCCCGACAAACCCGATCTTTTCCCAATCTCAATGGACATCGATTATATCCGATACTACAAGAAGGCAACGAAGTAGAGCTCTCTCCGTTTTGAATTCTGAATTCTGAATTCTGAATTCTGAATCTCGTTCTCGTTCTTGTTCTCGTTCTCGTTCTTGTTCTTGTTCTCGTTCTATTTCATTTTCTCCGCCATCAACATTGCTTGGTAGAGATTCACAACCGCGCCGGTTCTGCTTAGACTTCCGAAGGCGATTTTCTTCCCTTCGGGCTTTTCTTCTGTTTCACTGCCAGGGAGTGTTACTTTCAATTTTTTGTAAGGCACAGCCGACTTCATAATAATTTCTTTCACTTGCTGAGCTGTGAGGTTAGGATAGTAAGACCACAATGCAGCTGCAACGCCGGCAGTCACAGGAGCGGCCATTGAAGTTCCACTTTCTTTTTTATAAGAATCACCTGTCATGGTGCTATATACATCTACACCCGGAGCAAATACATCTACGCTCTTTTTGCCATAATTGCTGAATGGAGCTACCAATGCTTCTTTACTTGATCCACTTGCACCTACTTCTAACCAAGTAGAACAAGATTTTCCATCCAAGTATTTCTTGTTAGGAAAATTATCGGCCTTATCAATATTCTTGCTGTCATTGCCTGCTGCATGAACTAACAATACTCCTTTGCTTTCCGCGTATCTCACTGCTTCATCCACCACATCTTTGTTTGGAGAATAAGATTTTCCAAAGGACATATTGATAATTTTCGCGCCATTATCTACAGCATAGCGAATAGCATTTGCAACATCTTTATCGCGCTCATCACCGCCAGGAACGCAGCGCACAATCATCAACTTCGCTGAGCTGGAAATACCATTGATTCCAAATTCATTGTTGGTGGCGCCAATAATACCTGCTACGTGGGTACCGTGTTCGGCCTTGGGACCGTCGATGTGATTGTTGCCATAAATACGCTCTCTTGGATCTGCATAGTTATCGCCTACAATTTGGCGGGTATCAAGGTCAAGGTTGTAGGAGAAGTTCATCTGATCTTCCACATGTTCTCTCCAAGCGTCCAATTGATCAATCACACCAGCTTCCATAATTTGAACCATCATTTCACGAAAACCTGAAGTCATCTCATCTTTTGGTTGCAGTGCTTTAAGATCATCAACATTGTAATCATCCTTACCAGTAGCGCCCTTCATCATGCCATCGGCCATTAGGAATACTTGGTAGAATTGATCAAACTGTGCTTTTTCTTCTTTCGCTTTTTTCACACGATCTTCATAGCCCGCTTTAAATTTTAGGTAACGCTCGTACTCTTTCTTATCAGCTTTCGCTATGCTAGCGGCTTCTTTTCCTTCAAACTTATCTTTCAGTCCTTTGTAGATTCTTGTGAATTCGAGATTGTCTCCGCTCACATCGCCATCCTTTCCTCCGATGAATGACCAGCCATGCATGTCGTCGATATAACCGTTTTTATCATCATCAATACCATTACCTGGAAGTTCGTCGGTATTTGTCCATAGATTATTTTTCAAATCAGGGTGAAATGTTTCAGTACCGCTGTCCAATACTGCGACGATGATAGGTGAAGGCTTTTTGTCTTTTACAAGTTCATTAATCGCTTTGAATGAACTGACGCCAATGATGTTGTCAGTTGAAGCATCGCCATGTTGCCATTGAAGACTAACAGGGGCTTTTGGTTCTTCAGTTCCTTTCTTTTGAGCCACCAAAGAGGTGGAAATTCCCAACACTAGGGCAATTAGCCCCGCCTTTAAAAATCGAATGTTCATTATATTTTAAATTTACTCTACGAAGAAAGCTACTTTTTGGTGAATATTGTCACCATTCATGGAAAAGTGATATAAAAAATAAACCCCCGACGATTCGAGGGTTTAATTTAACTAACAACTAAACTTATCCTGAATCAATATCGGTGATATCGCCTCAGGCTGGTCCGTGGGACCAACCCCAAAGGTGAGCCAAATTTGTAACAAAATTATCACAGCGATATTGAAAATGAGTAAGAAGGTAATTATAATCGAAGACGACAAGGATATTTCCAATGTTTTGGATATTCATCTAAAGGATTTGGATTGTGAGGTAAAGAGGTTTTCAGATGGCACCGAAGGATTGTCCTATTGCTTAAAAAATACCTTCGATTTGTTGGTACTGGATATTAACCTTCCTGGAACGAATGGCATGGAAGTGTGTAGGATACTGCGAAATGAACGCGTTAATTTTCCTATCCTCATGCTAACAGCACGAGGTGAGGAAATGGACAAGGTTGCAGGACTAGAGTTGGGTGCTGATGATTACATGACCAAACCATTTAGCATAAAGGAATTTATAGCACGTGTCAAAGTAATCTTTAGGAGAACAGAATCGGAAGTGCAAGAGAAAGTAGAACCCGTAATAGTATATAGACAATTATTGATAGATAAGTCCAAGAGAATAGTATCATTAAACGGGGAGCGGCTAGATTTAACACCGAAAGAATTCGATTTACTCTTCTTATTAGCAAGTAATCCTGGGGTGACCTACGACAGAAAGAAATTATTGAATCAGATATGGGGGTATGATTTTGAAGGATACGAGCACACAGTCAATACTCACATCAATAGATTAAGAATGAAAATAGAGACAGATGTTCACAATCCTGAGTATGTGCTTACGACTTGGGGAGTTGGATATCGATTTAATGATTCGGAATAATGAAAGCAAATTCTTCCAACAGAGTACTAACGTACACAATGATTGCAATCATTTTGATTGCTAGTTATATCACTGTAAATAGTTATCAGACACAGCTTGCGATCTATCAGGAAAAGGAACTTTTCAAGTTGGACTGTATCGCCAACGCCGTGGCTTATAAGATCAGTGGTAGCGAACACATGAATCTCATAGAGCGCTATCCAAGCTCGGAACTTTTGGATAGTGTGAAAACGGACTCTACTTATAAAGTCATTTTTGACCAAATGACCATGGCGAAGGTGATGACCAAGGTGCCTTCTGAAATGTTTACAGTAGTGAGGAAACCAGATACTGGTAAATTCTATCAAGCAATTTCGACCGATGACACTGCTTGGCTCCTTGAGCTAAACAATCGTCCTGGCATGGACAGCATTTATCAGAAAGGTGGAATGATCGGTCTTTACGAATCTGAGGACGGAAAAAGACTGGGCGCTGTTTCTCCAGTCATGAATGAAAAAGGAGAGGCCGTGGGAGTTCTTCAAGTTGAAGAAACCTTCGATAGTTTTTTTGCAAAGGCCAAAGATCAGATTTACAGAAACATCGCTATCACCCTTGTATTCATATTTATCATCGGCACGTTGATGTTTTTTAGTGTGAAAAGTATTCTGAAACAACAGGATAAACTACAGCGTCAGAAGCAAGAGTTGGAGCAGTTTAGACAAGAATTGCTTGCTAACATTAGCCACGATCTACGCACTCCACTTGCCGGAATTCACGGCTATTTGGAAACGATGATTATAAAAAAGGATTCGCTGGATGAGAGCACACGTCTAGAGTATCTGCAATCTTCTCTTCAAAGCACGGCAAAGTTGAAATACCTCGTTGACGAGTTGTTCGAACTGTCGCGTCTTGAAAGTAAAGAAAGAAAATTGGAAGTCGAGTCGTTTTGTGTTCGAGAACTCGCTTATGATGTAATCAATAATTTTAAGCTTGTTGCGCAAGAGAAAAATATCTCCATCAGTGTAGATGCCGATAATTCTATGCCTCGGGTCCAAGCTGACTTGGCCTTAATCGACCGAACTATTCAAAACCTTTTAAGTAATGCTGTAAAGTATTGCAAGGCCGGTGATACCATCACTGTTGGTATAAAAAAGGATGATCAAAAGATATGGGTGAGTGTGAGCGATACCGGCGCTGGAATCCCAGAATCCGATATCCCGCATCTCTTCGAGAGATTTTATAAAGGAAAAACAGCGCAGCAAGGCACTGGGCTTGGACTTGCCATTGTGAAGAGCATACTCGACCTACATCATTCAGAATATTTTGTAAATAGTAAAGTAGGAGAGGGAACTACCTTCCACTTTTCGTTGAATATTTGATTACATTTCGCCCCGTAACCAATATTTTGAAACCATATGTCATTTCCTTCTGATCTGGAAATTGCCCAGAATTGTGAGATTCGGCACATCAATGTTATTGCCGAAAAGCTCAAAATCTCAACGGATGATTTGGAACACTACGGAAAGTATAAAGCCAAATTACCTCTTCATCTTATTAATGAGGAGAATATCAAAAAGAATAAACTCATTCTTGTAAGTGCGATCACTCCAACACCAGCTGGTGAAGGAAAGACGACAACGAGCATAGGTCTAACAGAGGGGCTAAATAAAATAGGAAAAAAGGCTACTGTTGTTTTGCGTGAACCATCTCTCGGTCCTGTATTTGGTATCAAGGGTGGCGCTGCGGGTGGCGGATACTCCCAAGTCGTCCCGATGGAAGATATCAATCTTCATTTTACGGGCGACTTTGCTGCAGTTGAAAAAGCGAACAATCTTCTCGCCGCTTTGATTGATAATAATCTTCAAAACAAACAATACTCTCTCGGACTTGACCCTCGCTCTATCTATTGGAAGCGTGTGATGGACATGAACGATCGCTCCTTGCGAGATATTACCATCGGCCTCGGAGGCACAGGAAATGGAATTCCAAGACAAGATGGTTTTAACATCACTCCAGCTAGTGAAGTGATGGCTATTCTCTGCATGGCCAAGAACATAGAAGATTTAAAAGAAAAACTGGGTAATATTTTCGTAGGCTTTACTTACGACCGTAAACCCATCTACGCCCGCGATCTCAAAGCTCAAGGTGCAATGGCGCTGCTGCTCAAAGATGCCATCAAACCAAACCTTGTGCAGACCTTGGAAGGAAATCCAGCAATCCTGCACGGAGGGCCTTTCGCTAATATTGCTCAAGGTACCAATACGATTATCGCTACGAAAATGGGCTTGTCTCTTTCTGAATTCGTCGTCACTGAAGCTGGTTTCGGTGCAGACTTGGGTGCGGAAAAATTCATGGACATCAAGTGTGGTTACGGTAATTTAAAACCAGATGCAATTGTTGTAGTCGCGACGATCCGCGCACTGCGTCATCACGGCGGTGCGAAAAAAGAAGAATACAATACACCTTCTATGGAGCGCGTCACTTCTGGGTTTTCAAATCTTGAAAAACATATTGAAAACTGCCAAAAGTTCGGGTTGTTCCCTGTGGTTGCGATCAATCATTTTCCAACAGATACAGATGAAGAAATTCAATTTGTGATTGACGCCTGTGCTAAAATGGGTGTTAAGGCTGTTGTAAGTAAAGGTTTTGCCCACGGTGGCGAAGGCACAAAAGAACTCGCAACGGCAGTTGTAGCCGAGGTTGAAAGTGGTCGCAACGCATTCAAACCTCTTTATGACTGGTCTATGCCTGTAAAGGATAAAATCGAAAAAATAGCCAAGGAAATCTATGGTGCTGACGCAGTGCAGTACACTAAAGAAGCGGAAGGTAACTTAAGAACCATCGAGCGCCTCGGCCTCTCAGGTCTGCCAGTATGTATGGCTAAAACACAGAAATCATTTAGCGATGATGAGTCAAAAATCGGTAGACCCAAGAATTTCATTGTCACTGTCCGTGAGTTTGAATATGCAGTTGGTGCCGGCTTTATTATTCCCATCCTCGGTGAAATGATGCGAATGCCTGGTCTTCCCGCGATACCTGCTTCAGAGCACATGGATATAGACGCTAATGGCGTGGTGAGCGGATTGTCATGACAAAAACACGCGTATATACTGGTCTGCTGAATAAGGACACTGAAGTCAGAGTAGTAAATGATAGTCTGGCTATTGAGCATCCACTTTCTGTTTTGATCAATGGAGAAGCTTTTACATTAACAATGCAAACCCCCGGCAATGAATTAGAACTCATCCGGGGGTTACTTTTTTCAGAAGGAATCTATAAGAAAAGGGAAGGGGAATTGAATTATCAAATAATTGAAAAATCACCTGAAAATTTAATCTCTAAAGTCAATCTAATAATTCCACCGGATCATTTAGATCAATCGCTCGTCAATAAAAGGAATCTATTGTCAGTTGCCAGTTGCGGTATATGCGGAAAGACAGAGTTAAATATACCAAGTGGGGAAATAGAAGGACAAAAAATCGATGTAGAATTAATTAAATTGAAAGAAATGTTTGAATCCATGAGGCGCCAACAAGATGCGTTTGAGGTTTCAGGAGGTTCACATGCCGCGGCAGTCTTCGGTAGGGACTTTCAATTGTTGACCATCATGGAAGATATCGGACGCCACAATGCGGTGGATAAGTGCATTGGTGAATTATTGAATTCAGGGAATTTGTCACATGCAAAATATCTTTTAGTGAGTGGCAGAGTGAGTTATGAAATCATCACCAAATGTTTTGCTGCAGGCATACCCGTGCTGGCTGCCGTAAGTGCTCCAAGCTCGTTGGCGGTTGATTTTGCTAAAGAATTGGGGATTAAATTATTTGGCTTTTGCAGAGATAGTCGAGCCACTCAATATGCTTAGGGATTGCATGAGTTGCAATACATAGCTTCCTCGAATTTCTTGCCATTTGGATATTTTTCCTCATGAGTAAATCCACACTTTTTACAACCATACGTGTAGCTTAGCAGCGACGCTGTTGCAGTGCCGCACAACTCACAGGGCAGTCCAGGATTTGCAGACACAATGCCGTATCCTGGAGTTTGACATTGCGGACAAGATGTAGTAATGCGATCGATAAGCTTGCTGGTCAAGTCCTCAATCACCTTCATTCTCGAGGGATTGTGCATGGCGCGCATATCTGTCTCAATATATGCTTCACCATAATTTGAAATCAAAAAGTCATAGTGATCGCGCATTTCTTTCGGATCATGTATTCCCTTTTTTATATCGTTGAAGTTGTCCTTTGAAGGCTTCATGATAATACCGTGAGTAGGGAATAGAACTACATCAAGAAAGTGTTGTAAGTCTTCTATGTTATTCACGGTTCGTCCATTGAAATTGGTTTGGCTTGTGATTTCTTTAACAACAATTTCAAGGTCATTTTTTTTATCCAAAAACATCATCAACTCCTCATGTCCAGAAAGCATGAAGAATGCTGGATGCGGGCCGAACGAACCTTCCGTAGCAACTACTACATCATCAGGGGCGAGTAATGAAGCCATTTCACACTTTTTTCTTAGTGTAGTAAGCGGATCATCGCGGCGCTCCACTTCTCCAGAAAATGTACCCAACAGATCGGTATCGATATCTGCAACCTGAAATGTGTTTAAGCCAAGCGCTTTTACCACCTGATCTGCAATAGCGATTTCTTTTTTGTGCTTGCTTGCAATAAACAGCGAACGGCCTGAAAACCACGTGGGTTGAGTAGTAGAGGAAGTTTGAATCATAAGGTTGTCTTCGGTGCTAATTATATGAAAATCATGTTTAAACACAAAAATTCTATATTTGACCTCGATTATGGAAGCAGAAAGTCAAGGCATTCGCATCAATAAATACCTCAGCGAAATGGGGTATTGCTCCCGCAGAAAAGCTGATGAGTTGATTGAGGCTGGTCGAGTGACCATCAATGGCAAAGTTCCAGAAATGGGCACACGTGTGCATGATGGCGATGATGTTCGAGTAGATGGAAAGCCGATTCAGGATGAAAATGAAAAACCAGTCTATTTAGCTTTTCATAAGCCAGTAGGAATCGTATGCACCACCGACACGAAGAGGGAAAAGAATAATATTATTGACTATATCAAGTATCCAAAGAGAATTTTTCCAATTGGAAGATTGGACAAACCAAGTGAGGGCTTGATTTTACTAACCAGTGATGGTGACATCGTAAACAAGATTCTCCGTGCCCGTAATCATCACGAAAAGGAATACATTGTTAGTGTAAATAAGCCGATCAATGCTGATTTTGTAAAGAAAATGAGCAATGGTGTGCCGATTTTGGATACTGTCACGCGAAAGTGTTTTGTAGAGCAAACTGGTCGTTGCACGTTTAGAATCATCTTAACGCAAGGTTTGAATAGACAGATTCGTCGTATGTGCGAATATTTGGGTTACGAAGTGACGACGCTCAAACGCGTTCGAATCATGAATATCCTGTTGGATTTACCTGTGGGTAAATGGCGTCATCTTTCTCTCAAAGAACTCGAGGATATTCAAGCCATGGTCTCTGATTCTTCGAAGGTTTGAGTTTTATTTAAAATAAGTCTTCAAAGCAGCGATATACTCCTTGAATGCTGCTGTTCCCTCATTCGTTATGGTCACGGTAGTGAGCGGATAATTGCCTTTAAAAGTCTTTTCAATTTCCAAGTATTTCGCATCTTTCAACTTTTGAAGTTGAATGCTCAAATTACCAGCAGTCGCGCCTGTTTTTTCTTTTAAAAAATTGAATTCAGCCTTTTCATTAGCGATGAGCAAACTCATAATCGCTAATCGAAGCTCTGTATTCAATAGCGGATTAAGAGGTTTAAACATTGGCAGACTTTGTTTTTTTCCACAACATAAAACCAGGAACGAGGTACCCTAACACGATAGATGCGGCATAAACAAGCAAGGCTTCTTTCTGTGCGAACATTGATGCAAAGATCGCACATGCCCAAAAAACAATTCCTCCCAAAGTGAGTGGTAAGAATCGCAAAAGTCGGCCAGACAAGAATGTTGCTAGTCCTACCACAACACATATAAAGGGCAACGGCGTAACGCGCAAATGAATCGCAGTAAAAATTACCATTGCCAAGGATATTCCAAATCCCAACCATACACGACCGTAAATTTTTTCAGAAATACTCTGGGGTGCATGAAGATGCTTCTTGGATTGTCGAAAACCATAGTAAATGGAAATAGGCGTGCCTATAATTGACATGGCGAGCCAAACCAGATTGCTTTCTTGGCCAAACCCAAAATC
>CAYRZQ010000037.1:0-37847 GCA_964428835.1 uncultured Comamonadaceae bacterium | reverse complement strand
GAAGCTCCAGAGATTACTTGTCCAGACGACATCACCATCACAAACGCGAACAACCTATGTAATGCGAATGTGACTGTGCCTGCAATCGCTGTTGCGGACGAGTGTGGTATCGCATCGATCGTCAACAACTTCAACGGAACAAATAATGCATCTGGTGTATATCCGGTGGGAACAACAATCGTTGAATTCACCGTGACAGATAACAATGGCAACTTCTCTACATGTCAATTCACCGTAACTGTAGTGGATGATGAAGCTCCAGAGATTACTTGTCCAGACGACATCACCATCACAAACGCGAACAACCTCTGTAATGCGAATGTGACTGTGCCTGCAATCACTGTTGCGGACGAGTGTGGTATCGCATCGATCGTCAACGACTTCAACGGAACAGATAATGCCTCTGGCATATATCCAGTGGGAACTACTATCGTTGAATTCACCGTGACAGATAACAATGGCATCATCTCTACATGTCAATTCAACGTTACAGTTATTGACGACGAAGCTCCAGAGATTACTTGTCCAGACGACATCACTGTTTCGAATGATTTAAACTCTTGTGACGCTGTCATTACTATTCCTGATCCTACCGTATCTGACGAATGTGGTATCGCTTCAATAGTCAATGACTACAATGGAACAGCGAATGCCTCAGGTACTTATCCAGTTGGAACTACAACAGTAGAATATACTATCACCGACAACAACGGTAATGTATCAACTTGTACCTTCACGGTTACTGTGAATGATGACGAACTACCACAAATGACTTGTCCTACAGACCAAACCGTAACCGCTAATGCAAATTGTCAATTCGTAATGGTTGACTATATCGGACTGGGATCTTACACCGACAACTGTGACACTTCATTGGATATAGTACAATCACCAACGCCTGGTACCTTAGTAGCAGGAACGACCTTAGTGACCATCACAGCAACTGATGATGCGGGTAATGTAAACACTTGTACATTCAATGTCGAAGTTGTGGATACCACGAATCCGATTATTAATGCGTGCGCTCCAAATGTGACTGAGCAGTTAAATGCAGATTGTGAACTAGCACTTCCTGATTACACAGGATTGATTGATGCTGATGATAATTGTGATTCCGACTTAACAATTACGCAAAGTCCAGCTATTGGAACCATCGTATCAGGACATTCCACCGTTGTTCCAGTAACCCTCACAGCAACTGATGATAGCGGAAACAGCACTTCCTGCACATTCGAGGTTACTTTGGAAGATAGTATCGCTCCATCCATCGTTTGCAGCGCAAACATTACTATCTCTAATGATGCAAATGCGTGCGAAGCTCTTGTGAATATACCAGTACCATTGACAGAAGATAATTGTCAGGTAGTATCTGTAGTAAATGATTACACTGGCACAGACGATGCATCTGGTATTTACCCCGTAGGAACTACTACTGTTGAATATACAGTTACCGATATTAATAATAATATCACAACTTGTACATTCACTGTTACAGTTATTGATGATGAGGCTCCAGAGGTTACTTGTCCTGTTGACATAACTGTTAGCAACGACGATAATGCTTGTAATGCCGATGTTACAATACCTGCTCCTGGTGTTTCTGACGAATGTGGTATTGCCTCAGTAGTGAACAACTACAATGGAACCGACAATGCCTCTGACAATTATCCTGTAGGAACGACAATCGTTGAATACACGATTACAGATATACACGGTAATGTTTCAACTTGTATCTTCAATGTAACCGTCATCGATGATGAAGCACCAGAAATCAATTGCCCATCTGATATTACTGTTACCAACGATGACGATGCTTGTGATGCCGCTATTACAGTGTCACTTCCAGATGCGGATGATGAATGCGGAATTGCATCAATAGTAAATAATTACAACGGTACTGATAACGCTTCAGACACCTATCCAGTTGGAACTACAACGGTAGAGTTTACTATCACTGACATCCATGGTAATATTTCAACATGTTCTCTGGATGTAACCGTTGTTGACGACGAAGCACCTGAAATTACATGTCCTTCCAATATTACCATATCAAATACTCCAAACGCATGTGAGGCATTCGTTAATGTGCCTGCTATAAATGCCACTGATGAGTGTGGAATAGCATCTATAACAAATGACTACACAAATCTTGCTGATGCCTCTGGAACTTATCCAGTAGGAACAACAACTGTAATATACACAGTGACGGATAATAATGGAAACGTAAGCACCTGTTCATTCACTGTGACCGTAGTTGACGATGAGGCACCAGAATTGATTTGTCCATCTGATGTGACAGTCTCTAATGATGCCGATGCCTGTGAAGCCAACGTTACAATACCAGCTATTGTAGTGAGTGAGGAATGTGGTATAGCCTCAATCACTAATGACTATACGGGAACAGAAAATGCTTCAGGTATCTATCCTGTTGGAAACACACTAGTAGAATACACCGTGACCGATATTCATGGAAACGTTTCAACATGTACATTCACTGTTACTGTTATTGATGACGAAGCTCCAGAAATAACTTGTCCTTCTGATATCACCGCTAACAATGACCTTAACGAATGTTCCGCATTCGTGAATGTCCCAGCCTTGATTGCAACGGATGAGTGTGCAATCGAGAGTGTAGTGAATGACTACAATGGAACAGATGATGCAAGTGACACTTATCCTGTGGGAACTACCTCAGTCACCTATACCGTGACTGACATACATGGAAATGTCACTTCTTGTACATTCCAAATAACGGTTGTGGACAACGAAGCACCAGCGTTCACTTGTCAAGAAGAAATCATTGTGAACAATGATCTCGGAGCTTGTAATGCCAACGTAACAGTTGAAACTCCTGTGGTATCTGACAACTGCGGTATAGCATCTGTTACAAATGACTACAACGACACAGCAAATGCAAGTGATGTCTATCCAGTAGGTACCACAATTGTAACTTGGACAATCACTGATATCCACGGAAATACCTCTTCATGTGTAACAATAGTGACGGTAGAAGACAATGAGCTTCCAACCATTATTTGTCCTGCAGATGTAAACGTTAATAATGATCCGGCGAGCTGTAATGCTCAAGTCAATATTGATGTACCAGTAACCGCGGATAACTGTGGAATTCTAAGTGTGGTTAATTCATTCACAGGAACAGACAACGCAAGCGGAATCTATCCTATCGGTACTACCCTAGTTACTTGGACAGTTACAGACGTTCACAATAATGTAACAACTTGTGTGACTACTGTGGTAGTAACTGACAGCGAAGTTCCGACCATTATTTGTCCTTTGGATATAATAACAAATAATGACCCAGGCAACTGTTCTGCTGTGGTTCTATTCGATCCACCAACATTCGCTGATAATTGCACCAACGTTACTCTGGAACTTATTGAAGGCCTCCCAAGCGGATCAGCCTTCCCAGTAGGTGTCACCACCGTAACTTATGAAGTAACCGATCCGTCTGGTAATTCAGCAACATGCTCGTTCACGGTAACGGTCAATGACAACGAGGTTCCGACAATTATCTGTCCGAAAGACATTGTAGTGGTAAATGACCCAGGAGCTTGCGGAGCAGTTGTGACCTACTCATTGCCTACGACTGATGATAACTGCGGAATAGCAACACTTGAAATCATAAATGGATTTGAGTCTGGAACTATTTTCGAAAATGGTGTGACAATCGTATCATACCGAGTGACCGATCTTTCTGGAAATTCATCCATCTGTTCTTTCGAAGTGACAGTGAATGACACCGAAGCACCAGTTTCAATTACTTGTCCTGAAAGCGTTTACCAAGAAGATCCGCTGGTGGAATATACACTACCTGTATTCACTGATAACTGCGACTACACATTAGTATTGGCAGAAGGTGAAGAAAGCGGTAGCATATTCCCTCATGGTCTTACAACAGTAATCTATCAAGCCATCGACGCTGCTGGTAATTCTACAGATTGCTCATTCACAGTGACAATCAACTTACCTCCAGTTGCTGAAGATGATGATGCTCAATTTGATGAGGACGCTACAGCCACGGTAATTGATGTTCTCGACAATGATAGTGATCCAGATGGAGATCTACTAACTGTAACAAATGTTACTAGTGGAGCCGGACAGGCCAGCATTGATCAAGACGGAAACATTTTCTATCAAATCGATCCAAATGAGTTCTGCGGTATAGATACCTTGACCTACGTAGTATGCGATCCTTTTGGAGCTTGTGATACAGCTCAAATCTTTATCAACGTTGAGTGTCCGATTGGATTGATCATCCCTGAAGCCTTCTCTCCTAACGGCGATGGAGTTAACGACAATCTTGTCATTCTAGGTCTTGATGATTATCCAAACAATAACCTGACTGTCTACAACAGATACGGTCACAAAGTATTTGAAGCAGATAACTATCAGAATGACTGGGACGGTGTATCCGAGTCTGGACTCACAATTGGTTCTGGTGTATTACCAAAAGGCACATACTTCTACGTACTCGATCTTGGTAATGGTGAAAAGTTAATTAAAGGATTCTTCTACCTCAATAAATAAGCGGACATGAATACAATAAAGAAAAATTACAACATGCCGAATTTGAGATTGATTATTTGCTCTCTGGCTCTAATGCTTCAGTATTCAGCCAGTGCTCAACAAGAGCCAATGAGTGCTCAGTATATCATGAACAAATTATTTGTAAATCCAGCTTATGCTGGCTACAAGGAGCAGATTCAATTTGTCGCCATGCACCGCAGTCAGTGGATAGGATTCGAAGGTGCACCAATGACTTCCGTGCTGTCCTTTGATATGCCACTTAAGCAAAATGAATTTGCAATAGGATCAACACTAATGCATGATAGAATCGGACCGTCAACGCGTTCTTCTATATCTATAGATTTTGCTTATAGATTCAGATTATCAAATCGAGGCACATTGAGTCTTGGATTAAAAGGGGTTGCCGATTTGTATCAAAGTAATGTTACAGATCTTCTCCTTACCAGCGACTACTTCAATCAACAAGATGAGTTGTTCATGGCAAATACGCAAGGATTATTCCTTCCAAATGCCGGATTTGGAGCATACTATTTTGATAAAACAAGCTATTTCGGTCTATCCGTTCCTCGCCTACTCCGAAATAATTTGGAGAATAAATCAAGCGTATCATTTGATTTATTCGATGGCAGACAAGAACCTACAATCCACATCATGGCTGGTAAGGTCTGGAAATTAAACCGAAAAATAAAGATGCAACCAAACGTCGTTATACGAAGTGTGATGAACGCGCCTCTGTCTTTTGGGATTTACAATAATGTAATCCTATTTGATCAATTTACGATTGGTGCGTTCTATTCAATAAAAGAAACAGGTGGTTTCCTATTCCAATGTCAAATCGATAAGCGATTCAGAGTTGGTTACTCTATCGACGTACCTTTGAACAGGCTCATCAGAACGAATTTTGGCAGCCATGAATTAACCGCCTCTTATCTTGTAAAATCCAAGCGAAAGAGAATTGTATATCCACGTTATTTCTAATCCCTTTGCGGTATGAAAAAAATATTCTTCACCCTAATAGTCTTTTTGTTCGTTACCACAGTATCGGCTCAAGTAGCTGTGGATCTTGAAAAAGGCGATAAAGCTTTCGACGCAATGGTATATGACGAGGCACTTTTCTTTTTTGAAAGTGCCAACGACTTACAACCCAACGATGTCACCATCACTCGTAGAATCGGAAAAGTATATCGAAGAATTGGTCTGCCAGCAGCAGCAGCTGAATGGTATAAAAAAACACTCGATCTCGGCTCAACGGATGCTAATGACATGCTCAATTATGCCGAAATACTTAAATCTCTAGGACAATATGATGAGGCAATAAAATGGTATGATAAATATAAACAACAGGTTCCCACAGATAAACGAGCTATCAGTCATACCATTGACCCTGAATATCATCTCGATCTTTTCGCTGACACATTGAAATATGTTTCAAAAAAACTCAAGATAAACAACCCCGATCCAGTAATTGGTGTCTGCGCATACGAGGATAAAAAACTTCTTATTTCCGCGGTAGACCTCGATCTCAACGTAGAGAAGAATGACCAAATGCAACTGATTTCTTACCTGGATATTTATGAAGTGTCCGTAAGTGAAGACTTTGAACTATCGAGCCCGAAAAAATTAAGCTCAACTATAAACACCAAGTATCACGACGGTCCAATGTGTTACTCCTTCGATGATAAATCACTTTTAATCACAAGAAATAACATCAAAAAGAATAAAGGTGTCATTGATCAAACGGGTAGCGTCAATACAAAGATTTATGAGGCTCGGCTCACCAATAGTGGCAATTGGATGAACGCGGTAGAATTACCGTTCAATAACGACAACTACTCGAACGCTCACCCCACAATAACCAGAGATGGTAGCGAGCTTTACTTCGCATCCAATAGACCAGGCGGCTTTGGAGGTATGGATTTGTATATGGTAAGAAAAGAAGGTCCTGTCTGGAGTGAGCCGATCAATCTTGGACCTAACGTAAATACCGAGGGTAATGAAATGTTCCCTTATATTTCAAACATTGGAACTCTTTACTTCGCAAGCGATGGACATGCTGGCCTCGGTGGTCTAGATATTTTCTTCTCAGAGAAAAATCAAAAAGACGAGTGGATGATTCCTCTGAACATGGGCGTGCCACTCAATGGAACTCAAGACGACTTCTCCATCTATTATGACGACACCAACGACCAAGGATACTTCTGCTCCAATAGATCAGGTCAAGGAAATGATGATATCTATTTCTTCCAATTCAAAACTCTTCAGGAAATGTCGCTGAATGGCAACATTAGTTTGGAGGATAGCCTCGTGACAATGGAGGGTGAAACTGTACTGATTGAATCAATAGGAACGGGCGTAACAAGCGAAACAAAAATCGATTCGAAAGGGAACTTTAAATATGTGGCCAAGCCCGGAGAACATATAATCATAAGGCTTGCAAACAGAAAATATGTTGACGCTCCAGATACTTTGTTCGAATATCAAGTACCACAAATAATTAAAGACCCAAATTCTAATCTTGGAAGAAAGAAACTAAAGCTGATTTCTCCTATAAAGCATGTGGGACCTCTCAGCATGTATAAAGAACCTGACCTAACAGCTATTGCACTGCTCAATCCAGACGGAACCAAATCCTCAGACTCCCAAGCCGAAGGAAATAGCCCAGGAAAAGATTCAGGGAAAAAGCCTCCTATCAAAACCACAAAACCTGAAGACAAATTACCCGCTAAACCTCCTGTTGAGCAAAAGCCATCAGAGTTTGAAAAAACTGTGAGCGTTGTGAACATGGATTCACTCCACATTCAAAATGTCTATTTCGATTATAACAAATCGAAAATCAGAGATGAAGACAAGGCTATTTTGGATAAAATCGTTGGTATCCTCAAAGCAGATCCAAGTATGACAGTATTGGTTCAAGCACACTGTGACAGCCGAGGAAATAGAGTGTACAACGAAAATCTCTCTATGTCGCGCGCCTTTGCAGTAAAAGCTTATTTCATAAGCAAAGGAGTACCAAGAAACAGAATGAAAATAAACTGGTACGGTGAATCACGCCAGGTAAACAACTGTGTAGATGAAAATGCTCCTTGTTCGGAAGAGGAGTACTTAATGAATAGAAGAGCAGAGTTTAAAATAATAAAACCAACAAACTAAGCAAGGTTTAAACCTTGCTTAGTTTGATCATGTTTGTCATACCTCTCTCAAAGATTGGCATTGACGCAATATTAATGATGAATTCACCTTCATTGATATAATCGTGCTTCTTGAGAAAATATCGAATATCTGCAATAGTTTGGTCAGTGCTTACCATTTTATCATAGTAAAAAGCTTTAACGCCCCAAACTAGATTCATTTGTGTGAGAATGCGCTTGTTACCTGTGAAGACAAATACATTCGCTTTCGGTCTCCAGCTTGCAATCTTATAGCCAGTGTATCCACTAAATGAATTCGTTACAATCGCTGATGCCTGCACACGCTTGGCTAATCGGCAGGCACTAAAGATTACAGAATCCGTTACGAATCTCGACTCGTCAATGGCAACGGGTGCCTCTTCTTTGTAGTAGAGTCCCTCATAATTTTCCGCCTCTCCGATGATGTTGTTCATCATTCTGATGGCTTCAACTGGATATTTACCCACCGATGTTTCACCACTCAACATTACCGCGTCAGCACCGTCCAATACAGCATTAGCTACGTCGGTAACTTCAGCACGCGTAGGTGTCATATTGCTGACCATACTTTCCATCATCTGTGTCGCAACAATCACCGGACGTCCATGCTCAACACATTTTCTTACAATCATCTTCTGAACCAATGGAACATTCTGCAAAGGAATCTCTACTCCCAAATCGCCTCGCGCTACCATCACCGCGTCAGTCTCAGCAATGATACCATCTATCTCATCTACGGCCTCAGGCTTCTCGATCTTCGCAACAACTTTCGCATGCTTTTCAGCAGTCTTGATAATTTCCTTCAATGCTGTTACGTCACTTGCTGTACGAACAAATGATAAGCCGATCCAATCCACATTTTCACCCAAAGCAAAATGCAAATCTGCTAAATCCTTTTCCGAAAGTGATGGAAGCGAAACCTTCGTATTCGGCAGGTTCAAGCCTTTTTTAGAACTCAAAGGCCCGCCTTGAATAATTTCACAAATCACTTCGTCTTTTCCATTCGTCTCAAGAATTCGCATCACAATTTTACCATCATCCAACAATACCATCTCCCCTGCTTTTACATCCGCAGCAAATTCTTTATAAACAGTATAAAGTACATCAGCAGTACCTATTTGTTTTACTGTAGAAATCTTTATCTTCTTTCCTACCTCAAGGTTGACACTTCCATTCTCCATCTCGCCTACTCTCAACTTTGGGCCTTGCAAATCTGCCAAGAGTGAAGTATTCGTGCCTAGTTCAGCATCAATCTCACGAACGAAATCAATTACCTTCTTGTGGTCGTCATGTGAACCGTGGGAAAAGTTTAATCGCACCACATCCAAACCTTGCAAGATCATCGCACGCAAAACTTCCTTGCTAGATGACACCGGACCTATTGTCGCAACAATTTTGGTCTTCTTCATTTCATTGATAATGTCCTTATGCATATTTACTTTTAATCTGTAAGTAGATTATATTTTGATTTTATTTTATTTAAGTCTAATACTAAACTTGCTTGCACAAACGCAATACGACGAAGTCTGCCAGAAAGTTCGAGTATTTCATTTTTACCAAAGCCTTCCAACAACAATACGAAATCAATCCCTTGAAGTTCTGGTAATAGCACCCCACCTTCTCCCTTATTCACCAACAACCGCATTGTTCTGCCCTCCTGCTCGTCTTTAAAAACAAATCGTGAATGCAAAGTGGAATGTGTCTTATAAGTAACCTTATGGTCCACATCCCTCTCCATACTCCAACCCATCTCCATATTAATCGCCCATACCAATCGAAAATCTTTGTCCTGACATGTCAGGCCGATTACTTCGAAATCATACTCTAATCCTATGTCAAATAGTTGAGAAGGCAATGTAAAACAACTTAGTGTACATTTTACACTAACTCGGCAAATGTACTGATTCGGACGCAAATCAAACTAAGAAATTCGAATTTTCACCAAGAAAATAAAATGTTTTTCAATCAATTAACATCAACTCCAACTCACAACCGCCCTTCCTTCGCGTGCAGTCAATGTCGCCTGCCTGCCTAAATAAAAAGCCCGATTATCATTTTGATGACCGGCCGGGAAGCCCGATATGATAGGTATATCATAAAGTTTAGCTACCCTTGAGATCATAGCCAATGCACTACCTCCAAATGGATTATTTACTTGAAATCCAAAATCCGTTGTATTATCCTTCATTTGAGTGAGACCTCCAACTAAAATTGCCTTAACTCCATTTAAGACTCCAGCCCTCGATAGCCCCATCATCATTCTGTCGATGTGATAAATCATCTCATCAACATCTTCAAGAAATAAAATTGTCCCTTCATGTTTCGGATATGATGCACTCCCCAACAAACTATATAATACCGATAGGTTGCCGCCAACCAAGGTTCCTCGCACTTCAACCCTCGTATCTGAATCTGTTTCGAATTCAATCTGAGTCAACTTGCCTTTTAGAGCATCACACAAGGTATTCAAAGCTGCATCTGTACAATCATCAAATGATACCGGCATTGAAGAGTGAATGGAAGAATAACCCATTTTCACAAGATGAGACAATAAAACCGTGATATCGCTGTATCCGCAAATCCAAGAAGGATGATTCTTCCAATTCGAAAAATCCAATCGATCAATCACACGCACCGTTCCATAACCACCTCTGGCAATTACTATAGCTCTGATACTTGGATCATCCAGCAATTTTTGAAGGCCTAAGGCTCTTCTTTCGTCATTGCCCGCTAATTGAAATTCTTGTTCGAAAACGTTTTCAGCAACTACCATTTCCCAACCTTGTTCGGAAAAAAGAGCGCGCGCCCGCGCCAACTGCGCGGGGGTTATCCAACGCGCCGTAGCCGCAATTCCTATTTTATCCCCTGGCTTTAAAAAAGGTGGTATCCATTGTTCCATACTACAATCTATCTTTGTGGCGTATTTCGCCATAGAAATACTGATTTGCAATCTTATGACAAAAGAACCAAAGAGACACCTTATCACGGCAGCATTACCTTATGCCAACGGTCCAATTCACATTGGTCATATCGCTGGTGCCTATCTTCCAGCTGATATTTACGTTCGCTATTTAAGATTAAAAAATAAAGATGTCGCCTTTATCTGCGGATCAGATGAACATGGCGCAGCCATTACTCTTCGAGCCAAAAAAGAAGGAAAATCTCCTCGCGAAATCGTAGATCATTACCACCTACTAATGGGCAAGGCATTTCAAGATTTCGGAATTTCTTTTGATGAATATCACAGAACTTCTTCGCCCGAGCATCATCAAATGAGTCAGGAAATTTTTCTCAAACTTTTGAAAAAAGGCTCATTTGACGTTGAGACTTCACAACAATATTTCGACGAAGAACAGCAACAATTCCTTGCCGACAGATACATCATGGGTACTTGCCCCAATTGCGGCAACGATAAAGCTTATGGCGATCAATGCGAAAAATGTGGAACTGCACTCAGTCCTCTTGACCTCATCGATCCTCATAGTACCATCAGCGGAAGTAAGCCTGTATTGAAGGAAACTTCTCATTGGTATTTGCCAATGGCCCATCATGAAAAATGGATTGGTGAATTTATAAAATCCGGAACCCTCGATGGAATAGAACATCATTCGCCGAAAAACTGGAAGGCACACGTGATTGGACAATGCATGTCCTGGGTAGATCGCGGCTTACACTCCAGAGCAATGACACGTGACCTAGATTGGGGAGTTCCCGTTCCTGTCGATGGTGCAGACGGAAAAGTACTCTATGTATGGCTCGATGCACCAATTGGATACATCACCAACACAAAAGTATGGGCCGATAAAAACGGAAAAAATTGGGAAGACTATTGGAAAAGCGAAGACTCGGAACTCATTCATTTTATAGGTAAAGACAACATTGTTTTCCACTGCATCATATTTCCTATCATTCTCAAAGAACATGGCGATTTCGTATTGCCCAAAAATGTTCCTGCCAATGAATTCATGAATCTCGAAGGCGATAAAATTTCAACTTCCAGAAACTGGGCTGTATGGCTACATGAATACCTCGAAGAAAATCCTGGAAAGCAAGATGAGTTGCGTTATGTATTGTGCAGCATCATGCCTGAGCAGAAAGACAGTGAGTTCACTTGGACCGATTTTAAAGATCGTGTCAATAATGAGCTGGCAGATATCCTCGGGAATTTTATCAATCGCGTTTTTGTACTAACTCAAAAGTATTACAACGGCATTGTACCAGCCCCGTCCGACGACGCAAGATGCGTTGCTGTACGTAATGAAACGATAGAAACCTTTAATAAAATAGGAGAAAAATTAGACCAGTTCCGATTCCGTGAAGCACTCGCTGAAGCAATGAATATTGCACGCATCGGAAATAAGTTCATGACAGAAACAGAGCCATGGAAACTTGTAAAAACCGATGAGGCACTTACGGCTGGTGTTCTCTATGAATGTCTCAATCTTACTTCGCGTCTAACCATCGCACTCGAGCCTTTCCTTCCCTTTACTTGTGATAAAATTCGCAAAGCTCTCCAAATTGAGCCAAAGTCATGGGAATGGGGATCGCACAGCATTTTGATTTCAGAAAAACATCAAATTGCAACCGCAAGTATTCTGTTTGAAAAAATCACAGATGAATTTGTAGCCAAACAAGTTGCGAAACTCGAGGCAGCAAAAAATAGCAATCAATCAATTCACGTCGAAGACATCAAGCCGAATATAGACTTTGATAGTTTTCAAAAAATGGATTTAAGAATCGTAAAAATTGTTGAAGCTGAAAAGGTCCCAAAAACGAAAAAGCTGCTAAAACTAAAAGTTGATTTAGGAGGGGAAACAAGAACTGTCGTTAGTGGAATCGCTGAATCATATACTCCAGAAGAAGCAATAGGTAAAACCGTATTGTTCCTTGCTAACCTCGCACCTCGCGAGATAAAGGGAATTGAAAGTCAGGGTATGATTCTCATGGCTGAAAATGCAGATGGCAGTCTTTCATTCATGACACCAGAAAAGGCAATTCACCCAGGATCGGTGGTTAAATAAAAGTCATTTACAGACTTTTGACTCCGTCGAAACACAACTTACTAATATCGGCAACAATGTTAGGCAGGATCTCGTAATTCCTTCCTCGTGTCATTACCACAAGAGTGTACGGATTATCCTTTAAATAAACCACACCGCCCTCATGAAAGTTGAAACCATCTTGATATGGTCTTTCACCAAACTTATGAGCTACTATTAATTCTGTTGGCAGGTATTTTACAAAACCAGACTTGTAATTAGACTTGCTCAACAATCCAAGCGCCCAGTCGCTATGATCTCTATTGACGTAGCTACCATTGTATAATACACGCAAGTAGCGATTGTACTCCATCACGGACATTTCAAAATTTGGATCGTCGATGTCGGGCGTTCGTGATCCTAAGTCAGCCATCACAGAAGTAAATGAAGATCTGTTGATGTTGCGATTAAGTAAGTCTGTAGCGTCATTATCACTATTGATTATCATTTCAGAAATCAAATCACGAATAGAATATGACTTCCCAATCTCCAATGGAGGACTTGTGCGGATCTGTTTTATCCCAGAGTCATTGATTTTACTCGTGAGCTGCAAGGTCTTGTCCAACAGCCCTGGTTGCTCTTCTGCGTCACGCAGATAAGTCAACATAATTGCAACCTTCATCAAGCTGCCTGGATTATACATTGCATTACCGTTAATCTCAAACCAAAAACCTGATCGATGCGTTTTTAGATACACGCTCGCTTGATCAATCTCACCGCTCTTTCTCTTATTTTGAATGTAAGAATTCACCGAAGCTTTTATAGAATCCAATTCTGATGATGTGCATGCGATATCTGCCAAAAGAAGAGGATGAACAAACTGATACCTGTTTTTCACGTTTAGGCGCAATACATCCATCGGACAAGTGGTCCTTTCTATCGCTTTCATTGCCTTTATTTTTACATCCGAACTACTCGACTTATTGCCACTACCTACCACCAGATATGTAACGGATGAACTTAAGAGCGCGACAAGCACCAAGGCTCCGACAAAGAACTTTTTCGACATGGACAAATATTTGGTTTCAAAATCACGCTAAAACTACATCAATCACCCGAATTTCCCCACCATGAAAGGCCTAAAAGTATTATTATAGCACCTAAGTGGTTCTTATTTAACTTTGTCACATGACTTTACAATCAAGAGAAAAAATAGCCGAATTTTATGACGCTTATGCCCAAGCTCAAAAAAGAACAGGCATTAATATTCGCCATAGAATGATTATCAAGAAATTAAAGAAAGCTGGACTTCTGCCAAGCTCTTTGGTTCTTGAAATTGGTTGTGGAATTGGAACACTTACTTCTCTATTGGTAAAAAATTGCAAGCATCTCACCGCGGTTGATATCAGCCCTGAGAGTATCCAACAAGCAAAACTCTCACTTAGTAAGCATACAAATATTCGTTTTGAGGTAACCGATATGTCTGACTTTCAAACACCTCAAAAGTTTGATTTCATTGTTCTACCTGATGTGCTCGAACACATACCAATCGAGCAACACCCGATGTTATTCGAAAGAATGAAATCACTGCTAAATGAAAATGGCAGAATATGCATCCATATCCCCGATCCCTACGCCCTGGAGTATATTCGAAAGAATTCACCCGAGCTACTTCAGATTATAGACCAAAGCATATACACAGATATTCTTGTGAAAAATATCTATGACAACAATTTGACCTTAGATAAACTCGAGAGATACTGCCTACAGAAAGAACTTCCAGACTATCAATGGATAGAAATTATTCATCGACCCTCATATTCGAAGTTCAATAAAAAGCAATATTCAAAGGCTGTAATCGACGAGTTGAAAGTGCGACTCTAAAGTAAGTTTTTTGCCATCAAATATTCCGCAATCTGAACCGCGTTGGTGGCTGCTCCTTTTCTCAAGTTGTCGCTTACAATCCAACAATTGATAGTATTCGCTTGCGTCTCGTCCTTTCTCAATCGGCCCACAAACACTCCATCGGTATTGTGAGCATCCAGTAATGGCATTGGATACTCAAATGCATCAATGTTATCCTTTAAAACTACGCCCTGTGTTGAAGAAAGTACGTTTCGAATCTCTTGAAGATCCGGTTCTTTCTCAAACTCAATATTGACAGACTCCGAATGACCTCCGATCACAGGAACACGCACTGCTGTGGCCGTGACCCTTATACTGTCGTCACATAAAATCTTTTTTGTCTCCAACACCATTTTCATCTCCTCCTTGGTATATCCGTTTTCCAAGAAAACATCGATTTGTGGAATTAGATTGAGATCTATCGGATATCTATAAGCCATAGGACCGTTGATGCCAGCCCTCTCGTTCATCATTTGATCAACGGCCGCCACGCCTGTGCCAGTTACACTTTGGTATGTACTTACCACCACTCGCTTCACCTTGTATAGTTTGTGCAGTGGTGCCAATACCATCACCATTTGTATGGTGCTGCAGTTTGGATTCGCAATTATGAAATCATCGGCGGTGAGTGATTCACCGTTGATCTCAGGAACTATGAGCTTTTTCGTTGGATCCATTCGCCACGCCGAAGAATTATCCACCACTCTGCACCCGATATTGGCAAATCCAGGTGCCCATTGCAAACTCGTCGAACCTCCTGCACTAAACAAAGCCAACTGCGGCTTTTCAGAAATCCCTTGTTCCACCGACCTAACACGCCATGCTTTACCCTGCCAAGAAATCTCTTTACCAACGGATTTTTCTGATGCTACAGGAATTAGCTCAGTCACCGGAAAATTCCTTTCATTTAGAACTTCCAACATTTTTGAACCTACCAATCCGGTGGCGCCTACGACCGCTACTTTCATATCGTAAAAAGTTTTGCTCGCAAATCTAATAAGATAATTCACCCTAGGTTAACATTTATTGAGCTGCTATTATTAAGTTTGAAGCTAATATGAGAATCCTACATTTCATTATAATTTCCATTGCGTTCGTTGCGCCAAAACTGCTCTCTGCACAGTTATCTGACAACTTTAGTGATGGCGACTTCTCTTCCAATCCAACATGGAATGGAACCTCTGAACTCTTTTCCATCAATGCAAGCGGTCAACTCCAAACCATAGCTACAGCCGCTGATACGGCGCTTCTTTTTACATCATTCTCTAATACCAGCCTCTCCAATAAAGAATGGCAATTTTTCATTCGACAATCATTCGCGGGAAGTGCCAACAATAACTCAAGAGTTTATCTCACCGCTTCAGGAATTCCTCTCAACTTATCTAGTTCGGGCAGCGCAGGTGTTCAAGGATATTTTTTACGATTCGGTGAAACAGGAAGCGCCGATGCTATAAGACTTTTTAGGGATAATGGATCTGGTGCTCCTACAGAACTAGCAGCTTGCACCGCTGGTGCCATCAGCGCTTCATTCTCTGCGCGAGTCAAAGTTACACGCTCCGACGCGGGACTCTGGGCTATTTTTGTAGATTATACGGGCGGTACAACGTTTGTTCAAGAAGCTACGGCTACCGATACCCAATTCACTACCTCTGCCAATCTAGGTGTCATCTGCAGCTTCACTTCATCGAATGCTGATAATTTTTTCTTCGATGATTTCTATTTCGGAGACTTCATCATTGATACCACACCACCTTCAGCCAATACTGTTCAGGCTATAAATGCAAACCAACTAGAAGTGACTTTTTCTGAGGCAGTAAATGCTACAGCTACTTCAACTTCTAATTACTTTATTACAGGTAACATCAATCCTACATCAGCAAGCATTAGTGTCAACAATCCTGCGCTTGTCACACTTTCCTTCGCAAGCTCCTTCCCAGCCAATAGCGATCTTGAAATCACTATTTCTAATGTTCAAGATTTAGCAGGTAATTCAATGAGTTCAGCTTCACTTCCATTTACGTTTTTCGTACCAGCCACACCATCATTTAGGTCTGTCGTATTTAACGAAGTGCTGGCAGACCCTTCTCCTCCCGAGGGCCTTCCAGAAGCGGAATTCGTGGAACTCCACAACCCCACCGACCAAGTTTTCAATCTTGAAAACTGGTCCCTCGTGAATTCCACTACCGCTCGATTGATTCCTGCATATACTCTTCCCCCAAATGGCTATGTCGTGCTTACCAATATTACTAACGTGAGCCTTTTCTCCAACGCTATTGGAATAACTTCTTTCACCGCACTCACCAATTCAACAGACAGTCTAACGCTATTGGATAATACCGGCAATATTGTAGATATCCTCGTCTATTCCGACGACTGGTTTGCCTCCAGCGACAAAGCAGACGGAGGCTGGACTCTTGAACAGATCAATCCTAATTTCCCGTGTAGCGCCGCATCTAATTGGGCAGAAAGCAACTCTCCAACGGGAGGAACGCCTGCGCTTCAAAATAGTATTTTTAACGACACGCCAGACACCGCAATCCCGACTATAGTAAGCCTACAAAGTAATTCATCAAATTCAATTTTGATTACTTTCAATGAAACAATGAATAATGACCTATCCGGAATCGATATCACCATTACTCCGAATCAAGGTAACATCAGCTTGGACTGGCTCAATTCGAATACGCTTAGACTAGAAACCGAACAATCATTCGGTCTAGGTTTGGAATATTCTATTTTTATTTCAGGACCGAGTGATTGCTCGGGAAATTCAATCAATAATGTAACTACTCCATTCATAATAGGCTTCCAGCCCGAGGTTGGTGATCTTTTGATCACCGAAATCATGGCCGCGCCACAGCCTGATGTCAATGCTTACAGCGCTGAATATATTGAGATCTACAATCTTTCGAATAAATTATTGGATCTCTCTCAGGTCAGAGTTAATAACGGAATCTTCACCCAATCGAGACTTCTCGCACCAGGCGCTTACTTGGCGATAGCAAGCGTCAACAACGCTACCGCTCTTTCCAATATTTCCAATATAGCCTTCATGACAAGCTTTCCAGGGCTTACAAATAGCGGAACAACCTTAACTCTAACGCATAGCTCCAGTGGTATCTTAGATGAAGTAACCTATGCCGATGACTGGTACAACGATACATCGAAAGACGACGGAGGTTGGTCTTTAGAACTCATTAATCCCAACGACCCATGCAGCGGGCCTGACAACTGGACTGCGTCAGTAAACCCGGCTGGAGGAACACCAGGAGAACAAAATAGTGTATTCAATGACGCTGCTGATACAAGCGCGCCGATTGTTTCAAACTTTTCAAGTATTGGAACAAATACTATTTCTCTCATCTTTAACGAACCAATGAATATTGGTGTACTTGATTTCAACATCACCATAGAGCCAAATCAGGGGAATTTCCTTCTCGCTTGGTTAAATTCATCTACGCTTACTATTCAAACCGAACAGCCATTCGAGACTGGTGAGTTTTATAATATCTCTATAACAGGACCAAGTGATTGTTGGGGAAATACAATAGAGAATGCGGTGGTTCCATTCATCATAGGATTTACACCAGAAATCGGAGATCTCATTATCACCGAAATCATGGCCGCGCCTTCATCTACAATTGGCGCATACAGTGCTGAATATGCCGAGATTTTCAATAAATCCAATAAAATTTTAGATATCTCCGATGTGATAATAAACAGTGGAATCCTTGTAGCGCCCCGTCTGCTGCAACCTGGAGAATATTTAGCGATTGCCGATATCGACGCTATTACAGAACTAACAGACGTAACAAATATCGCCTATATGGAAGGATTTCCTTCGCTTTCAAATGCAGGCACAACAGTTACATTAGGCCATCCCAGTAGTGGAATTCTTGATGTCGTTTCATACACGGCCGGTTGGTATAAAGACCCTTCCAAATCTGAAAATGGTTGGTCCTTAGAACTTATAAATCTAAATGATCCTTGCAGCAGCGAAGACAACTGGAGAGCTTCTGTCAGTCCAAATGGAGGAACTCCCGGTGCTCAAAACAGCGTAATCGATAACTCTCCCGACATTGCAGGCCCGCAGATTTCCAATATTTTTTCTGGTGGAGCCTTTGCTGTAATTATCAAATTTAATGAACCATTAGATGAGGCCTCTATTCTGAATTTTTCATGGATTGTAGATGGCGTGCAAACAACCCCCGCCAGTGTTTCTTTTAGTGATGATTCAAACACAAGTATCACCATCACGATATCTGGAAGTGTAGCATCTCAAATTTACTCATTCATCTTGCCATCAATTCAAGACTGCTGGGGCAATGCTTCTGTTGGTCTATCTGGCGTTTATGCCGTGGCAGAACCAGCCGAAGTCGGTGATATCGTTATCAACGAAATTCTCTCTAATCCATTTGAAGGGGGAAGCGACTTTGTTGAAGTTTACAATACATCAGATAAAGTTATTCTCCTTCAAGATTGGTCATTCGCCACCGAAAGAGGTGATACTATTTCCTCAATCCAAACAATAACCGATCAAGGACTAATAATATTACCGAAAAATTACAAAGCCTTCACCGAAGACGGTAATGAACTTCCAGTATTTTATCCATTTACTAAAAGAGAGAATGTGTATAGAGTCAATAGTCTTCCCGCTTACAACAATGCAGAAGGCACCGTCTATTTATTATCTCCAAATCAAACAGTAATGGACCGAGTTGATTATGTTGAAGACATGCACTTTGTATTACTGGAAGATTTGAAGGGAGTTTCGCTGGAACGAATAGATCCTTCTCGACCTTCCGACGACATCACCAATTGGGGCTCAGCCGCAGAGAGTCAAGGCTATGCTACACCAGGCTATCAAAACTCTCAAGCGCTGGCGGCCATATTAGGAGAAGAAGACATCAATGTATTCCCAGAAATTTTTTCTCCTGACAATGACGGCTTTCAAGACGTTGTAACTTTTACTTTTCAAAATACCAAACCTGGTATGGTAGGCAATATTTATATCTTCGATAGCAACGGAAGACAAGTATTACATCTTTTGAAAAACTCCCTTATCGGCGAAAATAGTAGCGTTAGCTGGGATGGCAGAAACGCTGATAATGGATTAGCCCCTATCGGAATTTATATTGTTTATATTGAAGTATTTGATGAAAATGGAAATACTTCCAAAATCAAAAAAACCTGCGTTCTCGCTCATCAGCTCGACTAAATGTACATCGTCAAGACACCGAACCTACTTCAACCTATAGTTTCTGATCTACTTTGGTCCGTACACACCTTCGAAAGAGAGGTCTTCCTCACCTTCGATGATGGCCCTACGCCAGACATTACCGAACGAACGCTCGACTTGCTGGCACAGTACAATGCAAAGGCCACCTTCTTTTGTATTGGGAAAAATGTGGATGCTTATCCAACTATATTCAATCGCATCATTCATGAAGGACATACCATCGGCAACCATACGCACGATCATCTCAATGGCAGAAAAACCAGTCATTTCGCGTATTTGAGAAATATTGCCAAAGCTGAAAAAACTTTCGCATCATCCTACTTTCGGCCTCCCTATGGCAAAATTACTAGAGCCCAAATTGCCGCTCTAAAATCCAAGTATCGTATCGTGATGTGGGATATCATCACGGGAGATTTCGACCCGAAATTATCTCCATCCAAAATCATTAAGAATGTCGTTGACAACGTTCAACCGGGAAGTATAATCGTATTTCATGACAGCGTTAAAGCTGCTCCACGAATGCTTCCTGCATTGGAAGTAATATTACCCATTCTAAATGAAAGAGGCTACAAATGCTCTCCCCTGCCACCACAAGTGCTTGATTGACCTATATTTGTCTTATGCACGTCAAACCCAAAAAGCACCTAGGGCAACATTTTCTCAAAAATCCCGAAATCTGCGAGCAAATTGCAGCCTCCATGACTGGCTTTGGAGAATATAAAACTATTCTTGAGATTGGTCCCGGAACAGGAGCACTTACTGCATGGCTGCTCAGGTTAAATCAATACACCACATACGTCGCCGAAATTGACACCGAATCCGTTGATTATCTGCGTGCCTACTACCCGGAACTGCGCGAACGTATAATTACGAAAGATTTTCTTCAGCTGCCCCTGAATGACATGTTTGACGGCCAACTCGCCATTGCTGGTAATTTTCCATACAATATCTCATCACAAATTCTCTTCAAAATACTCGATCATAAAGAGCAAATCCCTGAAATGGTGGGAATGTTTCAAAAAGAAGTAGCAATGCGTGCCGCCGGAAATCCAGGCTCCAAAGATTATGGAATTCTTTCGGTGCTACTACAAGCATACTACGACGCTGAATATCTCTTTACTGTCGATGAGCACGAATTTGACCCCCCACCCAAAGTTAAAAGTGGAGTAATCCGAATTCAACGTAAACCCGAACAACCATTCGGTTGTGATGAAAAGAAATTTAAGCTTGTTGTAAAGACTGCTTTTAATCAACGAAGAAAAATGCTCCGCGGCTCAATAAAATCTCTATTGAACCCCAGCGTCGATACTACCCTTCCCATTTTTAGCCAGCGTCCAGAACAGCTCAGTGTCCAAGATTTTAAAGATTTAACCAATATGCTTTCCTGATGGCAATTCAGAGATTCAATATTCGCGCTTACTTTATTCTTTATAACGACAATGAAGAGATTCTCGTTTCAGACGAATTGATTGCAGGAAAAAAGTATACGAAGTTCCCCGGTGGAGGTGTAGAGTTTGGAGAGGGAATAGAAGACGCTATTCGCAGAGAGGCAATGGAAGAACTCGGTCAAGAGGTTGAAATTATTCAACACATCTATACTACTGGATTTTTCGTTGAATCCATGTTCCGACCAGGTGATCAGGTGATATCCGTTTACTATCAAGTACAACTCCTTGAAGCTCCTAGATTCAGGGTAACTACAACCAAGTTTGACTTCGATACAGACAACCACAAAACAGAAAGCTTTAGATGGGTAAAAATGGCCTCCCTGCACCCAAATGAGCTATCCTTTCCCGCTGATAAGTATCTACTCAAAAGTCTTCAGTCTTTTCAGTAGAAGTATAATGACTAATGCTGTTCTTTATGAATTGCTTTTCATAATGCCTATTCCGCCTCGATTTCTTTTTATTGGCGCGCTTGTCATTTCTCTTATCATGTACGATTTCATTCAGTCTGTTCAAATCCTCAAAGTCCTCAATATCTTTGGGTGAATTTCTGCGTGGCATTTCGTTCATTTTTTTTGTAAACCACCAACAAAACCATTTAGTTCAATCTGATTTCTTGATATGCAAATTAGCAGACTAAACAATATAGACCTACTGAAAGGATTGCTGATCTTGCTCGTTATCGTCGGGCACATGATACCAGGAAGTCTCGAAGATAACTTCATTAGAAATTTGATCTATAGCTTCCACATGCCACTATTCATCGGCATAAGCGGAAGACTCATCAACAATCAGATTTTCCATAACCACAGCCTTTTGGATGTTTTAAAAAAATATCTCTACCGCCTAATCATACCATGGTTTATCGCAACTCTTACATACTTCATTTACCAAACCCAAGCAGACGAGCTTGCTTTTAATGTCAAAAATCTAATCCAATCAATTATTTTCCCAAACTACCACCTGTGGTTCATACCAGCGTTCCTCTCTTGGGTTTTTGCTACTTGGATTTTAAAAAAAATCGGATTAAGCTATCCTCAGATTCTTTTACTAGCTCTTTTTATTTCGATAGTTGCCGTTATCATTCTAAAATTCTCCTCTCTACTACCAAGTTTGAAAATACCTGTCTTATTGACCGGTGTAGTTAGAACAACCGGCTTCCATTACTATTTCTTTTTTATTTTAGGAAAGTACATTCACGAACTCAAAACTTATCATTTAAAAAATCTTGCAGTCTTTACAGCAATAGCAGGAATGGCAACTTCTATCTACTTATTCTTCTCTCCAAACCCAGTGCTTGAACTCTTAAACCTATTCGCCTTCAATACAGCGCTCCTCTACGTTGTCTTATTCATCTCTCAACAAGAAATGATTTCTAACAATAAATTTTTACAGTGGTTAGGAGTGCATTCACTCGGTATCTATCTCTGGCATGTGTTGCCCATTCAATTCGTTAATCATTTCCTCATCGACGAATCTACCCTTGAGTTCTATTTAGTGCAAATAACGCTTCAAATAATTCTATTCATTACTTATTATTACTTGGTAAAAATCCACGTATTTAAGACCTATGTCTTTGGTATCAGGTCCTGACAAGCCCTCCATTAGCTGCCCATTTCGCCTCTTCTTAGACTTATCCTATCTTTGAACCATGATATCTCGTGCTACCATAGACCGCATTTATCAGACTGCCATCATAGAAGAAGTGATTGGAGAATTCGTGCATTTGAAAAAATCCGGTTCTTCTTGGAAAGGGCTGTCACCATTTGCCAACGAGAAAACTCCCTCTTTCTTTGTAGTACCAGCAAAGGGTATATATAAAGACTTCTCCTCAGGCAAGGGCGGCAATGTGGTAGACTTCCTCATGGAGCACGAAAAACTCTCCTACCCCGAAGCACTGCGCTGGCTCGCCGCGAAGTACAACATCGAAATCGAGGAAGAGAAACAAACCGAAGAACAACAACAGGAAAAAAGCGAACGCGAACAACTCAGCATTGTCACTGAGTTTGCAGCGAAATGGTTTCACGAACAGCTCAACAACTCCGAAGAAGGCCAAGCTATAGGCTTAAGCTATTTCCAAGAAAGAGGCTTTCGCCCCGAAACCATTCGCAAATTCCAACTTGGATATTCGCCCGACAAATGGGACGCCCTCGTAAAAGCAGCCACCGAAGCCGGTTACAATATCGAATACCTTGTAAAAACAGGACTCGTTCGCGAACGCGAAGGCGGCGGAACTTTCGACTTTTTCAAAGGTCGCGTCATGTTCCCCATCCACAACATCAGTGGAAAGGCGATTGCATTTGGAGGGCGAACACTCAAAAATGATAAAACCGTTGCGAAATATTTCAATTCACCAGAAAGTGAATTGTATAACAAGAGCAACGTCCTCTACGGACTGCATCTCGCCAAGAATGCGATCGTTAAACTCGATGTGTGCTTTTTAGTAGAAGGATATACAGACGTTATCTCCTTGCATCAAAGCGGTGTAGAAAACGTAGTTGCTTCAAGCGGCACGAGCCTTACAGAAGGACAGATTCGTCTCATAAAAAGATATTCGCCCAACATCACCATACTATATGACGGTGATAGCGCTGGTATCAAGGCCAGCTTCCGAGGCATCGACATGATCCTCAAAGAGGGAATGAATGTGAAAGTCGTTTTATTCCCTGATGGCGATGATCCCGATAGCTACGCGCGCAAGCATAGCAGCGAAGAGATTCAAGATTTCATCAAGGAAAATGCGAAGGACTTTATCACCTTCAAAACTTCACTCCTTCTCGAAGACGCTGGAAATGATCCTGTAAAAAGAGCAGGTCTCATTCGAGGAATCGTGGATAGCATCGCTCTAATGCCCGATGCCATCACTCGTTCCGTCTACGTGCAAGAGTGCAGCCGCTTGCTCAATATTCAAGAGCAAGTATTGCTTACAGAGCTCAATAAATCACTATTAAAATCTGTAAAAAAAGATGCTTCCGAGCCACTTCCCGTCATCGACGAAACACACCACACGGGTGTTCCAGATACGGAGGAAATCACCGACGAAGTTTCTCTCATTCATCAAGAAAGAGATTTTATCAGACTTCTGCTCACATACGGCGAACAACCAATAGACGTGCGCATCATCAATGATTTGAACGAAGAAGAAATTGTACCTATCAGTGTTGCTGAATATCTCATTGGTAGCCTACAACAGGATGAACTTACGCTGCAATCAGAAGTGTATCGTAAAATATTATTAGAGTATATTGAGTTTATTGGTCGTGATGAATTCCCTGAGCCTCGCAATTTTGCACTACACCAAGATCGCGAGGTGAGTTCGGAGACGAGCCAAGTGCTCACTTCTCCCTACGCACTCAGCGAAAACTGGTCGATTCGTCACAGCGTATATCCCGAAACAGAAGATATGCTTTTGCGCAAGGCCGCAAAAGATTGCATCTTCCGTTTGAAGTTGAGAAAAGTGATGGCAATGCTCAAAGAGGTCGAGTCTGAAATGAAAACAACAGACCCCAACTCCGAAGCATTCGAACACTTAATGCAAGAAAAAATTCATCTCGATGCTGCGAAAAAAGCCATCGCTAAATATTTTGGAACAGTGATACTCTAATGAATAATCCTTTTGAATCCATAAAAGAATCGAAAAAAATTCTGCAAGACGCAGCGAGGATTTTTCGTGAAAATGGGTTAAAGGAAAAAGAAGATTTTGACACATTCTTCACGCTATTCATTAACTTTCTTCAAAGCAATGCCCGCGCAAAGTCGCGTTTACAAGAAGAATTTATTCACCTTCTGAATGAACCAGGGCTATCGGATATTCTCAGCAATGCCAACATCAATAATAATATCAGCTTTGGCCAAGAGTTCTTTGCACGTATTCGCCACAGATTGCTACCTAAACTTAGAACAGAAAACAAACTTCGTTATAAACTAAGGAAAAATTTTGATTTCGAACTTGATGAGCATTGGTTAGCACATATCGACGAAATACACATTAAGTCAATTTATACGCTTTGCTTTGAAAAAAACTCACTGCAAAAAGAAGTTATTGAAAGAACTCTTCAAGTAGCCCAACGTCTCGCCTTTCGGCTTGCGGCACTGGGAACAGAAGACCGAATGAACATTCGGGGAGGCTCGGAAGATCATTTCGCTACATTCTTTGAAACACCTTCTCTCGTTGAAAAAAATATAAACCATTTTCAAAGTCATGGCGGCCTTTCAACAGGTCTCAGATCTGAGCTTCAAACAAACTTGAATGCATGTTCTGATTATCTGGAAAAAGTCATCGCGAGCTTTTCTACTCATGGCGCCAGTGTTGAGAAGTCATTCAGCGTCATCAAATGCAAGGAAATTATTCGTAGAATCGAAGATCTATTCGACATCTACGAAACCAACGAGGATTTAAAAATTAAGGCACTAACATCCATTACTAAAAACATATTTCAAGAAGAATATGATGCAGAAGGATTCATTGATTTTTTCAAAGAAAATTTAAAAGGGCTTTCGCTTCGCGTTTCTGAGCATGCGAGCAATACAGGTGAACATTATATTGCTAATAGTTTTCGCGAATACTCTCATTTTCTTTATGCAGCCATCGGTGCCGGTTTCGTAGTGAGCTTCTTAGTTTTTATCAAAGCTTGGATGCACCAAATTGGCGCTCCGCTTTTCTGGGAAGCGATACTTTACTCGCTCAATTATATTTTTGGCTTTGTACTGATCCAACTTTTCCATTTTACGCTTGCTACCAAACAGCCAGCAATGACGGCATCTTCCATTTCGAAGTCTTGGAGCACTGATGATAAAGAAAAAAATATTCCAGAGCTTGCGATTACCATTGCACGCGTCTTTCATACACAGACCATTTCCTTTATTGGGAACTTGATTATCGTCTTCCCACTGCCCTTTATTTTCAGTTGGCTTCTGGATATAGGTTTTGGCTACAAGCTTTTTGACTCTCCGGAACAAGCAATGAACGTCATCAACAATCAGCACCCCTTGAGGTCTGGCGCTCTCTGGTTTGCTGCCATCACTGGATTTTATCTTTTTATCAGCGGAATCATTGCCGGGTATGTCGATAACAGAGTCATCTATTCGCGCATTCCGGAAAGGGTGAAGCAGATGAAAAATCTTCATCGCATCATCGGTTATAAGCGCACAGCTCGACTATCAAAGTACTTAAAAAATAACGCTGGAGGTCTTGCAGGAAACATTTCCCTCGGGATATTATTAGGCACGGCTACATTCATTGGCTCTATCACCGGCCTTCCTTTCGATATCCGCCACATCACCTTTGCTGCAGGCTCATTCTCCTCAGCACTGTATTATGTAATGCATGAGATTCAATTAATGGACGTCATCGTAACATTTTTTGGCATTCTGATGATCGGTTTTGTCAACTTCTCAGTGTCATTCGGCTTGGCATTTTACCTCGCTTGCAAAAGCCGCGATATCAACATTTTAGGTTCACCCGAACTTTTCACTTTTCTAAAAAAGTATTTAAAAAAGTTCCCCCTCGATTTCGTCAGAGCGCCACTTCGCCCGCGCAAACCAGAAGACATCCTCTAATTATTTGGTTCGAATACCACAAACATGGTATTTTTGCAGGAAATTACCAATTTAGAAGTAATCTAAATAGTTATTGAAAAGTAGAACAAATGCTCGTTTCAGTGGTTATTCAGATTGATTCAAGGTAAGAATTGTTCAAAAATCAGGGATTTTTTAAAGAACATCTCAGACAATGATAAAAGTAAAAGATAGCGCGAAACAACAGGTAGCCAAATTGATGGTTGAAGAAAACCACCCCACAGGTGCATTCGTGCGTGTCGGTGTGGAAGGCGGTGGCTGTTCTGGTTTAATGTATCAACTCAAGTTCGATACGGAAATGAAAGAGGGAGACCAAGTGTTTGAAGACAACGGAGTCAAAGTAGTCGTAGATCGCAAATCATACCTCTACCTCATCGGCACTGAGCTGGATTTCACAGGCGGCCTCAATGGTAAGGGCTTCGTATTTATCAACCCCAATGCTTCACGCACGTGCGGCTGTGGCGAAAGTTTTTCTATCTAATCCAAACTAGACTATGGCCTACGAAGGTGATGAAATATTAGACTCGGTAACTTCCAAAGAATACGAGTTCGGTTTTACAACCAATATCGAAACAGACAAAGCTCCCAACGGTCTGAATGAAGATATCATTCGTCTTATTTCTTCTAAAAAAGAAGAACCCGAATGGTTGCTCGAATGGAGATTGGAAGCATTCCGCGCTTGGCAAAAAATGACGGAACCAGAATGGGCCCACGTTCAATATACCAAGCCCGACTTCCAAGCCATCTCTTATTATGCCGCTCCCAAAAAGCGCCCGAAATACAACAGTATAGATGAAATCGATCCTGAGCTTCGCCGCACCATGGAACGCCTTGGTATCTCTCTAGAAGAACAAAAACGTCTCAGCGGTGTTGCCGTTGACTTCGTTTTGGATTCTGTTTCGGTAGCAACTTCTTTCAAAGAAAAACTTGCAGAGCTCGGTATCATCTTCTGCTCTATGAGCGAAGCGGTCAAAGAACATCCTGAGCTTGTAAAAAAATATATCGGTACTGTGATTCCTCGCAGCGATAACTTCTATGCTGCTCTCAATAGCGCTGTATTCACCGACGGTTCATTCTGCTACATTCCCAAAGGCGTGCGTTGCCCAATGGAACTGAGCACATATTTCCGTATCAACGAATCAGGCACAGGTCAGTTTGAAAGAACACTCGTCATCGCTGACGAAGGTTCTTACGTTAGCTATCTCGAAGGATGTACCGCTCCACAAAGAGACGAGAACCAATTACACGCTGCTGTAGTGGAACTCATAGCGCATAAAGACGCTGAAATAAAATACAGCACCGTTCAAAACTGGTATCCTGGTGATAAAGACGGAAAAGGTGGTGTCTTCAACTTCGTTACAAAACGCGGACTTTGCGAAGGCAATCACTCAAAGATTTCTTGGACTCAAGTAGAAACAGGTTCTGCCATTACATGGAAATATCCAAGCTGTGTTTTGAAGGGTGATTACAGTGTGGGTGAATTCTATAGCGTAGCTGTTACCAACAACGCGCAGCAAGCGGATACTGGAACAAAAATGATTCACATTGGTCGCAACACCAGCAGCACGATTATATCAAAAGGTATCAGCGCAGGAAGTTCGCAAAACTCTTATCGCGGATTGGTACAAATCAATCCTTCGGCAGAAAACGCGCGCAACTTCTCACAATGCGACTCTCTTCTAATGACCGACCATTGCGGTGCACACACCTTCCCATATATCGAAGTGAAAAATAAAACAGCGAAGGTGGAACACGAAGCAACTACATCCAAGATTGGAGAAGATCAAATCTTCTATTGCTTGCAAAGAGGCTTGAGCGAAGAGAAAGCGATATCACTCATCGTAAATGGTTACGCAAAAGAAGTACTCAATCAACTTCCAATGGAATTTGCAGTAGAGGCTCAAAAACTTCTCTCCATTTCTTTAGAAGGTAGTGTAGGATAAATTATATAATTCCAAAAGTCTGCAAACAATGATTTGAAAAGGCTTTTGGTTAAAATAACAACGATGTTACAAATCAAAAATCTCCAGGCTCGCATCGAAGAAAAAGAAATTCTTCGCGGCTTAAACTTTGAAGTTAAACCAGGCGAAGTACACGCAATCATGGGTCCTAACGGATCTGGTAAATCTACGCTTGCATCTGTACTCGCTGGAAAAGAAGATTACGAAATCACCGGTGGTGAAGTATCTTTCAAAGGAAAAGACTTATTGGAAATGTCACCAGAAGATCGCGCCCGCGAAGGCCTCTTCCTCGCTTTCCAATACCCTGTAGAAATCCCAGGAGTTAGCAATATCAACTTTTTGAAAGCTGCGCTTTCGGAAGTGCGCGAATACCGTGGTCTTCCACAATTGACCGCCAAAGAATTTTTAGCTTTGGTAAAAGAAAAATCTTCTCTTGTAGAATTGGACGGTCAACTCGCCAATCGCTCCGTAAACGAAGGTTTCAGCGGTGGTGAGAAAAAACGCAACGAAGTATTTCAAATGGCGATGTTGGATCCAACTCTCGCAATTCTCGACGAAACTGACTCTGGTCTTGATATCGATGCATTGCGCATTGTAGCCAATGGTGTGAATGCGATGCGCTCACCCGAACGTTCATTCGTTGTGATTACACACTATCAGCGCTTGCTCGACTTCATCGTTCCAGACTACGTACACGTGCTTTACAAAGGCCGCATCGTAAAGTCTGGTACTAAAGAACTCGCTCTCGAACTCGAAGAGAGAGGATACGATTGGATTAAAGAAGAAGTAGAAGCTGCACAACTCTAAACCATGAGCACTACTACAGCCATAGCCCCAAAAGAAAAATTTCTTCAGCTCGTTGAGGAATCAAAAAAGCAATTCGGCCTCGCCGATGAGCAGCGTGAAGCAGCGATGGAGTTTTTGAATCAATTCGAACTTCCCACAACGCGCGACGAAGAATGGAAATATACCCGCACTACCAAGCTCTCTAATGAAGCATGGAAGTGGTCGAACAATCATTCGGTAGAAACCATCATCCCATATCGCATTCCAAAATTGAATGCATTGGAATTGGTTTTTGTGAATGGTAAATTTTCTCAGGAATTAAGTTCGAATGTCCTGTTAGATGGTTTGACTTTCATGGAAGGCGCACCATTAGTATCGAATGAAGCCAATCAAAACGATCCGGCAAACTTCTTCGAAGCATTTCAACGCGCCACCACATCCGGTGCCATCTATTTGGAAGTAGCACCGAAGGTTATTCTCGAAAAGAATATCCATATCATTCACCTCATCACCGAGCAGAATGCCGTTTCTACGCCGCTGATTGTTTTGAATGTGCAAGCAAACTCGAAACTATCGGTGACTGAGTCTTTTTGTGGAAATACAAAAGGCCTCACCATCCGTCGATTGTCAGCAAACGTCGCTGCAAATGCTCGTTTGGAATACAACAAAATTCAAAACGAAGGCGATGAGCACTACCTCATCAATATCGAAGAAGTTGCCATTGATAGAGACGGATATAGCAATCTCAACACGCTCACCGTGGCTGGCGGCTGGGTGCGCAACGACTTGCGTATCGCTCTTAATGGAGAAAACATCGAAGCAAATCTCAGCGGATTCTATTTGCCTAGAAATAAACAACACATCGACAATCACACCAAGGTGGATCACAAACTTCCACATTGTGTAAGCAATGAATTGTACAAGGGTATCCTTTTCGATTCGAGCACAGGTGTATTTAATGGTAAAGTTTACGTTTGGAAAGACGCACAGAAAACGAATGCGTATCAAAACAACGCCAATATCATCGCTGGCGACAACGCTGTGATGAATACCAAACCAGAGTTAGAAATCTATGCCGATGATGTGAAATGCAGCCACGGTACTACTACTGGTCAATTGGACGAACAGGCTATGTTTTATCTCCGCGCCCGCGGAATGAGCCCCGATAGCGCCCGCAAACTACTCACCACAGCTTTTATCAATGATGTATTGAACAAAGTGGATGAGGAGGTTGTAAGAGAATACGTAATTCAACTCCTCGTAGAAAAAGAATTACTTACAATATGACAACACAAGATTCCATCATACTTCCAAAGGCCGTAGATAAACTACGTGACGAATTTCCCATTCTGCACCAAGAAGTAAATGGACATCCACTTGTGTATCTCGATAATGCTGCCACTTCTCAAAAACCTTTGAGCGTTGTAGAAAGCATTACCAATTATTATCTCGGTTACAATGCCAACATTCACCGCGGAGTGCATCACCTCGCAAATTTGGCAACTGAGGCTTTTGAAAAAACAAGAAAGAAGTTAGCTGCTTTTCTCAATACACCCGATCAAAGAGAAATCATTTTCACATCGGGAACAACGGATTCCATTAATCTCGTAGCGCAAGCTTGGGGCCGAATGAACGTTCATTCGGGTGATGAAATTCTCGTGAGCATGCTCGAACACCACAGCAATATCGTGCCGTGGCAGATGCTCGCTCAAGAAAAAGGCGCCGTTGTTCGCGTTATTCCAATCACTCCAAAAGGAGAATGGGATCTCACCGATTTGAATCAACTTGTTAACGCGAAGACCAAAATCATTGCGGTCAATCACGTTTCTAACGCGCTCGGCACTATCAACCCCATCGAGATTTTGATCGCTGAAGCTAAGAAAGTAGGTGCAAAAGTCCTCATCGATGGCGCTCAAAGTGTAGTGCATTTTGAAGTAGATGTTAAGGCCCTCGATTGTGACTTCTATTGTTTCAGTGCACACAAACTCTACGGCCCCACAGGTGTAGGTGCCTTATACGGAAAGGCAGACATACTCGAAGCTATGGCGCCGTATAGAGGTGGTGGTGAAATGATTCACACCGTTTCATTCTCTGGTACCACCTATAATGAAATACCTCACAAATTCGAAGCGGGAACTCCCAATATCGAAGGCATCATTGCATTCGGCGCCGCCATCGACTTCGCAACTTCTTTAGATAAAGATTTTGTGCAGAGCCACGAGCATGAATTGCTTCGATATGCCACCGACAAACTGAGCTCCATTGAAGGACTTAAGATTTATGGTGAATCGGAAAATAAAGTAAGCGTCATCAGCTTCCTCGTTGATGGCATCCACCCTTATGACCTAGGCACTTTGCTCGATCACCAAGGCATAGCGGTTCGCACGGGACATCATTGCACGCAGCCACTGATGGAACATTTTGGAATTCCTGGTACAGTGCGCGCTTCATTTGCTGTGTACAATACCCTTGAAGAAATCGATATGCTCTATAATGCCCTTCTAAAGGCGATTTCGATGTTAAAATAATTATGGCAACGATAGAAGAAAGACAACAAGAAATCATTTCTGAATTCAGCATGTTTGACGACTGGATGCAGAAATACGAATACATCATCGAGTTGGGAAAGGACTTGCCATTATTGGAGGAAGAAAAAAAATCGGGTGATTTGTTGATCAAGGGTTGTCAATCGCGCGTTTGGCTTCATGCGGATTACGCGAATGACGGTACCATCCATTTCAAAGCGGATAGCGACGCTATTATCACCAAAGGCCTTGTATCTTTGGTCATCAGAGTTTTGGACGGAATGCCCGCAAAAGAAATCGCACAAAGTGACCTCCACTTTGTTAATGATATTGGACTCAGCAGCCACCTCAGTCCTACTCGAAGCAACGGCCTTGCTTCGATGATAAAACAAATGAAAATTTACGGCCTTGCCAAAATGTAAATAGCAGAAACGTGAAAGCAGAGTTACAAAATAAGATTATTGAGATTCTCAAGACCATCTACGATCCGGAGATTCCAGTAGATATCTATGAGCTCGGACTAGTGTATATGATTGATATCAACGACGAAAACTTCGCCACGATCACCATGACACTCACCTCGCCTTCATGTCCTGTGGCTGAAACATTACCTCCCGAAGTGGAACAAAAAGTAGCCTCTGTACCAGGAGTAAACGGCGCCAAGGTGGAAATCACCTGGGATCCACCATGGGACAAGAGCATGATGAGCCAAGAGGCTATGCTTGAATTGGGCTTTCTTTAATATCTTTCACCACTATGAAAAAAATCGCCATCCTCGGATCTACGGGGTCTATCGGCACGCAAGCGCTTGATGTCGTGCAGTCTAATCCTGATCACTTCTCCGTTGAAGTGCTCACCGCACATTCCAATGCTGACTTGCTGATTGAACAGGCGAAAAAATTCAAACCGAATTCAGTCGTTATCGGTGATGAGTCGAAATACCAAATCGTAAAAGACGCACTTTGGAACGATGACATCAAGGTTTATGCGGGGCAAGAAGCACTCGAACAAATTGTAGAAAGTACAGAAATCGAACTCGTCCTCACGGCGCTGGTAGGCGCCGCAGGCCTCAAACCGACTGTAAATGCCATTCAGGCTGGCAAAACCATTGCTCTTGCAAATAAAGAAACCCTTGTAGTGGCGGGAGACCTCGTTACGGCATTGGCAAAATCGAAAGCAGTAAATATCTACCCTGTCGATAGCGAGCACAGTGCGATTTTTCAGTGCCTTGCGGGCGAATGGCACAACCCCATTGAGAAAATCATCCTCACCGCGAGCGGTGGGCCTTTCAGAGGTAAGACCAAGGAATTTCTCAGCACTGTCACCAAGGCTCAAGCACTCAAACACCCCAACTGGACGATGGGAGCTAAAATCACCATTGACAGCGCATCCCTCATGAATAAAGGGCTTGAAGTGATAGAGGCAAAATGGCTTTTCAATTTAAAGCCTTCCCAAATAGAAGTGATCGTGCATCCGCAGTCGATCATTCATAGCATCGTGCAGTTTCAAGATGGCAGCATGAAAGCGCAAATGGGACTGCCGGATATGAAACTCCCTATTCAATATGCGATGGGTTATCCGAATCGCTTGCCCTCTGATTTTCCAAGATTTGATTTTATCAAATATCCGCAGCTCACGTTCGAACAGCCTGATACCAGCACCTTCCGTTGCCTCAGCCTCGCATTCAAAGCAATGGAGCGCGGAGGAAATATGCCATGCATCATGAATGCAGCAAATGAAATCGCAGTAGCCAAGTTTCTCAATGATGAAATTGGATTTTTGGAAATCCCTGATATGATTGAGAAAGCGATGAATACCATCGACTACGTTGCGACGCCAACACTAGATGACTATATCGCTACAGATTTTGCGGCACGAGAATGCGCCGTGGCACTCTAACTTTTTCTAAGGAATAACATGGTATCGGGATAATCAGTGATAATCCCATCGACCTCAAGTCCTACTAAACGTTCGGCTTCTTGTACATCGTTTACGGTCCAAGGCACCACAAGCATATTCTTCCCATGCGCATATTCTACCAAATCTTCTGTAACGAGTTTGTAGAATGGACTTATGATATGAGGCTTGAAACCGAGAGTTTTTATTTTCTCTTGATAATCTTCACTTTCATCCACCAATAAAGCCAAGTGCATATCACTCTTTCTTTCTCTCACCACCTGCAACGCCCGAGTATCAAAGGACTGAATGATCGTTCGGTTTTCTACTTTTTTTCTATAAACAACGTCCAATACCAAATTCGCAAACTCTTCGACACTTGGATGCGTCACACCATCTCCGTCTGGTGTTGACTTGATTTCGATATTATAATTCACTGGATTTAATCCCTTTTTTACAATCGTCATTTCTACCGAATGAATGACTTCTTCGAGTGTCGGGATATAGGTATCCATTTTACGTTGATGAGGAAACTTCGTAACAGGAGTGGATCCGCAATCCCAGCTACGGAGCTGCTCAGCTGTTAGCTCGTAAATCTTTGGTCTGGGAATAGAATCGCTGCCTTCTACACCTCTCAAAACACAGAAATCTGGAACGAATGGATCATGGCAAACAACGACCTGCCCGTCCGCACTGATATGAACATCTAATTCTAAAGTTGTCACCTGAATTTCAAGCGCATGTAAAAAGCCTTGAATAGAATTTTCCGGATACTCGCCTCTACTACCTCTGTGCCCTTCAATGTCGATCGGGCGCTCTCCTCCACAAGACGATAGAAATAACAGGATAGCTATAAACAATACATTTCTCATTCCCGCGAAGGTACGATAGACTGACTTATTCTAATAGTACTCTGTATATAAATATGTTCTCCACTATTGGTAATCCCTTGTGCAGCGGAACGGCTGCAATCAACTCGGCAGATTTCAAACCTTCTCTTTGCTCAGGGTTTTGGAAAAAATGAGATGTTGTAATGACATAATGATAAGCCTCCTTGTTGATTTCGCCAAGCTCCCTATTTACCCAATAATAATGATGTATTGCATCCAGATCTCCTAAGCCGTACACAAGCATTCCCTCTCTATTCGCAATATATCGTTCTATGTGTGCGCCCGGAAACCATTTAAAAATAATAATTCTTGAATCAGGTGTTCGAAATCCTTGGGCGAGCTCTTGATTTAAATGATACGATGCAATATCGCCTCTTTGCTCCCACCCATACATATCCAAAGTGAAGTCAAATCGTCCTAATCTCCTTGGATCACGATTCGTGTAATCAAAGCGCATGTTATTGATTACAATAGGCGCGATAAGACAAAGTAAAATCATCAACGATGCTGAATAAGTGGCTAGCAATGCCCCATAGCGCCACCGAGATAACATTACTGCTGCAGGTATAATAAGTAATGTAAACGCAGGAGCGCTCCAGTGCGGTAAGGTAGGCTTGGAAATTGAACTCAATATGAAAAACAAAATCAAAGGAACAGTAATAAATAAGATCACCATATCCTCTCTAAGTCCGATAATATTCTTTCTAGTAAATAAACGAAATAGTACTATCCAAAAAATCACTCCGTTTAAAATCCCATTGTACAGGAGTCCTCCAAAAAACTCTGCCAATAAATACTTAATCTCAAACTTGTTTTCAGAGGCACCAACCCTGCCGAAGTGAAAGGTGAAGCTAATCCAATCATTCTGATAATTCCAATACAAAACAGGTAACATAAAAACCAGAATGATCAAAGAAGCAATGTAAATTCCTCTTGAATAAAATACCTTCCTTAAATAGAAAATGAAGAATAAACCCGCGCCCAACCACAAGAACAAGGAATGATACTTAGACAAAAATCCTAGGCCAACAAAGCAACCCGCTTTTATCCAAAACATAGTATCAAAGTTTCTTCTTCGAATACCATCTAATATCAACCCTGTGAAAAGAATCCAAAAAGTCAACATAATAGAATCAGGCATTATGAAAATCCCTGAAATCACAGAAGTGTATACACTTCCCATATAAAGCAGAATTGCAATCAAGCCAGCATTATTACCTCCAATAGATTTAACGATTCTATATACCGCAATCAGATTAATACCGCTAAAAAGTAAGGGCAAAAAACGAATAGCAAAAACAGAATCAATCTTAAATCCCAAGGTGGATAAATAAACTAAAAGTCCTACTAATGGTGGGTGATCGAAATAACTCAACGACGGATGTTGAGCATACATAACATAATACACCTCATCATTACCTAAACCTAGGAGATATGCCGCCGGAACGCGTGCCATGAGAAAAACGAGGAGGAGGTAATACTCGACCCCTCTTAGTCCTGCCATTCGACGTAAAAATGCGATCATAAATTCTAATTAGTATGAATAACCAGACAAAACAAACCATAAACAATATAATAAACCTATAAAAATATGTCTTCACTGGCCACACTTGAGCATAACTACCACGTGTCGGTAAGGCGTTTTTGCTACGAACAATAGGATTGGTATAAATGCGTGTACCATTATCAAGCAAGACTTCCGCACGAACATATCTCGTCGAAAAAGGAATCTGATAATTGATTAGGTCTTCGTACGATGATCGGAGCAAAGTGTCTGAGTTATCTCCTATCAAAATTACCTCTCTCGCCTTTTGCTCTAATTTCAAAGTAAATAAATTCTCAACAACTGTGATTTCTTTTATTGAAATAGACTGTTTGATAGCGTTCGATTTTTCAATAACATCTCCCTCAATATTACCTCCAATTTCAATGGCAAGTGTTCTGCCCGTTTTTATTGCCGATTTCATCGCTTGAGGGGAATTATTTCTCGACAGAAGGAATGTCATGCAACGACCATAATCTCGTGGCTTGTAGATATTATGACAGTCATCACCTGCAACTGCCGGAATAAAAACTCCCTTTGATAAAACCTCATCCCATAATACAAGAGATTTTCTAAGCTTGTTAACCGCCTCCATGGCGTGAAAACCATCCAATCGAGCGATTTCATCAGCGGTATATGCGCTCCTTAATGATGGATGTGCTAGAATAACCAAGGCATCATCGTTTGTCTCTTTAATAAAATCGATGACGCTCTGCTTCTGATGAATATTCTGAATAAAAGGAAAATCAATCCATGTTACTTCATTTGCTCCAACCACAATCTGGTGGGTCTTACCTATACCCCAACCATGCTCATAACTTCGAAACTCACTACGTGTATCTATCTTATGATAATTACTCAATGAATAAACATCATATCCCAAACGACCATATAACGATCGCACTTCATCCTCACTTCCTTTTCCGTTGGTTAAGCCCGACCAACACTCGCTATGTGCATGAAAATTTGCTCGAATCCCTCCAAAATCCGAGATGCCCTTGTAAGGATTGTACCACGAATTTCCTTCAAATGGTTGAGGCTCTTCAAAAGAATACCAAGTAGAACGGACATATAACAACACACCAAAAGAAACAACGGCAAGTAAGAACAGCCCCAATACTGCTAAAAAAATTCTACATTTTCTATAGAGGCGTCTTTGACTCATATTCCAAATTAATACAGCTCATATTACTTCGCCTTAAAGCCAATATGAACTAGAATTAAAAAACGCACTCTAAATATTTGAATTCTAACACTTTGTTTAAATTCTATTAACGACACATCATCACTAATACTATCAACTTTGCACCGAGAGAACAAGAACGGGAACAAGAACAAGAACAAGAACAAGAACAAGAACAAGAACAAGAACGAGAACGAGAACGA
>CAYRZQ010000036.1:0-39200 GCA_964428835.1 uncultured Comamonadaceae bacterium | reverse complement strand
ACTGCTGCCTCCCGTAGGAGTCTGGTCCGTGTCTCAGTACCAGTGTGGGGGATCATCCTCTCAGAACCCCTACCAATCGTAGCCTAGGTGAGCCGTTACCTCGCCTACTAGCTAATTGGACGCATGCTCATCTTGTACCGCCGGAGCTTTAATAATAAAGTGATGCCACTTCATTATATTATGGGGAATTAGCATCGATTTCTCGAAGTTATGCCCCAGTACAAGGTAGATTGCATACGTGTTACGCACCCGTGCGCCGGTCTAGCCTAATTAATATTGCTATTAATCAGGTTACCCCTCGACTTGCATGTGTTAGGCCTGCCGCTAGCGTTCATCCTGAGCCAGGATCAAACTCTCCATTGTAAAAAGTTTAATCTCTTGGCTTAACCTTTTTCCTGTTTTACTGCTGCATTATTTCAAAGAACTTTTTCACTATCCCGTGTCGACAACTTCTGTCGAAACGGGCGGCAAACATACTATCAGGTTTCCTCTCAATCCAAATCTTTTTTCAAAAATTTTTCAGAACCTCTTCCTGACCTCTACTTACCTTCCCTTTTTGATTGGGGCGGCAAAAGTAATCAGAATTTCTTTTCCTCCAAATTTATTTCAAAGTTTTTTTTCAAGAGCCAGAACCGATGTTCCGTTTACCCTCCCTTTTTTATCGGGGCGGCAAAAGTACAACAAGCTTTCGTTTCATTCCAAATCTTTTTTCAAAAATTTTTCTTTACTCCTTAAACCCTCACTTCAACCACCCTTTCTTTATCGGGGCGGCAAAAGTAATATGCCTGGTCTCATCATTCCAAATTTATTTTAAAAAATTTTTCCTGACTTCTAAAACCCGCTTTCCGTTTGTCTCAAAGAACGTTTCCATTTCTGAAAAGCGGGTGCAAAAGTAATCACAGATTCCATCCGCGCAAGTCAAAACCAAATCTTTTTTCTTGACTACTGCTTAACGTATTGATAATGACATTAAAAAATTTTTAAATTTTTCTATCGCCACGGTATACTATGTTACCATTTACTACGGTAACCTCTACTTTGGTTCCTCTTATCTTATCCTCCTCACATTTCATGATATCGCGCTCCAATATCACAAAGTCTGCAACCTTGCCCACTGCAACACTACCTTTATAGTGCTCCTCAAAATTAGATATAGCATTCCAGATTGTCATCCCCATCATCGCTTCTTCTCTGCTAAGTGCGTTCTCCATCTGCCAGCCTCCATCGGGTTTGCCTTCTTTATCCTTGCGCACAACAGCAGCATAAAACGTTTCTATCGGAGATATCCCCTCCACCGGAAAATCCGTTCCTAATGCCAACATCCCATTTTCACGAAGCAGTTCCTTATAAGCATAAGCCCGTGCCACTCGAGTCCTGCCCAATCTAAGCCATGCCCAAGGCATATCACTTGTAGCGTGAGTAGGCTGCACGCTCGGTATTACACTATACTTTGAAAAAAGAGAAAGATCACTCTTATCTACTACCTGCGCATGCTCAATCCGCCAGCGCTTGTCATTCGTTCCTCCTAAAACTTCTTTATATATAGTCAACATCACCCTATTCGCACTATCTCCTATAGCGTGCGTATTCATTTGGTAGCCCGCAGCTTCAAGTTGCCGTGCACGCTGCATATAATATGAAGGTGTATTCAACAAAAATCCATGTTCCTTCCTGCCCAACTCCTTCAATATGTCCTCATAGGGACTTAATAGGCAGGCTCCCCTTGACCCAAGAGAACCATCAGCATAAAGCTTGAAACTGCGTACGTTCAGCATTCTATTAGTACTGTCAGGCCTTTTCGATAGATAGTACTGGTAATTTCTTTCATCGTCACTTAACATGGCATAGACACGCATCTTCAAAACACCAGCCTTCTGTAAACTATCAATAATCAATACATCTTCATGCATCAGGCCTGCATCATCTATAGTGGTGAGGCCTACCTCAAAGCATTTTTGCTGAGCAAGCAGTAATGCTTTTTCCTTTTGTACCCGAGTATGCTTGGGCATTACTTTATCGACTAAGCTAATCGCGTTGTCAATTAAAATCCCCGTGCATTTTCCATCACGCACTTCTATTACTCCTCCTTCGATCTTTGTGCTAGCGCTTATTCCAGCTAAATCGAGTGCTTTTTGATTGACTAAAACAGCGTGGCCGTCTATTCGTGTAAGATAAACAGGTGTTTCTGGAAATAAAACATCTAGCTCTGATTTATCCGGAAATCGAACTTCAGGGCCGCTTTCCGAATCAATAGCTGTGCTTTGCACCCAATCGTTTTGATCCCAGCCTCGTCCTATAATCCACTCAGAACTTCGATCCTGTGAGTATCGCTGAAGGATTTCGAGGGCGTTGTTCCAACTTGTGGCTTTTGTAAGATCCGCGTCTTGAAGCATTAATCCATAGGCTAAAAAATGGCAGTGGCCATCAATAAACCCAGGATAGACAGGCTTCTTTTGAGCATCATAGATTAATGGCGCATCATATTGATTCATGATTTCACGCTCTGGACCAAATGCGACAATGATTCCATCTTTTATGGCAACGGCATCAACTGTAGTGCCCGTTTCATCCATCAAATAAATCTTGGCATTATGAATAATAAAATCAACCTTTTCATTACCAAAATGACATGAGCTTAGAATCAACGTTATGAGGAAGGAAAATAGTAGTTTTTTCATGAGCTTTTTTTATTGAATAATGTTGCATTCGCCTGCGCTGTAGGCATTATCACCATATCATTAATGCAGACATGTTGGGGACGGTTAATCATAAATGACACCGCTTCTGCAATGTCTTGAGCGTGTAGTGCATCATATCCCTGATAAACGGAGTTGGCTTTAGCAGAATCTCCTTTAAACCGGACTACACTAAACTCCGTCTCTGCAGCGCCTGGAGCTATTTGTCCTACGCGAATATTGTGCTCTAAAAAATCAATGCGCATGCTTCGCGTAAGTGCATCGACGGCCGACTTGGTTGCACTATACACATTACCTCCTGGATAGACTTCCTTTCCTGCAATCGATCCTACGTTGATAATTGTTCCTTTCTTTTGATTTATCATAGACCGAACGAACGTTCGGGTGACGAAAATTAGCCCCTTTACATTGGTATCTATCATTCGATTCCAATCATCGATATCTCCCTCATTTAATGGTTCTTTACCCACCGCAAGTCCCGCGTTGTTGACAAGAACTTCAAAGCTATTCCAACTCGGAGGTATTTGATTATATACTTTCTGTACGTCGTCCAGATCGCGCACGTCGCAGGCATAATAGATGACCTCTGACTTATAGGCTTTATGGAGACTTTCCGCTAATGTTTGCAGACGATCTTGTCTTCTTGCTAGTAAAATGAGATTCCAGCCCTCTTTCGCGAGCTGCTGTGCAATGGCTTCTCCAAATCCGGACGAAGCGCCTGTAATAACTGCTATTGGTTTCACGGTATCAAATTAATGCCGTGAATTTACACATCAAGAGAACTTCACCAACACGTTTTCAATAACACTTGCCGTGGTTGCTAGACTTCCAGTGGCACTTGTCATGAATGACAACACTTCTTTGACCTTCAAAACCTCGAGAGGACTTGGATTGTCTTTGAAAAGCTTCCCTATAGCATCATCGTACAAATCGTCAGCTTTCTTTTCATATTCCTTGATTATTGCCAGAGATTCACGCATTTGCGGAGTATAACGCAATGTATAGAGGTTCTTGATAATTTTATCCAACTCCTTCGTGCTCTCATGAATGAAAACCGACATTTGAAGCATCGCAGGGTTCAGTTGGTGAATTTTATAAAGCTCGATGCGTTTTGATGACCCATGAATGAAGTCAATGACATCATCAAGGCTCACTGCCAAGCGTTGCATATCTTCCCTGTCAAATGGAGTAATAAAAGTAGCTGCTGCTTCTCTTAAAATTCCATGAGTGAATTCATCTCCTTGATTTTCGTGGTGCTCTATCTGTTTGTGCGCATTCAACCTTGTCACGCTGTCGGCGTGCAGTGCGGTACGCAATAATTCAGCAGCCTGCAGCACATTCGACGAGGCTTGTTCGAATAGTGGAATAAACTTTTTGTCCTTTGGAACTAAAGCTTGAAATATAGTATTGAGCGAAATATTCATAATCTCTGAGATGCTACGAAATTAAGGAGAATTATTAGACCCTAGGTTAACTTAAGATTTCTCCATTGTGAATTAATCTAAATCTGGTTGTTTTTGATGTCCTTCACAAACTGAGCTCTTTCTCCTTTGAACAGTTCGTACGAACAGAATTTACACTCCAAAGGACCGTTCATTAAGTTGAACTTTTTTGTTGGTTTAAGGCCAACATTCTTGAGCGCCTTTAAATTAGAGGAAATAATCCATGCCGTGTGGCCTGGCCAATTCTTCTTCAAGTGATCTCCGATTCTCTTATAAAAGAAATCCACTTGGTCTGGTGTCATTCTCTCTCCGTAGGGTGGATTTAGGATTACCGTTCCCTCTTTATCCTCTGGCATTAATTCAAAGAAGTCCTTTTGCTGAAGATCCATATCCCCTTGTATTTCGGCTTCGCTAAAATGTCTTGCGGCAAGAGTAAGCGCCTTTCTATCTACATCAGAACAATGGAAGCTCAGAGGTATATCTTTAAATTGAGCTAGACAATCTTCTAAGATTTGCTTCCAAAGATCAACTTCAAAATTTTCCCACTTCATAAATCCGAAGCGCTCTCGATTCCACAAAGCAGGCTTGTTTTGTGCGATGTATGCGGCTTCTATCGCAATTGTCCCACTTCCAATCATTGGGATATAGAGTTTTTTGGTAAAATCCGGCTTTGAAAGCAAAACCATTGCGGCTGCTAAAACTTCATTCAAAGGCGCACCTCCTCCAGAAACACGGTAACCACGACGATTAAGAGATTCCCCGCTGCTATCAAGACTTATTGTTACTTTTTGCTCATCGATGTGTAAGAGAAAGCGAACATCTGGATCTTCTGTATCTACATCCGGCCTTCTACCATATTTTTTTTTGTAATAGTCTGCAATAGCATCCTTCATGCGCAGAGCTGCAAAATGGGGCAGCTTATATTGTTCAGAGTGAACACTTGTATCTATTGAGAAGGTTTGGTTTATATCAAGAACAGACTCCCAGTCAAAATTCAAGCATTTTTTATAAAGCTCATCTGGATTTCGGGCGTCAAATTTTATGATCGGCACCAACACACGAAGAGCAGTTCTTAGCTCTAGATTACAGCGATATAGAAAACGCAAATCTCCCTTTGTATGTACGATTCTCTTTCCGACTTGTATGTCTTCGGCACCTAGAGCTCTCAGCTCATCCGACAATAAGGGCTCAAGATGTTGAAGTGTTTTTATGGAGATTTCAAACGACTCTCCGCTAAATATGTGTTTCATGATCCGGCTTTCTTAGCCTTGTATTTCATTTGTTGAAGCAAAGTGAGGATTTTTTCACGGTGATCACCTTGAATAATGATCTCATTATCTTTTACACTTCCTCCAGTGCCACATTTGGTTTTCAGAGTCTTTGCTAGCGTCTCCAAATCCTCCTTTTTTCCTACAAAACCCTTGATAACGCATGCGAGCTTTCCGCCGCGATGATTCTTTTCAAGCCATACACGAAGGTCCTGATCATGTGGAGCGAGGGTTTCCGCCTCGCTGCCCGAATCATTGATTGGGAGGTTTGTATTTGTGGAGTAAACTAGTCCACCAAGCGATTCAAAAGGATTTCCCATACTGCAAATATAAGATTAGACATTTAATTTACTGCGGTTGGGGTTTAATGCGCCTAACAACACAACATCTATAAGCATGTGAGCCACGATCGCAGATAATAAACCTATTTTTTCAGCTCCGATTCCTAAAACCCATATCACTCCGGTCATAAAAATACCATAGATCGAAATTCTCCAGTCTTTAGGGTTGAGATAGCCGTGAATAGCCACGAAGACAATTGAAGTTATTGGTATTCCAATCAAAGGCTGAATGGCTCCTCGAAAAAGTAACTCCTCCCCCACGCCTGCGCAGAATGAAATGAACCAAATCTCTGATAATCCAAGCTCAAACCCAGCAAAAATACTCTCGTATTTCACTCTCACAGGACTCATAAAGCTCATGCCTACAATGAAGTTCGCTAAAAAACCACTGACTATTCCGTAGACCGCGCCTATCAATACTTGCCAATACCATGGCAAAGGCCCTAAGAGCATAGAGGCTATATCAACTGTTTCTGAAAATTCATTAATCAATAAAGCAACAGAGCCCATGCCTACAAGTGTGAGCAATCCCAATCGCATCACCGCATCTATGCTAAATTTCATCATTTTTCAGATAACAGTTTTTGCATATCACTTCCGCTTGGGCTTTGGAATATCTCCAAATCAAAATATGGAACTGATGCTAAGAGATGATCGAAAATATCAGCCGCCACCTTCTCAAAATTCTCAAAATCCTTCAATTTCGAGAATGCATAAATCTCAAGAGGAAGTCCATGTTCTGTGGCTTGAAGCTGACGAACAACAAAGGTCATATCGTTATTGATATTCGGATTTTGTTCCAAATATTTTTCGGCATAAACCCTGAAAATCCCAATATTGGTCATATGCCTTCCATTAATTAGAACTGCTTTGTTGACATTATTCTCTTTATTGTATTGAGCAATCTCAGAATCCCTGTGCTTTAGATAATCTTGAATACGCTCCACGCTTAGCAGACGTTTAAATAATTCTTCATCACAAAACTTTATAGACGAAATTTTGATATTAATAAACCTTTTGATTCTGCGGCCGGGACTTTCCTGCATCCCTCGCCAATTTTTGAAGGACTCACTTACAATTGCATAGCTGGGAACGATTGTAATCGTCATATCCCAGTTTTGAACTTTGATAGTCGTTAAGTTGATTTCGATTACCTCACCGTCTGCTCCGTATTTATCGACTGTAATCCAATCACCAACGCGAACAAGGTCAATGGCACTCATTTGGATACTTGCCACAAATCCTAAAATTGGATCTCGGAAGATGAGCAAAAACACAGCAGTGACAGCACCGAATCCCGTTAGTATGTAAACAGGACTTTGATTCACGAGAATTGCCAGAATTAAAACGAAGCCTACCAGATAAAAGAGAATTTTAGCTACTTGTTTATAGCTTCTCAATGGTTTGTCCTTGAGCGAGTCAACACCTTCGAGAATTCCCAAAATAGCATTTAGCAAAGCGTTGATAGCGAACATAAAGCTTAACACGATGTACACTTTGGAGGCCGCAACTGCCATTTCTCTCCAATTAGGAAAATCGCGAAACATTACTGGTACCACAGCACCGATTACGAATGCCATTACAATAAATGACAGGCTCCTGAAGACTTTGAACTTGTAGAGCATATCATCCCACGTGGCAGCGCTTCGCCTAACGATACGCTTTACGAAACGAATAATAATGATTCTCGAGAAAAACCAAATCAGAAAGCATACTACAATCAAGGAAACGAACATGATTGCAAAATGCATGTATGCCGCCTTTTCAGGGGATAGTAAAGAACTTGTCAAAAATGATTTAATCCAATCTGAAATTTCCGTCACATTCATGTTGCAAAGGTAGCATTTGATTTTTGGTCAAAAGAGAAGGAAAGTTAAGACCTTTGCACAAAGTTTTTTCAAATGAATTTTTTACCAGAAGCAATTGAAGAATATTCTAACGAGCATACCAAGCCAGAATCCGCTATCTTCAATGAGTTGACAAGAGAGACATGGCAAACCATGGTCTTGCCGCGAATGAGCAGCGGTCACTATCAAGGCAAGTTCCTGAGCATGATATCCTGCATGATTCAACCCAAGAGAATATTGGAGGTGGGCACCTTCACTGCCTATAGCACTTGGTCTCTTGCCGAAGGTCTTGTTGCTGACGGCGAGCTAATCACCATCGATGTCAATGATGAGTTGCAGCGTTTTCATAAAAAGTATGCTGAGAAAATGAAGAACGGGAGTCAAGTGAAGTTTATTTACGGAAATGCTCTGGATGAAATCCCAAAACTGGAAGGCTCGTTTGATCTCATTTTTATTGATGCCGACAAAGAAAACTACATTCAATATTACGATATGTTACTCCCACGCCTCCGTTTGGGAGGTTGGATGCTAATTGATAATGTGCTATGGAGTGGAAAGGTGGTAGAGCCTGTAAAAGGAAATGATGTTGAAACAATAACGCTGCTAGAACTAAACAAAAAAGTAACACAAGACCCACGAGTTGATAATCTTCTATTGAGTATTCGCGATGGTCTAATGATTGTGCGACGAATTTCCTAATCTCTTGGAACTGGCTGTTCTCTAACGATCTCTTGCTTTTTCCAAGACTTTGTATTCGCATCCCAGAAGTAAGAATTATCAGATTCCAAACTCAGAGTTGTTTGGGGATGTTGAGTAGAAATCATCCAAAGGGGCTCATTATTAATTCCAAAAGTGTACTCTGCTGTGTACCAATACATGCTGGCTCCAGGATTCGTATGCACCACTGCCTTGTGCAGAGCTCCATTTGAATGCCACTCTACTAAATCCACTGTCACAGAATAGCTTTCAATGCGCTGTTCAAATCGATACGTCTCTTTGCCCCATGGGTCAAATAGCACAAAGTCCTTTGAGCGCCGTTCTCCATTGATGATTTGGACAGAGATATTTTTTCCACCTTTATAAAAGTAAGCCTTGGGTTCTGAATCGTTTTGAATGATCGTTGGTGTTGGTTTCGGCTGGTCTATCTTTTTCTCGACAGTAGTAATTTCTTTTTTTTCTGATATTTTTTCGTTGAATGACCGCGCTTCCTCTTTTCCTGTAGTGGTATCCTTGATCGCATCGGAAGAATCCACAGGTATTGAGATTTCCTTTCGTGACTGCATTTTGATTAAAGAGTCCAATAAAACTCTAGTCGAATCAAGCTGCATAGACAACTGAGCAACTTGCTCTTGATTATTATTGTTAGAGCAGCCATTGGATAATATTGCCAGAAATATGATGCAGAGGTATCGCATAAAAAAAATCCCCACCGAAAGGTAGGGATTTTAAATTCAATTATTGTTCCGCTTTTTAAGCGAGTACTTGCTTTACTTTATCTGCCGCCTCTTGCAGAGTGATTGCTGAGTGAACAGCGAGACCGCTGCCGTCAATCAACTCCTTGGCTTCTTCGGCGTTTGTTCCTTGAAGACGTACGATGATTGGTACACTTATATTTTCAATATTCTTGTAGGCATCCACAATACCTTGAGCTACGCGGTCACAACGCACGATACCACCAAAAATATTTACGAGAATAGCTTTCACATTTGGATCACGGAGAATCATTCTGAAAGCAGTTTCCACTCTCTTTGCATCTGCGGTTCCGCCTACATCAAGGAAGTTGGCAGGATCTCCACCCGAAAGTTTGATGATATCCATTGTGGCCATTGCCAAACCTGCCCCGTTCACCATACAACCGACATTACCGTCCAATTTTACATAGTTAAGACCAGCGGCGGTAGCTTCAACCTCCAATGGATCTTCTTCTGTTGTATCGCGCATTGCAGCATAGTCTGGATGACGTGTGAGGCTGTTGCCATCCAATGTTACTTTAGCGTCTACCGCAATGATGCGATCATCACTCGTTTTCAATACAGGATTAATTTCAAACATTGCTGCATCACACCCTAGATATGCTGCATACAATGACTTCACAAATTTGCCCATTTCTTTGAAAGCATTTCCAGAAAGGCCAAGATTAAAGGCAATTTTGCGACATTGAAAGTCGGTAACACCTGTAAGTGGATCGATTGTTTCTTTGAAAATACGATCTGGAGTATCATGCGCCACATCTTCGATATTCATACCCCCATCTGGAGAGTAAACGATGACATTTCTGCTCAGACCGCGGTCCAATAAGATGGACATGTAAAATTCTTTTGGTTCACTTGCGCCTGGAGCATATACATCTTCAGCAATGAAGACTTTGCTCACGAGTTTACCACCGGCCTTCGTCTGAAGTGTTTCCAAATGACCGCCGAGGATTCCCTTTGCTTTTTCAGCGACTTCACCAAGATTTTTGGCCAATACTACACCCTTAGAGCCTGTTTCGAGTACCGTGCCTTTACCGCGACCACCCGCGTGAATTTGAGCTTTTACCACAAACCAGCCAGTGCCTGTCTCGCTTTGAAGTTTCGTTGCAACCTCGGTAGCTTGTTCGGGCGTTTCTGCCACATAACCACGCTGTATGGCAACGCCAAAGCTTGCCAGTATAGATTTACCTTGATATTCGTGAATATTCATACTGAAAAATTTTGTGTGCGAATGTATATCACCTTTTCTTTTAATTGAAAGAACATTTAAACTTTCAATTCACAATTTGGGATTTTTTTTGGCTTTTCTTTGCCGTATGATTGAAACAAAGGCATTGACCAAAAGTTATGGGGGCATTCAAGTGCTCAAAGGTGTTGACTTAAAAATTGAAAAAGGGGAAATTGTTTCAATTGTAGGTGCCTCAGGCGCGGGAAAATCGACCCTTTTGCACATTCTTGGCACCTTGGACAAGCCAAGCGGAGGCAAACTAATTTTTCAAAATCAAGAGATTAGTAACCTTAACGACAAGGCCCTGGCACAATTTCGCAACAAACACATCGGCTTCATCTTTCAGTTTCACAATCTATTGCCTGAATTTACAGCTATCGAGAATGTGTGTATTCCCGGCTTCATTATGAAAAAAAGCGAAAGTGAGGCTAAAAAAAGGGCATCAGAGCTGCTCGACCTTCTAGGACTAGGGCATCGACTCGATCATAAGCCAGCCCAGCTATCTGGAGGTGAACAACAAAGAGTGGCAGTGGCCAGAGCTCTCATGAATGCTCCCGACATTATTTTTGCAGATGAGCCAAGCGGCAATCTTGACTCACAAAATGCACGAGATCTCCATGAACTTTTCTTCAATTTAAGAAAAGATTTCGGACAAACATTTGTGATTGTAACCCATAATGAAGACCTCGCGAAAATGGCTGATCGAACATTAATTATGAAAGACGGTAAAGTACTTTGATTCTTTAACCCTCATCCTTTGTAGATTTGTAGCAGTATGAAATTTGTTCATCCGGAAATACTTTGGGGACTCTCGGCGATAGCGATTCCGATTATTGTACACCTTTTTAATTTTCGTAAATTCAAAAAGGTTCTTTTTTCAAATGTGGCTTTCCTTCAGGAAATCCAGCATGAAACAAAGAGCAAATCCAAGCTCAAACATTTGCTCATCCTCGCCTCACGCATTCTAGCGATCACATGCATTGTTTTTGCATTTGCTCAACCATACTTTCCTGTCAATGACAGCGATTTAAAAGCGGGAAATAAAGCCGTTAGTATTTATATCGATAATAGCTTTAGCAGTGAAGCCGAAAGCAATTCGGGGAGATTATTGGATATTGCTAAAAATAAAGCCATTCAAGTGGTGGAGGCTCATCAACCATCCGATCGTTTCCAGTTAGTGACCAATGACTTCGAGGGTCGCCATCAAAGGTTGGTAGGAATTGATGAAATGGTTCAACTCATTCAGGAAGTCGAACTTTCTCCTTCAGTTCGCAAATATTCCGAAGTTGTTTCTAGACAAAACGACGTTTTAGGACAAGCTCCACAGCCTGTAAAAATATCGTATCTATTTTCCGACCTTCAGCGCAATGCTGCAGACATCAGCGATATTAAGGCAGACACAAACGTCTCCTATCGAATCGTGCCAGGTAACTCCAGTTTAGAGTTGAACATAGGAATAGATAGCGTGTGGTTCAGCTCACCTATTCGTCAACTGAATCAAGTGGAGCAACTGTATGTAAGATTAAAAAATTATGGCGACGAAGACCGTGAGAATATTTCCATCAAGCTAAAAATAAATGATCAACAAAAAAGTGTAGCAAGTGCAAATGTGCCTGCTAATTCCACTGTTGATGTGGAGCTTGGATTTACCAATACAGAATCAGGATACAAATATGGGGTGCTATCCATTGATGACTCACCCGTCAGGTTTGATAATGACTACTATTTCTCCTTTGCAGTAGCTCCATCAATAAATATTTTAAATATCACTCCGAACGGTGGACTCAGCAATGATCCCGTTTCTCTCGTATTTGCAGAGGATCCGTACTTTAAATTTACTGCCAGCGCTGAAGGTAGTTTAGACTACAGCTCACTTGGAAAGTATAATTTGATTGTATTAAATCAACTGCGTGCTCCTGGTAGCGGATTAGCTTTGGAGTTAGAAAAGTTTGTTACAAATGGTGGCAGCGTATGCAACATCCCAGCAGAAGATGCAGACATCACCGCACTCAATGCGCTATCCCAAAAATTGAATTTGGGCAGTGTAGCAGGTAAAATTTCATTTGGATTTAATCCCGGCAACCCTGTCATAAACATCAACTACGACCATTATCTTTTGAAGGGAGTTCTTCAAAAACGTAATAATAGCAATGAAAAACTAGACTTGCCGAACGTAGGCAGTTATCTAAAATTGGTTGCTCCAAGCCAATCCTTGGTTCAGAATGTTTCGACGATGCAAAGTGGTGATCCCTTTTTTATCGCCTCTGGCCTCAAGTCGGGTAAGACATACATGACTGCCGTTTCTCTAAGCAAAGAGGCGAGCACCTTTACTGGCCATAGCCTGTTCCCCACGCTTATGCTGCGAATTGCAGAATCTAGTTTTGCTCAAAGACCTCTGAACTACACATTAGGAAAGGAAAATTTTGTGAGTCTCAATAACACCAGTATAAATGGAGATGAAACTTTCCGTTTGAAACAGTTGAACTCTGAGCTTGAAGTAATTCCCGAACACCGCAATGCAGGTGGAAATACTGAGGTATTTTTCAATACTGAATTAAAAGAGGCTGGATTGTTCAATCTGATTTTAAGCGATTCAATTGTTGATGTTGTCGCCTTTAATTACGATAGAAGTGAATCGAATATGGCATCCTACTCCGCGGATGAAATCACTGAGCAATTGAAGGAATCAAACTTAAATATGTTCAGTGTTATTGATGCTGACTCAGAAAGCATTGGTAAATTCGCAAACGAATTGGATGCTGGAAAGAAGATGTGGTACACGATGCTCGTGTGGGCTCTCATCTTTTTGGCAATAGAAATTTTACTCATCAAATACTTGAAATAGATTATGAAGACCCTTATCAAGTCAGCGCTGATTATTGATTCCACTTCGAGTCACAACGGCAAGAAAAGAGATATTCTGATTGATAAAGGTATGATTGTGAAAGTGGCTGCCTCCATCACCGATGCGAAGGCAGAGGTTATTTCGGGTAAAAATATTTGTGTATCTCCAGGCTGGATTGATTTGCGCGCAAATTTTAGAGATCCTGGCGATGAGCATAAGGAAGACTTAAATTCAGGAATGGATGCAGCACTCGCTGGAGGTTTTCGATTCGTTGTTACAATGCCATCCACTAAACCCGTCATTGACAACAAGTCTCAAATCGAATATATAACATCACGCAATGCTCATCACACGGTAGAAATACTTCCTGCTGGTGCCCTTTCAGCAAAAATGGAAGGCAAGGTCTTGTCTGAAATGTATGACATGCAACAAGCTGGAGCAATTGCTTTTTGTGATGATAAGCAACCTGTTTCTACTGAAATGATGGTTCGCGCATTGGAATATGCCAAAAACTTTCATGGACTTGTAATGTCCTTCCCTTATGACGGTGGTGTAAACCCCGGAGGCCTCATCAATGAAGGTCCATCAAGTGTAAACACTGGCATGAAAGGTCTGTCGAATACTTCGGAGGAGTTGAGACTCATGCGCGATATTGAACTATTGCGCTACACCGGTGGCAAATTGCACGTATCACTTATTTCCACTGCGCAGTCAGTAGAGCTTATTAGAAAAGCCAAAAAGGAAAAATTAAACATTACTTGTGCTATCGCTGCACACCAACTTGCCTTCCTGGACAAAGATTTAGAGACTTTCGACTCCAATCTTAAGGTACTACCTCCATTTAGAACAAATGAGGACCTTAAAGCTCTAATTAAAGGCTTGAAAGATGGCACTATCGATGCGATTTGTAGCGACCATCAACCCGAAGACCACGAACACAAAGTACTCGAATTCGAATATGCCAATTTTGGAATCAGCAGCATCCAAACCGCATTTAGCGTTGCTTTAACTCATCTTCATGGCCAGATCGATTTACCAATAATCATTGAGAAATTCACCACTGGACCTGCTAAAGTTTTAGGAATGGGTATAAGCAGCATTGAAGAAAATTACCAAGCAGAGTTAACAATCTTCGAAGTCGAAACCGAACAAACATTCGGTAAAAAAGAATGGAGATCGAAAAGTATCAATTCTCCATTCCTAAATAAGACTTTAAAGGGAAATATCGTTGCGGTTATATAACTACGCCTGCCCCTGCGGTCCGCCAAAATTCATCGTCATCATAGGATCCATTCCAGGTGTTTCCGAAATTTTACCATTCTGCGATTCGTATTTCGCGATATTATCAGCTAAAGCGCGCATAAGTCGCTTTGCATGCTGAGGTGTAAGTATAATACGCGACTGCACTTTTGCCTTCGGTACACCAGGCATCATTCGAATAAAGTCAACTACAAATTCAGCAGGACTATGTGTAATGATGGCGAGATTGCTATAAGTTCCTTGAGCCACTTCTTCTCCCAACTCTATGTTTAGTTGATTAGGATTGGCATTCTTATTTTCTTCCATAATGATATTTTTTATTGAAACAAAGGTATGAGTTCTCGAAGAGAATCAATAGTGTAATTCGCTTGATAGTTGTGTCGTGAAGGAGGAGTTCCCGTCAAGGCCTGTTGCATTCGTTCGGTATTGGTAAGAAAAGCCTGATCGATTCCAGCATTCCGAGCTCCTATGATATCTGCGTCCCAGTCATCTCCCACCATCAGAGATTGCTCAGGAGAAGCATTTGCCTTTTTCATTGCAAATTCAAATATCTCCTTGCTGGGTTTGCGATAGCCAGCGTCCTCACTATTGATGACTTGTTGGAAGTATCCACCTAATTTGCCACCATCAATTTTAAAACCTTGTACTTCTTTAAATCCATTTGTAATAATGTGAAGTGAGGCCTTTGTGCTTGCTATATTGAGTAATTCTAGCGTTCCATCAATAAGATGTGGAAGCCTTGGACAGACCTCCAAAAAACGCGTTGCAAAGGCATCTATCACAGTATCAGATTGAGGCATTGAAATATCCTCAAACGCATTCGAAAAACGAACAGTTCGAAGAACCTCCTTCTCTATTTTACCGACACGATAAAGCGACCAGACTTTTTCATTGTGATAATGGTAGCGACGATAAAATCGTTCGAACGAATCCTCTTTCAACTCGAACTCCACATAAAGTTGGCGTAAGGCCTCCTCAGTGTTTTTATAAAGATCCCAAAGAGTGCCATCGAGATCAAAAAAGATATGATTGTATTTTTTCAAAATTCAAAACCTAATAATCGAAAAGAATAAGCAAGGGAAGTCAGTGCCACGGACCAAATACCAAAACCGAGAATTAACTTGGAAAGCGCCGTGGGATCGTGCTTGTAAAACCTTGCACACAAAAGGCTGGACACAGGTACTGATATCAAAGCCGAGATCATCATTAAACCATAGATTCCGTACTTCATTTTCAGCCTAATAATGCGACGTTTCATCGGCGAAAAGACCTTTTTATTTTTAGACTGAAAAGGCCACTTTGCAAAAATTACTTCACCAAAATGATAAAAGATAAAACAACCAAGGGCAGCTCCTGACGATGTAATTAAGAGAATCTCAATAAATGACCAGTGGTAGCCGCCTGGATTACCCATCATGACAAATGGCGTGAATAAAAATTTGACGATGCTTGCCAACCACCAGGTAAGCACTTTTAAAATATAAGCCATACTAATCTTTCCTTCCGTAAGCTAAATCTCCCGCATCTCCTAAACCAGGAACAATATAGGCTTGTGCAGTGAGCTCCATGTCAACTGCTCCAATCCAGAAAGTAGTATTTTCTGGTAGTTTTGCCTTCACGTGGTTGATCCCGGCAGTGCTTGCAATTGCAGCTGCAATATGTACTTGCGACGGTATGCCTCGTCTGATGAGAGACTTATAAACCAGCTCAATACTCGAACCCGTAGCTAACATGGGATCAATGATAATCAAGACACGACCTTCTAAAGAAGGACTACTTGTATAATCCACCTCTATTTCAAAATCACCGCCCTTGTGATGCCTACGATACGCTGCTACGAAAGCGTTGTCTGCGTGATCGAAGAAATTAAGGAAACCTTGATGCATTGGAATAGCCGCACGCATAATAGCGCAAAGAACTGGCTGTTCGTCTGGGGTATCACAAATGGCAGCACCGAGCGGAGTGCTCACTTCTTTTTCACTATGATCAAGTGTTTTACTAATTTCATAAGCCATGATCTCCCCTATTCTCTCCAGATTTTTTCGAAAGCGCAAGCGATCCTTTTGAATAGACTCATCTCGTAATTCAGCAATAAACGTATTGAATACAGAAGGATGCAGACTGAGGTTATGTACCATGAATAATGAATTTATTGCCGAAAATACAGCAGGAATCTTGGAATAGGATTTTCTTTTCGGAAAATTAACTGAAATGCTTCTTCCGCATGATGCTAATTAAATCATGCAGTCGATTGCTGTATCCAAACTCATTGTCATACCATCCCACCACTTTTACCATTTTACCAATCACTGAGGTGAGTTTTGAATCAAATAAACAACTGTGCGCATTATCAATTACATCTATCGAAACCACCGGGTCCTCTGTGTATTCTAAAATCCCCTTCCACCTTTGTTCCGAAGCCTTCTTGAATGCTTCGTTGATTTCATCGATGGTTCTGGGTGAGTTTACAATACAAGTAATGTCTGTCAACGAGCCATCTGGAACAGGGACACGAATACCGCAACCTCCGATTTTCTCACTGAGATGAGGGAAAATTCTTGTCAGCGCTTTTGCCGCGCCCGTAGATGTGGGCACAATAGACTCTGCTGCTGCCCTCGCCCTTCGTAGGTCCTTGTGCGGTGCGTCATGAAGGCGCTGATCTCCTGTATAAGAATGCACTGTTGTAATGTAGCAACTTTCAATCCCACAAAGCTCATCTAAGAGCTGAATGAGGTGCGCTGCGCTATTTGTAGTACAACTGGCATTCGAAACAATTAAATCTTCGTTGGATAAGATATTTTCGTTTACTCCAATGGCGATTGTTTTGATGCTATCGTCTTCGGGAGGTGCACTTAAGATGACAGATTTCGAGCCTGCCGTTAAGTGAAATTCGCAATCAGATTTCTTCTTAAAAGCTCCCGTGCACTCGATAACACAATCGACCTCGAGTGAACCCCAAGGGTAACTAGACTTTTCTTTTATTGAAAAAAAAGGAATCTCAAATTCATCAATCAAGAGCATACCATCCTTGGAAGACACTCGACCTTGATACTTGCCATGAACACTATCATACTTGAATAGATGAGCCATTGTGGCAACATCTGCCAAGTCATTGATAGCTACAACGCGTATATTATTATCTTTAAGTAAAAGTCTGAGAAGAGTTCTTCCAATTCTACCGAAGCCGTTAATGGCCACGTTCATTTTTCGCATAGATTAGAAAAGGTGTTTTTCTGCATGATAAGAACTGCGCACGAGAGGACCGCTTTCTACATATCGAAATCCTTTCTCTAATCCGATTTCTTTATACTCTGCAAATTTTTCGGGAGTAATAAATTCCGCTACTGGTAGATGTTTCGTTGTTGGCTGCAAGTACTGACCGAGTGTTAGAATGTCCACACCGACGCTTCTCAAGTCATCCATTGTTTCGATAACCTCTGCTTCTGTTTCGCCTAGCCCAAGCATCACGCCACTCTTAGTTCTCATACCTCCTTGCTTCAATCGCAAAAGCACTTCTAAACTTCTATCGTACTTGGCCTGAATGCGAACTTGTTTAGTCAAGCGGCGAACTGTTTCAAGATTATGTGAAACGATTTCAGGGGCAGCGTCTATAATTCGCTGAAGGTTATCCCACTTTCCGGCAAAATCAGGAATAAGCGTTTCCATTGTGGTATTGGGGGAAAGTCGGCGTACCGCAGCCACAGTGTCGAACCAAATCTGAGACCCACCATCCGCGAGGTCATCACGATCTACTGACGTTATCACTGCGTGTTTAACCTGCATTAATTGAATAGAGCGTGCTACGCGCATAGGCTCCATAGGGTCTGCCGCCAATGGCTTTCCAGTGGCAACAGCACAAAAACCACATGACCTCGTACAAATGTTTCCAAGAATCATGAAAGTAGCTGTGCCTTCTCCCCAACATTCTCCCATATTCGGGCAGCTGCCGCTTTCACAGATGGTATGTAATTTATGTTCATCAACAAGGGCTCTGACTTTCTTAAAGTTTTCGCCTGTTGGAAGTTTAACGCGGAGCCACTTAGGCTTTGAAATCTTACCTGTAACTGTTGTTTCCATCACACTTTATTATACTTTCTGCCAAAAAAGAAATTCACGTAAACAGAAGGAAATATTTGATGATTTTTTGCTGATTGTTCTTGTGCCTCGAGGATTTTCTCTGCCATGATTGGGATTCTTCTGGCATATACGTCTATTTGGCCTCCTACTTCAATGCCTTTCAAACCATCTCTGACATTGCTGTATTCTACCAAAAGCCCCCATCTAAAAAAACCTCCTGGATGAAATTGGATTTGATCAAAACCTCTTAATCCGCCTGCTCTGCCGTAGATATTATCTATGAAATGGCGAGATGGATCGAAGCGTTCCACTTTTATGAATGCCGGTCCTCTTTCTGCGATATAAAAAATTTCAAGATACACAGGCTTTGTGAATCCCAAGGAAGGACCAGCGATCCAATTATGACTCAACTGAACTCCATTCTTCCTGAGTTTTTCTGTGATAATTTTCTTTTTCCCATACCCCGCGTGAAGAACGAAGAAGGAATTGAGTTTTCCGTAAACATAACCTCTTGCGTTGGGATCAGAACTGAATCTTTTAAACTCCTTCTCGTGTCTAATAAACTGAAGATCGACATGAAAGAGTCTGATTTTAAAGGCGTTCTCGTATTTACCGTAGGTAAAAAAACCTCCCCAACCATTTGATTGCAGCGTGCCTCCGAGATAATGCTGCTTGTCATATAAAATGGTCGGCTGATCAGGAAACGCCGATTGAGCAATCGATGCTACTGATTTTATTACCACAATAAGGATGAGAAACAGCCTATTCATTTGATGAATTAACAATATTCAAATTTACATGAAAAACTCCAAATACCCCACGAATGTTTCAAGTTTTAAAATTACTTGTGCTACCTCAATTACTTTTGCTCAAAACAAACTACTTCAATGGAAACAATGACGTTGACCTATCTCGGAGAGCTTCGATGTGAAGCTAAACATTTGAAAAGCGGTAATACCCTAATCACAGATGCCCCCACCGACAACAATGGAAAGGGCGAAGCCTTCAGCCCAACCGACTTGTTATGCACCTCTTTGTGTAGTTGTATGATGACCTTGATGGGCATAACGGCTAATGCCAAGCTAATCAAATTGGGAAAAGTTAATGCAAGAATAGAAAAGATAATGGCTTCGGACCCAAGAAGGGTATCAGGAATCAACATTCGATTTGAATTTCAAGAGGCTAGCTTGACTGATAGAGAAAAGGAAATACTACGAAACGCGGCAATGACTTGCCCAGTAGCAAAGAGCATTCACCCCGATATTGAGGTGAAGGTAGATTTTATTTGGTAGAATATTACTTCGATTGCTCCGTTTCGATGCGATCATAAGCAGCACAAGATTCTTTGCGCTTGCGGCAAGAGGTTGCAGAGATTGCAACAACGAATAAAAGGAGTAAGCAAAAAGAGCGAAATTTCATAAGATGTCAATGATATTACAAATATAGAGTTGACAAGATTAATTAAAGCGAGTGAACTTGTCCTATTTATTAACAAAAAATATTGCTAAATATTGCCAAGATTTGATTGGGACAGTCGCTCTACTAGCTATTTCTACGTGGAGTTTTGCTCAAGATACATTTCAACTAAAGTTTCAATCCGAATCAGATGATCCCGTGATTATCAAATCATTTAATCGAAAGGCGCTGGCTGATTCTGCTCTTTTGGCTTACTATTCCGAACTCTTAACCGAAGGCTACTTGTTGGCTACCATTGATACTTTTTCAGAGGGCAAAACAATGACTGTCACAGCAAGAAAAGGTCCTCGTTATTATTTCGAAAAAAGCTTTTTCTCCGGAGAGTCCTCTCAAGTGCAGGAAACCAGATATCGAAAGAAAAGAAGCTTTTCTTCAAATGAGATAGTGAATGAGTCAAAGGAAAAGCTGACTCTCCTTGAAAATAACGGATATCCCTTCTCATCACTTACGCTAGACTCAATTAAACTTGGTAAAGACTCTACTCATTTCGTGGCGCATTGGCATGTAAGCAAAGGTCCATTAATCACCATTGATGAAGTCGTTATTAAAAGTGAAAAACAGCTTCCAAAAAGATATATCGCCAACTATCTTGGGATAAAAAAAGCAAAGCTCTATTCCGAAAGCCAACTTCAGACCATTCCTTTAAAAATTAAAGAGCTGGCATTTATTGAACTTTATAATGCACCAGAAGTGGTTTTTCGCAATAATAAAGCTACTGTTTACATTCCTCTGAAAAAAAAGAAAAACAACTATTTCAATGGAGTTATTGGAATTCGTCCTAATGACATAACAGGTGAGGTTAACATCACTGGCGACGTAGAGATAAAACTTCAGAATGCCCTTAACAAAGCAGAAGATCTTCATTTTGTTTGGAAAAGACTACAGCCTCAAACTCAAGACTTATTAATCAGTACAAAGATTCCTGTATTCCTAGCGCTTCCTTTTGCCATTGATGGAACGATCAATATTTACCGTCGCGACTCTACTTTTTCGAGCAATAGGCTAATTGGGGGAATCTCATTACTACTTCAAGGAAATAATTTTCTTCGACTCTTTTACGAGTCCAATCAAACCAATCGACTTGGTAATACAAGCAGTCAGAATTTTGGTGATGTTAACCTGAGGCTTTTCGGTTTGGGATATCAACTGGAACGCCTCGATTACAAATACAATCCAAGAAAAGGCTGGACCTTCTACCTTGAGGCTGCCAGTGGAAATCGATCAGTGCTTGTAAGCTCAGAGAATAATGGCAGGAGCAACACAGAATATTACAGACTTGAGTCGCGATTTTCCTTTTTTATTCCCACATTCAAAAAGCAGGTTTTTGTTGTTCAGGGAAGTGCGAATCGAATCATCACCAATGCGATTCTCACCAATGAACAATATCGTATCGGTGGATTGAGAAATATTAGAGGCATTGACGAGGAGAGTATTTTTGCTAATGCTTGGGCGATGGGCTCACTCGAATACCGATATCTTCTCGATTTGAATACTGCCATTTACGGTTTTTACGACCAAGGCTTTTACTCATTTGTAAATGATAATATTGTCACAAAAGATAGTCCTTCAGGTTTTGGTTTGGGAATAAACTTTCAAACGAAAACAGGTATATTTACATTCAACTATGCTCTTGGCAATCAGTTCGACAATCCTGTGCTAATTCGAAATGCCAAGATAAGCTTTGGATTTAGAAATATTTTTTAAACAAAGTAGTTAGCTGAATACTTAAATTCGCAGGTTGATGCACATGAGTAAATTCATATCCTTTTTAACGATCCTAAGCTTTCTAAGCCTAATCGTAGCGTGCAAATCAACATCTAATACATCAAAAAATAATCAAGCAGCACCAAGTCCATATCAAGCCCTTGGAGCTGACGTGTTCGTTTATCACTTTTCGGACGACAGCTCGGCCATTTTCTGTGCCATCGAATCCAAGGAACTTCTGTATGCTCGTAAATTGGGCACTACCGCTTATACCTCATTGGTTTCTATCAAATATAATATTTATAAAACGGAAGGGGGCACAAGGGTTTTCGTCGATAGTTCTACCACTTATTTCAAAGATATTGTCTCCAAAGAAAGAACGAGATCGGTCTTTAGGACTAATTTTAAATTGGAACCAGGAAAGTATAATGTTGAGGTTAAACTTACTGATCTGCAAAGGAAGAGTGAATTTGAAAGTATTATTCTGGCTGACAAAACAAGTAGAATGAATGATCAGAATTTTCTAATTCTCGATGCATTAACAAACCTCGCAATGTCTCCGAGAAAAATCTACTTAGGAGATTCAATTCGCATAGAAAGTGCTCGCAATCGGTCTTACTCCAAACTTAATCTCTTTCTTTTCACTTCTGATATAAAGCTGCCTCCTGCGCCTTTTAGCATTGCTAATCCAGAAATACCCAATCCCGCGGAGGCAGTAAAAAAAGAGTTGGATTTCAATGAAGGTGCGGCAAAACTTCAGGTTTACGGTAACTTGCAAATGTTGAGTTTCAGAGAAGTGGCAGATACTGGTTTCGCTTTTGCATCCTTTTCAAAGACCTATCCCAATGTAAAAAAGAAGGTTGACCTGCATCCTCCGCTGAGGTATCTAACAACCAAACAAGAGTTTGAGAATATTTCTAAAGCTAAAAACCCAAAAGAAAAGGTCGATTTGTTTTGGATTGAATGCGGAGGAAATAAAGACAGAGCTAGAGGATTAGTTGCTGAATATTATCAGCGTGTGCAAATAGCGAATAAATTTTTCTCGAGTTATACCGAAGGTTGGCGAACAGATCGAGGCATGATCTATCTTGTGTTTGGAGAACCTACAAAAATAAATGCTTCAGCGACTCAACAGACATGGATTTACGGAGATGACAGCAACGGCACAGCCTTGAAATTTGTGTTTACAAAAGTAAATAGTATCTGGAGTGATAATGTCTTTATGCTTCGAAGAGACCCCATGTTCAAGACGCATTGGGAAAGAATGGTCACCACCTGGCGTAACGGCCGAATTTACCTTAATTAATTATTATTTTGAATACAAGACATTACTCTAACTCCAAGTCAAATCCTCCGAAAAAGACCAATATGATTATTGGCTTTCGTGCCATTGAAGAGGCCATTTCCTCTGGCAAAGAGTTCGATAAAATTTTGTTTCAAAAAGGACTAAAGGGTGATCTTTCGGTTCATCTTCGCAAATTGATGAGTAATCATCAGATTCCCTATCAATTGGTGCCTCAAGAGAAATTAGATCAGCTTACCAGATCCAATCATCAGGGAGTTATTGGTTTCACCTCCCCTATCTCATTTGGAAATATAGAAGAAATCATTACTCAAACCTATGAATTGGGGGTCACTCCAAAGCTTTTATTTTTAGATGGTGTGACGGACGTGAGAAACTTTGGAGCCATTTCAAGAACAGCTGAATGTCAAGGCTTTCAAGCTGTTATTGTTCCTGAGAAAGGAAGTGCTCAGATAAATGAAGACGCGGTAAAAACGTCCGCAGGCGCTCTTTTTCATATTCCCATTTGTCGAATAAAATCTTATTCAAGCTTCATCACTCTTATGCAGTCCGCTGGGATAAAACTAGTAGGATGCACAGAGAAAACGGATCAGCTCATTCAGGAAATAGACATGACCGGTCCTGTTTGCATTATAATGGGAGCCGAGGACACTGGGATTTCCGATGAGTTTATAAAGAAAGCAGATTCTTTGGGTAAAATCCCCATGTATGGCCAAACATCCTCCCTCAATGTATCTGTTGCCGCGGGAATTATCATGTTCGAGTTGAATCGCCAGCGAGGTAATTAATCCTTTTCGATAAGGATATTGCTATTGAGGATATTAGAAGGAATTCAATATTTTTTGAATTTTAGAGCTAATTTCCCGATATTTGCGAAATGTGTGGGAAACCACGCGCCACCTAAACATATTTAATTACCAACGCTATGCAAAAGACTTTAGCTCTTGTAGCTTTTGTGTGTTTTTTTGTCTTCACAAAAACCTCTGTTGCTCAATCCAATCCTACAAAAGACGGTATCATCTACGTTGATTGCAGCAATCTCAATGTGGATAATTACGGCAAACTTTTTAAAGAGTTTCAAAACAATACCCAATTTGAAATCTCCGAAGCTTGCGTTCCCGCAAAAGTGATTTCTGTAAGAGTAAAGGATTCCAATCTATCTGAGATTAAGGCATTCGAAACATTTCAGGCCAAAACTTCAAAAATGGAGCTTGGAACCCTTACTCACTTGAGCGAATTTAACGATGAGGCCTTTATGTCTCGTTGTCAAGCAGCGCGCTACGGCCGCAAATAATTCATCGAAATTTTAATATCACAATAAACCTTTTTGGTATGAAAAGAACACTACGATCTAGAATAGTGTTGTTCGTTACACTTCTGAGTGTCCTACTCAGTAAAAATCTAGTTGCGCAGCAGGTTCCAGGAACCCTAAGTGTCAACACAACAATGCCTGTTCAAGAAATGGTTCAAAATCTTGTGGGTCCGGGCGTGCAGATTTCTAACGTTCAAGTAACTGCAGCAAATGGTGCCTTCGGATACTACAACATCACAGGCACTGAAATAGGAACCTCCGAGGGTCTTATCCTTTCCACAGGTAGAGCTGTGAATGCTATTGGTCCTAATGATGAAACAGGCTTGCCACAGTTAGGTCCAGCTCCGACATTCACTTGTCTCAACTGTTCTAACTACGACAACAACGCCCCTGGTAGTTTGCTCCTAAACCAAGCTCAATCAAGAAATACCTTTGATGCTGCGCAAGTTGAATTCGATATCGTTCCATCTGGAGATTCGCTTCGATTCAGATATACTTTCGCCTCTGAGGAATATAATGAATGGGTTGGCTCACCATTTAACGACGTATTCGGATTCTACATCTCAGGGCCAAATATTGGAACAAACGTAAACATTGCGCTAATACCTAACACTAGTACTGTAGTAGCAATCAATACTGTAAACGCGAATACCAATTCTCAATATTGGAGAAATAATATCACCCCACCCGGACAAGGATTTCAATTTGACGGATTTACTGTTGATCTTGTCGCTGCGGTTGGTAACCTTATCCCTTGCGAAACCTACCATCTCACTTTGGTAATTGCCGACGGTAGTGACCGTATCTACGACTCTAACGTTTTAATTTCCCAAATAGAATCAAATCCTGTTGTGGTTGCTACTACTACTGCCGGTGGCGTAGACTACATGATTGAGGGCTGTAATAGCGGTGTTATTACATTTACCAGAGAAGAAGTTTCTCCATTTCCACAAAACGTCACATATTACATCGGCGGAAACGCTATCAATGGAGTTGATTATACACTCTTAGGAAATGGCGTTCCTGGCGAACCAATCAATATTGTAATTCCTGCCAACCAATCAAGTGTATCCATACCTATTGATGCATTTGCAGATGAAATAGATGAGGGTTCCGAATTCTTAACCATTTATCTCGCAAATCCTCTTTGCTCTTCTCCAGAATTTTTGGATAGTATCAATTTCTTCATAGAGGATTTTCTAGAAGTAGATATTCAACCTAATAGTGCTCAGATTTGTAATGGACAATGCGTGGAACTCACGGGCAATGCTGTTGTTGAAGGAAGTTCTTCATTTTCATGGTCGCCCCTAACAAATCTTCAAAACCCAAATACTCTTACTCCGACTGCTTGTCCAAACGCAACAACAACATATACGTTGACCTCTCAAGTAGCGAATTGTATTTCTTCTGATGAAATAACAATTAATGTTTCCTTTATCAGCTTGGGAATAGATAGCGATCCTGTAACCTGCCCAAATGGAGGCAACGGTTCAATCGACTTGACAGTTCTCAATGCTAATCCTCCTTATACTTATTCATGGACTGGTCCAGGAGGCTTTACTTCAAATATTGAAGATCCTCAAGATCTTGAAGACGGTGAATATTGTGTTGAAGTAGTAGACGCTTCAGGTTGCGTTGCCACCGGCTGCGTGACTATATTCGAACTAAATGTTCTTACCATCACCGATGTTGACATTTTACTCAACGGCTGTTTCCCCGTTTCATGTTTTGGTGAATGTGACGGTGCGGTGAACGTATCAGTTTCAGGCGGTGTCGCTCCATTGTCGTTCCAATGGTTGGATCAAAATGGCAATGTAGTGCTCAATACCCAAAATGCTAGTGGACTTTGCGCTGGAACATACACATTCAGAGTAACAGACGCAGCGGGTTGTGAACTGGAAAATATAGTCGTTATAACCCAGCCTGACGAGTTATTCGTCAACCTTATAGGTACAGTAGATGTGTTGTGCGATGGTACTTCTACAGGTTCAATTACCGTTGACGCTGCTGGAGGTTGTTCTCCTTACTTCTACCAATGGGCCGGATTCCCAGCCAATCAAACACCTGTGCTTGCAAATATTCCAACTGGAAATTATCAAGTGAGTGTTACAGACATCAACGGTTGCTCCAGCGGAAATACTCTCGATATCGTGGTTAACCCTCCTATTAATCCTTTAGAAGTTGTCTTAGATAACGTGACTGTTTATCCAGGCGGATTCAACACTAGTTGTCCTGGCGCTGAGGATGGAGAAATAAATGTTACTGCGAGCAACGGAACTGCTCCTTATTCTTTCGAATGGACCAACGCTGCAGGTGTTGTTGTAGCAACAACCGAAGACGTGAGTGGTCTGGCATGTGGTGTATATACATTCACTGCCACTGACGCGAATGGCTGCGAAGAGTCGCTGACAGTTGATGTTACATGCGTACCTCAAATTCAAATTACTTCTTCAACAGTTTCAAATCCTTGTGGAGATCCTAATGCAGGTTTGGGTGAGATTCAAATCAACACCACCACGGGAGGACATGGCGGACCTTATACATACGTTTATACAGGCCCAAGTTGCGCTCCATGTTCTACTGAAGACCTTACTGGAATCAACAGCGGAGCATATACACTTACCGTTACAGATGCGTTAGGTTGCAGCCGTGAGTTCACCATTAACGTGGGAACAGAAGACTTTTCTTTGAGCTCTAATGTTCAAAATGCCACTTGTGGCAATGCTTGCGACGGTAGCATCAACGTTACAATGACACCAGCAGGAACTTACACTTATGTGTGGACGAATGAAGAGGGCGATGTTATATCCAGTCTTGAAGATGTTTCAAACCTCTGTGCGGGCAATTACTTTTTGCAAGTATTGTCAGACGCAGGCTGTGAAGGCTTTTATAATTTCACAATCACGGAACCAGATCCGATCGTAATTAGCATTGTTGATGTTGTAAACCCAGCATGCTTCGGACAAAACAATGGTAGCATTGACATCGAAGTGGCAGGAGGAACAGGACCTTACACTTACCAATGGACCTCAAATGGTTGTATCATTTTTGGAAACACAGCACAAGACATCAACAACTTGTTGGATTGTTGCTATACAGTAACTGTAACCGATGCTACGGGTTGTCAAGTCTCTGAAGAAATTTGTCTCGCTGCACCGCAAGTGATCACATTGTTTGTGAGCACACCAAGCGACGCCACAGGTCTCTTTGATGTAAGCTGTGCAGGAGCTAGCGACGGTTCTATCTCTTTAACTGCAAGTGGCGGAACACCTGATTGCGTGTCTTTTGCTCCTGAGTGCTATTTTATAGAATGGTCGGTAGATGTTACAGAATTTGGAAATGATGCAAATGCATCTTTCATCACAGGCTTGCCTGGCGGTACATATGCCGTTAACGTAACAGATGCAAACGGATGTCTTGCTACAACTACCATCAACCTTACTGAACCAGATCCAATAGTTAGTGACCCAACCATTACTCCAATTTCATGCTTTGGTGAAAATGATGGAACTATCACTCCGAATATTTCTGGTGGTTCAGGTTCAATTGTAAACTACCTCTGGAGCCCATCTGTTGCTCCAAATGCCAGCGACGCAACAACTCTCACCAATCTTGATCCTGGTTGTTATGAATTAACAATCATCGATAGTTTTGATTGTGAGCAAACCTTCACATACTGTATTGACGAGCCTCAGCCGCTCACTGCGACTGCCGATCTTATTCAACCAACACCTTGCATCGGAGAATGTGATGGAACAATCAATGTTATTCCTTCAGGTGGCACCGCTCCTTATACGGTAACAATCACTGATAACCTTGGCAACAGCACTGTGGGTACCTTCATCACGGGGCTTTGCGATGGTATTTATATCATTGAAGTTGTCGATGCATCTGGATGTACATTCATTTTTGAAGAACTTCTTGAATCACCAGATTCTTTTGATGTTTTAATTCAACCAAACACAGTACTTCCCGGTCAGACATTCACACTTAGCTGTAATGGCGACTGCACTGGAAGCCTTACTGCTTTGATTACTGATGGCATCGCTCCTTTCGAAATCTTCTGGACAAACGAAACTGGCGAAGTAATCGGAGACACCGAGACAATCAATGATCTTTGCGCTGGAACTTACTGCGTGCAGGTCACAGACGCATCTGGTTGTATTGTCACTGAATGCTTTAATATCACTGAGCCTCCAACACCGTTAGATATTACATCAGTGTTGAGCAACTACCCAGGCGGATATAATATTTCATGTAATGGTGCATGCGACGGATCAATCGATTTGACAGTAACCGGCGGAGTACCAGGATACACCTTCCTTTGGGATGATGGAAATGGTCTCGATCCACTTGAAGATCAAGTGGACCTATGTGCTGGATTTTATGAGGTGCTCGTTACAGACGAAAATGGTTGTAGCGAATTAATTCAATTTGATTTGACAGAGCCCGCTCCTATCGTTGTAAATCCGACTATCTCTCTATTTAATGGAGGTGTCAATGTTTCTTGTGAAGGTGCTTGCGACGGATCAATCAGCTTAGTTATTCTTGGTGGTGAACCAGAATACACTGTGAATTGGCCAGAGCTTTCTATTACTAATTCTACATCTGTAACAGGGCTATGTGCAGGTACATATACCGCCGAAATTACCGATGGAATCGGCTGTACAACTACAGAAGTCTACACACTCATAGAACCAGCTCCACTTTTGGTTGAGATAACAGAAGAATTCAACTGTGAAACAGGAGAAAGTTTATTATGTGCGTCTATTGTAGGCGGCAGCGGAACTTACGATATCCTTTGGGAGAACAATGAAACTACCAACTGTATTACGGTTTCTGGTAATGATGAGTATTGCGTAACAGTAACAGACTCAAACGGCTGTGAAACGACTGCTTGCATTACCATTGACAATTTCTCTCCGATTGAAATAACTGCGATTTCAGAAGCTACCACTTGCGGAGCTTGCAACGGAGCAATTACTATCAACTTTACAGGAGGTAGTGGAAACTACACCATCGACTGGACAGGAACAGGCGTAATAGATGGCCAAATCCAACAACTAAATTTATGTGGTGGTTCCTATAACGTTGTTGTCTCTGACGACGCAGGATGCACTGCAACAATTGATGTAGCTGTTGCCAACTCTATCGAGCCATCAGTAAGTGCGGAAATAGTAAACCAATCTTGTTTTGGAATCACAGATGGTGCAATCAATATTCAATTCGTTGATGCCACGGGTACGCCGACATTTAATTGGACATTCAACTCCGCGCCTTTCACCGGAGGTGAAGCAATAACAAATCTTTCTGAGGGTGTTTATACACTAGACTGGACGGATGAGGCGGGTTGTTCTGGACAAGAGCAGTACCCAATAACCAGCCCTGATGAACTAAGCTTAGACGCAACACTGAGCCTTTATGATGGAGGTTTCAATATTAGTGTGAATGGTGGAAGCGATGGTGCAATTGACTTAGATATCACTGGTGGTACTGGTCTTTACACCTACGATTGGAATCACATTCAAGAGCTTCCTGAGCCACAAGACGTAGCAAACCTTATTGCTGGTGAATACACAGTCAGTGTAGTTGATGCGAATGGTTGTTCTATCGACTCTACTTTCGTATTGACACAACCTAGTGTTATTGAATGGATGACAGGTCTTACTCCAAATGGAGATGGATTCAATGATATCTACTTTATCCGAGGGCTTGAAAAGTACCGCAGCAACGACTTCAAAGTATTCAATAGATGGGGTAACGTTGTGTATGAGAAGACTAACTACAATCAAGACTGGAGAGGTCAAAACAGCAATGGAGAAGAGCTCCCAGATGGTACCTACTTTATCATTTTCACGAGCGGAGGTTTCGCTTTTGAAACTTATGTCGACTTAAGGAGATAACCGAAAATGAAAAAAGTAGCAACACAAAAAATGAAAATGACCATGAAAAAGATATTCTCCCTTATAGCCTTGGTGATGATTGGTTTCAGCACCGTGGCACAACAGGAAATAATGATCAGCCAATATATGTTCAACGGCTTGGTGTTGAACCCTGCGTATGCTGGATCACATCCCTATTTTGGTGCAAGCATCTTACACCGCTCTCAATGGGTAGGTTTTGAAGGTGCTCCAACCACTCAAACGTTCGCGATTGACGGACCACTTGCTAATAGAAGATTAGGTATTGGACTTAATTTTTCTAATGATAAAATTGGTGTCACTTCGCAACAAGACATTGGAATAAACTTCAGCGCGAAAGTGAGCACTGGTCGCGGAAGACTAGCAGCAGGTATTCGTGTTGGTGGTGCTTTCTACTCAGCTCGACTAAACGATCTCGTTACTTTCGATGAGAATGACCCTGCGCATACAGCTAACATTCAATCGCAATTCATTCCAAAGTTTGGAGCGGGTTTATACTACTACGAACGCAACTGGTTTGCGGGTATCTCTATGCCTGTAATCTTCGCGATGGATGATGAGATTTTACCAACTGTTACCGTAAACGAACGTTTTTTCAAGACTCACACTTATTTCAACGCTGGTTACGTATTCGAGCAAAGCAGCATCCTTGCAATTAAGCCATCTGTGCTTATAAAGTATCAAGGCGAAGCACCGCTTCAAGCAGATTTCAACTGTAATCTTTTATTCTTCAATAAATTTTGGCTTGGTGCGGGATACCGCACACGCGATGCGATGGTAGTAATGGCCGAATGGAATATTACAGAAATGTTTAGACTTGGCTACGCCTACGACTTAACCACCACTGACATTGGTAACTACAGCACAGGCTCGCACGAAGTAATGTTGGGAGTTGATTTTGGTAAAGATGTTAATCTCAAAGTAAGATCACCCCGTTATTTCTAATCCCATCAACTAACACAAGAATTATGAAGACATTCAAAATAGCCATTATCACAGCAAGTGCTTCACTTCTACTTAGTAGTTGTGCGAATCTTTATTTATCAAGTGGTAAAAAGGCATACGAAGATTTGAAATATCGCGAAGCAATTCAATACCTTGAAACTGGACTTGCTCGTAAGGAAGACGAATCAGCGAGAAAAGTACTCGCCGATAGTTATTTTAAAATTAATAACTACAGCAAAGCAGCAGAACAATACGAACGTACTGTTTTGTACACCGGAACAAGCGATAATGAGAGAATCAACTATGGTAAATCGTTGATGTCTATTGGCAAATATGACCAGGCCAAAGAAATATTCGACGGTATTCTCAGTCGCGACGCCAATAATGAGGTTGCAAAATCACTTCTCATATCTTGCAAAAAGTATGAATCGATGAAGCAAGACTCGTCGTACTACTCAGTTACGCCTGTTAACATTCCTGGCCAGAATCCAGTTTACTCTGCTGTACCTTACAACGGCGGTCTTATTGTAACGTCTTCGCCAGTAAAAGGCGATAAGGATCCTTATACTAATAATGGATTTACAGATTTGTTTTTCACCAAAAAAGATGGCGCAATTTGGTCAGACCTTAAGCCTTTGGAAAATGTAAATAGCAAGTCACATGATGCTATTGCAGCGGTTTCTCCCAACGGACAAACAATGATCTTCACTCGCAGCTTTCAATTGAAGAATAATTTGGCTGGAAACGATAAAAATGAAAGTCCAACTCAACTTTACCAGAGTAAGCTTGGAACTGACGGTAAATGGTCGAAGCCTGAGATTCTCCCATTCTGCGATGTGAAATACATGTATGCACATCCTACTTTCTCACCAGATGGCACTAAGCTTTACTTTTCTAGTGATATGCCTGGTGGAAAAGGTGGCTTTGACATCTATGAAACAAAACTATCTGATAGTTCATGGGGCATTCCCCAAAACCTAGGTAGTGATATCAATACCAAAGGCGACGAAGTGTTTCCCTCAATATTCGATGACAACACTCTTTACTTCAGCAGCGATTCACACAATAGTCTCGGTGGACTGGACATTGTAAAGTCTGTGAAATCAAATGGAAACTGGAATATCCCACAGCATCTGTCTTACCCAATCAACACTGGTTATGATGACTTCAGCTTTATCATGAATAAAGATGCAAAAACTGGCTATCTAAGTAGCGACCGTTCAGGTTCTGATCGCGTTTATGCTTTTGAAATATTAGAAATTGAAATCAAGGTGGAAGGTTTAGTCGCCGACAAGGAAAGCATGCTTCCTCTTGGCGGTGCGCGTGTCACAGTACAAAATCTTACCGATGGAACAGAGAAAGTTTATTTCACTGATGCCAACGGAAAATTCACCGCAGACCTCGAACCAGGAAAGGAATACAAGGTTAAAACTGATCTCGATGGATACTTCTCTGACGCTGAAAACATCTCTACGAAAGGTATTACTCAAAGCAAAACCATCAACAAGGTCCTAGAAATGCCTCAGGTTGTAATTGCTGAAAAGGGAAATAATGGTGAAGGTGCCAACAAAAATGATGGCGGAAACAGCTCTTCAAGTAATGGTAACAATGGTAACGGCAATAATGGCGGTTCTAAGGGACAGAAAGGAATCTATGAAGTACCAAACATCTTCTGGGATTATAACAAATGGGATATCCGCGAAGATGCAGTTCCTTACCTAGAAAGTCTTGTAACTCTTTTTAGAAATAATCAAAACTTGAAGTTCGAGATTAGAAGCCACAGTGACAGCCGTGGTAGCTATGAATTCAATGATGATTTGTCTGAGAAGCGTGCGAAAGAAGTTGTTGATTATCTAGTAAAACGAGGCGTTCCACGCTCTATCGTAATATCCAAAGGATATGGCGAGCGTGAGCTATTAAACGAATGTGGTGACGGCGTGCAGTGCGATGAGGCTAAGCACCAGGAAAACAGAAGAACTGAGTTTATCGTTACTGGAGTAAAGAAATAAGTCCAAAAGATATTTGCAGGTTTTCGCTTTTTAAAAGCGGAAACCTGCTGATATCACCACATTAATCCAAGTGTTCGTCAATTCTGTTTCAGAAATAAAGGACGGATCATACAACCAGTAAGATTCCCTGTTTTGTCCAGAATACATTAAAGCTAAATCTACAAAGAAAGACTCCCTTCTAAAACCACCTCCTATGGTGTTGATGAGTCTTGAGTCATTTATGGCCACTCCGTTTTCGAAGGGGCTTGTTTCGTAAACGATACCAGCGCGTGCTCGGAAGTCGTTTGCAATTCGAAATTCTACACCTGTCTTTACTCTGTGAATGCGTCTATAAACAGCTTCTATGGTTAAGTTTTCATTCGCATAATCATAATCGTTATCTACACCAGTAGAGCCCATTTCTAACCTTCCAAAATTGGTAGTTTCATAGTCTGCAGATATGAGACCTGCTTTTCCAAGAATAAATGCGGCATTTGCAGAGTATCGAGCTGGCACTCGCACCGAAAAGTTGCTGATAAACTCAGGCGACATGATATCAAAAGCGGCTCCGTCAACAAAGGTGCTTGCTATTGAAGTGCTATAAGCATCTGAAATAACAATGTTCGTTGGACTTTGCCAAGACGCTCCTACACGCAATTTTTCTCCAAGACGGTAAATTACTCCAAGCCTCATATTAATGCCGTTACCACTGGCATTGATGTCTTCGTTGAAAATGTATTCTCGCAGATAGCCCGACTCTTCGAATCGCTCGATGTAAGTGCTTGTTTGGCGAAAAAAAACAGATTGAAACCCGATTGTCATTCCTATCATCAATTTCTCATCAATGCTCACACCTAAACCAAAGGTGGTCTCTGTGTGTCTGCCAGTGCGTCCTATATTCTTTCTTTGATTGATTCGTCCTCTATTCTCAGCTGCGATATAGGTATTTTGAATAGTATCTAACGGGTCAATTAAATATGCCTCCCATGCAAGTCCCGCCCCAGCGGGAAAGGCATCAAACAACTCTGCTGGTCGCACACCGTCTGCTTGAGCCGCGAATACGTTTAGGAAAGTGTTGTCGACGGCATTGCCCTCAATTGTGATGTTTTGATTGTAGTTAGAGAAATTAGCCAGTCCAAAACCGTAGTTGTAACGCAGTCGAGGATTTTTTTCAGAGTTCTTTACATTGATTAGTCCTAGAGATTGGAGCACTGTGCGACCGTCAGCATCATCTCTTGTGGTTCCAAGATGGTTGGCAGATGTGCCGCGATTTTGGATTCCCAGGGATAACTCAAACGACATGCGTTTATTCATTGCGAGGCCTGCCGGATTATTCCAGAAAGCAGTGTTGTCTGCTCCTACCGCACCAAACGCGCCTCCCATTCCCAGTGATCTCGCACTTCCTATCACATTAGTATTTCCGTATCTCAAGGCGTCGACTTCATTTTGAGTGAATGAATTCAACGTAGAGGCGGCCAAGACGATTGACAAAGCTAGCCTCATTGCTCGCGTACTCATAGCTTGTGGATATTCGTTTATCTTCTTCTCGTTCCGCCGCTGCCACCACCGCCAGAGCGGCCGCCACCAGTAGATGGTGCAGGTCTAGAAGGCGGAGGAGAACTTCGCTCAATACTTGGCCTTGCTGGCTCTGTTCTTTGTGGACGAACCTCCGGTCTTGACTCCTCTCGATCCCTACTTGGACTTGGGTCTCTTTGTGGGGCCACATTAGGACGTTCATCACGTTGACGATTAGGGGATACATTTGGTTGATTGTCGCGAGGATTGGGTCTGGTCGGAGCAATGTCCTCACCACCTCTCGTGCGATCATTGAATGGACGCTGATTCTGGTCAAGTTGACCGTTTGTATTAGGTCTCGACGGACTTGTGCCATCCACTGCGTCTGCTGGAGTGTTTCTAGGTCTTTTTGGACCAGTTCCATTTACGATACTTCCGCCAACGTTATTGTTGCCACCGACAGTAGGGCGCTGACCAATGATAACCCCATTGTCATTACCTGACCATAACCATGGATTATTGAAACCACCATTCCAACCAAAACCATTATTCCAGGGATTGTTCCAGGGATTGTTCCACGGGTTATTCCATGAATTGAAGTTATTCCAACCTCCTCCCCAACCATTGTTCATCGGGCGATTCCAAGCCCAGTTGTTACACCATGGATCCAACCATGGGTCGCACCAAGGGTCATACATTGCAAATCCATTATTCCAACCTCCTCCCCAACCACTGTTCCAGCCTCCACCCCAGCCATTATTCCAACCGTTATTCCAGCCATTGTTCCAGCCATTGTTCACACCAAATCCAAGTCTCCAACCCCAAATTGGATCGTAGAAGAATCGAGTGTTTCCTCCCCAACCATTATTGAAGCCACCTCCGCCCCAATTGTTGTTGTTATCAAAACCATCATTGTCCCAATTCTGAGTTACATCGCCATAATAATTGTTAACGACGCCACCTTGATCGGTGTCACCTGAATAATAATCCTCCTCATCCGACTGAAATGAAGTCGAATTTTGTGAATTATTGGGATTAGAATTGTCATTAGAATTTGAAGCTGGTGTATCAGAAATGAATGCTTCGCCTGGTTGATAGTACACCTCGTCATCTTCATAACGAAGGCCTGTATTTAAATTCTGCGAAGAATTACAAGCAGCAAAAAGTAGTGTGAGGGTAAAGAGTGCAAGCAGAAGTTTGTATGTTCTCATTATCAAATGTTTTATTGAATTACCCGATATTTCTCAAATGTAAGGAAAAAATTTCACCTACTTTTGTGCCTCAAAATTACTCAACAATCATACCAACAAAATGGCGGAAAAGCTTACCTCACGCGCAGAAGATTACTCTAAATGGTACAACGAATTGGTTGTAATGGCAGACCTTGCTCAACATAGTGATGTCAAGGGTTGTATGGTTATCAAGCCTTATGGCTATGCCATTTGGGAAAAAATGAAGGATGCATTGGACAAGATGTTTAAAGATACTGGACATCAAAATGCCTATTTCCCTTTGTTTATCCCAAAAAGCTATTTGAGCAAGGAGGCTGCCCACGTAGAAGGGTTTGCCAAAGAATGCGCGGTAGTAACGCATTACAGATTGAAAACAGTTGGAAATGAAGTGGTAGTTGATCCAGATGCAAAACTCGAAGAGGAGTTGATCGTGCGTCCAACTTCTGAAACGATTATTTGGAATACATACAAAGGTTGGATTCAAAGCTATCGCGACCTTCCTATTTTGATTAATCAGTGGGCCAATGTAGTTCGCTGGGAAATGCGTACACGTTTATTTTTAAGAACAGCAGAGTTTCTGTGGCAAGAAGGACACACAGCGCACGCTACGGCTCAAGAAGCGATTCAAGAAACCGAGCAAATGCTCGGTGTTTATGCCGACTTTGCAGAAAACTGGATGGCAATGCCAGTGGTGAAAGGAAGAAAGTCAGAAAGTGAACGCTTCGCTGGCGCGGTAGACACTTTGTGTATCGAAGCGATGATGCAAGATGGAAAGGCGCTTCAAGCCGGTACTTCGCACTTTTTAGGACAGAATTTCGCGAAAGCCTTTGATGTAAAATTCGCTTCCAAGGAAGGTGTCAATGATTATGTTTGGGCTACCTCATGGGGTGTATCAACTCGATTGATGGGAGCGCTCATTATGACTCATAGTGATGATAAGGGACTTCGATTACCCCCTATGCTTGCTCCAATTCATGTCGTGATTGTTCCAATTTACAAAGGACTAGAACAACTTGATCAAATACATGAACGCGTAAAACCACTAATGCAAGAACTAAAAGCAAAAGGGATTACAGTGAAATTTGATGGAGACGACACTAAACGCTCAGGTTGGAAGTTTGCTGAATACGAGCTCAAGGGCGTTCCCGTGCGTATAGCATTAGGTCCAAAGGATATGGAAAATGGAACCATTGAAGTAGCTCGCAGAGATAATGGTACCAAGGAAACCATTGCGCTCGATGGAAGTGCCAGCCATATCGAACAACTTTTGAAAGACATTCAAAACAGTCTTTTCCAAGAGGCGCATGAACGCAAGGTCAATTTAACAACTGTAGTGAATTCTTATGAAGAATTTAAGAAGCTGTTGGATGAAAAAGGCGGTTTCTTTGCGGCACATTGGGACGGAACTGCTGAGACCGAAGAAAAAATCAAAGCAGAAACGAAAGCCACAATTCGTTGCATTCCCTTGGATGCCCCGGAAGAAGATGGTGTGTGTATGGTAACGGGAAAACCAAGTAAGCGCCGAGTGCTATTTGCAAGAGCTTATTAATAAATATAAAACTCCAATATGACTCCAACTCCTGCCGAGACTATTGATCGCTTATTGCGTGAAATGAGCGTTTTGAAACAAGACGTTTTCCATTTGACCATCGACACCTTTCATGATTTCAAAGAAATACTTCAGGAAGTAATCAAAGAAACGGCCGAGCGATTTGGAGGCACTGACAAACGCGTTGAAATTTATTATCGCGATAGAGGTGATTTTCAAGCGGAGATAAAAGTGGGCAGTGATATTTTGATTTTCCAAATGCACACCAATGTTTTTCAGTTTGACAATACGCACCCGCTTTGGAAAAGCAGTTACTTCAAGGATAATGATAAGAATTCCTATGTAGGAATCATTAATATTTATAATTTCCTATCTGATAGTATTCGCTATCAAAGACAATGGGATGTCGGCTATTTAATTGGTCGTGTATTCGTAAATCGTGAGCGCCATTTCATGGTTCAGGGTAAGCGTCAATTGGGCTTTTTGTTCAATGATATGATCAATAGTGAATTGAATAAGGAAAAAATAAAGGAAGTGATACACAGCGCTATTCTTTATACGCTCGACTTTGATTTATTGGTGCCACCATACGAGAATCTTCAAGAAATAACCTTGGAGCAAATTCAGTCGATTAGCCAGAGTCATACCCTTGCGACTGGCAAACGCTTAGGCTTTAGATTCAGTTTGGAAGACGGAGGGTTGTAATTGGTCTCAGGAAGTGAATTCCTCAAGGGCTGATTCGTGATGACCGATTCGCGATGACTGATTCGCGATTATTGATTCCTTTCATTGCGAGTTCCCATTTGGAAGGTCGGATTCTAAGTTTTTCACCAAAAAACCATGAATTTGGTGAATACATTCACCGAAAAAAGCCGTATTTGGTGAAAATATCAGTTGCTTATCTCATGGAAAGCCAAGCCTTGAGCATTTGAAGGAGCGATGTTGGGGAGATAAATATTTTTTTTTCGAAAAAAGTTGACAGATTAAAAACTGTTACTATATTTGCACCCGCTTTCTAGCACGGCCCGTTCGTCTAGGGGTCAGGACACAAGATTTTCATTCTTGGAACAGGGGTTCGATTCCCCTACGGGCTACACTTAGCAAAACCTCTTGCATTCCAAGAGGTTTTCTTTTTTCGGTAGGCTTATTAGTGACCATACCAGAATATTAGTTCCGTCGTGGATGGACAAAGGCAACATAAATTCGTCAATTCTTATAACCTATGAAACTACACAGACTAATCTTTCTTTTTATTTGTCTTTTGTTACAACATGTCGCGGTTTCACAAACTTCTATAGTAAACGATACAACTAAAACCGCAGTACTAGAGGGGATTGGAAACATTCGTTTGGAAGGTGTCAATGTTTTCGCAGACATTTCTTTAAAACAAGCCCAAGAAATCAAAAGAATTAACTGCTCAAGTAATGAATGGACGATTCAATCTTACAAATTTTCAATCGCCACAGACGCAGGACTTTTAGAAATGAACATTGATGGCAACGACTTTTCAAAATGCGCTGAAAAAATCAAATATTCAGGTAAGGACATTCATTTTTTTCTTGAAAATATTATAGTCAAGAACTCAAAAAATGAGATGTTGCGTTTGAGGAATCTCGTCGTTTGTATTAGGTAAAGCCCCATTTTAAGCTAAAAAACGAGAAGATTCTGCAAAGTCTTCCCTTTTGAAGCTGTGTACTTTTTAGTTGGGGTATCACCTTTCCAGTCTTCCTTTCGTATGGATTGCTGGGTGCTTATCTTCAATGATTGATACCTGTCCTT
>CAYRZQ010000035.1:0-41820 GCA_964428835.1 uncultured Comamonadaceae bacterium | reverse complement strand
AGAATATAAGCTGTTTCACCAGCAGCACAACCCGCGCAAGAGAAATACTCACAAGAGTTATCATCTTGGTTTGCGTCTGAGTTATAGTTACAAGCACATTCATCAGTACAACCTTCAACCAATGGTGCGCATTGGAAGTCGAGGGTGAAAGCTCCGTCAAATAAATCATCTTGGAAGTCTCCGTTGGTATCAACTGCACCGGCAGAGACATATATATAATAGGTAACACCTACTTCAGAAACGAATGTCACTGCTGCATCGTCACCATCAAAGAAGCCGCAACCAGCATCAGTTGCGTCATCGTCTTCACCCACTACGCAGGTAAATGGACCAGCACAACCATTTGCTGAAGAAACTACTTCTAAACGTGTGTCAATTGCAGATCCACATGAGTTCAAGGTGATAACTTGGCCATCGCCTACGAAAGTGTACCATACACCAGTGTCACCATTTGAGATTCCGCAAGCAGTAGGAACACCAGCATTTGTTGATAGTGCAGTAGTTCCGATAGTGTTTGATCCGCATGATAATGTAATCGCGTCAGCACAAAGGTCATTTGCTGGAGGACCAGTGTAAATACATGAACCATCCTCAATCGTATTGATTGGATCATAGTTCGACGCCAAAGCATCTGTACAACCAACACCCGTCAAATCAGCAGTAAGTGTGAAGTCTCCACAACCACCAGCGTTTGTAGTATATACCAAGATGTAATAATCTGTATTTTGTTGAATTGGAATACTTGCTTCGTACAAGCTTCCTGCGCAAGTTCCTACAACAGGTCCGCAGGCAGCAATAACGTCAAGCGAAGTACAATCACCACTTACAGCTTCAAACACAATAAGAGCAGCATTTGCACCTGATACATTCGTCAAGTTAAAGTCAAACGTATCGAAGTCTCCTGAGTTCATTGTGTACCACACCCCATATCCTGTAGCGAATGCATTTACATCAGAAATATCATCTGAGTTGGCACAGCATAGTGAACCTGAAACCTCTGCTCCATCTGGAAGTGGGAATGCAGTAGCACAGTTATCATTGATAGGAGCTCCAGCACATTCTACGCAAGTAACAGCCAATTCAAAGTCAACACCAACACCTTCACCAAATTCTGAAACCATAATATAATAGCTCACACCTGGGAGGGAAGTGAAGAGTAGTTGAGAAGAAAAACCAGCACAAGGAGGGTTTGGACCATCGTCGTTAGCTGCAACACAAGATAGGGCATTGCAACTTCCTGCATATACGTGAATTTTCGTATCCACAGCAGTTCCGCATGTTGAGAGGTTTACTTGGTCGCCAGTACCGATGAGTCTGTACCAAACACCAGGAGAAGTATTATCTACACCTTGACAAGTTCCTGCAGCAGCATCATCATTTGCACCGATAGTAGTACCTGACACGGTTACACCGCATCCCACATCTACTGCATCAGCGCAATCATCATTTGCAGGAGGACAAATACAAGAGCCGTCATCTTCATTAGCTTGTGGGTTGTAGTTATTACATCCAGGATCAGTACATCCAGGAATAGTACATCCTGTGGCGCCTGCCCAAGCGAATGCTTGAGATGAACCATCTGGTTGTTCACCTTGAGCAATGATGGTACCTGTTGATGTAGAAAGGTTCCAAGAAACTTCACCTGGCCAAGTGCCTGCGGTAACTGTCACCGAATAACAACCTTGAGCTAAGCAGAAGATGTTTGTTTCTTCAGCACCAGCATCCAATGTACCTTGAGCCACGATAGCTCCAGAGGCATTGGCTACAAAATATTGTGCTCCATCCCAACCATCACCTACAGAGTCAAACATATTAAATACAGCTACTTGTTGACCAGGAGGACATGACACGCATGATCCATCGTCGATTGTAGCACTTGGGTTATAGTTAGTTGCTGTTGGATCTGTACAACCAGCGATACAAACAGAAGCACCCACACCGAATACAGCGCCCGATTCAGGAGCTCCACCAGTGATAGAACCTTGGTCTGAAACAAGTTCCCATGAAACTTCACCTGGCCAGTTGCCTGCGGTGATTGAAATGATGTAACATCCGTCGGGAAGACAGAAAGTAGCAACACCCGATGTGCCAGTAGCAAGAGTTGCTGTACCCATTTCTTGTCCGCTGCTCGCATCGATGATGGTGGCTTCTGCCCCATCCCAACCTGCGAAGTCATCGAACATATTGAGGGTTACGATTTGATCAAAACAGCAAGACCCGTCGTCGCAACCAGCAGCTGGATCGAAATTCACGGCGCCACTGTCGGTACAACCAGGGAATACGCATGATCCGTCGTTTTCTGTCGCGAGCGGATCATAGTTACATGCGTTGGTGAGGGTACAACCAGAGATTGGCTGGGCAAAAGTGATGCTCCAACCACCTGAAATTGAGCCGCCATCGAAGTTCACGTCATCCTGAACATACAACGACCAGGTGCCGTTTGCAGCATCACCGCCAAATACTGAGGCGAAAGTGTTCGTTCCCGCAGGTGCTGAGTTTCCAATGGCTCCGGTAAAACCAGTGAAAGCATCTCCTGCACCATTATTTACAGGCTGATAGGTTCCAGAAGGATATTGAAGTGTAAAATCGCTTATTTGACTTCCGAAGTCAGCAAAGGTATACGTCACATTAGTAACGCCAGTTGTTCCAAAATTGTCACTTCCAACGTCAGAAAGCAACACAAGAGACTGACCGTTTGGTGCTACTAGAAGGATGTCAACATCATTATACCAAGTATGACTAAGGTTGTTGATGGTAACAGAAACAACGCTAATTGATGCCGGGCCACCAGTTACTACGATGTTTGAAGGACTTGGGTTGGCCGCCCCGAAAGGATTGATCGTGATTGCGGCTGGATTAGTGAATGTTTGCGCATTTGCACTATTCGTAAACCAAGAGCAACACACCAATACAATTGAAGCAAGCACCGAAAGTTTAGTAAACTTTTGGATCATTTGATTTGGTTTTGGTTAATAAACAATTTTCTTTTTAGAGCAACTCTAAACCGCCTGAGTATTGTTAGCAAGGTTAAGGCTTCCATTCAGATGGACTGCTAAAATAGAATTTTGATTGACACAATAGGAATTTTGTGTAAAAAAATTAATCAAAAAAGTTCAACCTAAGTTTAACAGTCTAATATTGAGCAAACTATCTACCCCATGCGTCAGCATGCCAGCTCTTAGAAAAGGGCTTAATATGTGACCTTCGCCACTCTCCAAGATTTTGAATGGTAGTGTCATAAACCAGAGTTTCATCATTTATGATACCCGCTTTTCTCATTGCCCAAAAATGATTGAGTTTTGAAAATTTCACCTCTCCATTTTCAGAGTAGGCAACTTGCATTCTATCAAAAAAATCTATCTGGAGCTCGGATTCAATACTTTTAAAAAAATGAACTAATTTATCAATGCTACAGCCCGAGGCAGAGGCTTTTGTTTCATCTACAGCGACTACGTAAATCCTATTTGAAATGACTTCAAAATCAGCCATTAGCGCTGCTCCGTGAGCCGACCACTGCTGAAGGAATGCTGTCAATTTCTGATTAACATTCGATACTTCACCGTCAGTTAATGTGCGGTTCGCTGTGTAGATCCAAATTTTACTTTCGTCATTCATTCTTTCCATAATCCTTCTTTTGTTGGTAAAGTTTCCAAGCGGCCCAGTTCATCATTGTTGGTATTGGCGATTGCAAGGCTCCAATCATTTTGCGACTCACATTATAAAACAAGTGAGATTGACTGGTGGGCAGCCCAATTAAATAAATAATCAAAGCAAACGAAAAAGCACTGATATAAGTTATTGCAAGCCAAAGTCCAGATCTATCGTCTGCAATTACTTGCTGTACCATCCATTTATTTATAAAAAAGAAGAACATTACAAAAACCACCGTATGCACCCATTTCAAAATCTTCAACTGTCGAAGGCTAAGGTGATTCATAATCCCTAGGGATAGATGACTGTGATAGTAATCGTAAGGGTTCCCATTTTTCAACTCTGTTAAAGCCTGGGCTCTTTGATCTGGTTGCAATTCAAAGAAGTTCGGATATTTTGATCCCTGTTCGATATTGAAGTTGATGTTCACTTTTACCAGCTCAATAAAAAAACCCGCAGCAATCATTAAGCTTATGATAACTATCCACTTTAAAATCTTCATGATTGCATGGATTTTTTAGGTGTCGCAAATTTGGTAATCCAAATCCACCATAGCCCAAAAACGGCTGCATAAACTATTAAAGTGAATGTATAGTCGTGATTGAAACTAAACCATTCCTCTTTATGAAAAACAATTAAAGCCAGTGCGGTCACGCGGAGCACATTTAAGCCATGAATCAAAACGAGCCCTAAGGGCAGAAACCAAGCCTTGTGTTTAAATGGACCTGGGTAGCTAATCATAAATACTACGAAAAGTGCGAAAAGAACGATCCCATCGCAAGGTGCTCCAATTGTAACTCCCGCAGAACCCAGGACGCCAAAATGTTCCCTAAACTCTCCGTCAGAATAAGACGTAGTGATGTAACCGAAAGTTTGGAGCAAAGACTCACCCAAATTGACAAGCGAGTCGATAACGTATTCGTTTATGAGGGTATTTTGCTTTAAATAAAACTCGTAGGTAAAATACCAAGCGAGATAAAGAGATGTGCTTAGAACTAAAAATCTAGAAAAAGGATTGTTGAAGACACTCTTTAACATTATCCTCTCTTGCGACTCAAATCGTAAGCTTTCTTTCCACCTAAAGCCAATCCAGCGGCAATCAAAAAGCTAACACCACCATCGATAGGACAAACTGCTCCGAAGGGAGGACCACAAGGAGGCAGACCTCCACCGGGTGGATCTGGTGGCTGAGACATAAGCAACATTGGAATAGCTACCAAAATGGAGAAGGCTATTACTTTGCGCATAGTATTCATACGATTTTCTTTTATGGGTCAAATGTATAAAATAATTCCTTAGTATCACAAATCAACCCTTCACATCACTGAAACTACTTAGAAGCGTTCATAATATATTATATTTGCACCACACTATACTTTTATATGTCACAGCAGAAGACCAGTTTTTTGGATGCCGATGATTTAAGGCCAATTATAAAGTTTATTTCAAAAAACTGGTATCTCATGCTTAGTTTTTCTGCCGTAGCCTTTGTAATTGCGTATCTGCTGAATTACAGAAAACCGAGTATTTACGCTGCGAAAACAGAAATTCTTTTAAAATCAGGCGAGACTTATGACTACCAAACCAAGATGCTTTCTAGTTTGGGTTATTACTCTGTATTACAAGACATCACAAACCAAAAAAGGATTTTATCGTCCTACGACATTATCAACTCTGTATTAAGTAAAGTTGATTTTACTCAAAGTTATTACCTGGTCGGAAGGCTTAAAGTTTTACAAGTAGATAAGTTTGACGCCATTGATGTAAAAATTGACTGGCGCCGGTTAGATCCCTCACTCTTTAATGTGCCATTCAACATTAGGGTTTTGGATTTAAAGAAATATGAGCTCAGTTATAACTACCGAAACTCCAAGCAGATTTACGAATTCGAATTTGGCAAACTACACGAAGACATCAACTTCACGATACAGGTAGATTTATCTCAAAAACTTGATGAGACTTGGTTGAGAACAGTTCAAGAGCAAAACTTCCAGGTTGTGGTTCACAATCCTGATTGGCTTGTATCTAAATACAAGAACAATCTGAGTATTGAAAACATGGAATACACCAGTATTCTTGGTCTAACCTTGCGAGACGAGTTACCGTCCAGAGCAAAGACATTTTTGGATACTCTTGCTAAGGAATATATCGATTTCACTTTGCAAAATGAAATCACCATTAACAAAAACACCGAAAGGTTCATCGATAAGCAGCTTGATGAAATCACCCATATTTTGGACTCTCTCGAGTTAGAGCTGAATGGATACAAAGACTCACAACAAATTTTAGATTTGGATAGAGAGCAGAAAGCTGCCTTCGACCAGCTAACTGAATCAGAGATTAATCTGGAGCGATTAAAGTTAAGACGCCAATCCATTGATGGCTTAGAGCAGTACTTATACAAAGAGGAAAACAATGCAGTACTGCCTCCATTGAGTTATATTGAAGGTGAAGATAAAATCATTCAAGACTTCATTATGCAGCTCTTCCAGGCGCGCGTGCGTAGATCAGAATTATTGGTTGATTATAAAGATGCAGACCGGCGCATTACAAGGGTTGACTCTACGATTCGCACTATAAAAAATAACATTTTCAAGTACGTCAGAGATACGCGTTCTGCATTGGCCGAAAAAATCGACGACGTGCAGAAGGTGGTTATAAAGCTCGAAGCTAAACTCAGAAGTTTACCAAAGTCTCAGCGAGAAATTATGGGTATTGAGCGGAAGCTCGCAGTTAATGAGGGTCTTTATACATTCTTGTTGGAAAAGAAAGCAAATACTGTCATCGCAAGGGCTGCCATCATTCCACAGACCAGCGTTATTGAAGCTGCCCGTTCGCTTGGAGTAGTAGGCCCTGACCGTAAGTCTGCTATGTACCTATCCATTGGTATTGCAATTATGCTAGCTTTCCTTGTTGGGCTTGTAAGAATGATATTCTTCGAACGTATTGAAAATACTTCAGAATTAAAGAGTCTTACTAAGATTCCAGTGATAGGAGGAGTTCCGAATCATCCGGATATTGATGTGGAGCCGATTGCGCTTATTTCTAACCCAAGAGGCAATGTCGCCGAGGCGTTTAGGAGTATTCGAACGAGTCTTCAATATGTATTGAACACTGAAGGTCCGAAAGTAATTTTGATAAGCTCTTTGCACCCTGGCGAAGGTAAAACCTTTATCAGTGTGAATCTAGGAGCAGTGCTTGCCAAGGCATCAAAGAAAGTTTTGATTCTCGACTTCGATATGCACAAACCTAAAGTGCACAAGATTTTTGGAATTGAAAACGTAAGTGGTATTTCATCTTACCTCATTAATAGAACCCATTATACAGATTCAATCGTCCCTTCTCAAGTTGAAAACCTCGACGTTATACCTGCGGGTCCTGTTCCACCTAACGCATCCGAACTGGTCATGACCGCAAAAGTGGATCAATTAATTAAGGAGAATAAAGAAGTTTACGACTATATCATTATCGATACACCTCCTCTATCGCTCATCAGTGACTCCATGGTGTTATTTAATAAAGCAAACATTGGTATTCTCATTATGAATACTGAAAAAGCCACCAAGCAAGGAGTGAGATATCTGGAAGAAATTTTGGTTCAAAATAATCTTAGCAACGCTATGATGATATTGAACAACATCAAACAGAAGAGATGGAAGTACTATTATGGTAAATATGCCTATAAGTACGGATATGGCTACGGATACGGTTATGGTTATGGCTACGGTTATGGCTATAATTATGGAGGATATGGCGAGTTTGAAAAAACCACCAAGGACAAGCGCAAGTCTAAGTAGTTATGGTTTCGATAATCATTACAGCACATAATTATGCCCACTATGTAGAAAGGGCTATCCGCAGCGCGCTGGATCAGTCTTTACCCAAGACTGAGTATGAAATTATTGTTGTAAATGACGCTTCTACTGACCATACAAAAGCCATTCTTGAAAATTATCATGATGAAGTTCGTGTGTTCAATCTTGAAAGTAATTTAGGGCTTTCCGGTGCACGAAATTTTGGAATTAAAAAAGCCAAAGGACAGTTCATCGTGTTTTTAGATGCTGATGATTACATTCATCGAGATTTATTAAAAGTGCAAAAACTTTATCTCGAAGAAAATAATAAACTTGACGCCGTATCCACAGACTATTATCTCGTGGACGAAAGGGGAACCCGCATACGACACGTCAATTCTGAAGAAGAGCCTATCGCATGCGGCATCATGTTTAGGAAGGATTTTCTTTACAATATTGGTTTGTACGACGAGACATTCAGAGCTCGTGAGGAAGAAGATCTTCGAATACGTTGGCAGGCGCAGTACAATATTTATAATCTTATTATTCCACTCTACCGTTATAGAATGCATGACAGCAACCTCACTAAAAATGAGCAAGCCATGCAAGTTCATAAGAACCTACTAGACACCAAGCACAAAAAATGATTATTGGAATCATTCAGGCAAGAATGGGAAGTACCAGGCTTCCGGGAAAAGTCATGAAGCCTATTTTTGGTAAGACAATCCTTGAGCTTTGTATTCAGCGTCTTTCTTTATCTAAATCTGTAGAAAAGTGGATTATCGCCACTACGGATAATAGCTCTGATGATGTAATCGCGACTTTTTGTAAAAATCACAATATCCCTTGTTATAGAGGGTCTGAAGAAGACGTACTAGATCGATTCTATCAAGCTAAAAAACTCATCGCTCCCGAGGCTAATGTAGTAGTTAGAATCTGCTGTGATAATCCAACACACGACGGCAGCGTGGTAGATTATTGCATTCAAGAATTTAAAAAACTAGACGTTGATTATTTTGCAAATGGCAACGAACCTCCTATCTTTTCTCAGGATGGTATCACTGCTGAAGTATTCACTTCCGAAGCATTAGATATCGCTTGGAAAGAAAGCAGGCTGCAATCAGAGAGAGAACATGTAACTCCGTACATTAAAAAAAGTCCACGTTTCAAAAAAGCGTGGAGATTATACGACAGTGATTTTAAATATAAGCTTTCAGTAGATAACGAAAATGATTTCAAATTAAATGAAATTATATTTGAGAATCTTGGACACTCATTTTCTACCCTGGACTTAATTAATTTTCTAAAAAACAATCCTGCTCTTATTTCTGTAAATTCGAGTAGCGTAATAAATGAAGGTTATTTAAAAAGTTTAAGAGAGGATAAAGAAATACGATAATGCGCGAAGAATTAGAAAAATACTTTGATCGTCTTTGGCCTATTTGCAGGAGTATCACTGGAGATGGTGTGAGGGAAAGCTTAAGTATTTTATCCGAAATAATTCCTCTTACCATACATGAAGTACCCTCTGGCACAGCAGTTTTTGACTGGACTGTTCCCAAAGAATGGTATATCAATGACGCCTATATCATTACTCCAGAAGGTAAAAAAATTGCAGACTTCAAAGTCAATAATCTTCATGTATTAAATTACAGCATTGGAATAAATAAAAAGGTTAGTTATTCTGAATTAAAAGAACATATCTACACCATAGAATCCATGCCCGAGGCAATACCCTATGTCACATCTTACTATCGTGAAAAGTGGGGATTTTGCATGTCGCATGTAGAGTTTTCTCAATTATCTCAAGAAGGTGAATACACTGTATATATAGATGCAGGCCACAAAGAAGGATCACTCACCTATGGTGATTTGATATTGCCTGGAGAGACCGAAGAAGAGGTAATGTTTTCTACATACGTCTGTCATCCTAGCATGGCCAACAATGAACTTTCCGGGCCGCTAGCTCTTGCTTTTCTATACAGGGAAATTTTAAAATTAAAAAATAGAAAATATACCTATCGATTCATATTTATTCCTGAGACCATAGGTGCCATATCCTATCTGGCTGTTCACGGCATGGAGATGAAGGAGAAGACTCAAGCGGGTTTTGTTCTCACGTGCTGTGGAAATAACGATGAGTTTCACTATAAGAAATCACGTCGCGGCAACAGTCTTCCCGATCGAGCCGTAGAGCATTTTTTTAAGAAAATAAATCTAGGTGGAAATATCAGATCGTTCAAGCCAGATGGAAGTGACGAAAGACAATACTGCTCTCCTGGATTCAATCTTCCCGTTGGTTCATTGATGAGAACGCCATATTACGAGTATTCACAATATCATACGAGTCTTGATAACAAATCATTCATTTCATTCGAAGCATTAGAAAAAACAACTCTTGCCTATAAAACGGTTATTGAAATAATAGAAATGAATGATTACTATTTGAATACCCTTATGTATTGTGAGCCTCAACTTGGTAAGAGAGGATTGTACCCTACTTCGCTAACCCATGATACTTCCAGGGTTTTTATAGACCGACTTCTTCAACTGGTTAATTTTAGCGACGGAGAGCACGACCTACTGGACATTGCCAATTCATTCGACGCGAATATATTTGAGTATAAAGACGCGCTCGAAGCGTGTTTGAAAGAGGGTTTATTGGTTAAAAAAGTCTCGCGTTAATTTTTGGTAGTTTATCAATATTCATTGGTGAATTACTAAAAAATGAGAAATCCTTTTTTGTAAGGCAGTTGTTTATACATTGGTACCCAAATTAAAGTAATAAACAAAATGATAAACCGCAAAGAATTCAGGAATTACGCGGTGAAACATCAAGGTATCAGCGGTACCGTGGTGGACGACGTAATTAGCCACATGTATGGTCCGGAGATGATGACCCGCACCGTAATCGAAGAGCGAAACATGCCATTTAGAGAAGTAGATGTATTTTCTCGATTGATGGCCGACAGAATTATTTTCCTCGGAACTGAGATCGACGATTATATCGCAAACATCATTCAGGCGCAACTACTATTCTTGGAAAGTGCTGACAGCAAGAAAGACATTCAAATCTACATCAACTCTCCAGGAGGAAGCGTTTATGCGGGTTTGGGTATTTATGACACTATGCAGTACATCAATCCAGACGTGGCCACAATCTGTACGGGTATGGCGGCATCAATGGGTGCGGTATTGTTGTGCGCTGGTCAGACAGGTAAGCGCACTGGCTTAAAGCACTCACGTGTGATGATCCACCAGCCATTGGGTGGTGCTCGCGGGCAAGCAAGTGACATCGAAATCACCGCTCGTGAAATCCAAAAGTTGAAAAAAGAACTTTATGACATCATTGCCACTCACAGCGGTCAGACCTACGATAAAGTTTGGGCTGACTCAGACAGAGACTATTGGATGATTGCTGATGAAGCAAAAGCCTATGGAATGATCGATGAAGTTTTGGAAAGAAAGAAGTAATTTATCATAAGTGATAAAGGTTCAAATCCCCCTGATCTTCGATCAGGGGGATTTTTTTTGGTTAGCAAGTACGTTGATAAACTAGTAAAGACTATCGCTAAGTCACTCAAAAATACTTGTTTACTTTGTCCATATACTTACCCTAACCTTGATTTCCATGAGAGTTAAATCTTCTTGGCTGCTTATTATTCTCAGCCTTATCTCGAATTTCACGTTCGCTCAAAACCTGTGTTATCCAACATTCACCAATACTCCCAATAGTATTGAAGTGGATTGCTCACAAACCAACCCCGAGTTCGGATCAGCAGAAGCAGAATCTACTTGCTGCGACGGCAGTACTACTGTTACTACCGCCGAAGTTCACACCGGCGGAGCTATCAATAGCTGCAACATCAATACTGCCTTTGGACCTGGTCCCGACTGGGCATTTTGGTTGCCAGGCGTCAATCCAGCCAGTGTGGTTTGGCTCTTTGACGGTCCAGCCACTATGATCGAATATGACGATGACAAGGCCATCATTTCTGGCCATATTTATAGCGCCGCGAACCCTGCTCAAGGATTTGATGTGTTTATTATCCTTAATAATAAAAGAAACTGGTCTGAATGGTCTGCGCTTAATCGCGGTTACAAAAACGACCTAAACCTTGCCGGGACTCAATATACCAACTGGAATTATTATGAAATGCAAGATGGATTCTGTTATTTGCAAGGAACCGGTGCACTCGAAGGTAGCCACCTTCAATTGACTCCAAAGCCATCGAACTACTATTACGGTTTTCAGGTTGGAAACGCCGCGAATAATAAGAATGCGAATTATGGAATAAGCGGTTGGTTTTTCTACAATGGTTTTTTGAATGGCAATCCCATCAGCGGACACGGCGACATCAATGCCGACCTTGCTTGCCAAGGCATCACTGATAATTGCGGCAGCGATTCTTACACTCGCTATTTCAGAGCTGCAAATACATGTGGCTTGAGCAACTATGCATCACAAGAATGGGCTTCGGTGGATACAACTTCACCGACATTCCAAGAGTTTCCTTCATCTATTACTGTAACCTGCGAGGAGCTGAACAACATTAACGTTTTAGCCACCGATGATTGCTCTAGTGTCACCATTTCGTTTACTGATAACATCATCGAGCCCGGTTGCAATGGAATCATTGAGCGTTCATACACTGCGGTAGATGGTTGTGGAAATGCCACCACCGAAATCATGACTATTGACCTGCAAAGCAATGAGCCACTTGCTTTCACAAGTTTTCCTGATGATATCCAAGTCGAATGTAATTTTTTCAATACGAACATAAGCCCTGCCATTAGCTTTACCGCCGGATGCGGAAATGTGCAACTAACATTCGAAGATGAGACAATACCTGGTTCTTGTCCTAACAACTTCACCGTGATTCGACTCTATACTATCACAGATGCTTGCGACAATTCAGTAAGTCAGGCTTGGACAATTAATGTAGTGGATAATACCCCACCTACCCTATTCAATATTCCTGAGGATATTACAATTTCGTGTGGAGATCCGATAAGCATACCAGAAGTTTTTGCCACCGATATCTGCTCAGGCCTTGCAAATGTGAGTCTCAGCGCTGAAACTATTGATGGCGAATGCGGCTATACATTCATTCGCACATGGATAGCCACTGATGCATGCGGTAACACCTCACAAGCATCACAAACGATCACGGTTATTGACAATACACCACCATTTTTTACCAATATTCCTGAAGGCGGAACCTTCGCTTGTGGAACTGAATTCGATGAAGTCGAGCTAGCCGCAGCAGATGACCTTTGTTCAGATGTTGTTGTGACCTACGAAGACGTTATCAATTCTTCATCATGCGCCGACATCATTACGCGTACTTTCACTGCCACCGATGAGTGTGGAAATTTTGCTACGGCTACAATACAGCTCATCTTCGGTGATTTCGAAGCACCGCAGTTTGAGACTTTGCCTGCGGAAATCGAATTGGAATGTGGAGCTATCAGTGACTTTCAGCCAATCGTAACAGATAATTGTTCTGATTTTGCTTTGACCTTTATAGATACTCCTATTCCGTCATGTGCGGGAAGCTTTATCAGAACGTACACCGCGGCTGATGGCTGCGCCAATGTTTCTGAAGCCAGTGTGACATTTAATTTTGTAGATAATACCCCGCCACAGTTGAGCGCTGGTCCTTCGGACATTGAATTGTCTTGCAGTGATGGCGAACCTGAGGTCGTTGCGCCCTTATTCATCGATTTCTGTTCGGAATTGTCAGTTGGTCGCCTCGAAGATTTGCTCATTGCTGGTTCTTGCGAAGGTTCTTATCAAATTGTGAGAAGATGGCAAGCTATTGATGCCTGCGGAAACATCTCAGAATTCAGCCAAAATATCTTCTTCTCAGATAGTGAAGGACCTGTATTCAACGAAATAGAAGCCAATATTGAAATAGAATGTGGCGACAACATACCTACTACTTTAGTAGTTGCAGAAGACTTCTGCTCTGGACTGGTGGAGGATATCGAATTCGATGAAGTAGAGCTCGACTTGCCTTGTGGCAGTCAAATCATTCGTACTTGGACAGCCACTGATGCTTGTGGCAATTCTAGCTCAATAAGCCAAACAATAAACGTAGTTGATACACAAGGCCCGATCTTTAATTTTTACCCTGAGGATATTACCATTTCATGCGACGCGCCGATTCCTCCGGCAGCTCAACTTGTGGGTATAGATGTTTGTGCGGGCGAGGTTGAAGTATTTGTCGCTGAATTCTTTACTCCAGGAACATGCGATGGCTCAACTACTCTAACTCGCATTTTCCGTGCTTTTGATGATTGTGGCAACAGTGGTATTTATGCACAAACCATTACCATAACCGATACCGAAGCTCCTCAGTTTGTGAATCCGATATCATCGATAGAAATTTCTTGTAATAATGTTCAGCAGCCAGCCATTTTTGTGGAAGATAATTGTTCTGACTTCGAATTATTCTTTGAGGATAATACTATTGTACCCGGATGTGGGGGCGTTATTGAGCGCACATATACAGCGACAGATGCGTGCGGAAATACAAATCAATTTGTACAATTGGTTCAGCTTGTAGATGAGATTCCTCCGGTATTGAATAATCTTCCTCCTGCACAACTTACCTTAGAATGCGGAACACCAGTACCTGATGTCTTCCTTTTTGCTCAAGATAATTGCAGTGGCATCACCCCTATCGGACTTCAAGCTACAACTGAAGAGGATGGTTGTAACACTATTTTCACCAGAACATGGTTTTCAGTAGACGCCTGCGGCAACTCTAGCGAATTCACTCAAACCATTACCATTGTTGACACAACAGCCCCTATTTTGAGCCAAACGCCAGAAAACATCACGATTGAATGCGACGGTAGCTTACCAGCGGTTCCTCAAATCACGGCGAATGATGTATGCGGCGGGAACATTCCAGTAATTTTCCAAGAAGAGACCATTGGAGTGAGTTTATGTCCACAAATTCTAAGAACCTGGTGTGCTACTGACTGCTCAGGAAATCAAACATGCCATACACAAACAATCACATTGATTGACGAAGAAGCAAGCGGATTTGCTGAACCAGTGTTCAGAGTTGTTAATACCGCCTCTAGTGTACTCTCAGTAAGTTGGGCAGCACCTTCCGCCGAACAGGTTAAAATTTCAGTTTACAACCTTGCCGGACAAGAAATCTTCCCAATGTTTGAAGGTACCATTTATGGTGGAATCACATATTCTATTCCTTTTGATACCTCAGTACTATCGACTGGAATCTATTTAGTACGCGCTAACACAGAGAAATACAGCTTCTCAGAAAAGATCATCGTGCGCTAACGAATAAATTTCGTTAAGCACTTATAAATTATTCGTTTCGCGTTCCAAGGTCTGTCTTAATTTGCAGCCATGGAACGCGAAACTTTTTTTGCAGATATCATATTGCCGCTCGCCTTACCGCGGGTATTGACCTATCGCGTTCCAAAAGTTCTCAGTGAATATGTGGCGATCGGACAGCGTGTAGTGGTGCCGATCGGAAAACACAAACGCTACACAGGCATTATCCAAAACATTCATACAACAGTGCCTTCCGGATACGAGGCACGCTATGTAGAGGAAATTCTCGACGAGCAACCTCTGATTCATCCCGTGCAGCTCGAACTCTGGAAGTGGATTGCCTCCTATTACTGTTGTACGCTAGGTGAGGTAATGAATGCTGCTCTGCCAGGTGGACTCAAACTTTCAAGTGAAACAAAGTTTGTATTGATTGAAAATGTCACCGATGCTTTTGAACTTTCTGAAAAAGAACACCTGATCATTGAAGGATTGAAGAATAATGGTGCGTTGACATTGGATGAAATCAATGCCCTTCTTGAAACAAAAAATTCAAGGAAGATTATTAAATCGCTACTGGATAAAAGAATCGTTGGTGCGGAAGATGAAATAAAAGAGCGCTTTAAGCCACGCACAGCAGATTTTATAAGCCTTTCAGAACATTATGCTCAGGAAAACAATCTGAAACAACTTTTTTCTGAATTAGAAAAAAAGAACTCACACAAGCTTTCAGAAGTACTCATGGTCTTTTTACAGATGAGTAATTATGACGAAGGAAAGGCCCATGAAGTAGAAAGATTAAAACTTCAAAATGCTACGAAATCGACAGCAGCAAATATTCAATCGCTTGTAAAAAAAGGAGTCTTTCAAATACGCACGGTAGAGGTTGGGCGATTGGAAGCGCATTTATTGGCGAGTGAAAAAGCGAAGCCACTATCTTCTGCGCAGCACCAAGCATTGAATGAAATAGAAGATTCTTTTTTGGAAAAAGATGTGGTATTGCTTGATGGTGTGACGTCGAGTGGTAAGACAGAAGTTTATATTCATCTTATTGAAAAATATTTAGCGCTGAATCAGCAAGTATTGTTTCTGCTTCCTGAAATAGCACTGACGACGCAAATTATCCATCGCCTTCGCAAACATTTTGGGAAACGTGTTGGCATCTATCATAGCGGATATAGCGATAACGAGCGTACAGAAGTTTGGAATAAAGTACTTGCGGCAAGTCCTGGAGAATGTGATGTGATATTGGGAGCGCGCTCATCATTATTTCTTCCCTTCAACAGACTGGGATTGGTGATAGTGGATGAAGAACACGAGAATAGTTTTAAGCAATATGATCCAGCACCTCGCTATCACGCGCGTGATACGGCAATCGTACTTGCTTCACTATTCAAAGCAAAAGTATTGTTAGGTTCGGCCACACCCGCGATAGAAACTACTTGGAATGCGGAGCAGAAGAAATTTGGATGGGTGAAATTGACGGAGCGTTATGGCGGCATATCGCTACCACTTATTGAGATGGCAGATTTGAGAAGTGGGATGAAGCAAAAAACCATGCAGGGAACATTTACACCTGTGTTGGTCGAAGCTATGAGCACCGCCCTAGCAGCGGGAGAGCAGATTATTTTATTTCAAAATAGACGCGGCTACACACCTCTTTGGCAATGTCATAGTTGTGGATGGATTCCGCAATGTACGCGATGCGACGTAAGTCTCACCTATCACAAAAATGTGCATCAACTGAAGTGTCATTATTGCGGTTATAAAACAGATCCACCAAAAGGATGCAATGCGTGTGGAAGTACGGATTTGAAGATGCTAGGATTTGGAACTGAAAAAATAGAAGAAGACATTCAAACAATCTTTCCAGAAGTAGTAGTGCAGCGTATGGATTTGGACACTACTAGAAATAAAAACAGTTATCAAAAAATCATTCAGGATTTTGAAGTTGGCAAAATTCAAATTCTTGTCGGCACGCAGATGGTGACGAAGGGATTGGACTTTGACAATGTTTCATTGGTGGGAATTTTGAATGCGGATAAAATGATGAATTTTCCTGACTACCGCAGTTTGGAGCGCAGTTATCAATTGATGATGCAAGTGGCGGGAAGGGCTGGCCGACGCGGCAAACAGGGTAAGGTAATCATTCAGACATACAATCCATCTCATTGGCTTTTTGATTTGGTTAAAAATGCCAATTATTCAGGATTGTATTTTAGAGAGTTGGAAGAGCGCAAGCAATTTGGATATCCGCCCTACATCCGCATGATTAAAATTTTAATCAAGCACAAAGAAGACAATATCTGCGAAGCCGCCGCTCACGAAGCTTCTAAAGCCTTGAATGCAGTGGCCGGACCCTATATTCTCGGACCAGAACGACCTTACATTCCCAAAATCAATAATTATTATTTGCGACAAATCATAGTAAAACAGTTGCGCAACACGGAGCTCCACCAGCGCAAATCAGAAATCGCGCGCGTGCTCCGCGAACTTCAGGGGCACCCCGACTACAAGAGCCTCCGCATCAGCATCGATGTGGATCCGGTGTAGAGGCGGGAACAAGAACGAGAACGAGAACAAGGAACAAGGGGTTTTGGGGAACAAGAGATTCTGAATTCCGAATAATAAATTATATATCGTAACACAATTTCAAACTTCGATTTTGAGTTTGATGATCAATATTTGTTTGCAAATATTGGTTTTAAAAAAGTCTCGGTAAAGTAGAATACACCCTTCGTATTCAAGTGGTGATGATCGTAATAGTAACTTGGCTCTAAAATCGACTCAGAAAAATCGTAATACTCCACCCCATATTTACGTTTGATTCCCTCTGCAAGCCTTTCCACAAAAATATGACCTCTCCATTTCCCAAATAAAGCTGGTGGAATTATGAGGACTACTTCTGACTGGTTACTCTTAGCCTTGCGTATAAGATCCTCGATTAGAACGACATTCTTATTAAACCTATCAAACTGAATAGAATCACGAAAAATTAATGCTTGACCTTCCAAAACAGCATTACTATCAATTCTTTCGAGTTTCTCAGTCATTGCCTTCAAAGGACTTGGATTATGAGAATACCAATCCATCGAAAATTTTGACTGAATGTAAGAAAGAAGTCTTTCATTTTTATTCTCAGAATCAAAGAGAAGGTAATTTACAAAAAAACTCCATTCAAAAGGTTCGTAATCGAAGGTATTAGAGGCTACTGGAAGTGTTTCAGAAAACAATAACGGCGGAGAAAGCACGAAAACAATTTTTTTTGCCCTATTCTCATTCCTGTAAAAATAATCTAAATAAAATAATTGTTCATTTAACCCACATCGACCGCCACCCTGAGCAATATTAGTAATTTTTTTTCCCAAAGTCTTTTCGATCTGCAGGTGATTTCCATGCCTTGAAAAATTCCGCGCATGTGAAATACCCATAAATAATAAATCGAAACTCTCATTATCCTTCATTACTAGAAGGTTGCTCTCTGTTTCATAAATCCTAAAATCTCGATTTCTCACAAACTCTGAGCTCATTACCAGCAAGAAAAAGATGAGTGCTGTCAGCAGGATAATATATAACGAAGTGAGACGAATGAACTTTTTCATACTTATTAAAATGCGAAATAGATAAATTCTGATTCATTAAAATTTCCAAAGAAAAGGATGCTCACTCCGATGAGTAAGTATATCACCCATCGAAATATCAATGGAAGATGTACTTTTTCTAAAGCATGTTTATTTTCTCTTCCCAACCACTCAATTAGGACAAAAGCTATAATTAATAAAATAATCTGGTAGTATTTCAAATAGATCCCTAATGCAAAGTATGAATTTATATTCATAAACATTCTAAAGACGTATTCAAAAGCTTGAGGAACGGATTCGGCTCTAAAAAATATCCACGCAAATAGTGTCAGCATAAATGTCGTAAGTATTCTGACAAGCTCACTAAAACTTGGAAGTAATTTTCCTTTGGCGACAATCTCTATATGACTGCGATTCTTTTTAGACAATAGTAGCGGAAGAAAATATAAGGCGTTCAATAATCCCCAAACAACAAATGTCCAGTTTGCGCCATGCCAGAATCCGCTAACTAAGAATACGATAAAAGTATTTCTAATTTGATTAAAGAGATTTCCTTTGCTTCCTCCTAATGGAATATAAAGGTAATCTCTAAACCATGTTGACAGAGATATATGCCATCTTCTCCAAAATTCGGCAATATCTCGAGAAAAATATGGAAACGAGAAATTCTGCATTAAACTAAAACCAAATAACTTGGATATCCCTGTTGCTATATCCGAATACCCAGAAAAATCGCCATAAATTTGAAATGTAAAAAACAAAGCACCCAATGCAAGCGTGCTTCCAGAAAGCTCTCCAGAATGATTGAAAATACCGTTAGCGTATTCAGCACAGTTATCAGCAATTACAATCTTCTTTACCAAACCCCACAAAACCTGTCGCATTCCATCTGCTGCATTCAAGTAATTGAACGAACGCTTTTCATAAAATTGTGGTAATAAATGAGTGGCTCTCTCAATAGGCCCTGCAACTAATTGTGGGAAAAAGCTGACAAACGCTGAAAATATAATCGGATTACTGCACGGTTCGAGTTTCTTTCTATATACGTCAATAGAATAGCTTAATGTCTGAAAGGTATAAAAACTGATACCTACGGGCAAAATGATATCAAGGGTATCAGCTTTTATCTCAGCCCCGAAAAAGGAGAAAGCAGATGCAAAACTTTCTACAAAAAAATTGTAGTACTTGAAAAAGCCCAACAGTCCAAGATTTACAACTATGCTTATCGAGAGAAGTAACTTTCTTTTAAAAACATCCTCTTGGTTTCTCAGCCCAAGGCCTACAAAAAAATCAAGGAAGGTACTGAAAAGAATTAAAGATAAAAATCGCCAGTCCCACCATCCATAAAAAAGATAACTTGAGCAAGCAATGAGTAAATTCTGAAGTCTTAAACTGTGGTTGGTAACAAACCAATACAAGAAAAAAACAATCGGAAGAAAAATAGCAAAATCAATTGAGTTAAATAACATACAAAAAAATATTTACTTCAATTGTAAGACTGGGCCAGTATTCCTCACAATTAAGTTCATACACGAATTTTCAACCCAAAAGTATTAATGATCAATCAGATTATGAAGAAAAATCAAATTCCTGGCTTAAAAACACATTAATATTCGTACCTTTAGGGCAGCAGTTCACAAAATTGTAACAGAAATAAAGCAACAATGAAATCATTGCGTCATGTATTGTTAGTTGGTCTAATATCCATTGCGTTCTCATCCTGTAAAGACGACGCAGAGGAAACACCCGCGATAAAGGCGGCACCAAAAGCAAATATTGTCGTAACCCCAGTATACGGTGACCAACCGTTCTCCATTGGTACTGTGTACACCACCAATCAAGGCTACCGCCTTCGAGTGGAAACAATGAAGACATATATTTCAAACATTCAGCTGCATAACTTCAACGGAGACTCAGTTGTTTTTAAGGATATCTTAGTTCATGACTTTAACGAACCATTAGAAATATCATCTGAAATTGCTGAAGGTTCTTATACCAAGTTAAAGCTGAGCTTGGGAGTTCCAGAAGCACTTAATAAAGACCAAGACCCTTCACAATATCCGAATAGCCACCCCCTAAGCGTGCAAGGCTCAAGCGGTATGTTTTGGACTTGGAACACAGGTTATATTTTCACAAAATTCGATGGCCGACTTGATTTAACGGGCCAGGAAGGTGCTCAGTTGATTGATCCATTCGCCTTCCACACAGGCGACGACCTACTTTTCAGAACGGTAGAATTGCCGATAGATGTTGTGGCCGAAAAAGATGGCAACTATATCATCAGAGTAAAAATGGATATTAAAAAATTCATTGATAACGAAAATGATCAGATAGACCTTAGTACCGACTTTCTAACGCATACGGTTGGAAATATGATGCTCGCGAGAAGATTCGCTGAGAATTTTGCACAATCGTTTGAAGTGGAATGATATGTTTCGCCAGAAATTTCTTTGTCTTTTCACCCTTCTTGCAATCACAGCATGTGTGAGCAATAATCCAAGGGCAGACGAAGAAATCTCCATTAAGGCTCCATCATTTTTCCCAAAAATAAAATTTCCTGAAAACAACACCCCTACCAAACTCCGCGTAGAGTTGGGAAGAAGGTTGTTTTATGAAAAAAAGCTATCTGCCAACGAAACGATGTCTTGTGGTAGTTGTCATGTCACTTCAATGGCATTTACAGATGGAAAAAAAGTAAGCGAAGGCGCTCATGGCAAAAAGGGATTTCGGAACGCTCCTACGCTCGCAAACCTCGCTTGGATGCCTCGATTCATGATGGAAGGTGGTGTGCCCACTCTGGAACTTCAAGTGCTGGCACCAGTGCAAGATTCAATCGAAATGGATCTACCACTATTTGAAGCTGCCAAACGATTGCGCGAAATAAAAAACTACAATGAACTGAGCCTTGCCGCCTATGGAAAAGAAATCGATGAAAATATCATTATGCGCGCAATTGCCAACTTTCAACGCACTTTTGTAAGTGGAGATTCCCGCTTTGATCGCTGGTATTATTACAAAGACTCCACGCAATTCAATGATAGTGAAAAGCGAGGCAAGGCGATGTTTTTCAGTGAAAAAGCGGCTTGTATGAAATGCCACAGCTTGCCATTTTTCACAGACTTCGAATACTATAATATTGGATTATTCAAGCGCTACGCTGATAACGGAAAAGAGCGAATTACTTTCAAAAAAGAAGACATAGGAAAGTTTAAGACACCTACTCTGCGCAATATTGAACTCACAGCACCATACATGCACGATGGAAGCATTAATACTTTAGAAGAAGTCATTGAAATGTATAATAAGGGTGGCGAGGGCCACGAAAATCAGGATTTTCGCGTCCGCCCCATGAACTGGTCGCAACAAGAAAAAGACGATCTCTTAGCGTTTTTAAAAACATTGACGGATTGGAATTTTGTTCAAAACCAATCCTTCTTACCTTTGGGTGAATGAACAAGTCGAGCAAAATACTTTGGATATCAGTAATCATCTTTATGATCACTGCAATTTCTGCATGTCGTCCAGATAAAGAAGAAGAACAACCCGTTGATAATAATCCAGACATCAGCTATGGCACTCCATACGATTTGGAAATCCCCCCATTCTTTCCTCCTATGGATATACCAGCAGACAATCCCCTCACGGTAGAGGGAATAGAGCTGGGAAGATATTTGTTTTGGGAAAAAAAACTGAGTTCTACCAACACTCAATCCTGCGGCAGTTGTCATTTGCCAGAACACGGATTTAGTGATCCATTACAATTTTCAGTGGGAGTTACAGGTGCCTTGGGAACAAGACAGAGTATGGCATTGGTCAACATGGGCTGGAGCACAAGCTTTTTTTGGGACGGTCGTGCGATCACCTTAGAACAACAAATCATAGAGCCCATCGAAAATCCCGTGGAGATGAACAACACCTGGGAAAATGCATTACAGGCCTTGCGCGATGATCCGCAATATGCAGAAAAGTTTAGAGCCGCTTTTGGAACCACAGAAATCACTCGCGATCGCGTGACAAAGGCCATTGCGAGTTTTTTGAGAACAATGATCAGCGCTGATTCAAAATTCGATCGTCAGCGTATTGGACAGTATACCTTCACCCCACAAGAACAAAACGGTTTCCTTCTCTTTAGCACCGAGGGTGGTGATCCCGAAGAAAATCCCACCTCACAGGGAGGTGCCGACTGTTTCCATTGTCACAGTGTAGGTGGAATGCAACTTACCGATTATCTATTCCATAATAATGGTTTAGACGATTATTTTGACGATGATCCCGGTCGATTCCTTGTGACCTTAAATGAATTAGATAGTGGAAAGTTTAAAACCCCTACATTACGCAACATTGAGCTTACAGCTCCATATATGCACGATGGCCGCTTTACAACGCTTGAACAAGTAATAGATCATTATAATTCAGGAGGACATCCATCGAGCACCGTTTCACCATTTATGAAATATACTTCTGGTGGTCTTCAGCTAACCCCTCAAAAAAAAGCAGATTTGTTGGCATTTTTAAGAACATTGACTGACACTTCATTTATTAATAATCCAGCTTTCAGCGATCCGCATTAGGAAACATACTATTGTGACCGAGTCTTTAAAAAAATATTTGGAGCGATCAAAAAACAATCGCAAAGAAAACAAGAAGCTTTTTTCGCAATGGACCAAACGAAAGGATCTGGACACGCTCTTTCATCAAGCGCATGAAGAGGTATTCGAAAAAGTGGATTGTTTGCAGTGTGCGAATTGTTGCAAAACGACAAGTCCTATTTTTAGAGATGTCGATATTGATCGTATCTCTAAACATCTAGGCGTTCGTCCATCTGATTTTACTTCAAAAAATCTCCATATTGATGAAGATGGAGATTGGGTTCTCAATTCTTCACCTTGTCTTTTTCTCGATAAAGACAATTATTGTAAAATCTACGAAGTCCGTCCGAAAGCATGTCGTGAATATCCCCACACTGATAGAAAGAATATGAGTCAAATTATGGACTTGACCTATAAGAATACCCTCGTGTGTCCAGCAGTGGGTGAAATGGTAGAGCGCATAAAAGAACACATTTAAGGCATGAAATTCAGTTTTCATCTAATTATTTCATAAAAAATGTACCCTTATCGCAAAGCTTGCGTAAGACAGGGGCATGAGAAAGTCTTTAGTAATAAAGTTGTTATTCTCCATCCTCGCAGGATTTGTGCTTAATACTACAGTATTAGCGCAGTGTCCGCGTGTGTTTGACTACAATGGCACTCCTACTTATACGCCACGTTGGTATCATTGTGTAGGAACGCCTTTTAGCTTTAATCTCCAGTCACCAAACAACTGGGGTTCTTATGTTATTAATTGGGGCGATGGGACTCCGAACACCACTGGTACTTCATGGGCCGCAGCCACAATTATTAATCACGTTTATGCAGCAGCAGTTGAAACCTATACAGTAACGATTACTGAAGTAGCAACGGGTTGCGTTATTACGGGTGAAGTAGTAATGGAAGAGGCCACCAGCGCTTCTATTCAAATTCCTGTTGGCGGGCTTACACAAGCGTGCGCTCCCCAAGTAATGGAGTTCATTAACAGCTCAACCAACGTATCTGAAAACACTACATTCACTTGGGATTTTGGTGATGGCAGTGCTCCTCTCGTATTCGATCACACCAACTGGCAACAGACCATTTCGCATTTATATGATGTTGGTACAGTAGATTGTGAAACTGTAGTAAGACTCACTGCGGAAAACTATTGCAACACCATACAAGGTGGTGAATCGGAAGCTACTTTCAATCCTATTCGTATTTGGGACTTAGACGATCCAGGCATTGGGGCCAGCGCAACACTTTTGTGCTATCCTGATACCACTGTTACTTTCACGAATATCACCGAACGCAATTGCCTATTCCAAGGAAATATTTATCAGCGTTATGAATATTGGAATTTTGGCGACTATTGGAATCTCGGTCATGATAGCATTATCGACTGGACACCATGGCCTCCAACATTTCCTAAGACCATGCACTATCCTGGTATTGGTACATATACTGTTCAATTGCTAGATAGTAATTTCTGTGGAATAGCGCCTACTTCTATTACCATTCAGATTGTACCGCCTCCGGTAGCAGGTCTAAGTGCCAATAATGACACCATCTGCGCTGGTCAAAGCGTTACGTTTACCCAACTTTCTACCGGCGGAAACAACTACCAATGGAACTTTGGTGTGAACAACAACTGGATTACCACAGGTAGCGGAAACATTACTTACGTCTTCAATTCACCAGGAACATATACCGTCACAACACGAGTCGGCATCACCGGAGCGACCGCAGGATGTACCGACGAAGCAACAGTGCAGATTGTAGTACTTCCTCGGCCAACAGTGAATATTATACCCTCTCCAAATGTAGGGTGTGATCAAATGACCGTTAATTATACAGCAAATGTTTCCAGTGATGTAATCAATTGGAATTGGACTTTCAATACTGCACCGAATGTTCATTCGGGTCCTACTCCACCTCCTGTTTTTTACAATACAGTAGGTACACACCCTGTATCTCTCACTGTGACAAACTCAAACGGATGTAGCAGAACAGACAATGATCTTATTACCATTCATCCCTCACCAGTTGCAGCAATCAATGTAACCAATCTGTGTGAAGGTGAGGTAGCGCAGTTTACCAATGCATCCACTACAGCTGCAGGACAGCCTATTACGAGCGTTCTTTGGAACTTTGGAGATGGTTTCTCTTCTACCCTTCCAAACCCAACACACTTATATGACAATCCAGGCACATACACCGTAAGCCTTACTGTAAATACCCCCAATTGTAGCAATAGCACTACAATGAACGTTACCATTGAAGCTCGCCCTACTGCGAATATTATTCAAAATATCGACGGAGGTTGTTCTCCAGTAACAGTTCAATTTGATCAAAATTCTACCAACGCTACACAATACATTTGGAACTTTGGAAATGGTGAAAGTTCCACTGACCCCAGTGCCTCAGCGACATTCGTAAATAATACACTGACCGACTCAACCTTCGTTATTGTGCTTACAGCAAGCAATAATTTTGGTTGTAGCGCGCGCGATACTGCATACGTTACTGTGTTCGCAGCTGCCGTGGCATCATTTAATGATGGTAACACACCTCCTGGTTGTGCCCCATTTGAAATACCATTTCAAAACACATCAATAAACGCAGGAAGCTACTTTTGGGATTTAGGAGACGGTACTACTACTACAGCTTTTCAGCCTACTCATCTCTATGAGAATACCACTGGTTTCATTCAGACTTTCGATGTGACGTTAATTGCATATTCGGTAAATGGATGTAACGATACAATCACTCAACAAATCATCGTTTACCCACAGGCAAACTTCGATTTTTCGATTACTGATTTCAGCGGCTGTTCTCCACTGAATGTGACCATGCCGTTTGTGTCTGGAGTACAATCTTACCAATGGAATTTTGGAAATGGGCAAACTTCAACAGCACCGATCCCAAATGTTACATTCAACAATTTTGGAACTACTCCGATTGAATATACTGTTACCTTGCAAGGTACATCCGCCTTTGGTTGTGTAGATATTGCCACCAGCACCATTACTGTTCATCCTGGACCAATTGCGCAGTTCTCTATTGACAACACAGCAGGTTGTAGTCCACTGACTGTAAACTTTACCAATGTATCCATTAATGGCAGTCAATTTAATTGGGACTATGGAAATGGAGAAACATCTAATAACTCGGATATAAATCATTCAACAACTTTTGTAAACAATACTAATAGTGTAGTGACATACGATGTGATACTTACCGCAATTTCTGCGGATGGTTGTTCGCATACGTTTACACTTCCAGTGCAAGTGTTCCCAAAAGTAGTTGCCGCATTTACTGATCCAGGAGAAGTATGCGGACCAGTTACAGTGGCCATGATAAATAATTCTCAAAACGCACAGAATTTTTCGTGGGATTTTGGAAATAGTATCGTCGCGAATACCGAGTTTCCTTCTGTATTTTACGGTAACCCAGGCGATAATGCGGCCACATATAACATTGAGTTGATCGCTACTTCTTCTTATGGTTGTACTGACACAATGGTACAAGACATTATTGTATATCCCGCACCAATAGCGTTCTTTATAATAGACGAATCTGCGGCATGTGAGCCCGCGCCACTTGAAATAACAAACCAAAGTCAATATGCGACTTCATACTTATGGACATACGGCGACGGTTCTTCATCTGCTATATCGGATAGTATCCACTCTCACGTTTATGCAGCACCAGGTAATAATGTTGAAACATTTACCATCCAATTGCAGGCATTCAATCAAATTGGATGTAGTAGTTCATCAATCGTTGATTTCACATTATTCCCTGAAGTAAGAGCTTTGTTTGCAACAGATACTGCTGGTTGTGCTCCACATGTGGCGGACTTCGCAAATCAAAGTATTGGAGCTACTTCATTTACTTGGAACTTTGGAGATGGTGGTGTGTCATCACTACCACAACCAACACATACTTATGGCGCTCTCAATGGTGAGAATTCCATCTATCCAGTGGAGTTGATCGCTCAAAATCTTTATGGATGCGTCGATACAGCCAGAGTAAACATGCATGTATTTGCAAATCCAATTGCTGACATTGCAATAGATACATTATTTGGTTGCTACCCACAAAGCGTAACCTTTGCTAATAATTCTATCGGTGCTACAACTTACGAATGGGTTTATGGCACCGGAGAAACTTCTAACATAAGCGATTCGCTGCACACACATGTTTTCTACAACTTTAGTCAAGAGACCGTAACCTATGTTGTGCGAATTTATGCAACTACTGAAAATGGCTGTCAAAGTTCGGATCAGGTGGTCGTTCAAGTTTCACCTGAACTGGAAGCAGACTTCACAGTGAACGCCCAAGGATGCTCACCGCTCACAGTTCAGTTTGACAATAATACTGATGGTGGTTGGACCTACCAGTGGGTGTTCGGTGATGGTGAAATGAGTAATCAATTCGAGCCTACGCATACATTCTTCAATTGGACAGATGCCGATACAACCTTCAATGTATTGCTTATCGTGCAAAATCAATTTGGATGTATTGATACTGCGGATGCATTCGTTTCTGTCTATCCTATTCCACAGGTAGCCTTCACAGCGAATCCTGAAGAGCAGGTATGGCCCAATGCGACCGTTACATTGGAAAATCAAAGTATTGGAGGCAATCTAAACTGGGAATGGAGAATGGGTGATGGAACCGACCTCAATGTTGAAAATCCTCAAAACTATACATATTCAACTTGGGGAACTTTCAATATCCGATTGATTGGAGCTAATAATTTTTGCTCGGATACTGCGTATCAAACAGTAGTGATATTGCCTCCTCCTCCCGTTGTGAACTTTGAAGGGCCTGCGTCGGGCTGTGTTCCTCTCACAGTTCAATTCAACAACTTATCGGAATATGCATCTTCTTCAACTTGGTTGTTTGGTGATGGCGGACAGGCAAATGCAACAAATCCCGTTTATACTTACTATCAGCCGGGAACCTATACTGTGACACTTATCATAAATGGATTTGATGGTAGTACTGAACAAATGGTACAAGAACAAATCATTCAAGTTTATCCGAATGCTCAAGCTGCATTCACTGTAACTCCGAATGAAATTAGCATACCGAGTCAGCCCGTGTATTGCCTGAACTTATCAAGTAATGCAAATTCATATGAGTGGAACTTTGGAGATGGAAACTTCTCCAATGATCAAAATCCGATTCATTATTATACAGAAGAAGGCATTTTCAGTATAACCTTGATTGCCAATAATGAGTACAACTGTCCAGACACCATGCAACTTGTAGATGCGGTGTATGCGAAGAAAGGAGGCTTGATAGATTTCCCTAATGCATTTACACCAGATCCAAACGGCGGTGCAGGCGGTTCTTACAACCCCAACAGTTATGACAATGATGTATTCTTCCCAATTCATAGTGGAGTCACTGAATACCAACTCTTGATTTATAACAAATGGGGAGAATTATTATACGAAAGTAATGATGTGAATCGCGGCTGGGATGGCTTCTACAGAGGTCAACTATGCAAACAGGACGTGTATGTCTGGAAAGTACGAGCTCGTTTCGTTGACGGACAAAAGTTTGAAAAGGCTGGTGATGTAACCCTACTAGTAAAATAAGCAATGAGAAAATTCTACTACATATTTTTTGCGCTCCTGTGTAGTACGCAAGTCATTGCTCAGGACCAACAGTTCACGCAGTTTTATGCGGTACCAACTTATATGAATCCTGCGTTTGCTGGCGCATCCGTTCAAAGCCGTGTTTCCTCCCAAGTTAGGAATCAATGGTCTGCGATACCTGGAGCATTCCAAGCGTATAACTTCGCGTTCGATACCTACCTAGCAAATATTAAAAGTGGTGTCGGTGTAATGGTGAATCATGATCGTGCAGGAAGTGGCGCTCTTCGAAATACAAGTTTGCGTTTCCAGTATGCATACGAAGCCAAAATCAAAAGAAATTGGTTCTTCCGACCATCACTCGAAATGTCTTTAGTGAGCAAGAACATTGACTTTACCAAACTCCGATTTTACGATCAAATGATACGCGAGGGAAACACTCCGAGCTTAGAGTTTCCTATTGTCGAGCCTATTTCATTTTTCGACTTCGGCGCAGGTTTCCTCACCTATGGTCCTAAGTTTTGGTTTGGAATGTCAGCATTTCACCTCAACAGACCCAATGAATCGCTCTATGGATTCAACGACGAGCCAACACCAATTCGCTATTCGGCTCACGGAGGTCTTCGCGTGAGAATTAAAAACCACTCCCTCACCAAACTCGATCACTATCTCGTCTTTGCAGCAAACTATATGATGCAAGGAGAATTCGATCAGCTTGATTTTGGATTCTATTATGAATTCAATCCTATAATCATTGGATTGTGGTATCGCGGACTACCCGCTAAAAGCAATACCTATGGCTATGCAAACCACGATGCTTTGGCTACACTTCTAGGATTTCAGGCAGGAAAATACAAAATTGGATACAGTTATGACATCACTATTTCTCGTTTGAATATTGCGAGTTCCGCAGGTTCACACGAATTGACCTTGTCATACCAATGGGCTTCTAAACACAATGAGCGTGCAATGAAAAAGCGTATCATGCCTTGTGCAAAATTTTGATCGCGAACACTTCCAGGTTCCTGATCTAACTTTAAACAAATGAAAAAACCGGCTAACCACCGGTTTTTTTTTATTTAAATCTCTTTGTGCAGTTCAATCGCTACTTGCTTTAGCGCTGCTTTAACTTGATCTACTTTCTCATGCAGTACCACCCATTCGTCATCCGAAGACAGTTCCCACTTTTCCAATTCTCTAATCAAAGTTGTCAATGAGACAATTCCCAAGTTGTCTATAGCTGGCTTCATCTTATGGGAGAGCTTATTCAGCATTACCACGTCTTTTAACTTTTGAATCTCTGTGAATTCACGCTGAAAATCCTCAGTTTGTTTGATGAACATCGTCACCATTTTTTTCACAAAAGACATATCACCATTACTTAATTGTATCAGTCGAGACAAATCGTAGGTGGCTGGCTTTTTTTCTGTTAAAGGATCACGCCTCTTTTCGAGAACATATTTTACTAAAACTTTAGCAATATCCTTTTCTTCAAATGGTTTTGAAATAAAATCATCCATTCCTGCATTCAAACACTTTTCTCTCTCACCCTTGATTGCATTCGCGGTGAGAGCAATGATGGGGACCATTAATTTCAATTCATCTCGAATAATTTTTGTGGCTGCGTATCCATCTAAAACTGGCATCTGCAAATCCATTAAAACAATATCGTAGCTCACAAGACGGAGTTTCTCAATGGCTGTCGCCCCATCTCCAACCACATCCACCTTTGCTTTCAGATGTTTCAACGTCAACTTCGCCACTTCCTGGTTCAGTGGATTATCCTCAACGAGCAATACTTTTATATTTTCGAGATTGAGATTTTCTGGGGTCACGGTTAGTTCCTGAGGCAGGTCCGATTCGTCTCCTATTTTGAAAGGAATGGACACAGTAAATTTGCTACCTTTTCCTTTCTTACTATCAACTGTTATCACCCCCTTCATAAGTTCCGTCAATTGTTTGGTGATGTTTAATCCCAAACCCGCTCCGCCATAATTTCTTTTGATTGAAGAGTCTTCTTGCGAGAACTTTGTAAAAATATTTTTTACAAACTCCTCATCCATACCGATACCGGTATCCTCTACTTCAAAGTTTATCCACTGTCTATTTGCCAAGGCTTGCTTCATTGTGCAGCGCACGCTGACATAGCCATTATCTGTAAACTTAATCGCATTACCGACCAAGTTGATTAATATCTGTCTAAGACGAATTGGATCACCTACGAGAATTTTACAGACTTCTTCATCGATTTCACTTCTAATCTGCAATCCCTTTTCTTCTGCTCGAAGTTGATTTACCTCCAAAGAACGATGGATTTCTTCTTCCACTCTAAATCCAATCTTGTCCATCGTCAATTTTCCGGCATCGATGCGCGACAAATCGAGAATATCATTTAGGATATTCAGCAAGTGTTCGGCTGCAAAGTGGACACTTTCCAAATGTCCTTTCATAGTTGCATCAGAAGCCGTACGTCGCAGTTCACGCACTATACCCATAATACCATTGAGCGGAGTACGCAATTCGTGGCTCATATTGGTAAGGAAAATTTCCTTGGCCGTAGCCGATGCTAACGCTTGTTGGCGCGCTGTAGTAAGATTGTATTCGAGCTCCTTCTGCTTGGTAATATCCAAATGAATACCGATGGAGCCTATCAATTCACCATCATTGCTATACAGAGGTGCGCCGCTTACAAGCCACCAACGTGTGTCACCTTGCTTCAACTCTACATTCACTTCATAAGCATCAGAAATACCCTGTTGTCGAGCAAGATTTTTTTCAATCATTAGGTGCTTACTTTCGGAGGGAAGAAACAACTCCGAAGGATTCTTTCCCAACAACTCCTCTTGAGTATAACCTGACATTTCACAAAAGCTTTGATTGGCATATAGAATACGTTCTTTCGTATCTACCTCAATCAAGCCTAGATTCATATTTCTAATAATACTACGGTACTTTTCCTCGCTATATTTTAAGTCCTTCTCTGAAGTCTTTCTGAGCGAAACATCCCGGTACTTCCACATAGTACCTCTGTATTCTCCTTCAACAAAAAGTGGAATAAAGTCTCTTTCAAAGAATCTGCCGTCTGCCAATTCGAGTTCTTGAGCGAGAACTAATTTTCTATCATCCAAGAGTTGCTGAATATCTAAAACAAATTGAGTTGGGTTTTTGAAATAATTCTTTGACAAATCTGCATAATTCGAACAATCCTCGCCGATCAATGTGTGCGCGTCAACATCGATTCCAAAAAGAGAACAGAACATCTGATTAGCCAGTACAATCCTGCGGTCTTCATCCTCCACTAAAACACCAACTTGCAGATTTTCTATGAGATTTTCCAGCCGCGTGGCCGTTGTTTTTCTATCTGAAATATCTCTTCCATAGACATTGATATATCCTCCTTCACGGTTGGGAGCAAAAGTAAATGCGAAGATTTTTTCATTTCCTACTAACTCAATAGTGCCACCATTAGTGGCGACATTACTCGTTGCAATGAACTTCCAAAAGGCCTCACTTTTGTATGATTCCCCAGCATATTTGATGCGGGTAATATGATTAGCCACTGGGTTTTGCTGAAGAATCATTCCATTCAAATCAATGCGAAGTAGAGGATCAGGATTTTCCATGGTCATTTTGGCCATGCTTGCCATTTCCTTATTTTTCACATTGATGAGATCTTCTAAAATAGTATTGAGACCGCGCAATTCTTCATTCATTCGAAAAATCTCGAGGCTTTTTTCTTCGAGCGTTTTTTCAGCAGCCTTTCGAGCCGAACGCTCTCTTTCCAACATTCTCTTTAGAACTTCTGGATCTTCCATACTTTATCTCTGTCTTTTCACCAAAAATTCAACTGTCGTTCCATCTTCTGAAGAAGATAATTTTTCTATGGTAATACTTTCATTGTAATGTTCTGCGCACCCCAACATCAAACCCTCAGCAACATCAGACATACTTCGATGTGATTGATAGGTCAAATGTAATTCATCCTCTGAAATACGCATTCCCGTAAACATTGGAGGCATGCTATCCTTATAGAGTTTCTTTACTTCTACGTGGATGATTTTTTCAATATCTTGAAGCAAAGTCAGTGTATCATTTACACCAGCAATGATGTAACCGTGAGTTACTGCTAATCTGTGAAACAAGTACCTTCCATATTCCTTGAGCAAGTCATTCACAGGAACATTCGTTCTTTTATGGAGCGCCACCACAAAAGAGACCATCTCACTGTGGGGATAATTTCCAACAGCAGTGTAGGCCCCATCATTGGCAGGACGAACGTCAGCAATGAGTGAATCGACCATTTCAAGTCCCCACTTTTGCTCCACCATTTCTACAAATTCTGTGAACACCAAGCCTTTCATGATTCAAGTATTATTTCTTTATTCTTAATCATTTTATAAATGGTACTCTTTCCTACATCAAGTTTTCGCGCAACCTCTAGTACATCATTATTATATTTTTTCAAATAGAATTTTACAATGTCACACTCGTATTCTCGAAGTGTTTTTTCAATTGCATTAAATTCAGTTGGGCCTTTTGTTGATGGAAATGCGATATCATCCTCACCTATTTCTACTCCATCGCAAAGCACGCAAGCCAAGTCAATCATCGCTTTCAGCTCTCTCACGTTTCCAGGATAATTGTATGCCATCAATTTATCCTTGGCCGCTTTTGAAAGTGTCACCGATTTCATTTTGTTAGCAGATGTAAATTCTTCAATAAAAAATTTGGAGAGCAATAAAATATCCCCAGCACGCTCTCTCAAAGGAGGAAGTTCAATCGGTAATCCTACAACACGATAGAATAAATCCTCTCGAAAAGTTCCTTTATTAACTTCGTCTGCCAGATTTTTATGCGTTGCTACAATTACTCTCACGTCCAGTTTTACGCGCTCATTCCCTCCAACACGAACAACCTCTCTTTCTTGAAGTACACGCAACAACTTAGTCTGCATACTCAAGTCCATCTCAGCTATTTCATCCAAAAAAATTGTACCGCCACTCGCCTCTTCAAATTTACCAATCTTGCGTGCCAAGGCACCTGTAAACGCTCCCTTTTCGTGACCGAACAATTCACTTTCCAACAACTCCGCGGGAATTGCTGCCATGTTAACCGCCACGAATGACTTTTTTCTGCGATCGCCATTATAGTGTATCGCTTTTGCCACTAGCTCCTTACCAGTACCCGTCTCCCCTGTAATAGAAACATTGATATTGGTCTTCGTGGCCTTCTCCATCAAAGCGAAGGTCTTTTTCAATACTGCGCTTTGACCTTTGATACTCTTCTCAAATTCATACTTCTGCCCCAACTCTTCTCGAAGACTTTCTACTTCTTTTCTCAGACTCTGAGTCTCTCTCGCTTTGACAATGCTATTCCAGAGCAAGTCCTTTGTATTCTCGTCTTTTAGCAGATAGTCATGAACACCACTTTTAAGAAGCTGAACCGCCACACCGATATCTTCTTGTCCGCTTATGACAACTACGGGTACAGCCGGCAGGCTTTGTTTGATTTTTTCGTACAGCTTGTCGCCATTCATATCCGGCAACGTATAGTCGATTGTAATAAAATCAGGATTCTCATACAATCTCTCGAGGCATGACTTTCCTTCAGTAAAACGTACTATAGTGTAATCAGGGTTCAAAGAGAGATGATATTCCAGAATCTCTCCGTACCAAGGGTCATCTTCTACAATAAAAATTTTATAGCTACCCATATAAGGAATAGAAGTTTAATACAAATTAAACGCTATTCCACCAAAAACGTTATAGAAAATTAGAAATCTCGTGAGTGCTTATTTATTCGGTCCACATTTTTACAAAACCATACCTCACATCTACAGTTTCAAGACTCGATAAGAACAACTCATACCATAAAAAGTCCCGTATATGCCCAAGTACTGTTGGGAGAGATGCCCCGTCAAAAAATAACAGGGCCTTGAACAGTACAAGGGCATGCGGGACTTCCTTCTGATCGGATTGACACAACAACATTTATGGTTGACCCTTCATCACATTTACCCTAAACAATCCTCTTAAACTATATCTATCATTCCTATTTCAAACAACTAAAAGCCGAAGTAAAATTTTAATTCCAGAGCTTTCAACTGATCATAGAAAAAACTAATTCCCCCCCCGTGCAATAGTATATTTCGTGCGATTCTTCCAATTGCCCACTAGGCGAAAAAATTCACCATCATCGATAGAAAATCTCTCTTTGATTTAGGGAGAAAATTTTGAACATCGTCAACACGCTTCAACACATTGGTAATTCGCTCGAGATCACCACTTCCTTTAATGATATAATCAAAGGCACCAAACTTCAACGCGTTGAGCGCAGTCTGCATATCATCTTGTCCACTGATGAAGATGACAAACACATTGGGATCAAAGCGTTTGATTCTTTTTAAAAGCTCAATGCCCGTCATTGAACCGAGGTTGTGATCGAGAAATATTATTTGTGGTTTATCGATTAGGGCATTAAGTAGGTCGTGCCCATTATCGAAACTTGAAACAACATAATTTCCAAGATCACTCACGTGTTTAGTGTACCACGACAAATTAAAATTGTCGTCGTCCACTATAAATACTTTTTTGAGTAATGCTTTTTCCATTTCGATACTATTGCGCGCACTGTTAACGAACGTCGTGCCAATGGAAAAAATAAAGTTAATCGACTGATATTCAAATCCAACTCGAAACGTTACCCGAAAATTCATTCCAAAAAATGGAAATTTTTTCCAGAAAATGGAAAAGGCGAGGGGCGAATTAGAGGGGCGAGGGCAAGCGACGAAGCTACTGAGTGACGGAGAGTTCTTTCTTTACGAATTGCGAATCAGTTTTTGCGAATTGAATGTCGCTCCGTAGCTTGTCGCTTTATATCTATTCGGCGTTCGTTTTTTCAATTTCGAAATCGACGCCATCAAAGAAATCTCCTTCTTGCATTGGGCGGATAGTGATGGCTTTGGAAGGAGGAGCATTAAATCCTGCGCGCTTCATCGCATCGGGATCGGGAGCAATGAGATATACACCAGGCTTCAGTTCTGTATAATTGAAATAACCACTCGCATCCGTACTCACTCCTGCTACGAAAACTCCATTCGAATCTGTGATCAAAATTGGAATACGTGCTGCTGGGGCGCTCTTGCCATCACTGTCTGAGCGTATCACTTGTCCCGCAATTTCGCCCATTGGCCTAATTGGGATATACACTTTCTTAACGCTATTGGGATCAGCATAGACACCAATAGTAGTGTAGGGCAAACGCCACGAAATTTGTTGAAGTCCCGACTCCGAAACAGTGAGCAAATGTCTAGTGTATGGCTCCAACGCCACAAAACGGAAAATGCTATCATTATCGAGTAATGTTTGAACCCCTCTATTCATGCCTACGGAGATTCCTTTCACTAAAGGCTCGTTTTCATCACGCTCATTGTTGTGATTGATATCGAGATACACCATTGCATCGATAGCACCACGGCCCATTGTTGATCGTGTATTCGTTTGAAGTCTCTTAGGTGCTTGCCCCATCAAAGTGCTGCCGTTGATGTTTTGAGTAGTGCTCCAATCTTCTTGAGAATAAGAAGCCTCACCTGAATAACCCATCCAGCCTAGATCAAAGAATACGTTCAAATTGATTGAAGCTGTGCGCATATCCTGCAAACCATTCGCACTTAGTTTTACAACCACTCTTCTTTTAAAACGCTTCTGAACTAACATGCGCAGATTATTGATAGTCTGATTTTCCATGGTGTACTGAGCGCCTGCTTGTAGCAACCATTGCTTGGGGAGTTGCAGTGACGCATTGAGCGCAGCATAAAGCTGTTTCGTATTCTGAAGATTTCCTCCTACTGTCATACCACCATTAAAACGTTTGTAAAAAGTAGAAATCGTACCCTCAGCATTCTGAACCACATTTCTGGGCAACTCCAAATGTCGCATCTGCCCTCTTGTCAACCAGCGCGTCTTTCCAATTGAAAATGGAAAATTAAAACTTGTAGTATATTCTCTCAGATTACTATTCAGTTCGGCATCCTGATTTTCACGATACAACTTTGCTCGCCCTTCCCAAAAAAATCCCTTTTGACTTCTCCAGTTCAATGCACCAGTCTGATAGACATTATTGACATATTGATAATTAAACAACAATGCGTCCGTCAAAACGAATGATGCCGAAGCAAAAGGCATGGTACGGTTCACCGTATTTCTGGTAAAGTGTTCATGACCCACGAAAACTGTTGTGCGTCTATTCAGGCCGTAGGCAACGCGGGCGTATGAAAAAATATTATTCAAAGAATCAGCTGTGACTCCTGAAAAAGCGTGGTACTCCAATTTTCCTTGTGGAACAAATACAAATGGAATTACCAACGACTGTTCTTCGATTTCTTCCTCTCCCCATGGGCCGTAGTAGCGAATTTGAATTTCTGTACTTCCATACATTAATGGAATTTCAATCTGCACATCACCGTTAGCATCGGCAGTGGTGTAGCCAACGAGAGTATTATTTACAAAAATTTCAACCTCCCATCCCGGTTGCGTTTTCCTTTGAAGCATCATCGATCCATAACTTGAGCGAAAGCCCACAGGTGTATTTGAAACGCCAACTCCGATAAGCGGTGTGGTGACTTGAGAATTTAATGGAACTCCAATAAATCCTACATTCACTTGTCTTATAAAAGCAGGACTGTCATTTACATATCTCCATCTAAAACTTTGATTTCTCAATTGTGGACGCGCGGTAGTGCTCAATCCTGATCGAATCACCAACTCTCCTCCCAATACTTCGGCTCCGAGCGAACCTCTGAACTGGCCGCTTGGTCCAGCTTCTGATGATTGAGCAAAACGCAAATTCCAATCCAATACTGCACCTCTTAAAACATGGAAATCCCTTTGAATGACGGTATCAATTTTTACTTCACCCCTCAAGCTCTTTAAATTCTCTCTCAATTTTTGTTGCTTTAAAATTTTCACAATCGGCAACTCCGAATCTGATTGCAAGCGAACCATCAATGAACGAAAATCGAGGTTCATGCTAAACCCAAACAACTCTTTGTAAACACGCGCCGATATGAATACATCATCGAATGAAATCAAATAGTCACGAGGTTTGAGAGCGACCGTTTTATCTTGATAAATCGACGTATTCGCATTGAGGTTGATTTGAAAAGTCTTTGCCTTATCGGCCATATAACCAGAAATCGTATCCAGGCTCGATGATGCAACGATATAGATACTGAGATTCTTGAAGAGAGTGAGACAAGGGAGATAAAGTTCATCCTCTGCATACACCGCATCAATTTGATAATATCCTAAATTCTCAACACTTAGATAGACAAAAAACTCATCATATTCCTCGGGAAATTTATCCTCAGTCTCCTGAGCATTCAAACTAATAGAAAAGCAAAATGCCGCAAACAACATAGCGATCGCTGTTTGCGGCAATTTCTTTATATAGTGAATACACGATCGAATCATGATTACAAATAGTCTCTTACTCCGTTATCCAAGAGGTTTGAAAACCTCCGGTATATGCGCCAGGTGCGAGTGTTTGTCCTGGTTCCAATTCTAATTGAACACTAGCGGTAACTGTGAAACCTTGTGCTGCATTTGCTGGTGAAACAAAAGGGAAAGAAGGATTAGTGGAGACTATTTTTGCTCGTACCACATTTCCATCACTTCCTCTTAAAATGAAATATGACTCTCGAAAAAGTTGAATCATTGAAAAAGGTGCGCACTTAACTTCGAAGACAGCAGGAGAAACTGAATTTCCTGAATTCATTAAAACGATATCACCTTCTGCAGTGCGCGTCCCATCCAATTCAATGAGAATGCTTCCACCTCCGTTTCCAGAATAAAAGCTTCCGAATGAAGGATTGCGAAGAATCATTACATCCACACTTAGCGAATTAAAAGCCGATTCTCCTTCTATGCCTTCAACGAGATTAGGGCGCGTTGACTCACCGTCAGAGGGGTTTTGCCCTTGTGCAAAACCCCAAGGAATCGATAAGCATTCCATTATAGTAATAACTAAACACGTCCTTAACCAGAGCATTTTAATATCAGTTTAAAGGCACTTCTACCTCTGCTAATACTTCCTTCTTTCCATTAGAAGTAAAAGAATATACGACTTTCAATCGCCCAGATGTCGGTGGTGTAGTCGCTTTGTTGAAAGGAATCTTCACCGTTCTTCCTTGAAGTGGTGTGTACACTGCTACACCGCGCACCAGCCCCACAACACTTTCCTTACCAGCGCTATCATAGTGCAACAATTCCAAATCGCCATATACAGAATAATTTCCGCTTCGTCCTACTACCAAATTGACTGAAGGTTGCTCACCCTTTTGAAGCTTTGCATTCTTGAGAGCTACCTTGGCATCAGAAGCACCAACACGAATAATAACAGGAATAGTGATACCGTAAATTGGAATCAACTGAATTCCCAATCCATCGGCACCTTCGGCCTCAAAGCCAATAGCTTCTTGTTCTCCAGCCGATCGGAAGTACAAATGCGAACGATACTCACCTGGCGCCGCATCAGCAGGCATGCGCGCTTGAAGGCGCACTATCTGTGCTTCCTTGGGAGCAAGAACAACAGACTTCGGGAAAACACGGACGTACTTATCTGCAAAAAACTGTCCTTGTTCAGCATCCTTTATTTGTTCAAGCTGCCCATCTTCTTTCATTTTGTATTGAACAAAACTGATAGTATATCGGGCTGTATCGCTTCCTGTATTGGCCACGGATAGTTCTTCAATATTTTTTCCATTCTCCAATACTACACGGAACGGAGTGATTAGAATATCGCTCTGGGCTAATGAAGAGAACCAAAGACCAGTAAATAAAAAAACAAAAAGTGTTTTCATAAGTAAAATTGATTAGTTGTAAAATTTAGTTGATTTTTGAAATACCTCATTCTCGTCATTGCCCGCTGGTTCAGCCTCTCCTAGCATTCTGTAAATAGTGCTTTTACCAATACCCAGTTTGTCTGCAACAAGACGTACACGATTATTATATCTTTTTAAATAATGTTTAATAATCTCTTGATTGTAATCCTTAAGAGTCAAATCCTGACTCAACATTTCTTCAAAATATTTTCCATACTTTATTTGAAGATTATCAGCTTGAATGGTTTGAGTATCGCTCAACACCACGGCCAACTCCACCACTGATTTCAACTCGCGAATATTCCCAGGAAATGTATGTGCCATTAGTTTGCTCATTGCCTCTGGATCGAATTTCTTCGCTGGTATTCCATTCTTCTTACAATATGCCGCAACAAAGTGTTGAGCTAGTATGGCGATATCATTTCCTCTTTCGCGAAGCGGAGGCAACTCAATCGAAATCCCGAGAAGTCTGTAGTACAAGTCTTCTCTGAAATTTCCTTTACTTACCTCTTCATAAAGATTTTTATGTGTTGCAATGATGACACGAACATCAAGGTCTATTACTTGATTGCCACCCACTCTCACCACTTGCTGCTCTTGCAATACGCGAAGTAGTTTAGCTTGAAGAGCGAGATCCATTTCTCCCATTTCATCGAGGAAAATTGTACCTCCATTGGCCTCTTCAAACTTTCCTGCGCGACGTTCGTTAGCACCTGTGAACGATCCTTTTTCATGACCGAATAATTCTGATTCGATCAGCTCTTTCGGAATCGCCGCCATATTCACCGCAACAAATGGTTTGCTCTTTCTTGTGGAGTTGAAGTGAATCGTTTTAGCCAATACCTCTTTACCTGTTCCAGTCTCTCCTGAGATAGAAACAACTATGGTCGACTTACAGGCCTTTTCAACGAGAGGATAAATACTCTTCAACGCTTTACTTTGACCTATGATGGATGATTCAAAATCATACTTCTGTTCAACCTCGCTCTGCAAGCGCCCTACCTGCTGCTTCAGAGTACCTTGGCTACGTACACGATTGACAATCGCCCAAAGTCTATCTTTCAAATTATCATCCTTCACGATGTAATCAAACGCGCCATCTTTCAAAAGGGTCACAGCGGTGTTGATGTCTTCTTGACCTGAAACCATGACTACAGGAAGGTCAGGAATTTTCTCATGCAGCTTCTTCATCACCACACCACCATTCTCACCATTGAGATTGTAATCAAGTAAAACAAGATCTGGTTTCTTGGGAAGAGCGTTAATTAAAACTTTTCCATTATTAAAAACCACTACTTCGTTGTCTGGATTCAGTTCCAGATGAAACTTTAGAAGCTCGGCCATGAATGGATCGTCTTCTACGATAAAAATTTTTAGAATACTCATTCTGTTTATTGAGAGGTTATACTTTGATAGAGAAAAAGAAACACAACAGCTTTATATCTCGACTTAATTATATGCCACGATCACTTGGAAGCTCCCGCTATACAGTCCAGCTTCTTGTTGAGCAGACACGTTCAATGTCGCGCCCAGAAACATCTTCGCTTCGCCATTGGAATCGAGTATACTGTTCGCACCGAGACTTGAAATAAAATTGTTGACGATCATTTGATTGGCGCCTCCAGCTGTTTCGATTGTTACGGATGCAGGTAATTCAATTGTAAATGTCGCATCTGCAAAACCAGTAATATCAAAGGAAGCAGCGGAGCTCACACTGCCCGCATCGATGAGGGAAACACCACCGCTTGACGTGCGCGTTCCGTCGGTACCGATAACAACAGCACCATCTGCTGTGCCGGAGGCTATATTACCAAAAACCAAATCGGTAATCTTAGCGATCTCAATTGGCTGGATGACATTCGCGGATGCTGTTGCAGTGACATTTGCAGTTGGATTTCCTTGAGAAAAAATCTTGATTGAAGCTACAATGGCAAAGGTGAAAATAATTAACTTTTTCATCATTTCAATATTTAGTGATTATCAAAGATTAATCTACGTTAGTGGTGACAGCCCTTTGCCAAGTGCTGTGCCATCGAAATAAAAATTGACAAAAAAAACAAGAAAATCAATTAATTATCGATTTGACGAAAAATCAAAACACAACCCGTTTTTTCCATTTTTTGGAATGACTTTCCCAAAATGAAAAAAAAGAAGCCCCTCGCGGGGCTCCTCAATAAATTTCCTAAGAAATCTACACTATTAATTATAAGCTACGATTACATCGAAACTTCCGCTGTATAGACCAGCTGCTTGTTGAGCTGACACGTTCAAAGTAGCACCTACTTGAAGAGTAGCTTCACCGTTAGCATCAAGCACTGAGTCAGCACCAAGGCTAGATACGAAGTTGTCTACAGTCATTTGTTCCGCACCACCAGCAGTTTCGATCACGATAGAAGCAGGAACTTCGATAGTGAAAGAAG
>CAYRZQ010000034.1:0-42616 GCA_964428835.1 uncultured Comamonadaceae bacterium | reverse complement strand
CAACAAAATAAGGGACAAGGGTAGGTGTCCTGTCAAGCTATATCATGAGGTAGCACTGTTCCCCTGTTCCCTTGTTCCCTTGTTCCCTTGTTCCTTGTTCCCTGTTCCCTGTTCTCGTTCTCGTTCTCGTTCTCGTTCTTGTTCCCTCACTCCTTCGGCACCAACTTTTTATTGCGAGTATGAATAATTTCTCCCGTCAAAGTCTGGGTGGTGCAAGTGATATAAACTTTTTCCAATGGAATGTTAGGTAGTACTTCATTCCATTTTTTCCCATAAATAATTCCCTCACGCTCGAGCGACACAAAGCGCGCGGTGTCGCGATATAGCTCTTTGCCCTCTGCATCGGTGAGAAGAATGTGCACATCGACGATATCACGACGCTGCGGCCCGTCGTTGATGTAATGCACACGCAGGAAATCATTCTCCACCACGGGACTCAGCAATTCATTCGCATATACTTCTTTCAATTGCTTCATGAAGGTCTTCGGTTCCATCTTATAATCAATAGCACTCCATGAAAACGCTGGCCATACATCATTCAATTGCCAAAACAAGGTACCCATACAATAGGGCTTATGCCTGCGCTGCGCCTCAATGCCCATGCACATTCCATCAGCTTGCATGCGCTGCGTGTACGCGGCATACTCCCAAAGATCATTGCTTTGGGGAGAATACCAACGGCGCATATAATCGTCCATTAGCTTCTTGCCGCGCGGATGCTTTTGATGCTGCAACATGCCGCGATTTTCTCCATTAATACTATCAGTAGTCAATATTTCTTCTAGCGTCGCTTTATTAGGATAACTCTGCATTCCAAACTCACTCATGAATCGAGGTATGCGTTCTAACAATAATTCAAATGGCTCCTCATCATGCCACAAGCCCCAATAGTGAGAATCACCTTCGGTAAAACTTCGTTTGTCGCCTCTTCCAAAGCGCGGACTGCTTTCCCAATAGTTGATATGGGTGTGATATTTTAATACGGCATTGGGCAGTATGTCATTGAACACATCCGCATAGGCCTTTTCGAGTTTTTCCTTTTCTTTTTTACTCAGGCCCATTTGCCAACCCCAACGCTGCCACCCTTCAGCATTCTCATTGTTGCCGCACCATAATGCGATACTTGCATGATTACGCAGTCGCTTTACTTGGTGTTCGGCTTCAAGCTTTACATTGCGCAAATAACTATCGTTGCCAGGATACATGCTGCATGCAAACATAAAGTCTTGCCATACCATGAGTCCGAGACTATCGCATATTTCATAAAACTCTTTTCGTTCGTAATACCCACCGCCCCATACGCGCAACATATTGAAGTTAGCGTCAGCGCAAAGTTGTAAGAGCTTTTCATAGTCGCTACGCTCTGCTAATGCCGGCAACATGGTGATAGGAATGTAGTTTGCACCTTTGCAAAAAACCGGTTTGCCATTTAATTCGAAATGAAATGTCTCACCCAAATCATCTGGCTCTGTTACAAGTCGAATTGTACGCAATCCCGTTTTGATATTCTGATCATCTACTATTTTTCCGTTGAATTCGCTTACCACACGGACATTGTATAGGTGTGGAGAACCTTGGCCATTGCAATACCATAACTGGGGTTTAGCTATGCTTAGGTCTATGTTGTGTTGGCGCAGCCCTTTGTCTATCGATTTTAATTCGATGGTTTTTGATACAACATCTCCAAACGAAACGGTAAATTTCCAATCGCCCTTTTCACTTTGATGACTGCTCACTTCTACACTCACTTCTGCTCGTTCGTTGCTTACAAATTTTTGATTTATATATACGTCTTGAATGTTTGCCTCGTCGTAAGCAATCCATTCTATTGGAGCAGTAATTCCACAAGTCACAAGCTTTGGTCCCCAATCCCAACCGAAGTGGTATTGAGGCTTTCTTGATACGGCGCGCACAGCATCGCCAGGTAGAGGATAACCCCATTGTTGCAGTAGCGACTTGCTCTTTGTAATCGGAGATTCGAATTCAATACGCAAAACGTTTCCGCTTGCTTTAAGAAGATCTTTTACATCGGCTTCATAAATGCGAAAACAGTTTTCAGTATCAAGGATTTTTTTATCATTCAAAAAAATAGTGGAGTAGGTGTCCAATTGATGAAAGCGAAGGCGAATGATGGCCTTAGATAAAATCGCTTCTGAAACATCGAATGGATACGTTTCATAAACCCAATCTTTTTCTCCAATCCATTGACAAAGGCTCTCGTTGATACCAATTAGAGGATTGGCTATAATATTGTTTTGCTCCAAATCAGTGTGCACGCATCCTGGAACTTTAGCAGGCATCCAATTGAGGGTGTCTAATCCGCGAAAGCGCCAAGAAGCTTGAAGAAATATTGGTTCTGTGGCGAAACTGGACATAATGAAACTGTAAAAGAAAATCAGTAGTACGGTGTATCTTTTCATTGAAAAATCAATCATGAGTACTTTTTAACTTATCATAGAGTCTATTGGCAATTAGATCTCTTGTGAAATGCTCGCTAACAAATTTTAATCCATTTTCGCCCATCTGCTGGCATTGCGATCGATCATTGAATAGACTGAGTACAGCAGCTGCCAAGGCATTTTCATTTTCTGGTTCGAATGCGAGTCCGGCCTTGCCTTGATCTATGAAAAGATGTTTTGCTTCACCTTCAACACCAAGAATTATCGGTTTCTTCATGGCCAAATTTTCAAATATTTTTGAAGGGATGGCGCCCTTGAATAGATCCAGTTTCTTGAGGGGAATTACGGCAACGTCGATTCCAGCGACTATGTTTGGCATTTTAGTTTTATCAACAGGATCTAAAAAGATGACATTGTCGAGTTGATGTTCCTTTTTTAAGGCTAGAAGTTTTTCTTTCTCAGGCCCGCTTCCTAGTAATATAAACTTAATCTTTTGTTGTGTCTTGAGTATCGCCGCCGACTTTAAAATCACTTCGAGCCCCTGAGCATGACCTATAATACCTGCATACAATAGGAGAAAATCATCTGCTTGAAAGTTCATCGACTCTCTAAAGTTAGATGTCAAATTATTACTGTCATAGTAATTTAAGTCAACTCCATTGGGCAACCAGTAAACGTCTTTTTTTGGAAATCTGGCTGAAATATTTTCACATATCCCTTGTGTTTGTCCAGTAATTAGAGTGGATTTTTTATACATGAATTCTTCCAGTACAGTAGCTAGTTTCAGAAAGGTCTTGTTTGTTACGATGTTCAACTTTTCTGCACTTTCTGGCCAAAGATCACTTACGTTGAAGATGAGTTTCGATTTATAAATTTTGGACAACAAAAATGCTGTTTTACCTAGAAAGAGAGGAGGACTCTCGACGAGAAGAAAGTCATGTTTTGGTAACTTGAAGAGCCCAATCCAGAAGGCACTAAATACAAATGAGTAATAGTTCAACAATCTTCGCATCACACCTTTGGATGGAGTTGCATATATCCATGATCGCAGGATTGTTAGATTATCTACATTTTCTTTTACGAAGAATTTTCCTCTGTATTCAGGATGAATCTTCATCGAAGGATAGTTAGGCATCGCCGTCAAAACTGTGACTTCAACACCTTTTCTTTCTAGCCTTTGAGCGAGCTCATAAAGCCGATTTTGAGGTGCTCCGACTTCAGGTGGGAAATATTGGGTAAGTATGACGAGTCTCATTTTTTACTTTCAATGGTTCGTTTGTATAAATTCACCATTTGGCTGACATTGTTCTCCCAATTGTATCTAGAAACGACGTATTGATGGCCATTCTTTCCAAAGAGTAGTCTTTTCCTTGGATCATCGATTAATTCAAGCAATGCTTTAGCAGTTGCATCTACATTTTTTGGGGATACAAGCAAGCCTGATTCTTGGTCTTTCACTACCTCAGGCAAACCACCAACGTTTGTTGCCACCACTGGAAGACCGCAAGCACTTGCCTCAACAGACGCTACACCGAAAGTTTCAGAATCTATGATGGAAAGTATCGAAAAGATATCCATTTCTGATAAACGCTTTTTGTAATTGTCAAAGTCAGCGTTTTGATTGATATAGCCATGAAACTGGGTGATGTGGTCGATTTTAAGTTCTTTTGTTAGTTGCTCCAGATATTCTCTTAAAGGACCATCTCCCACTATTGACAACCGAATGAACGTTCGGGTAGGGTAGATTTGGGCAACGGCGCGAATCAAATATTCAACGCCGTATTTTTCAGTAAGCGTTCTTACAGTTCCTATGGTGACAGTGTCACGGCCATTTCTATCCATGAACTCAAATCGATTGGTGTCAACGCCAAATGGAATGAGTTGAACTTCTTTATCAGTGTACTTACTTATTTCTCTTTTAGTAATTTCCGATAGTACGGTGAGTGCATCGGCCTTTTTAAAAGTATGTAATAAGATTCTCCTCATTAATGGTTGACGAGGACTATCAAAAATGTCTGCTCCCCAACCTGTCACAATCAATGGACGCAAGCCAGATTGAGCAGCCATTAAGCCATAACTTGTGGCGTAGTGTGCATGCACAACGTCAGGCTTTACATTCTTTATAATTCGTCGAACGTGTGGGATGTTGAGTATATAGTCAAGCTTACTACCAGTAATTTTCTTTAGAAAATGATACTTTACATTTTTGAAAAATACGCCTCTTTCAAAGGTAATAACGTGCAATTCGAGACCAGTTTGCTCCTCGAGGGCTTTGATCCATTTTTGAATATGAACGCTTCCATTTTCACCTAGAAGTAAGACTCTCATAACCAATTGTTATTCCTATAATGAGCGACTAAGTTATGAATTCCTATGTGAATATTAGGGATATTACCCCCATTCTCCTCTTTACCAGGGTAGTTCGATTGGTAGTATTTGGGTGATGTAAGCTCATAATACTTACCTAAGGTGAACTTTTGATAGCGAGGTGGCAGTTTAGAGCTTATGCTGGCAAATATGAATAGTAGCGGTTTTAAGAATATGGGTAATTGCTTAGTGGGCGCGGAAATTTTGAGTTCTTTAGAAAGTGTGCTTATAAATTCTTCAATATTTAAAGGGCTGTTGACGATGTATTTCTGATTTGGAAATTTGTTTTCTTTTAAAATCTCCAAGATTACAGCGCATATAGTTTTTACATAAACATAGTTGACGAACGCATTTCTACTCAAGAAAAAGAATTGCTTATTTTTTAGTGAATGACATAAGTTTAATAGTTTTCTCGAAGGATCACCCTCACCAATTACGTTTGTCGGTTGAAGAATTACATATTGATCGGGATGATTCTTCCCCCATGCAACAATCGCTTCGTCCGCTTCTGCTTTGGTTTTTTCGTATTCATTTTGCGGATGATAGGCACTTCGATTGGTGATGACTTGATCAGGATTAGAGTAAATGCCATATACACCGCCTGAACCAATGTGTATAATCTTAGCCTTTGTTTTTTCTGCAAGTCTTAAAATAGCCTCTGTACCCTTGACATTTACGTGTCGCATGGTAGCAGGGTCTTTTTTATTTCCTGCCGCATGAATTATATAGTCAAATGATATTTCCAATTGGTCTATCTCAGCAATATCGCAAGCAATATTATACGTAGAATTTTCTTGTGAGCGAGATAGGGTATAAATGGTAAAAGAGTCTTCTAAAGCTTGAAGAATATGCTGACCAATAAATCCACTGGCGCCAGTAACAAGTATTTTCTTTTTTAAACTCATTGAATACCATTTGGTGGATTGAAGACACGCTTCAGTGTATAGGCGTATGCTTGTGCTTTGAGAAAATAAATTCTATTAAATGGAGAAAGTAAGCTGAACACTGTGAATCTTTTTACACAATAAATGGCGCTGAGAACTTTAACTGTGATTGTTTTTGTCCGAGAATAATGTTTCGAGAAGAACTTGATTTTATTATAAACCTGATTCGAGATGGATATCTTATAATTCTTTTTTGCGCTTTGTCCGCTGTGATGAACAATAGACGTGGAAGGAACGAACGACTTCTTTAGGCCAGCCTTTTCAATTCTATAGCAAAAATCGATATCCTCAATCCAAAACATCGTTTCATCCAGCATACCAATGGTGTCAAGTAAAGAACGATGAAAGAAGAGAGCAGCTCCCGAGTAGCTATCTGCTTCAAACGGGATTTCGAAGTTTTGATTCTTATAATTTTTAGCCTGTGTTAAAAATGGCAATGAAAATAATTCACCAGTTAAGGACATTAATGTGGGAAAACGCCACGTGCTCAACTGATGACTTCTATCGCTATTGAGAAGTTTTGGGGCAATGAGTACATATTGCTTATGTTCTTTGATGAAATGTAGTAACGCACTTAAACTATCTTCAATCAACTCAGTATCTGGATTTAGCATAAAGATATAATCTCCTTTTGCTATTCTAAATCCCTGATTATTTGCCGCTGGAAAACCATCGTTGGTCTTATTCTTAACAAGAATGACTTGAGGGAAATTCTCTGCTATTGCTGCTTGACTTCCATCTGAAGATTGATTATCAATCACGATAACTTCGATGCTAATTGAGCTTGGGGTGAAAGAATAGATACTCTTTATCGCTTGAATCACCAAGTCTTTTACATTGTAGTTTATGATTACGATTGAAATATCCATTGCTCTATTTATGCAAATCTACGCATGACTTTAATGAATAAGAAAATTGGTAAAAGTAGGATTGAGAAAATGGTTAGTAATCCATTGTTGTTTTTTCTCAAAACTCCTATCATGTTTATTTTTCTTCCTCGGATAAGATGAATTACAGATTGAGCTATCTCCATGCCAAAGCGTATGAAAATCTTGCACTTGTCTTTTGCATTAGGGGCAATATGAAAACCTCGTCCCAGGGCAATCAAATATCCTAATTGCATGTTGGTATGATTACGACTCATGCTATTTCCATGCACACGATACACAGCTAATTTTTCAGGATGATGTCGAAAGTTGATACCATCCATGGCAAGTCTGAGATGAAGGTCTAAATCTTCATGGGTGGGAATTTCGGTGAAAAAACCACCAATTTTTTCAAGTGCTTTTTTAGGAAAGAGAAAGCAATGAATTGGCATTATGAATCCATATTCCCATTCAAATATTAGGGCATGGAGTATTTCTTTTTTGGGAGCGGTGTAGTGATGTGGTTCTGGTCCGTATTGCTCATTTGATGCGTCTTGAAAAACGAATGAAGAATATACTAAATCCTTATCATTCCTTTCACTTAGAATAGCTATTTGAACTTGTAGTTTGTTTGGGGCGATGAGGTCGTCAGCATCAAGAAATTGGATATAATTCCCCTTGGCATTCTTCAGCCCTGTATTTCGCGCTGCCGATAAGCCAGCATTATCTTGCCTTATATAGATAAAGCGAGGGTCTTTGTTTACCCATGTCATTGCAACCTCAGCACTGTTATCGGTACTACCATCGTCAACGATAATGCACTCCCAATGTTCATACGTCTGCTGAAGGACTGAATCTAGGGTCAGTGATAAATAGTGACCATAGTTATAGCAGGGGACGACTATTGATATTTGCGTGAACTGGCTCATTTATAGAACATGCATTTAAAAATAGTTTGCCATTTTAATCTAACTGACATTCGTCTGTGGAGCGGTGATTTGTGCAATATACGATATCCGTCGTACCCAATAAATTTTGCTTTATCGGCTATGTAGGTGAGCAAATACGTTTCAAACGGCACGAAATCTATTTGCCTGTGTTGACTTGCTGCCGATAAAATTTTTTCAATATGTTGAATGGCAAGGCTATAGTTGTTTGTGTTCCATTCTATTGTATTTTCCGCTAAAAGTTTGTGGAAATGAAAATTTTCTTCGGTAAAGGATACTCCAAGCCATTGAAGATTTTCAATTCTTATTTTGTTAGCGGTTATCTTTTGCTCTTCCGCTTTGACCTTGCTAATTTGGTTGTCGTGAATTCGATAGTAAATCAAAGGTTTTGAAATGTTATCTATTTCCTCTTCACGCATAAGCCATGACCACAATTCGTAATCCTCTGCGTGCGGATATTCTGAATTAAAAGAATCTTCTCGCTTGCGCAAGGCGGATTTTCTAATCATCACCGAAGGGTGTGCGAAACACGAATTGAAAATAAGGTTGGCTTGTATCTGACCCTTGCCAGATGCCAAAAGCACAGGCTTTAAAGGAGTTTCAGTTAAAGGAAAATAGCCTGTGCCAACCATGGCTAGTTGAGGTTTTTGTTCCAAATGCGCAACCTGGATGGCAAACCTCTCGGCAACGGCGATATCGTCGGCATCAATGCGCGCAATGTACTTGCCGCGACACTTACTGAATCCTTTGTTTAATGTCGCTATTAATCCTATATTCTTTTCATTTTGAATCAATGTGATGCGCGAATCTGTGATGGAACGAATTATAGCAGCACTTGAGTCAGATGAGCCATCGTCAATAACGATGATTTCGAAATCTTGAAAGGTTTGTTGAATAATGGAATTGAGGCACTCCTGAATATACGGAGCCGCATTGTAAACAGGAATTACCACCGAAACGGTGGGGAATTTATTTACATCGTTTGCCATCCTTCAGGTATTAAATCTTTCGTATCAATACTGGCATCATTAAACCAGTTTCGGGGTGCAATTACTTTCTTGTTAGGCTTATCATTCAACCACGCTCCCCACCAACTAAAACTACTATTTGCAATAATATGATGATTACATAGACTCATCAACTCCATATCGAAATGGCTGCGGTCACCATTGTTAAAGTCTATATAATGACACGGAATATCAAATTTCAAATGGAGTTTTACCCAATCCAAATCATCGCTAAAAATAAAGAGCTGAGGATTATCTAAACCATTGGTTATTTTTCTTAATGCATTGTAATAGTAGTCGTCATTGCACGTGCCGTGGAATTGATTGGCATTTTGATTGGTGACGTAATCTCCTCTACGAATATGAACACTAATAGCATCGCAGGAATTAATTTTATCACGCATTTCCTGTGATTTTTTATACCCGTCTTGAGGGAATTTAAATGATTCCAGGATGATTGGACGATATGACTTGAAATACTTTTCACTTTGAAAGAAACCAATGTAACGATTGGCTATATTATCATCAAATGGAAAAGTCTGATATTGGAATCCTTGTTCGTAGTGAGTGATGAATTCGGAGCCCAGCAGTCGTCGTTTAACTCGATTAAGTAGATCTTTCTTTTGCGCGTTATCAAATGCTTCTATATCCTTGGGAGTAGCAATTTGTGTTGGATTTGAGAAAATGTCTAATGCATAGTGACGTTGAGTATAACCCTCAGCTTTTTTATTTAAAAAACTCAGATCTAAAAATAGCATTTGCTGATGAGCTTCCGCAAAGGCTCTTCCAAATGCATATTGAAACATTTGATTTCCTAATCCTCCCTGTAGCTGAACAACAATCATCTTGTAGAATTCAATTGGTTGTACAATGAAATATACGCTTCACTTATTTTTTCCCATGTGAATTTTTCCATCCAATTTTTTCTTCCGACTTGAGAAAGTTGATTGCGTAAGTTTTCGTTTTTAATCAAGTCATCTAACATGGAAGCACTTTCTTCTGTTTTGATATGGCTGAACCCATTGTCATCGACGTGAGTAGGCAAAATAAGTCCTCCTCCGGTCCATTGCGCAATTTCTTCACTATTTCCAACCTTTGAAGATAAAAAGGGTGTTCCAGAGGCAACTGCTTCGAACAATACTAGCGGAGAACATTCGATATTTGACGGGAACAAAAAGATGTCAGCATCCGCAAATGCTTCTAACGTGCGCTTTCGGTTGGGTTCTAGAATGATTAATTTTTTAGAAGAAAAAAGCAGTTTAGTTCTTTCGAACCACCATTTTAACTTCGTTCTTTTATATTTTGGAAAATGTTGATAGTCATTCCCAATGAAACAGAGTGTTACGTTCTGATGGCGAATTTTATTCAATACTTGTAGTGCCTCAAGATGTCCTTTTAAACCAGTAAAGGAACCAACGTGGAGAATTAGAATATTTGATTCGGGAATATGAAACGATTTCCTAAATAGACCAGGTTGAATATGCGAAAACTCGCGTTCATCAGCACCATTTGGAATAATCATAAATCGAGTGATTCCATTCGCTTTGGCAAATTGGATGTCGCGATAGTCATCAGATAGAAATACATTCATATCAAATGAGGACATCCATTTTTTCATCTCATTGTAATAAGAACTATAGGACGGATGATGCAGAGATGAAAATCCTGTTGGTACGAAAACTTTTTTACCTGAGATTTTATCTAATATGGGTAATGCGATATCTGTGCTCCATATTTGAGCTGCGAAGAAAACAACAATGTCATTTTCTTGCTGAAGAAGAAACTGTTCGTATGCTTCCGTATTTCCTTTTATTCCTTGAACAAAAGATCCAGATATATTAAATGATCTAATGTTTACTCCATTTATTTTTTCATTGCTTCTCTCTGGATGGGCTGAACACGCTACAGTAACATGATGTCCCAGAGCAGCCATACGCTCGGACAGTTGTTTTACCACTTCTTGCATTCCACCTACAGAAGGCGAGTAATTTTCAACTATGTGTAAAATCTTCATGCAAGACCTCCGGCTCTAATCAATCTATACTGATGGCGAAATTCAAAAAAAGTATTCTTTAAAAGTGCCGAGGAACATTGCATGGCTTTATAAAACTTCATCTTGCTTAAAGCTAATCCTAAGGTTCGGACAAGTATTCTTCGAAACATAGAATATTCATTTTTCTGAGAGGCTCGGATGCTTTGTGCAGGGGTATCCAGATAATTCACCAGCGGTTTTTCAATGTACTTTATTTTATAACTTAAGGCGAGCTCCATCCAAAGAGCGTAATCTTCAATGGCCTTAAATTTCCGTGCTTCAGGAAATTTATTAGAAGTAGAGAGAATACTCTTTTTTAATAGTACAGAACTACATACTATGAAATTAGAATGTAGTAATTCGCCGAAACCATAGATATTATCAGGTAAACTAATAAGTTTAGATATTGCCTTATCATCATGCGATAAACGAAAAGCATTGGTGCAGATGATATCGAGATTTTTATTAATAGCGATTTCAAGCTGTTCTTCTAATTTGTCGGTCAACCAAGTGTCATCATTATCTAAGAAAGCAATCCATTCACCGGTGGCTGCCGAAATCCCGATGTTTCTTGGTATTGAGGGCCGGCCATTTTTCCCGCAATTGAGCCATTTTATTATAGGATGTTGTCGTTGAAGTTGAATCACTCTTTCTTTTGAATCATCGGTAGATCCGTCATCACATATCAAAATTTCGCTTACCGGTACGGTTTGAGCGAGAACGCTCTGTATAGCTTTTACAAGCAGCTCAGAGCGATTATAATTAGGTATGACAACACTTACCGTTGGATACATGGTCAAGAAATAACTTTGCGCACGAGCATTTTTAATAGTTGTGTGAACGTGTAATCGGGACTCTTTTGCACTTTCACCGGTAATTGTAGGTTTCTATGACACAATTCTTCAATGCTATTGGTCTTCACAATTTCAAATGGCTCAAACCATTCGAAACCTTGAATATAGTAGGGGAGGAGATCGTTTAAAGTATCGGTATAGCCAAGCGCTAACTGAGGAAAGAAAAATTTCTGAACTTCAGAAAACGAATAGATTGGAGTCTCTTTTTTTATAGCGTAGAATAATTTGTTTTCTCGAAAGTGCAGAAAATTGACGTGAGCGTCAATGTTATACAGATAATCGTAATAAATCATAGGATATTCAAAATATCCCTTACTTGAAACTCTAAAAACTTCTGAAAGAAACTGTGGAAGATTGTCGACATGCTCGAGTACATGTGAGCAAATGACATAGTCAAAGCTCTTGTCTTCAAAGGGAAAAACATCTCCACTATAAAATATGACTTGTTTGTCTGTAACTAATTTTTCATTAGTACCAAACTGTCTGGCATATTCTTCAGGTTGATCGAATTTTTTTTCTAGCAAGACGTCAGATCTATGATATGGTGTTGCTCCCGGCCCTATTTCTAAGACGCGATCTCCTGGCTTAATATTTTTAATTCGATCCTCGAAAAACATCTTAATTGACTTTAATTATTTGGGTGGTTAGTTGATTCATGATAAGTCCGCTTTTCGTATTTACAATAGTGGTATCATCTGGTAATAAAGAGACATCCGAAATACTTAATGTTCCTACACCTTCATTATATTGAATAACATCACCATTGGATGAAAGCCCGACTACGAGTCTGTAATGGCCTTCAGCGTACCACAGTTGAGTATTGGAGAATATTGCTTCATATTCTCCCTTATTTAAATTTGAAGGTTTGCTCCAAGTTGTTTGGATGGGCATGTCTAAAGAGCTGGAAAGCCCAAGTGCGATTATAAAACCCTCCACTTGTTGCTGAACTCTAAATCGGACACGAATTTGCCAGTATTCACCAATAGAAACTTCTGAGACTTCGTGTCCCTGTGCATTTTCGATGATTAACTCGTATGCGATTGCACTTTTCTTTTCTACATTTTCTGGAGGCGGAATCTTGAAATGAGATTCAGAATTCTGATATGCTTCCAAATACTTTTTAATTACAGGTTCAATTGTTCCCTGTTCTATCAAGCGACCATTTTGAAGCATGATTCCCTTATTGCATAGCTTCTGAACAGCCTCCATATTATGACTTACGAAAAGAATGGTCCGTCCTTCACCGGAGACATCCTTCATTTTACCGAGACATTTTCTTTGAAATGCAGCGTCACCAACGGCAAGTACTTCGTCAACGATGAGTATTTCAGGTTCCAAATGGGCAGCAACGCTGAAAGCCAATCGAACATACATACCCGATGAATATCTTTTGACGGGTGTATCCAGAAATTTTTCTACTTCACTAAACGCTACTATTTCATCGAACTTCGATTGGATCTCTTTTCGTGTCATTCCCAGAATACTCCCGTTGAGAAATATGTTCTCCCGTCCGCTCAATTCTGGATGAAAACCAGTACCAACTTCCAATAGACTAGCAACTCTTCCGTCAATGGTTATTTTTCCTTTCGTAGGTGCCACGATCCTACTCAAAACCTTCAATAAGGTTGATTTGCCAGCGCCGTTGCGGCCAACTATTCCTACGCGATCGCCTTCATGAATGTCAAAGCTAACATCATCAAGTGCATTGAATGTCTCGGTTCTAAATCCAGCACTTTTATTTCCACTTAAAATACCTTTGATTTTATTTGACAGTACGTCGCGTAAGGCAACATAACGCTCCTGCTGCTTTTGGCGCAAGTAATATGTTTTTGTCAATGACGATACTTCGATTACTTTTCTACTCATATCGTGCTAGGTTTTTCAGCCGAGAATTCGTCTGGGTTATATTTTTCAGTGGATACAACCAACAACACATTGTCGTCGCTAAATCCATAGATCTGATGCCAATCACCTGGCGACAATAGTAAGCCGTTTTCAGAGGTGTTGAGGGTATAAGTACTTTTTGTTTCTGAATTAATTACTTCAACTGAACATTCGCCATTAAGACATACTAAAATTTGATGAGCGCGCTTGTGCACTTTTCCACCACGCACTTGACCAGGAATAGCTTTGACATAGAATATACGTTCAATAGGCTTTGGCAGTATATCTTGCAATACACTCAAAGAACCCCGTTCATCAACATATGTAGGAATGGTAATAAGTTCAGCCATATTAAATGATATCTGCAAATGAACGCTCTGTTTTGCGGAAGTAACGTACGCCGACTATTAATAATAAAGTACTCATTAGAAAGGACAGGAGAAAGCCTGGCCAATAAATGGGTGTTCCTCCCAATAGACACCAACGAAAACCATCGATCACACTTACCATTGGATTAAGTGAATACAACCATTTGAAGAATTCAGGAATACGTGTACTTGAGTAAATATCGCTGCTTGAAAATGCCAAAGGCGATACGTATAGGCCGAATTGCACAACAAAGGGAACGATGTATCTAAAATCTCGATACTTTACATTCAGCGCCGATATATAAACACCAGCTCCAAAAGAGGCAATTAATGCTAATATTAAAAAAACTGGAAGCATAAATATCTGCCAACCTGGTTGATACTGATAGATTAACATCAAAATTAGAAACAGAATAAATGAAATGAAGAAGTCAACCAAACATACTAGAATGGTGCTTGCCGGAACAATCATGCGAGGGAAGTAAACCTTGGTCAATAGGTTGGAGTTGGTGATCAAACTATTTGCGCTCTCACTGAAGGCTGTAGAGAACAATGTCCAGGGAAGCGTTGCAGACGCCACAAGTAAAACTCTAGGAATCCCACTGGGAACGGCAGATTCGAACAACCATCCGATGAATACCATTACACAAAGCGTAAGAAGTGGACGTAAAACACTCCAAAGAATGCCAATGGCCGTCTGTTTGTATCGAACCAGCAAGTCACGCCAAGCTAGAAAATAGAACAACTCCCTAAATTTCCATACATCTTTCCAGTAGTTTCGAGCCACGCTATCTGGTTCTATGATGATTCGATGTGGATTCATAAGTGCTTTGCTAAGCCGGCAAAGATACAATCTTTTTATGGGGGCGTTTCGGACGTTCGGTTACCCTCTCTGACCGCGATAGGAATTGGTGAAATTTAGGGCATCGTGATAATTTTGTAATTTTTCGATGAAAATTTGTTTTTTGTCGATAAGTTTGTATATTTGCTCCACTAACAACAACTTTAATCAGATGAAAAATTTCTACCTCACGCTTTTGAGCGTTGTGTTTTCAGTCTATGCAACAGCTCAATCCAATCTCAACACATATTCTGCTGACGTTGCGAATGACTATGTTGAATTCTTGCTTGAATTAGTTCCAGAAACACCTGGTTTTACTCCTCCTGTTGCTTCACGTTCTTTTGGTTACATCGGTATGGCATTATATGAATCAGTAGAGCACGGTTCTCCGATTTATGGTTCATTGAAAAATAACGCCAACCAGTTTGAGAGCGGCCCGACACCTGATGACAATGTAGAGTATCATTGGCCCACAGTAGCTAATAATGCATTGTGTGCAATAATAGATAGTCTGTATTACAACTGCACAGCAGAAAACCAGTCAGCTTTATATGCTATAAGAGATGCTTACAACGCACAGTTTGAAAGCACTCCTTTCTTTGCTGAGTCAAGGGATTACGGAGTTGCCGTTGCAAATGCCGTATTTGAATATAGCAAAATTGATGGCGGACACCTTTGTCAGGAGAATAACTTTCCAGCTTCGTACGTGATTCCACAAGGCGACGGTTTGTGGAAGCCTGAAATTGTGAACGGTAATCCACAAAAGGCTTTACAGCCATATTGGGGCAATAATCGTCCGTTTGTAAGTGAGAATGCTGAAGATGCAATTATGCCTTCACAGTTCATCCCAGAATTTGGAACAGGTGAGGCAGATGCTTGGCACCTTGCTATGAATGAAGTTTATGAAGTTTCTTTAAATCTTACAGCAGAGCAAACCAATATCGCTCAATGGTGGGCTGATGGTGCGGGTACAATCACACCTCCTGGTCACAGCATGAGTCTTGCTCGTCAACTTTTGATCGCAGAAGAGGCTAACCTTGAAAGAGCCGCTGTAGTTTATGGTTTCCTTGGAATGGCCTTAAGCGATGCTTTCCTTGCATGTTGGAAAACGAAGTATGTTTATAACACCGAACGTCCTGGCACTTACATCAGACAATACATTAATCCAAACTGGTTGCCACTATTGAATCCTACTCCTCCTTTCCCAGAGTTTCCATCTGGACACAGCTCTCAAAGCGGTGCAATGGGTACAGTATTAACGCATCTTTTAGGAGAGAATGTAGCGTTCACAGACAATACTTGGACAGGTGTATGGGGCAATCCACGCCAATTCAATAGCATTTGGGAAGCTGCCAACGAGGCTGCCTCAAGCCGCTTGTACGGTGGTATTCACCCAACTTATGGAAATGAAGGCGGTTTGTATCTTGGATCAAGCGTTGGAAACAATATTCTTGACCTATTGGATGCAGTGACCTTGTCTGCTGGTGTGGCAGAGGCTGAAACAAACGATATGACTGTATATCCAAACCCAGCTCAAGACGTAGTATTCTTAACTCATACTGATAAATACAACCAAGTTAGAATATTCAACACCACTGGTCAGTTGGTAGGACAATTCAACAATGTATCTCAATTAAACGTTTCAAATTATGAAGCAGGTGTGTACATTGTTCAGGTACAAAATAACAATGAGCAGACAGTGCGCACAGCACAGTTGGTGGTGAGATAATTATCGCTTAGCGATTCCAGATTTGCCAGCTCTTTTCGGCTTGAAGTTGGAGCATAAGTTTCCCATTGGAAATTTGTGCTCCTTTTTCTTTTCCCCTTTTCAAGAAAAGAGTTTCTTCGGGATTATATACAAGATCATATAAAAAGTGTTTTTCTGATATTCCTTCATAAGGAATATCAGGACACTCATCAACATTCGGAAACATACCCACTGGCGTGGTATTGATGATCAACGGGAAGTGAATGATGTTTTCTTTTGTGAGCTCTTTATAGCTCATGTGAAAATCGTCTTTGGGATTGCGTGTTGCAAAATAAACTTTAAGGCCTAGTTTTTTAAGCACATAAGCCACCGCCTTCGAAGAGCCGCCTGTGCCGAGTATGAGAGCGCGCTCGTATTTATTCTCTAAAAAAGGTTTGATACTGTGATAAAAACCATACGCATCGGTATTATAACCAGTAGTCTGACGCATTTCATCAATATGAATACAATTGACACTGCCAATTAATTTTGCTTCTGCATCAATGCTGTCAAGATGAGCTATCACAGATTCTTTGTAAGGAATAGTCACGTTCAAACCACAAAGGTCTTCGTGAGCTTGAACGATTTCTTTAACCAAAGAAACTTCTGGTATTTCGAAGTTTTGATAAGCACAATTTTCGATTTTGAGCTTTTCAAATTTCTCACTGAAATATTTTTTAGAAAAGGAATGGCCCAAGGGCAGACCTATGAGGCCAAATGTTCTCATGCAGTTTTCTTTCCGAATTTAGCTTTTAGGAAGCCCACAATAATTGGCAATACGCTGATTCCGATGATGGCAAGAATGACGATTTCGAAATTATTTTTTACAAACTCGAGATTTCCAAACGCATAACCAAGCAGCGATAAACCGATAACCCAAAGCAGAGCACCGGCAATACAGAACGAAATATATCTTTTGTATGGCATATTACCCGCTCCTGCCACGAATGGGGCAATGGTGCGCACAATAGGAACGAAACGAGCCATGATCACAGTTTTGCCGCCATGTTTGGCATAGAAAGCCTCCGTGTCTTCTATATATTTTCTCTTAAAAAATAATATTCTTTCTCGCTTTTTAATTTGCTCACTAAAGTAGCGTCCCACGAAATAGTTCACGTTATCTCCCATTAAAGCCGCGGCGATAAGTAATGGAATTACAATGTATATTTTTAATTCACTATCAGGTGCAGCACAAAGAGCGCCAGCGGCGAAAAGAAGAGAATCTCCTGGCAATAATGGCATTACAATCAAGCCTGTTTCAACAAAAACAATCAAGAATAGAATTGCATAGGTAAGTGTTCCATATTCAGCAATGAAATACTGAAGTTTTTCATCGATATGCAATGTAAAGTCGATGATTTGTTGAATGATTTCCATCGGGATTTTTAATTAATAAGCTTGAAAAATTGCGGGGTTAATTTCAGCAGCGTAGGCCTGAATGCCGCCGCACAAGCTATACACGTTTTTATAATGATGTTTGTGCATGAGAGTGTAAACCACAGCGCTGCTGCGCTTGCCACTGTTGCAATGAACTACCACAGGAATGTCCTTTCTAAGTTTATCCAGATGACTGAGTACACGCGCCATAGGAATATGTTCTCCTCCCATGGAGCCTAGCGCTACTTCCTCATCTTCTCGAATGTCTATTAATTGAAAAGCCTGTTGTGTGTCTTGCCAGTGCTTTAATTGAGACACTGTGATTTCATTGATCATGGTGTTATGCTTTCATTTTTGAAACAATACTCTCCGGCAAATATTCGAAGAAAGTATCGCCTCGCAAACCAATTCTTAGGCATTCCATTGGAATCACATCATTTTCAGCAATGTTGCCCAGATTCACATTTGCACCTAAATGTTTGATAAAATATACTTGTTGTGCTTTTTTTGGAGCTTCCCAGAGAATGTCTTCCGCTTTTACTTTTTGAAGGATTTTATTGATCAAAAGTACGTGCGCTTGTCCACTTGGGCGGTAGATGCCTACGGTGCCACTTTCACGTGCTTCAGCAATCACCTTCCAGCTACCCGCTTGAAGTTCGGTGTTCATCATTTTGATCCACTTTGCTGGAGAAATGAGAATGCCTTCTTCTTTGGAGCCAACCTCTGATAATACACGGTAGTTCTTGGCAAATTTGGTAATAAGCTCGCACTTTTCAGCATGGGGGATTGACATGCTACCGTCAGAAATCTCAACGGTATCCAACCCCAAACTGTTGATGTAACGCTCATAGTCATCTATCTGTCCGCGAACGTAAAATGCTTCAAACAACGTCCCTCCAACGTAAACTTTGATATCGTTTTTTTGATAAAGTTTTACTTTTTCCTTCACGTTTGAAGCGAAGGCTGAGGTGCCGAAACCGAGCTTGACAATGTCAACAAACTCGCCACTGCTTTCGATGAGATCTTCCGCCTGACGAATGGTCAGCGCTTTATCCATGACCATCGTCAATCCTGATTCGCGGTTCTTTTTAGTGCGTTCGGGGAGATGGTTTAATTTAAAATTCATGTTAGTGTAATTAAGGATGGTGTGTTGCAAAAGGGGCGCAAAGATAGCAGGGTTTTTTTAACCCTTCTTTTTACCAATGTAATCCCTCATGAGTGTTTGATATAATGAATCGTACTTTATCGGTGGCCAATATTCCACCAGCTCCTCGGCCGATTCGGGGTCGTTTTGGAACAGTCGCAATAGCAACTCTGATCCTTCTTCAAATCTGCCTGAAGCCTTGAGATAAGCTACTTTTCTGTACCCCAAAGCCGTGCTCTGGGGATTCTTCTGCCATCCTTCGTTTATAGCAGCGAGCGCTGATTCGTAGTCTTTTTTAATAAAATAAATATCGCTGTGGTCGAGCCACACGTCTTCGTTGTCAGGAAAACGAGCGATCAATGTCTCGGTAATAGCTTCTGCTTCCGCCAAGTGATTCATCTTTTTGAAAATCTCTACCAAAAACAAATGATAGTCTGGATTTTCGGGTTCGAGTTCTATTGCTCGCTCGATGTAATTTAAGGCTTCGGTAGTTTTACCTTGTAAATCCATTACCATTCCAATTCCTACATAAGCATCAGCATAGTATTCATCGTTTTGTATGGATTTTTTATAATAGAATAATGCTTTGTCAAATTCTTCTAATTTTTCAAAACACTCTCCAATATGACAATAGATTGGGGCTTGTGGAGGCTCGTATGCATACGTTTCTTCGAAAACAGTAATCGCTTCGGCGTATTTCTCGCTTTTAAACAACGCATGAGCTTTATTGTAATAAGCGGGCGCAAAATCAGGCTGAATTGCGATGCAATAGTCGTAAGCTTCAATGGATTTTTCGAGCTCGTCGAGCTTTTGATATGCGTTGCCGACATTGTACCAAGCTGGAAAACTGAAAGGATGCCTCTCAATGAAGGCGGTGTAGTATTCTATACATTCTGCTGTGCGGTCGGCAGTTTCAAAACAATAGGCCAACTCGTACATCAAGGTTTCATTATCCGGAGTCTTTTTGAGCGCTTCTTGCAAGGTTTCAATGGCTTTGTCGAAGCGATCCATGTTTTCATATTCAAGAGCAATTTCAAGATAGATCTCTTCTTCCATTTCTTCGCCACCCATTTCCAGGGCACGCTTGAATAATTCGATGGCTTGTTTGTGCTCTCGTAATTGACTATAGATAGAACCCATTGTGAGAACTACTTCCTGATTTCTTGGCTCAAATTTTTCGAGCGTTCGAAGCCTAGATAGGGCTTTTGACAGGCGCCCCATGCCCGCTAAGATCTGCGACTCACGCAACATCAACACTGTATTTTCTGGAAATAGAGTATAGGCGTAGTTGATGGCATGTAGTGCTTGATTAAACTTGTTGTTGTCACAATAAAAGTCGACGATTTCCTCGAATTCTTCGATATCGAAGTAATAGGATTCGTCATTCGCCAGCATCTTCTCATATCGGTTCACCAAATCCTCGGCGTAGTGCTGTTCGCGATCTTCTTCATTCATAGGCGATCAGAGATGTTCAGGTTTGTCAAATATACGATTTTTTCGACCCAATTTGGGTGAGGTAATCGCAATTATTAACAGTTTAGAAAAATCTGACTGCTGCTTAATGCTTTATAAAATAATAGATTAGCTTGATGTATTCGTTGTTTGTGAGGACAAGTCCCGACTCTTTTTGCCACCAGGAATTGGGGTCAAAGTCCTCACTGGGGGCGCCATGATATCGTATTAAAATATTGCTCCCCTCAAAGGCTTTGTCAAAGGTGCGCCTCACTCGTCTTAAGTGATAATCATTACTGATAACTGTAATACTCTTGTAATTTTCTTTTTCTGCAAAAGTTCTTACCTCAATCGCTTCCTCTTGTGTTGAGGTAGCTGTTCGCAAGGGCATAATCAAACTATCTGGAATTCCTTTTCTCGTCATCAAATGCGCTGTTAGTTCTGATTCTAACAGTGCTGTATCAAGCGCTAACAGGGTATTGGGCACATGACCTCCAGTAGTGACATATCTTTTCGCAGGATATAGTTGATGTACTTTAACAGCTTCCATCCCGCGCTCATAACTGCTTCCACCCAACACTACCACCAATTCAGAATACTCCAACGTATCTTCGGCCACGAGATAATTGCCTAATCCACGAAGAATGGGCTTAAGAAAAATAATTAAGACAAGAACGAGGGCGCTGAAATAAATCACGCGCCTAAACCATTTTTTCTGCCAATAATTTTTCATGGAATTAAAATTAAATTGGTTTTAGCCACTCGGCCAAACATCTTTCTGAATCTATTTTCTCCGTAGGAAATCCAATGCTTCCTAAGGCTTTCTTTGCATTTTCAAGGCTAGTTAAATTCAGATTATAATCATTATTCCATAAGGTGTTTTCCAGCCATTTTATTGCCTCTGTTTCCGTCATTTCAAATCTTCTTGAGAGGTGTGTAGGCGACAGATTATCTTGCTTAAATGCGATGCATTCAGGAATCATTAAATCAAGCATTGCTTTGATTTCCTTAGATTTTCCCATCATGGCATTGGCACTTGCAACAATTAAAAATCCGCTCCAAGGCGCATTGAACTCACCTATTTTTCTGAGGCTTCCATTCTTCACGAAAGGGCGCGTCATGAATTTTTCCCAATAAAAGACATCACTTTTACCTGTCATTAAGGCATCCACGCCACCATGTAAGCTTTGAATTACTTGAAATTGACTTTCTTCAATGCGTATCCCGCGCTGGCGAGCGTGTACCATTGCCATGAGATGACTACCCGAGCCGAATCTTGAAACGGCATATTTTAATTCTTTTTGAGAATTTAATTCCTGTAATGAATTTTCTAGTCCAGTATAGATTCCCCAAACAAGTGGTGATTCGATGTAAGTTTTTACGACAGTGGCTTCTAAGCCTTGCGAAATTGCACTGACATAACCTTCTGTGAGGAGTATAGCGATATCGAGTTCGCCACGCGCCAATGCTGCTGTCATCGCACCCGTACCGCCAGCATAAAAAGTCCATTGTACATCCAGCCCTGCGCTCTCAAACAAGCCCTTCTCCAAAGCTAGCTGCCAAGGTAAATTGAAGTGCTCCGGCACCCCCCCAATTTTTATCAGTGCTCTCAAGATGTATATTCTAAATTCACAATTCTAAATTCACAATTCTGAATTCGGAATTCACAATTCGCAATTCTGAATTCCACACTATCACACTATCCTACTATCATATTAGCCTACTATCATACTAGCATACTATCATACTAGCCTACTATCATATTAGCCTACTATCTTATTATCCTATTATCTAGTACGTCCCTGCTCTTTTTCGAAGCAACCACTCCAGCGATAATAGACCTATAAGAAGGAATAAGATCCAGCGGAAATTGATGAGATCATTCAACTCTTTATTCTCATAAGATATCGCGGCAATGTCTTCTCGTGCTTTTATAAGATCGACTAGTTTAGATACATCTCTAGGCCCAACCATTTCACCGCCGTTGTCTTTTGCAAACTGATATAATAATTTATGATCGGCAATTGTATTCGTTAATTCTACTTGTAGTGCGCTCACGCTGAATTCACCACTTTCAATGAGGTTTTGTCCTTCACTTACAACCGTTGCAGTATATCGATAATTGCCTACAGGCAGATTGCCCGCATTGAGTTTGTAGCGGCCACCAAGCGGAGAGAAGGTATAGGGAAACTCTTTGCCATCTTCATTTTTAATAACCATTTTTATCTCTTTGTCAGTAATGGCCTCATAAGACGCATTGTACAATTCAGCATCAAAAATGATTGGTTCATTTTCAGGAAAATCATTTTTTGCATTCACTCTAAACAAAGACTTGTCATCTTTCACTGCGAGGTATTGCACAATTTTGGTGATCATTTCATTGAATGCATCATGATTTTCGAATTGTCGGAAGCTATTTATTCTCCATCGCCAAATACCTTCTCCGGCAATCAATCCTATTTTCGTTTCACCTTTTTTATTGAATGAAATCAATGGTTTGTCCGTAGCAATTTGTCCCACTTGTTGTCGCACAAAAGTGATGGCACCTTGACTACTTGATTGATCACCAAAAGGCACAGTAAGTGGGGGCACGTTGCGAATCATTTCAACTGTGTTTGGAGAAAGTTGAAAGATTGAAAACGCTTCAGCAACGCTTCCACCTACCTCTGTGTTTGAATTGCGGTAGTTGCTCAAGCTATATCCAATAGTCAACTCGTTGAAAGCTCTGAAGTCGGTGTTTGCACCCCATACAAATAGTGCTGGAATATTTTTGTCCAGGGCATTGCTGACGTAATTAAGTCCAACACCGCCCACAGCAGGCAGTTGGTGAAAGATGATAAGATTAAAATCATTTATGTTTCCCTTGAAGTCCTTGACGAGTTTAGCTTCTACGGCATAAGCTTCATTATTAGATATAGACTCGCTCATCGCTTGTATATCTGGATGCGGTGCAGAGGCGAGCACAAGAACTTTTTGACGACTATCTAAAACTTCGATAAAGACATCTTTACGATTGTTAGCAGTGGTGATTTCATTCTTTACGGTAGATACATTGACTGTGTATCGTTGAAGGCCTACTGTTTTGGCCTCTTGAAGAAGATTGATTGTTTTGAATCCACGCTCATTATTAAAAGTAATTGTTTCAGAGTAAACAGTATTTCCTTTATTACTTACCGTTAATTGAACAGTTTCTCCTGCGGCTTTTCTCCCTTCAACAGTAATCTGAATTGGAAATTGATTGTTTAAATATGCCAATCGATTTGCAGCAACTTCTGAAATCAGAACATCCTTGTGTACCGTAGTATCGCCCAATGCTACGGTATAAACAGGAGCATTGAGTTTTTTGTAAGAGTAGCGAGGGCTGCTTCCTTTATTGTAGAGCCCGTCGGAAGCAAAGATGATGGCGCCTAAATTTCTTCCACTAAAACGGTTGGTTAGTTCATTAAAGAAATTGGAATAATCAGTTAGTGGAGCTTTATAGTTGATGCTGTCTATACCTTCTTCTAGTTTGTCGCCGAAAGAAAAGGTGCGCACATCGTAATCTTCGCCAAGTGCTGTTTGTAAGGAACGTAGATTATCGAGATAGGTCGTTCTATAATATGCGCTGTCCGCAACTACAGATAGTGATTCGCTGTTGTCTTGAGCGATGACGACAATAGGTTTTTCAACTTCCTTATCGGTTGACTTAATGAGTGGTTTCAACAAGAAAAACGCTAAAAGGAATACGGCAATAAATCTCAATATTCCCAAAAGGGAGGCTAGAGGTGTGCCGTAGGTTCGATTGAACTTATCTCTGAAATACAAAGCACCCGCATAGACAGTGCCTGCAAGGAGGCACAATAGGATGAACCACGAAGGTGATTGTGTTAAAATTTCCACTCTTAATTTTATTCTAAATTCTTACATCAACATTCCACCGCACACGTGTAGGGTTTGACCGGTAACGTATGCACTCATATTAGAAGCCAGGAATAATGTCGCGTTAGCAACATCTTCGGCACTGCCACCTCTTTTTAGAGGAATAGCATCTCTCCACTGTTGCACCACTTTTTCATCCAATGCTCCTGTCATTTCTGTTTCGATAAAACCAGGGGCTATAGCATTGCATCGAATGTTGCGAGATCCTAACTCTGCGGCAACGCTTTTAGTAAATCCGATGATGCCAGCTTTAGATGCAGCGTAATTTGCTTGACCTGCGTTCCCTTTTACACCTACTACAGACGACATATTGATGATGCTGCCAGACTTCGCCTTGAGCATTGGTTTGATAACAGCTTTGGTTAAATTGAAAACGGATTTCAGATTCACTTGCATGATTTCATCCCATTGCTCCTCACTCATGCGCATCAACAAATTGTCGCGAGTGATACCAGCATTATTGACGAGAATATCGACCGTTCCAAATTCTTTTACTACTTCATCGATGAGCGCATGGGCCGCTTCATAGTTTGCTGCATCGCTTTTATATCCTTTAGCAACGCCACCTTTTGCAGATAATTCTGCTTCAAGAGCTCTTGCTTTCTCTTCAGAAGATGCGTAGGTAAATACTACTATTGCTCCTTGTTCGATGAACTTTTCAGCAATTCCTTTTCCAATTCCTCTTGAGGCTCCGGTGATGATGGCTACTTTACCTTTCAATAACATGGCGTAGTGATTTATAGTGTTGTATGTTTTTTAAATTCTGCCTGCGATCAATTCTGCGATATCTTTTACAACGACTTCTGCTTCTTTCTCGAAGTGTTTTACTCCATCGGTCATCATTGTATTGCAGAAGGGACAACCTGTGGCGATGATATCAGCTTTTGTTTCGAGTGCGTCTTCTGTGCGTTCTACGTTTACTTCTTTATTACCTGGCTCTGCTTCTTTAAACATTTGAGCTCCTCCTGCACCGCAGCATAAACCTTTGGCACGAGAGCGTTTCATTTCTACAAGTTCAGCGTCAAGAAGCGAGAGCATTTCGCGGGGCGCTTCGTAAACATTGTTTCCTCGTCCCAGATAACATGGATCGTGGAAGGTGATTTTTTTACCTACAAAATCTCCACCTTCCTTAATTTTTATTCTTCCTTCTGACAAGAGTTGGTTGATGAGCTCTGAGTGGTGCACCACATCATAATGTCCACCCAATTCTGAGTATTCATTTTTTAATGTATTGAAACAATGAGGGCAGCCTGTTACGATTTTTTTCACCTCATAACCATTCAATACAGCAATGTTTTGCATCGCCATCATTTGAAATAGGAATTCATTGCCAGCGCGCTTTGCGGGATCGCCAGTGCAGCTTTCCTCTTCGCCAAGAATAGCAAAAGAGATTTGACAATGGTTGAGAATTTTGGCGATAGATCGTGTGATTCGCTTTGCGCGATCATCGAAACTTCCGGCGCAACCTACCCAAAAAAGTATTTCAGGAACCTCGCCTGCGGCGAGAAATTCTGCCATTGTTTTTACTTGAATATCCTGACTCATATCGAAGTGTTTGTTCAATCGTTTTTATTCATCGCTTTTGAAGACCTGAATTACCATCTCTTTTTCTACGAGATCAGTAAACTTGCCTTCAAATCTGGTAGCACGCACCATGTGATTGTCTATCCAATGGTAGTTGCCGCCTCTTGGTTTGCCGAAGATGATTCCATGATATTTGAAACCATTTTTCTTCAGCCATCTTTCAGTCACCTCTCTGTGGGCTTCGGTGCGTGAGGTGAAAAAATATATTACATGCCCTTCATCGTACCACTGATTGCATTTTTGAAGTGCATCTGGATATACTCCCGCGTCTTCCATGCGCTCTGGTTCTTCATTCGGAATGTCCTCACCAACGGTTCCATCGATATCGATGAGAAAGTTTTTAATGTGAGCAGGTAGAATAGGGGAAATTTTCTTGCCGTCCTCTTCGGCCTCTTGCAACAAATTATTCATTTTTTTTACGCGTTTCTCCAATTAGCGCGATCTCCGGCAGCAAATGCCCATGGCGCACCATTGTTTTCTATATTATTAAACATTACAGTAATGCTCTCCGGTGATTTCGATTCTTCCATGATGAGATAGCGTCTGAGATCGACGATAATCTCTAATGGATTAATGTTTACCGGACAAGCTTCTGTGCATGCGTTGCAGGAGGTACATGCCCAAAGTTCTTCTTCGCTGATATAGTCTCTTAAAAGCGATTTTCCATCATCTTTCCATTCACCACCATTGGAGTCCATCACCTTTCCAACCTCTTCGAGGCGGTCGCGTGTATCCATCATGATTTTTCGTGGTGAAAGAAGTTTACCTGTTTGATTTGCGGGACATTCGGAGGTGCAACGTCCACACTCCGTGCAGGAGTAAGCGTTCATCAATTGAACCCAGTTCAAGTCAAACACATCTTTTGCCCCAAAGCGTTGAGGCGCGCCGGCATCTCCCGCAGGAGCTGCATAAGGATCTGCATTCGGGTCAAGCATCAATTTTACTTCACGTGTAACACTTGCCAGATTATCAAAACTTCCGGCAGGCTTGAGCTTGCTGTAGTAGGTGTTGGGGAAAGCCAGAATAATGTGAAGGTGCTTTGAATAACTCAAATACACCATGAAAGCAAAAATCGCTATGATATGAAACCACCAACAAAAACGTTCAATAAAAATGAGGGCACCTTCTGAAAGTCCAGATAGGAGAGGAGCGATAAACTGACTTACTGGATATGAACCTGCACTAACATAATGCTCGCTACCCATTTCTTGTAAAACCAAGTCGGCGGCATTCATGGTGAGGAATGCAGACATGATGAAGATCTCAGCCACTAATATGTAGTTCGCATCGCTCTTTGGCCAAGCGGTCATTTCGCGCATGTGAAAGCGTTTTAACTTGAGAATATTTCGACGAGCTAAAAATGCTATAACTGCTACAAGCACCAATAAAGCTAGAACTTCAAATGAACCTATCAAAAAGCTATATAATGGTCCCAAAAAGCTTAGAACCCGGTGCGTTCCGAACACCCCATCTATGAGGATTTCTATAATTTCTATATTGATAATAACGAAACCGACATAGACAAATAGGTGCAGGATTGCCGCAATAGGGCGAGTAAACATTTTGCCCTGGCCCAATGCCACACGAAACATCGTGTTCCAGCGCACAGACTTATCACCATCGATTGCGATGTCGCGGCCAATAAAAATATTGCGCTTTACGAACATAAAACGCTTGTAAACTACATAACCTGCTACTGCTAATAGAATGATAAAAAGTATCTGAGCAATCATACGCTGCAATTTAGAGAGTCAAACTTACGGGGTTTTATGTAAAACAAAGATAAAAAGAGCTATTTAGACTCTTTTAGGATAGCGCGGACGTCTTCCTGCTCTTTTTTCGAAAGTCCGCCATCATCTTTTCTTCCAAAAACACTAAAATGAACATAGCGCTTAGGGTGAGTTTTCATATCGTCGAGCAAGAGGTCGAGACTTCTTGAAGCGTTGACCAATTGGGTATGAAGCGAATCATTGTTTACCAACTGCCCCAAAGTTCCCGTACCTTCATTGACCTTGGACATCACGCCATCGAAACTCTCCAATGCACGGTTGACCTTAATTACCGTTGAGGCTAATTCCAGCTTGGCTAGTGTATCGCTAAGGGAACTAAAATTTTTAATAGCATTACTCAACTGGGCATTGTTTTTTTCAATGTTAGAGCTGATGCTCTCTACGCTGGAGAAGATGTTGTTGAGCTTACCGGAATTTTCACCAAGTAATGCATCTACCTTGGCTGTCGAATTATCAAGGTTTTGAAGGGTATTTTTCAAATTTTTAAATACTTGAGAAAGGCCTTCTTTGTCGTTTGCAGAGCCTAGCACGCCATTGAGGGAAGCGATCACGGAATCTAGCCCGGCAAAGAGATCGGAAGTTTTTTGTTTTAAAGGCTCAATTTCATTTTTGATAGTTTCTGTTAGACCAAGCGACACACTGCCCAGCAAAGTGTCTTTATGATTGGCCAGCACAGAGCTGTCTCCCATCAAGATCCGAATTCCTTTACCTCCAAATAGATCGGCATCGAAAATTTCCAGTTTTGTGTCCGCAGGAACTTTGAGTTTGCTATCGTTCAAAACAACTTCCACTATAAGTGATCCATCACCATTGGGGTTCATACCCACTTCACTAACAATTCCAATTTTATAGCCATTAAGAACGACTGCGTTCGAGGCAGTTAAGCCTGCTACATTATCATACTTGGCATAAAACTTAAGTTGTTTTGCCAAGAGATTGATTCCTTTCAAATAATTGACGCCCATGTATAGCACGGCAATAGCGACTACCACGACTACACCAATGACGAATTCTTTGGATAATTTCATGCTTTAATTCGTTGTTTTGCGGATGGCCTCGTTCAAGTCAATTCGTTGTCCATTTTCAAATGCGACAATGAAGGCATCGTTGAATCCTTTTTCTCTCAACTTCTTTTGAATGGCCTTAGCCTCCAAGAAGCTGGAGGTGCATCCAGCCATGTATTTATAAACATTGCCGCTAATGTACTCATCAACTTTGTCCAATCCTTTAAACTCCGAGGATTTCTTATTCAAAGGTTTTGAAGAGGTTAAAATCTGTATTTGAAATTTTATTCCCGTTTTGATTTCGTTATAAACGATCCCATTGCTCTCCGAACTTACTTTTGTTGACTCGGCGGGCGTTTCTGGCTTTTTTTCCTCTGGAGTTTTGGTTGTAACTGAGGAATCGGTTTTTCCGGTTTTTAGGTCAGTTTTCTCTTTGTAGGCCTTGAATGCTCGATAAATAGCTGACGCCATGTAGGTTTTACCATCTTCAGAGTGAAGAAAATCCTCTTCGCTTTCGTTGGTCAAAAAGCCCAACTCTACAAGAATACTAGGCATATTCGTGAATGCAATGACATAATACCCAGCTTGCTTTACTCCGCGGTCTTTGCGGCCAACTTTTACCCTGAACTCATCCTGAACATTTTTAGCAAGGGCAAGGCTTTGATCCAAAAAGATGTTTTCGCGGAGGCTCATGGCAATATAGGTATCTGGATTTTTGGGGTCGAAGCCGCCATAGTTTTTTTCGTAATTATCTTCCAGATAAATGGATGCATTCTCGCGCATTGCTGTTTTCAAGCTCTCTTCCGACTTGTGAAGTCCCATTACGAATGTTTCGGTTCCGAACGCCTGTCTGTTGTCGTTCGCATTACAGTGTATGGAAATGAATAGGTCTGCTTTGGCTTTATTGGCCATTTCGCAGCGCTGATACAGTTCTGGATAGGTATCGCCGGTGCGGGTGTAAATCACCTCAACTTCCGGATAATTTTCTTCTATGTACTTTCCTACTTGCAGGGAAACGTCGAGTGATATATTCTTTTCAGTTTTCTTAAAACGGCCAGTACCAATATTTCCGGGGTCTTTACCTCCATGTCCAGGATCGATTACTACGGTAAAGGTTTTTTTATGATCTTTGATTGGTGTGGATACGGCAGCAATAAAAATTGCCGCAAGGGCAAGAATTATCATTGCACCGCGTTTCCCTCGATTTATTTTAGTTTGAGCGTTCATTTCTACCGTTGTTGCGTCCTTATGCATAGCTTTGAGGCCCCGTTTGGGCTTAATAAACAAAAGTATTTTTTCAAAACACGCATGGAGCGCGGCCTTTATCGTTTTTTCCTCTTTATAATGTTGATAAGCATCAGCCCGCTTGCGCTTGGTCAAACGGCTGATAGCCTGCTTATGGTTCCTGCCAATAACGATGCCGCACCTGATTCTATTTTGGACGCCCCTGATATTGGTATCGATAATGATGTGATTTACTTCGGAAAGGACAGTACAGTAATGGATTTAGATGAACAAAAAGTCTATTTATACGGTGTCGATTCCTATGTCAAATACGGAGATTTGGAGGTGAAAGCAGCCAGAATTGAATTTTCATTTAAAGAATATACCGCTTTTGCAAAGGGTGTTCAGGACTCGACAGGCACATGGCAGGGTAGGCCTGTGTTCAAAGATGCGACAACAGAGTTTGATGAGGATTCGCTGGCTTATAATTTTAAAACAAAACGCGGATTGAGTTATGGCGCTAGAACTCAAGAGGGTGAGGCTTTTCTTTTGGCCGGTGTCTCTAAAAAGCAAGCAAATGACTGGATAGATATTGGCAAAGGAAAATTTACTACTTGCAACAATCCCAAACCACACTACTATTTCCACCTAAGCAAGGGCATAGTTGTTCCCAATGAAAAAGTCGTTTCAGGCCCTCTTTACCTCAAGATTTGGAAAATACCGACACCATTAGCACTGCCATTCGGATTTTTTCCAAATAAAAAAGAAAGCACGCATGGAATATTATTGCCAGGTTATGGAAATGGTCAGGAACGCGGTTATTTTCTGCAAAATCTAGGATATTATATCCCCGTAAATGAGCATATAGAAACCACTTTCTTGTTTGATATCTACACACGTGGAAGCTGGGTGGCACGCAATCGTACCAACTACAAGAAAAATTATAAGTACTCTGGAAATTTTGACGTGAGCCGAACCATCAGTAAACAGGGAATTCCTGAACTCAACCAGGATTCAGAATTACGCACTTTTAATATTCGATGGACGCATAGCCAAGATGCAAAAGCACGACCCAATTCCAGGTTTACTGCTAATGTGAATGCAGGTTCTAGTCAGAATTTTACCAATAATTTGAATAGCACACAGACAGACTTCCTTACGAGTACTTTTCAGTCGTCAGTTCAATACAACAAAACATTCCCTAATACTCCCTTTTCTCTTGGAGTTAGTGCGAATCATACCCAAAATACACAGTCTCGAATTGTATCAATGACGTTGCCTGCCGTGGCTCTGACAATGTCCCGCGTCAATGTGTTGAAAAAGGTTTTTGTGCGAAATCCAATTGGATTTACTGCTAATGGCTCCCTTGAAAATACGGTCTCGGCCAATGAAAGAGATTTTCGCTTCAACAATCTCAGTGGTTTAAATAATGTGTCTAGAAATGGTGCACGCTATAATGGCTCACTTACTACAAGTCTCAAGGGACCGGGTGGACTTACTATCAACCCCGCTTTGAATGGTAACTGGCTTTGGACTTTCAAGTATATCAACCGCAGTATCGTTGGAAATAATGAGTCGCGAGTGGATACGCTTTATGGATTCAAACAAAATTTTCAATGGGATGCCTCGCTATCGATGAATTGGCGATGGTATGGTACCTATACGATGAAGAAATCCGATGCCAAGATTAAAGCTTTTCGACATCTCGTTCAGCCAAATATCGGATGGAGCTATACACCTTATGATAATGTTCAAACTTTTGGTTTTTACGGACCTGATGGAAGCTTTCTGGGCTACAGTCAATGGGAGCTGTCACGTTTTGCACCAGGGAATAGAGTGGAAGCACAGAATATAAATTTTGGGCTAAATCAAAATATTGAAGCCAAGGTTCGAGACAAGAGTTCGAAAAAATTGGCTTACAAGAAAATTAAAATTATTGAAAGCTTCCGATCGAACATCAGTTATAATGTCATTGCGGACTCACTAAACTTTAGCAATCTATCATTGAACGGATTTACAACGATTGCAAAGAATACGACCATCAATTATAGCAGCACGTATAGCTTGTACGATGTCAATGAGAATGGAGCAGAGATAAATCAGTTTGTGTGGCAGAATTCGAACAATTTCCTGAGAATGGAGGGTACGACAGTGGCGCTTTCAACGGAATTGAGCAGCGCGGCTTTGAAGTCAAATAATAAGCCAGCAGGCACAACAACGGAGGAGGAAGAATTCATCGAAAGAAATAGAGGTATGCTCGTTGATTTTGATATTCCTTGGACTCTTAACTTAAGCTACAATGTATCTGTAACTCCTCGATTTAATAGGACTACGCAAAGCTTTGATCAAGATGTTACTCAAGCGGCAACCTTCATGGGATCGTTTACCTTATTCAAGAAGTTGGCGTTTAATTTCCAGAGCGGATACAATTTTGATACTGAGAAATTAACGACCACCACTGTAGGGTTGAATGTTGATCTTCATTGCTGGGAAGCCTCAGCAACATATATTCCGTTCGGTATCAGAAGATCATACATGTTTCAAATCAATATCAAGAGCAGCATGCTCCGTGATTTGAAACTTCAAAGACGTGGAAATCTTGGAGATCCAGGATTACTCTTCTAAACGAAAGCAGCCAAGAAAAATAATGCAACCAAAGCAACAGTGAAAAGAATCATTACGATTCTTTGAATATCGTTTAAAACGATTCTTCCTGCGTTTTCGATTGGTGTGAATATGGCAACAATAAATCGGAGATAGTAGTAAACAGCAACAGCTGAACTAAGGATCATAAGAATTACGAGTGAAGTATAACCTGCATCCAACACTGCGCTAATAACAAAGTACTTTGCCATAAATCCAGCCAGCGGCGGAATACCTGCCATTGAGAGCAATGATAAAGTCATTGCGCCAGCCATTAGTGGGCTGCGTCTTACCAATCCTTTGAATGCATCAAATCCTTCTGCTCCATTCTGCACTTTAGAAACTTGATAAAGAACAGTGAATGACGTTAAGGAAGCGATGCTATAAACGAGAATGTAGTACATCAAGATGCGTGGATTGGTGCTCGTTGCGGTCATTACCGCACCCAACATGAAAGCAGCGTGCGATATACTTGAATAAGCAAGCAGACGCTTGGTATTTGTTTGCAACACTGCCATTACGTTGGACACGATAAGTGTAAGTGCAGCAGTCACCGCAAATATCATCGACGTATATTCGAGAGAAGAAGAAAAGCCCAGATAGAAAAAGCGGAACATCGCCGCGAAGGCAGCTCCTTTTACCACCGTGCTCATGAGAGCTGTGATGACGGTTGGAGATCCTTGATAAACGTCTGGTGTCCACATATGGAATGGAGCGATGGAAACTTTAAAGAAGAATCCAACCATAATCATAAGGATACCAGCGGTCATGATGGTTCCCGTTCCTGCGTCACTGATATGCGCGCTGATAGCTGCCATATCAAAAGAGCCCGTAGCACCATAAATCAGAGCGATACCGAAAAGAAGTATTGCAGAAGCCAAAGCACCGAGGAAGAAGTATTTAAATCCAGCTTCATTGCTCGTCAGAGACTTTTTGTTGCTGGTAGCCAATACATACATCGGGATGGATAAAATCTCTATACCGATAAACAGCATCACCAGATTTGAATAGGCTGATAATACCATAGCACCGCAAAAGGAAAATACTACCAATGCGTATAAATCGGTGCGTGAAACGTCATTAACGAAGTAATCGCTCGATATTAAAAACCAAAACATCGCTACGATGCTGAGCACGGCAATGAAGCCTAAGGCGAAATTATCCATGAGCAACATGTTATTGTTGAATGGATTTTCATTCATTCCCCAGTCCATTACGCAGGAGGCGATTGTAGCTAAGAAGCCAAGTATGATTACGGGAAGAATCGCTTTGCGAATTTTTACAATATCAAATGCCAAAACGGCAATACCTAGAAGTGAGGTTATCAGTAGTTCTTTCATCGTGTCGTAGCGAGAAGTGAATCAATAGCGTTATTTGAAAGTTGTAGGATAGGATCAGAATAAATTCCAAGTCCCACCACAAGTAAGACAACGATTGCAAGAAGAATCGTTTCATGTTTAGTCAAGGGAGCGAAATTAGCAGTAGCGCTATTTTCACCTCCGAGCATCATAGCTTGGAAAGAGCGCAACATATATACTGCTCCCAAAATTACAGTGAGTCCACCAACGAGTGCGAGTGTACCGCTATATTGGAAAAGACCTAGCAAGAGTAAAAATTCGCCAACGAAACCGCTGGTAAATGGTAGAGCGACAGAGCCCATAACGATTGCAAAAAATAAGAATGCAAAAGTTGGATTCACAGCACGAATTCCGCCCATCTCATTGATGCGATCATGCCCCATGCGTGACTCGATGATATCATACACGAAGAAAAGACCAACGGAAAGAATACCGTGTGAAATCATTTCGAATAGACCACCTTGGATACCTTGTGGATTACCGCTGAGAATACCAGCGCTAATTAATCCGACGTGAGCAATAGAACTATATGCTATGAGTAGTTTGAAATTCTTCTGCACGATTGCCATCATAGAAGCGTATACAATGCCTATCACGGAAAGCACAATAGCCCAGTCTCCATATTCAGCTACACCAACAGGCACCATAGGAAGTGCGATGCGGATTAAGCCGAAGGTAGCCATCTTCAACATGATCGCAGCGAGCAACATTGTTCCAGCGGTAGGAGCGGCATTGTAGGTCGAAGGCTGCCAGGTGTGGAAAGGGAATATTGGCATCTTGACTGCAAAGGCGAGGAATATTCCAGCAAACACCCAGCCTTGCTCAAGAGCAGATAGACTCGTACCAGCAGCATAGAGAGCATCAAAAGAGAACGAGCGAGGTGTAGTGTGTTGATACACGTACAATAACGAGATCAACATGAAAAGAGATCCAAAAATCGTATAGACAAAAAACTTGAAAGTCACCTTTGCTTTGTCTTCTCCGCGTCCCCAAATGAGAATCAAGAAGTAGATTGGGATCAATGCTACTTCATAGAAAATGTAGAACATTAAACCATCACCGGCGAAGAAAGCGCCATTCATTGCGCCAAGCATCAATAGGACGAGGCCATAAAAGATGTGTGGATTTTTGAAGGTCTTACTTATAGTGGAATATACAATAAGTGGCGCTGTGATTGCGCTGAGGAGCGCTAACATAATGCTTATGCCATCTAGGGTAAACTGATAATGCAATCCGAGTGGACCAATCCAGTTTTGGTTGAAATTAAGTAATTCCGTTTTACCTAGTGAAAGCTGCACTGCACCAAAAACGGTAAGTGCGAGCATTACCAATGTAGTGGCCATGGCCGTTGAACGCGCCACCTTCGCTCCGAGCAGGAATACGGCTCCTGACATGAGCAAGGGAAGGGCGATGAGTGCGAGGGTCAACATATAATGGTCGTCGTTTTTTTAAATTAGAGTAGTGTGATAAGAATAAGGATTAGTCCAAGTATCATAGCCATTACATACATGACCATTTTACCATTTTGTGCAAGCTTGGCAACACTTCCGAGGCCAGTCGGAATTGCAGAAACCGACTTCACCAATCCATCGATAAATGTGGGTTCAATAACTTTCGCAAAGAAAGCAGACGCTGCATCTACAGGTTTACGAATGATGGCGTCATAGAGCTCGTCGAAGTAATATTTTGCTGCCAAAGTTTTATGAGCTCCAGACTCAATTTCATCATCCTCAAGAGCCAACTCTCCTTTTGTTACATATTTACTGTATGCAAAGAAAATAGATCCAGCAGCTATAAGTGTCGCCACCAACATTAAGATAAGTTCGACGCTGAGACTCATATCAAGGATTGGCATTACCACGGTTTTCTCAAGAGCGTGATCCAACCAGTGATGGAAATGAATGGTATGACCCAAAGCGTGAGGGAAACCAATCAATCCACCGAAGATGCTTAAAACAGCCAACACTACTAATGGAATGGTCATCACCTTCGGTGATTCATGCAAGTGATGTTCTTGATCATGTGTGCCTCTGAACTTACCATGGAAAGTAAGGAAATAGAGTCTGAACATGTAGAAGGCTGTCAATGCGCTTGCAGCAGAGAGAATCACAAACACCAGCATATTCTCTTCAAATGCAAATGCGATGATTTGATCTTTTGAGAAGAAACCTGCCAATGGAGGAATACCGCTGATAGCGATGGTTCCAATGAGGAAGGTCAAATGCGTGGTGGGCATGTACTTTTTCAATCCGCCCATTCTACGAATGTCTTGTTCGCCACCCATTCCATGGATTACTGAACCTGAACCGAGGAAGAGAAGTGCCTTGAAAAAAGCGTGCGTGATTACGTGAAACACAGCGATGCTGTAAGCGCCAAGTCCTAGGGCTACGAACATGAATCCTAATTGAGAAACAGTAGAGTAGGCGAGGACTTTTTTGATGTCGTTTTGTGTGAGTGCAACGGTGGCACCAAGAATAGCAGTGAGTAATCCTGCCCAAACGATGACATTTGAAGCAATTTCACTTGATGCGAAAATATCTGAGCTACGTGCCACCATGTAGATACCAGCAGTCACCATCGTAGCAGCGTGGATAAGCGCAGATACAGGTGTTGGTCCTGCCATCGCATCTGGAAGCCAAGTGTGAAGTGGAATCTGCGCAGATTTACCCATTGCACCAATGAACAAGAAAATAGCTGCAGCGTGCAGATACCAACCATTTAATGCACCAGCCTCACTTCCAGAAATAAAGAGATCATCGTATTTCAAGGTTCCCGTTTGCATGAAGATCATACACATCCCAATGATGAGTCCGAGGTCACCAATTCTATTGATCACAAAAGCCTTCTTCGCTGCGTCGTTGTTCTTCATGTCTTTGTACCAGAAGCCAATCAACATGAATGAACAAAGACCAACACCTTCCCAACCCACGAACAAGGTCACATAGCTGTCACCAAGCACGAGAATTAACATGAAGAATACGAAGAAATTGAGATATGCGATAAATCTATTGAAGCCTTCATCATCGTGCATGTAGCCGATAGAATAGACGTGAATCAGAAATCCAACGCCAGTGATGAAAAGAAGATAAATCGTGCTTAGCGGATCAACAATAAATGCGATGTCAATGTCGAATGTTCCTGCTGTGATCCAGTCAAATACTTTTACGATGGTTGGATTACCGCCTCCAAGCTGTGTGCTGAACACAACAATGGATGTGACGAACGACAAAAAGATCGCTCCAGATCCAATGCCACCAATGAGGTTTTTAGAAAGGCCTTTTCCAAGGAAAATGATATAGAGAAATCCAACAAGCGGGAAAAGGGGAATAAGGGTAACTAATTTTTCCATAATATTTCTCTTACCATTTTAGTTTATCTAGCACATCCGTACTAGTGGTGTTCATATTTCTATAAAGCATCATCAGGATTGCCAAACCAACGGCTACTTCTGCTGCTGCTACTACCATTATGAAGAATACAAATACTTGAGCATCTGTTTGTCCCCACATTTTAGAAAAAGCTACAAGCATCAAATTCACCGCATTGAGCATTAACTCAACACACATAAACATGATGATGGCGTTTCTGCGAAGTAAGATTCCAAGGATACCTAATGAGAAGAGAGCAACGCTCACCAAGAGGTAATGATTGATAGTGATATTCGGTAGTAGTTCCATTATACAAGTTCTTTTTTAGATAGATAAACAGCTCCGACCATTGCTCCCAAGAAAAGAACAGAAGCTAATTCAAAAGGAATTAAGAAGTCGCGATAGAGCGCTTTACCAAGATTCTCAACGAGTCCGCAATCAGCACCATTTGCGGCAGCAATTACCGTTAGTTCGTCGGTGCGACGCACAATACCTAAGAGAACAAACAATAAAATTCCACCTGCAACTACACTCAGCGCTTTCATCCAAGTGGATTTTTTCTCTTCCTCCAGTGTATTGAGATTAAGCATCATAATCACGTAAAGGAAAAGAACCATGATGGCTCCCGCATAAACAATGATGTGCACTGCCGCTAGAAATTGAGCGTTCAATAGAAAATAATGTCCGGCGATAGAAAAGAAAGTCAAAATCAATGAAAGAACACTGTAAACAGGATTCTTGGTGATGATCATGAATGCCGCACTAAAGAAAGCTACAAAGGACAAAAACCAAAAGGCGTATTCCGTTAGCATAATGAGGTATTAAGGAATTTATAAAAACAGCACGCTTAGTGTGCCTTGGTTACTTTTTTAACTTTATCTAAAAATGTTCTGTTGTGATAGTGCTTCTTGTCTTTTTTAAACTCGAGCACTTCAGGTCTTTGACGCTTCGAAACATCAACGCGTTCATCGGTTGGTTCAACCAATTTGTCTTTACCATAGATAAATTCTCCACGGTTGAAAGTAGTAGGTACGATGCGGTCAGTAAGGAAGATAGCTTCCTTCGGACAGGCTTCTTCACACAATCCACAGAAGATGCAGCGAAGCATATTGATTTCGTAAATCTTTGCGTACTTCTCTTCTCTGTAAAGTGATTCTTCTCCTTTCTTTCTCTCGGCAGATTCCATTGTGATGGCTTCTGCTGGACAGGCCACAGCGCAAAGTCCACAAGCGGTGCAGCGTTCAGCACCAGCCTCGTCGCGTTTTAAAACGTGTTGTCCTCTATATACTGGTTCAAGCTCTCTTTTGTGCTCAGGATATTTCACCGTGGGAACACGTTTAAAAAGGTGCTTGAATGTAATGATCATACCCTTGATGATACCAGGCAAGTACAAGCGCTCTACAAGCGTCAATTCTTTCGCCTCTACTAGTTGTGATCTATTCGTTAGTGCCATATTATCCGAGTTTTCCGAAGAGGTACATTCCAATTCCTGTGATGAAAATATTTGCCAAAGCAAGTGGCAACAATACTTTCCAACCGAGATTCATGAGTTGGTCGTAACGGAAGCGTGGAAGCGTCCAACGTACCCACATGAATATAAAAATGAAGATGATGATTTTTGCAAACAATACTACCGTCTGAATGATGGCGAGGGTATTTCCTTCCAAGCCCAACTCATGTTGGAAGGGGAAATTATAACCACCGAAATAAAGCGTAGCCAATACCGCAGATGAGATAAACATATTGATGTACTCTGCGAAAAGGAACAAGCCTAATTTCATAGAAGAATATTCTGTGTGAAATCCGCCTACAAGTTCAGATTCAGATTCTGGAAGGTCGAATGGGGCGCGATTACACTCAGCGAAAGCACATATTAAAAAGATGAGGAAGCCCAGTGGTTGGTAAACCACATTTGCCCAACCCGCATCTTGTTGACGCGCAATTTCACCAATACTCAATGTTCCAGTCCACATCACGAGTGCGATAAGTGCAAGTCCCATTGCGATTTCGTAAGAAATCATTTGAGAACTCGCGCGCAATGCACCCATAAGTGAATACTTGTTGTTGGACGCCCAACCTCCGATCATAATTCCATAAACACCAATCGATACCACACCTAATAAATAGAGCAATCCAATATTGATATCCGTGATTTGAAGGGGATAAACTGTGCCGCCAATTTCAAGACTGCTTCCCCATGGTATAACGACGCTCGTCATACATGCAGTAAGCATGAAGAAGCTTGGCGCCAAGATGAAAAGGAACTTGTTGGAAGCTCCTGGAATCATCTCTTCCTTCATAAACATTTTGATTCCATCAGCAATAGGCTGAAGCAAGCCAAAAGGTCCTGCTCTGTTAGGTCCAACGCGGTCTTGCAATACAGCAGATAACTTACGCTCGCCCCATGTCATGTAAGCCGCAATTCCCAAGGAAATTGCAAAGATCACGACGCAAAGAATGATTTTGTAAATGAGAATTGGATCCATAATTATTTGCCGTGAATGTTATTTGGGTCAAGTGCTCCTTGTCCGAGTTGAACTTTTTCTCCGTGTGGAAGCGCTTTCTTTTGACGCTCAATATTTGCTTTCAATACGCGAAGATTCTCGTAGTGATTGGCCGAAATCACGCTGTGTCTTTCCACTTTAGTTGGTCCTTCAATCACCCAGTCAGAAGTTTTCTTGTGATCGAAGCGGCATGAATTACAAATCCATTCCTCTACTTCGCCATACTTGTCTTTTCTTCCTGTTACACGCAATACTTCTTCTCCTTTGTACCACAATCTCACTTTTCCGCTGCACTTATCGCAATCTCTGTGAGCATCTACCGGCTTGGTGTACCATACGCGGCTTTGGAAGCGGAAAGTCTTATCCGTCAACGCGCCCACTGGACAAACGTCAATCACGTTTCCGCTGAAATCGTTATCAATTGCATTTTCAATGTAGGTCGAAATTTCTGCTACATCTCCGCGATTGATAACACCATGAACACGACCATCGGTGATTTGGTCGGCCACTTTTACGCAGCGATAACATAAAATACAGCGAGTCATGTGCAACTGTACTTTATCACCAATATCGATTTTTTCAAACTCACGACGCTCGAATTCATAGCGTGTTGATGCCTTGCCATGCTCGTATGAAAGGTCTTGTAGGTGACATTCCCCGGCTTGGTCACAAACAGGGCAGTCGAGTGGGTGATTGATCAAAAGGAATTCAACCACACCAGCGCGTGCTTCCAATACTTCTGGTGAAGTAATGTTACGCACTACCATTCCGTCCATCACCGTTGTGCGGCAAGATGCCACTGGCTTCGGCATTGGACGAGGATCTTTTGCAGAACCTTGTTCTACTTTCACAATACAAGTACGGCAATACCCACCGCTAGTTTTGAGCTTTGAATAATAACACATCGCTGGTGGCACAATGTCTCCACCAATCATGCGCGCTGCCTGTAAGATTGTTGTTCCGTCTGGAACATCAATAGTAATATCGTCTATGGTAACTTTTGCCATGTTCTATTATGAATAAGCAGGTTCTGGAATTCCTTTGGTTGAATAATAATGCTTCACATCTTTGATGGAGTGACCGCGGCGCACGTATTCTTCAAACTCACTTCTGAAGTGACGAATGGCGCTTGCTACAGGCCATGCAGCAGCATCACCCAGCGGACAAATGGTCTTTCCTTCGATCTTGGCTTGGATGTCCCAAAGAAGTTCGATATCATTCATGGTGCCATCACCATCCAAAATCTTGTGCATGATTTTTTCCATCCATCCTGTTCCTTCGCGACAAGGGCTGCATTGACCGCAGCTCTCGTGGTGATAGAATCGTGTGAATGTGTAAAGATTTTTTACCACGCTTGCAGTCTCATCCATAACGATGAAACCGCCTGAACCGAGCATTGTACCCGACGCAAAGCCGCCATCAGCAAGACTTTCGTAAGACATCAAGCGAGGTTCTCCGGCTGCAGTTTTCAAAATCAAATCAGCAGGCAAAATCGGAACAGACGAACCTCCAGCAACAACTGCCTTCAGTTTGCGATCGTTGATAATACCTCCACAATATTCGTCGCTGTAAATGAATTCTTCTACCGGAACACCGAGCTCGATTTCATATACACCTGGCTTCTTGATGTGTCCAGATGCCGAAATGAGTTTTGTTCCTGTGCTCTTACCTACACCAATTGCGGCATAAGCAGCACCTCCATGATTTACGATAGGAACAACTGCAGCAATAGTTTCCACATTATTCACCACAGTTGGACATCCGTATAAGCCTGCTACCGCTGGAAACGGCGGCTTGATACGTGGATTTCCTCTCTTACCTTCAAGAGATTCGAGCAACGCTGTTTCTTCACCGCAGATGTATGCACCTGCACCAACCTGCACGTAACAGTCGTGATCAAAACCTGAATTGAAAATATTTTTTCCCAAAAGACCTGCTTCGTAAGCCTCAGCTATTGCCTTTTCGAGGATTTGAGCAACATAAAAATATTCTCCGCGGATATAGATATAAGATGTACGAGCACCGAGAGCATAGCTCGCTGTGATCATTCCCTCGATCAAAAGATGCGGAATTTTTTCCATCAGATAGCGGTCCTTAAAAGTACCGGGCTCTGATTCATCGGCGTTGCAAACGAGATAACGAGGAACACCTGCAGGTTTTGCAAGGAAGCTCCACTTCATTCCCGTTGGGAAACCAGCACCACCGCGGCCGCGCAGACCAGAGGTTTTTACCTCTTCTACCACCGCTTCGGGTGTCATCGTTTTCAATGCCTTTTCAACGGAAGCATAACCTCCTTTCTGACGGTAAACACTCAAGGTGTTGATACCGGGCACATCGACATGCTCAAGTAATAGTTTCTTTCCCATCTTAACAATATCTGCTTCGTTTACCTTCTGCTTTCCATTTGTTGAGAAGCTCATCCACTTTTTCAAGCGTTAGATTCTCATGATACTCATGTCCAACTTGCATCATTGGTGCTGTGCCGCAAGAGCCTAGGCACTCAACGGTTTTCAAAGTGAACTGACCATCAGCGGTTGTTTCACCAACATGAATATTTAATTTTTTTTCAATGTGTCTTACCACATCTTCAGCTCCCATCAACCAGCATGAACTTGTGCGACAAACTTCAATCAAGCACTTGCCCACTGGATTGAGGTTGAACATCGAATAAAATGATGCAACCTCATATACTTCGATTGGTTGAATATTGAGGATTGACGCTACATAGTCCATGGTAGCAGGACTAAGCCAACCATCAAATTCAGCCTGAGCGATATGAAGAATTGGAATCAATGCAGACTTCTCGCGCCCCTCAGGGTAGCGCTTGATAATCTTCTGCACTGTAGCCATTGTTTCCTCGTTGAAACGAATCTCTCTTTTTTGATCGATTTCCATTTTCTTTCTAAAAATTAATTAAGCATCCAATTCTCCAGCGATCACGTTCATGCTACTCATAGTGAGAATAGCATCAGACAACATGCTACCGCGAATCAT
>CAYRZQ010000033.1:0-46064 GCA_964428835.1 uncultured Comamonadaceae bacterium | reverse complement strand
GATTTTTTTAGGAGAGGATATACTTCTCTTAAGACACGAGCTGCTCCCAATGCATTGATCTTAAAATCTTGAAGAATTTCCTCGTCAGTAAAGCGGTGAAAAGGTTTTAGAGCGATGGTACCAGGGCAATACACAACACCGTCGATCTGATCGGTATTGATTGTCAGTGCTTCGTCGGTATGAGCATCCCAGCTTATAAATTCGCCTACAGGTGGGCGGTTGTTGCCCCGACCTGTAGCAATAATTTCATTTCCTTTTGCATGAAGAATTTGTGCTAACTCGGCGCCGATGCCCGTGGTTCCCCCGATGATTAAATACCTCGCCATTATAATCCAATGTATTTTAGAAATTCACTTTTCGTAGCGTCATCAGCAAAAGCACCACCATAGTATGAAGTGACAGTGCTGCTATTGACATCTTGCACACCCCGACTGCTCACACACAAGTGAACAGCGTCGATTAAAACCGCAACGTCCTCGGTACCCAAAATTTTCTTTAACTCATTTGCGATCTGAATCGTTAAGCGTTCTTGCACTTGAGGTCTTTTAGCGAAGTATTGCACGATTCTATTCAGTTTTGATAAACCGATTACTTGGCCATTTGACATATATGCGACGTGCGCTTTCCCGATGATAGGCACGAAATGATGTTCGCAATTCGAGTAAAATGTGATGTTTTTTTCCACCAACATTTCATTGTATTGGTACTTGTTCTCGAAGAGTTTTACATCAGGCTTATTAGCTGGATTTAATCCGCTAAAAATTTCCTTGACGTACATTTTAGCTACTCGGTGAGGGGTTCCTGAAAGACTGTCGTCAGTCAGGTCTAGACCGAGGATTTCCATTATGTCACGGAATTTTGACTCTATTTGATCAATTTTTTCCGCATCACTCATTTCAAAGGCATCCTCTCTAAGCGGTGTTTCGATGGATGTCATTACGTGTTGGTCGCCCATTTCATCAATCTGAATGAGCAAAGTTTCAGCATGTACAGACATTGTATTGGCATTCGATAGTACGAATGAGTAACATAAACATGGATAGAATCAATATGTTCTACAAAGCTGTTTTGAACTTTTTTAATTAGATTGGCGCTTTGAAATCACCCATTATGGCTGAAAAATTAATTCAAATCTCATTATTTTCTCTCCTTTTTCTTGGTAGCACAGCAGCTTTTGCTCAGAAGAGCGGCGATGGAAATGCACGAAAATACTATGGAGAAGGCGGTGTTGAACTCTTCTATGACAATGAAATAGATAAGCAGAAAGTACTGGTTATTTCTCAAGAAGGGTATCGGACCTTTTCGCATCTTGGAAAGGTTACCGAACTTAAAGAAAGAAACAACGGAAGGCTACCCAATCTCCAATCCATGAAGGGTGAGTTGAGCGACCTTGTGACCTTTCAGTTTGGAACTATGTTTTTAAAAATTGGACCGAATAATCATGGAGCCGATACTTTCGTGCGCGACTTGGACTCAGGGAAACCTATGAAAAAGAACTACACGGTGAATACCGTTGATTCTATCACTGGAGAATGTGAGGTTTTTGGGAATTTTCTCGCCTATAACCTGTCTTTAGCAGGACTGATTGATACTTCAAATACATTTTTCAATGATGCAGAAAAAAAACTAAGTCTTGATGTAACACTTGAGAGGCTTTACTTCAAGACTGCGTATAAAAACTACACAGCAATAGGAGAGGCGACGTTTTTTCTAGACATTAAAGATCTTTACGGAACGACAATTTACACCGAAAGAATTCAAATTAAAACTAATGTCTATGAGGGTAGTTATGGGATTTTGCAACTCGATAATTTCGGTTGTCACTATTTGTTAAACGCTTACTCTAAAAGGGGATTTTTACTATTTGATTTATTTCAAGCACTGGCTTTCGAGATTTCACATTCAGAGACAATTCTGGATAAAATAAAAGAACGCTCCAATGCGATGTCTGATGTGAGCTCGCAGGAATTACTTCGTATTAAAAATTCTTCAAACACAAATAAATCAGTGAATCAACTGCTTGAAGCGGTTGTGACAATTGAGACAGACGACGGACATGGAAGCGGATGTTTTTTGAGTGAGGATGGATATATCGTCTCAAATCACCATGTGGCCGGTGTGAAAACGAAAAAACTCAAGGTGATTTTGAATGACGGTTCTGAGTACGCTGCAGAATTGGTTCGCAGTGATGCATATTCAGATCTGGCTTTACTTAAGATTTCCTCTGATCGTAAGTTTAAGTTTCTTCAAGCAAAAAAGGAAAGTAAAGTACGGCTTGGGGACAAGGTAAGAGTGATAGGCACACCAGCTGATCCGCAATTGGGACAAACACTCACAGCAGGTATTATAAGCAGCTTGAGAAAGAATAATAAGCTTGATTTGATACAAACAGATGCGCACATAAGTCCCGGAAATAGCGGAGGTGCTTTGATCAATGCAAATGGTGATTTGGTGGGAATTGTCTCTTCAAAGGCAATGGGAATAATTACTGAGGGAATAGGATTCGCCATCCCTGTGAAGTATATCAATGAAAGATTAAACGTAAATTTTGAATAAGCTAATGATTTCGCAACTAGTCAGAATCACAGTATTTTTTATTGTAATTTTATTTAGTAGCTGCGCTACTATTCTTTCAAGAAAAACAGTCTATGTAACTTCAAAGGACGATAAGGCTAGTGTTTATGTGAATGATATTTACACCAGTGAATATGCTGGCGCTTCTATACGAAAGCATAGACCCTGCATCGTAACGACAGTTCGGTCTGGTTATAAAACAAAAAGCACAGTAATTAAACCCAAGAGGTTTGACCCAGCCGTTTTAGTAACCTTCTTGCCTGCAGCAACAATTATTTACGCAAACAGCGGAGCATTAGACGGCACAGCGATTAGCTATGGCGTGATAGGAGGACTTGATTATCTGATAGCAGGAAAAATGCATCGAAAGAGATATGTTGTGGACGAACTGGAAAAGCTTCCGGTTTCAAATCATGATGATGTGTTTGTGAAAATGAAAACAAATCTCGATTCACTAAAAACCGATAACTGTGTTCTCCATGTTTGTAAGGATTATAAATCTTGGCTAAAGAACAAAGATAAAGGACCTACAATTGTGTCGAGATTTGGTGAAGAACCTCCACAGTGGTTGAATCAAACATTAGAAGATCTTGGGTACCGAAATTATCAAAGTGATATTTTTCAAAATTATGATAAGAGTCTTTCTATTGGAATAGAAATCTTAAGAGCAGATGAGTATCGTATTAGGGACTTTGGAACATCAATGATTATTAATGTGAGGTACACCTTCTGTGATATTTTCGGAAATGCACTGAGTTTTGTAGATGTGAAAAGTGAATCTGCATTATTCTCAAATGGATACTTTTCTTATCAGTACCAAAGTTCTCTATCAATGAGGGATGCATTGATTAACGGACTTTCACAAGCCTTACAAAGTGATGAGTTTATTTCTCTTTATAATCGCACGCGCGCGGCTTTCAACTTAGCTTATTCTAAGGGAGACCCGATATCAGTTCGAGCACCACTGGAACGTCAGAGCGATTTTCAGAATATGGCCGATGCTCAGGTAACTATTGAAGGAGATGGGTTTCACGGCAGTGGTTGCATGATTTCTCCTGATGGCTTGGCCATCACGTCTCACCGAATTGTTGGGGCTAATGATTCAGTAGATATTATATTTTCCAATGGCGCGAAGAAAAAGGCAAAGGTGATAAAGAGAGATCCCGTTAGCAATGTTGTTTTACTCAGCTCAGATACCACGGATGTTGCTTCTTTGAGGCTTTCGAAGTCCACGTCTGGAAGGGTTGGTGAGAATGTTTTTTGTGTCGGTTCGCCCGTTAACAAGGTATTGTCGCAATCAATTAGTTCTGGAATTGTCAGCGGTTATCGCGAACAAAATGGGGTTGTTTTTTTGCAGACCGATGCGAAAGTATCCAACGGAAATAATGGAAGCCCACTGATTGATCAAAATGGTTTGGTAGTGGGAATTATAAATGAGAAATACCTGGGACTAGCGGTTGAAGGACTTTCTTTTGCCGTTTCTGCGGAGGATATTATCAAGGGTTTAAATCTTAATACAGAATACTGATGAAAAAGATAAATTTATTGATACTGCTCGTATTCTGTTTCACTGCAGCATTCGCCCAATCCGATACATCACTTCCCAAAAGGGAAGAAGGGCATAAATATGTTACTACCGAGGAGATTTATTTTGATTTGAAAGAAGGGGAAATTACGGAAAGTTATTATAAATCGGAGAAACAAAGAGAAGCTGGACGATACAGTAAATTATCTTCTAATAGCGATGAAATATTGGAAGCGAGCTCAGGTCTCGAAGGTTATCTTTATGGTCTTCTAAGTGAAAGCGATTATATAGATACGACCGAGCGAATTTTCCCTGATTACAAAAACTCTCTGCACCTGAGTATGCGTGTTCATCGCTTGGAGTTTAGTTATATCAGACCAAAGAGTAAGGTTGGCATCACTGCTGTCTATTTGAAGATGTTTGCAGATATGGAGCTTAGCTCATATTATGGAAAGGTCTTGGTGCGGGAGAATATTTCTCTAGAGGAACGAATAGCCGATCGAGATAATAGTAACTGGGAAATAGGCTTTTCTCAATTGATAAATAGAATTCTTTATCAGTTTATGACTGAAGAGAAAGTAATGGCCTTTATTAAGTCATCTGAAAGTTTTGATGCAGTGGATCAATCAAATTATGAAAAAGTTTCTCTTAAAGGTGGAACGGCATTATTGGATTGGGATTTTTTGTCTTACGCGGTTCCAACCATTATCACTTCGGACGGACATGGTAGTGGTTGCGTTATCTCGGGTGATGGCTATATTCTTACCAACTTCCACGTGGTGGCACAGAATGAAACTGTAAAGGTGAAATTTAAAGATGGTTCTGTTTCAGATGGCAAGGTATTGAGAAAGCATCCAGACTGCGACTTAGCCTTGTTAAAGGTGGACCGAAACAATTTACCTGCTTTGCTCCCCAGTACGAAGGAGCAAGAAGTTGGAAGTATTGTGTATTTAATGGGAACGCCTGCTGATACCTTACTTGGACAGTCGGTGTTTAAAGGAGTGATTAGCGGTCGTCGAGCTTTTGCTGACTTTAGCTACATTCAAACAGATGCTAAAGTAAATCCAGGCAATAGTGGAGGTGCTATGCTCAATGAAAAGGGGGAATTGATAGGTATTGTAAGTTCAAAATATGTAGGCTACGGAATCGAAGGCATTGGCTTTGCGGTTCCAATCAATCAGATAAGCGCCAGATTAAACGTGATGATACCAGAGCCTCCAAGACAAAAAGAAGTCGCGCCACCCTCGAAACCAACAAAATCTAGAAAGAAATAAAGATTTTGAATTATTATTGCCACTCTTCACAAAACCATTAACCAATTCTTATGAGTAATATTTGGATTAAAAAGCCTTTAAATCTTCTACTTAATGAAACAGAAGGTGAGAAGGGAGGATTGAAAAGAACATTGGGAGCTACCAATCTCGTACTTCTGGGTATTGGAGCCATTATCGGGGCGGGCCTATTTGTTAGAACAGCCGCCGCTTCCGCTGAAGCAGCAGGGCCGGCAGTAACATTGAGCTTTGTTGTGGCTGCTATAGGTTGTGCTTTTGCAGGATTGTGTTATGCCGAGTTTGCCTCCATGTTTCCGATTGCGGGTAGTGCTTATACCTACGCCTATGTAACAATGGGAGAGTTGGTTGCTTGGATCATTGGTTGGGCATTGATTATGGAATATGCTCTTGGAGCTGCTACGGTATCCATCGCTTGGAGTGAATATCTGAATAATCTGCTGGGAGGGGCCATACCCTATGAATGGTGTCATTCGCCCTTTGAAACACTTTACACAGTGAGCGGTGAGGCCATTGCAACGATTACCGCTGCTTTCCCTGACTTCAAAGGTGCTAAAGATGGTATTTTGGTTTTATCTGAGAGTCAATACGAGCAACTTCCATCAAGTCTGGCGTCACTTGTTACTGCTCAAGATGGAATAGTGAATGCTCCTGCTTTGATTATTCTTCTTGCCCTCACGATGCTTCTCATAAAGGGAACACAAGAGTCAGCAATTGTAAATGGTATAATAGTATTTATTAAAGTGGCCATTGTACTCGTATTCATAGCTGTGGGTTGGGCATATATCAAACCAGAGAACCATGATCCTTATATGATTCCTGAGGGCACTGTGGGCCATGAAGGTTTCTTTGAGTGGGGCTGGGGAGGTGTACTTGGTGGAGCAGCCATTGTATTCTTCGCATTCATCGGATTTGATGCTGTGAGCACAGCTGCTCAAGAGGCAAAAAATCCAAAGAAGGATATGCCGATTGGTATCCTCGGTTCGCTTGCTGTGTGTACTGTATTGTATGTTCTTTTCAGTTATGTGCTTACGGGTGTAGCAAACTACACTGAGTTTCAAACTGCTGGTAAAGAGGCTTCGGTAGCTTATGCCATCAATACTTATATGACAGGTTGGGAATGGTTGGGTACAGGAGTGAGTATTGCCATTCTCGCTGGCTTCTCTTCTGTAATCTTAGTGATGTTGATGGGACAAAGCCGCGTATTTTATAGCATGTCCAACGATGGATTGATCCCAAAAGCTTTTGCTGACTTGCATCCAAAATACAGAACTCCATATAAATCAAATTGGATTTTATTCTTATTTGTAGGTGCCTTCGCTGCATTCGTACCGGGCAGCGTGGCTGGAGACCTCACTTCATTTGGAACATTGTTCGCGTTCGTTTTGGTATGCTTGGCAGTATTGCTCTTGAGAAAATCTAACCCAGATCTAGAGCGTCCATTCAAAACACCGTTGGTGCCAATAGTTCCAATTTTGGGTATTCTTGTTTGCGGATTAATGATTGTTTCTCTAGACATCAATACACTGCAGGTAGCAGGGTTTTGGATGGTAGCAGGAATCATCATTTACTTTGCATACGGATTAAGAAATAGTAAGCTTCAGAAGTAAAAATGGTCACACGAGAGGAGATTACTTCTTACTTAAAATCTTTACAAAAAGCTATTTGTGAAGGTCTTGAACAAGAAGATGGGAAGGCAAAATTTTCAGAAGATCATTGGTCGCATCATCAAGGTGGAGGCGGCATTAGCAGAGTGATCTCTCATGGTAATGTATTTGAAAAGGGAGGAGTCAACTTCAGCGCTGTTGAAGGTGACCTCCCTTCTTTTTTAAGTGCGAAAGTCAATCCAGAGGCAAAGCGTTTTTTTGCAACAGGAGTTTCATTGGTGATGCATCCCAACTCTCCTATGGTTCCGATTGTACACATGAATGTACGGTACTTCGAAACGGATAAGGGCGATTGTTGGTTTGGCGGAGGTATTGATTTGACACCCATCTATGTCAACCAAGAGCAGGCGCGTTATTTTCATCAATGCATGAAAGAAACATGTGATGCATTTGATGCAACATACTATGACAAATTCAAGGAATGGGCGGATAATTATTTTTTCATAGGTCACCGCAACGAAACGAGAGGTATTGGTGGCATTTTTTATGACTACTTAGTTCCTGACGAAAAACACTCAAAGGAGTATTACTTCGAATTTATGCAGGCTGTGGGTAATACATTCTTGAAAGCGTATCGTCCCATAGTTGCAAATAACAAATCCTTGTCGTTTAATGAAAGGCAAAAGCAGTGGCAATTGATTCGCAGAGGTCGCTATGTCGAGTTTAATTTAGTCTATGACAGAGGCACGCGTTTCGGATTAGAAACAGGCGGGCGCATTGAATCAATTCTAATGAGTCTTCCCGAACATGCATCATGGATTTACAATCACCAACCAGAGGAGGGAAGCCAAGAGCATGATACGCTGAAAAAATTAACCAAAGGCATGGATTGGATAATTCAGAATTCGTAATTCGTAATTCATAATTCGGAATTGGCAATTCGTAATTCGCATCATCCAATCGCCAATCTCCAATCTCCAATTTCCAACCTCCAACTTCCAACTTCCAATCTCTAAATTCTATTATCCACTACATCTACACCAGGATAGGATGCTTTGTTGAATTTGAACTCGGTGTCAGGGTGTTCTGTGTTAGTCTTGAAATTTTTTACCTTATAGGATATTTCTGCGTTTTCGCGAGTCTTAACGACGATCTTGTTGGCCTCCAACTTTGATTTAGAAATATACATCACAATGGTGTGATAGGGCTTGTTTTTAGGTTGATTTGGATACAAATTGATTTCATAACATGCCTCGCCATCAACAGTGGCATTGGTATTTTTCATTTCATGCTTAAAATCTTTTTCCCAAATGGTAAACATCTCTGATGGGTCGAAGGCACCATCTTTTACATCTTCTAAATTATCTATGGTACAAGAGTTACTTTTTTTGTCATAACTCCAAACAGTTGTACCATCTGATATCACTGTGTATTGTGAAAGGTTCAAGTGATATTTGTTTCCCTTGATTTTGATACTGCCTTCCTGCTTTTGGTTGACGTTTGCTTTGGCATCCTTAAGCGTCGATGTGAAGTCTGCGGAAATAGATTTCCAACCTTTGGCTTTAGCAGAGAGCTTATCTAATATCTCTTTCGAAGTTTGTGCAGAAGCAATATTGGCTGCAATAACTAGGGCTGCACTGAGTAAAAACGTAAACTTTTTCATTTTGTAAAAATTCTTGTTCCGCGGATTTTCAATAACTGTTCCAAAAACAAACAGGACTGCAAAGTTATACGTTTCAGATTAAAATCCCTTGATAATTAATATCCAGGGTTATTCATGTTTTTAAGAAATTGGTCCAGACTGACCTCGTCGCTTATGAGCACCTTGCGGGCCTTGCTGCCTTCAAAGGGTCCGATGATACCAGCCGCTTCCAGTTGGTCAACCAATCTTCCAGCGCGGTTATAGCCAAGTTTTAGTTTTCGTTGCAACATCGAGGCAGAGCCTTGTTGCGTCATTACTACGATACGTGCAGCTTCTTCGAAAAGTGAGTCGCGTTCATCTTCTGAAAACGACATAGCCTCTCCACCGCCATTTTCGTCTGGGACTTCTGGGAGAATAAATGCACTCGGATATCCTTGTTGCGCTCCGATGAATTCAGTGATTTCTTCAACTTCTGGAGTATCCACAAATCCGCATTGAATACGAATGAGATCATTACCTGTTGAATAGAGCATATCGCCACGACCAATCAATTGGTCTGCACCACCAGCATCCAGAATGGTGCGTGAATCTATTTTGCTTGTCACACGGAAAGCTATTCGCGCGGGGAAGTTTGCCTTAATTGTACCTGTGATGATGTTTACAGAAGGGCGCTGGGTTGCAATAATTAAGTGGATTCCTATGGCTCGGGCAAGCTGCGCCAGACGGGCAATTGGAGTCTCTACTTCACGGCCTGCAGTCATGATGAGATCGGCAAACTCATCCACGACCAGTACAATGTATGGCAAGTAGCGATGACCATTTTCTGGGTTCAACCTACGTGCAATAAACTTCGCGTTATATTCCTTAATATTTCTACACTGAGCTATTTTGAGCAGCTCGTATCGATCGTCCATTTCAATACAAAGAGAATTCAGAGTCCGAACCACTTTGCTTGTATCGGTGATAATAGCTTCTTCGGAGTCTGGAAGTTTAGCCAGAAAGTGACGTTCTATTTTATTAAATAGGGTCAATTCCACCTTTTTAGGGTCCACCAATACAAATTTGATTTGAGATGGATGTTTTTTATAAAGAAGAGAAACAAGAATTGCATTCAGTCCTACTGATTTACCTTGACCCGTAGCACCTGCCATCAGTAGGTGAGGCATCTTGGCAAGATCTGCTACGAAGTTTTCATTCGAAATTGTTTTTCCCAAAACAACGGGGAGATCCATGTCGGAGTTTTGGAATTTATCGCTCTTGATGAGTGATTGCATTGATACCACATCAGGTCTGGAGTTTGGTACTTCAATACCTATTGTTCCTTTACCTGGTATTGGAGCAATGATACGAATACCCAGCGCTGCCAAACTTAAGGCGATGTCATCCTCCAGGTTTTTGATTTTGGAAATGCGGACGCCAGGAGCGGGCACGATTTCGTACAAGGTAACGGTTGGGCCAATGGTGGCTTTGATTTTATCAATCTCAATCTTATAGTGATTGAGCGTTTCTACAATTTTATTCTTATTTGCCTCGAGTTCCTCTTTATTGATTTGAGGTACGCCCGAACCGTGAGGTTTGAGCAAGTCGATGGGCGGTAGTTCGTAGCGACTGAGGTCCAATTTTGGGTCGTATGGACCAAATTCCTTGAGTTTGCTTTCCAGATCTTCTTCGCTTAGTACATCTTCCTCTTTCGGTGCCTCCACCTCCATACCTGCTAGTTTGATGACGGGGGCGTTTTCATTTTTAACTTCAGGAATAAAGTCGTCGAACTCTGGTTCTTCGGGTTCTGTTGAACTAACAGATGCTTCGGGAAATTCGAATTTTATTGAAAAAGAATCGGGGGATGGGGAAGGAGTAGGAGTAGGAGTAGGAGTAGGGGTTGGAGTGATGGAGAGAGTATCGGAATTAGAATGAGAATCAGAATGAGAATGAATAGGGGTAGGAGTAGGAGTAGGAGTAGGAGTAGGGATATCAGTGGGGGGGGCGGGGCGGGAGATGAGGTACGGCTCTGGCGCTAACTCGTCAGAGTCCTCTTCATCCGGTGTAATGTTCACAGTAATGGGCGCCGGACGGTCTTCGCGAAAACTATTAGTAATGGTTCTATATGTTGGGGTACTGGAATTCTGGCTTTCGGATTCTGAATTCGGAATTTTCAATTCTGAATTCTGAATTCCGAATTCTGAATCTTCTTCCTTGTTCCTTGTTCCTTGCTGCGCCCCAACGGGGTTCCCCTGTTCCCTATTCCCTTGTTCTCGTTCTCGTTCTTGTTCTCGTTCTTGTTCTCGTTCTTGTTCTCGTTCTTGTTCTCGTTCCTGTTCTTGTTCTTGTTCTTGTTCTCCTTCCCCTTCCCGCTCATCTCTCTTCATCCATTCACCAACACGGCTAAATGCGGCCTCCACTTTATGATTGTGGTTAAAAATCATGTAAGCGAGGGCCACTACAAGTAGCAGCATCAATGTGCCCCACCATCCAAGATTGAAGGTGGTGTATTCTGTCGCAAAGTGCCCGTAGCCTCCAACAAAGCGGTCGTTGCAGGTAATTTCAATTTTTCTGTCAAAGCCATCAACGCGATTATGAAAGAAGAAACCGATTAAGAGAGGAAAGTACATCACTCCCAAAATGGAGAGACGCAAACTTTTGAAAAGTGGTAATAGAGCTTTTTGGAAAGCAATTTTTACCCCATATAAAAAACACATGAAAGCGATAAAGAAAGCTCCTACGCCAAGGTATTTGAACATAAAGAAGTGCGCTAAATGCGCACCGGCTTTACCCATCCAGTTGCGATAAGGTTCTTGTTCGGAGAATGACTCGGCATTTGTATTTCCCAAAATAAGATGTTGATCATGTCCACCTGTAAATACATAGGACAAGCAAGCTAAGAATAGGTAAATGGAAAATGATAATAATAGGAATCCACCTATTTTTTTTACGCGCGGATCTTGCAGAAATGACTTCAAACTGCTATTGGATGAACTGGATTTTTTTGACTTCTCTGCCACGCTTCGGTTATCTTCTTAAATTACGGATACACACTTTTTTCCACGAACAAAAGTAGATTTTCACCAACACTCCTCACTTCATATCATTTTCTATTATCAACAAAACGATGTGGGGGAAACCTTATTTTAGCGAAATGGACAAGCACAAGGCTTTAAAGTCATTGGTTTCAATTTTCGAGCAACATTCCAATCAAGTAGAGGCCTTGAAGATGGAGGCTTACATGAAAGGGATTAGTCCTTTTTTGGGAATTAAAAAGCCCATCAGAACAGCTATTTCTAAATCTCTTCTCAAAGAAGTCATTATGGATAAAGAAATCGATTCCACGGAATTGGTTAAATCTCTTTGGCAAAAGCCCTATCGCGAATTTCATTATTTTGCCATGGAATATGCCGAGAAGAAGAAGATCTATAAAGACAAAGAAAGCATTAAGCTAATAGAGTGGTTGATCACAGAAAAATCATGGTGGGATACGGTAGATTTTTTAGCGTCTCATTTGGCGGCTAAATACTTTAAGGAGTTTCCTGATCAAAAGGAAAGCATCATTGATCGTTGGATTTTATCAGACAATATGTGGCTGAATCGCTCCGCAATTATTTTTCAGATATTCTATAAAAAAGAAACCGATCTTGATTTGTTAATCAAATCCATATTGCAGCATCAAGATTCGAAGGAATTTTTTATTCGCAAGGCAATGGGCTGGGCATTGCGTCAATACGCTCATGAGGATCCGAGGTTTGTGAAAAATTTTGTTTCCACCAATGAATTTTCAGGATTAACTGTTCGAGAGGCTTTGAAACATTTATCATGAGTCTCATTGTGAAATATCGCGCTGTTATCGTCATTGCTTTTTTCTTTTTGATTAGGCTGTATGGAATCCAGCATCCACCGCTGGAGGTAAATCACAATTGGCGTCAGGTAACGGGCTTGATGGTAGCTCGTAATTATCATGAAGACAAAACGGATTTTTTTCACCCAATGATCGATGACATTGGGGTAGGTGAATCCGCTAGCTCGGGAATAGTTGGGATGGAATTTCCAATTCTAAATTATCTGTTTGCTTTAATTGCAGACATATTTGGATATGATCATTGGTATGGTCGTCTGATATCCTTGATTATCGGCTCATTTGGATTGTGGTGGTTTTATCTTCTCGTAAAGAGATGGCGCGATAAAGATGAGGCTTTCATAGCGTTGCTATTTCTGGCGACTTCGGTTTGGTTTGCATTTTCAAGAAAGTTCATGCCGGATGTAGCCTCTATTTCTCTTTCCTTGGGAGCTCTGTTTTTTGCTTTAAAATATTTCGACCAGAAGAAGTTTTATCTCCTTTTGTTTTACCTCTTCTTATCCACACTAGCCATCCTGGTTAAGATTTCTGCATCGGTGATTTTATCGGTTATGATTGTGTTCTTATTCTTTAAAGTCGCATCAATAAAGGAGAGGATCTCTATCTTAATTTTTTCAGCTGTACCTCTTGTGGCTGCTGCACTTTGGTATTTTGTCTGGAATGTCAAGATTTCCAGTGAAAGTGGCGTTTGGTACAATTCGGGAGAGAGTTTTTCTGATGGTTTGGATGTGATTTTTGCAAATCCTTCTAAGGTGGCAAGTCTGTTTTATTTCAACGTCACTATGAGCTACGTAGCCACTTTTTTGGCACTTGGTGGTATAGTATTAATCTTCAAAAGAAAGGACAAGACCGCAATTCTGTTGACCTTTGTAGTGCTCTTGACTTTTGCTGTGTATGCGGCAAAATCCGGTAGGCACTTTGTGTTTCAGCATTACTATATGATTCCATTGTCGCCTCTGTTTGCGGCACTGGGCGCACACTTCATAAGATCAATTTCCAATGTTAAGTTTGTTTGGGTGTTGGCCTTCGCTGTGGTCGTGGAAGGACTGGCGAATCAAATTCATGATTTCAGAATTCACAAGCACAATTTATATAAGCTTCAACTGGAGCAATTGGCTGATAGATTCATTCCTAAAGGCGATTTAATCGTCACCAATGGCGAAGGCAATCCTCAGGAATTGTACTTGACTCACCGCAAAGGCTGGGTATGTGCTTCGCCTAAATTATTGGATACCAATTACTTAAGGAGGGTTTTTGATTCAGGTGGTAAGTTTCTAGTGGTCAATAAGCATCGACATGAGCAGCCTCTTCCATTTAAGCTCATTTACTCCAATGAAGATTATTTTTTATATGAGTTGAATTTTAATAACTGATAGTCAGTATCTTGCGTATTGATTCGTGTTAATCTTTCTTTTTTTTAACAATGGATTTTGTAAAAAAGGAAAGAAGTAGTACATTTGCCCCCCATTTACAAGAAGTTATGGCTAAGAAAGGCAATAGAATTCAGGTGATTATGGAATGCACTGAGCACAAGACCTCAGGCATGCCCGGCACAAGCCGTTATATCACAACCAAAAACAGAAAGAACACTCCCGATAGATTGGAAATGAAGAAATACAATCCGATCTTGAAGAAGATGACTGTACATAAAGAAATCAAGTAATACTGACGTACCATGGCTAAGAAGGTAGTTGCAACCCTACAGACCGGAGGTGGTAAGAACCACACTAAGGTGATTAAGATGGTGAAGTCGCCAAAATCAGGCGCTTACACTTTCAAGGAAGAAATTGTACACAACGATAAAATCGCTGAGTGGTTTGCTAAAGGCTAATCACTGAGGAGAAGATATTGAATGATACAAAGCCCTCCCGTCATCGACGAGGAGGGTTTTTTTATATGCTTATCTTTGCACCCTAGATATCAATAAATCATGAATTTTTTCAAAAAGCTGTTTTCCTCTGAGAAAAAAGAAAGCCTGAACCAGGGTTTGGAGAAAACACGGACAGGTTTTTTCTCAAAATTGGCGAAAGTCATTGCTGGTAAAAGTAGAGTGGATGATGAAGTGTTGGACAATTTGGAGGAATTGCTCATCAGCTCGGATGTAGGAGTGGAAACGACGATTAAGATAATTAAGAAGATTGAAGAAAGGGTGTCACGTGACAAGTATATGGGCACCGATGAATTGAACAATATTCTTAAAGAGGAGATATCAAATTTACTTTCTTCTCATGAAGGTGAAGAAAGCGCAGATGTTTTTATTCCTAAAGTTCAGGGACCGTATGTGATTATGGTAGTGGGCGTGAATGGTGTAGGTAAAACAACCACCATTGGGAAGCTGGCTCATCAGTTAAAGTCTCAGGGTAAGAATGTGATGTTGGGTGCAGCCGATACTTTCCGTGCTGCTGCGGTGGATCAATTGAAAATTTGGAGCGAGCGAGCTAATGTTCCAATCGTATCTCAAGGGATGGGAGCTGATCCTGCTTCCGTGGCTTTTGATACATTGCAAAGCGCCGTTGCTCAAAATATGGATGTCGTACTCATTGATACTGCGGGCCGTCTCCATAATAAAGTGGGTTTGATGAATGAGCTCACGAAGATTAAGAGAGTGATGCAGAAAGTGGTGCCAGATGCGCCTCATGAGGTACTTCTTGTATTAGATGGAAGCACAGGACAGAACGCTTTCGAACAAGCCAAACAATTTACTGCAGCCACTGATGTGAATGCGTTGGCAATTACAAAAATTGACGGAACAGCCAAAGGTGGCGTAGTGATTGGGATTTCAGATCAATTTAGTATCCCTGTAAAATATATCGGTGTTGGTGAAAAAATCGGAGACCTTCAAGTCTTCAACCGTTTTGAGTTCGTCGATTCATTATTCAATCAAGGTAATCCCACAGTATAAATGAAAACAAAAACACTCCGCAAGAATAAAGTGAACGTGGTGACACTTGGTTGCGCAAAAAATATTTTTGATAGTGAAGTGATGATGGCTCAACTGAAAGCAAACAGTTTTGAAGTGGAGCACGAATCAGAAGAAAAGGATTCGGAAATTGTAATCATTAATACATGCGGATTTATTGATAATGCAAAGGAGCAAAGTATCAATACTATTCTTGCTTGGGCAAAGGAGAAGGAGAAGGGAAATGTTGACAAGCTCATTGTGACAGGTTGTTTGAGTGAACGATACAAGCCGGAGTTGGAGAAAGACATTCCTGAGGTGGATGCTTTTTTTGGTACCCGCGACTTGCCAAGATTGTTGAAGACTTTGAAAGCTGATTATAAGCATGAGCTAGTAGGAGAACGTTTGTTGACGACGCCAGCCCATTATGCGTATTTCAAAATCTCAGAAGGATGTGATAGACCATGTTCTTTCTGTGCCATTCCATTGATGCGAGGCAAGCATGTCAGCACACCCATGGAGCAACTCGTGGAAAATGCGAAGAACCTTGCAAAGAATGGAACCCGTGAGTTGATTTTGATTGCGCAAGATTTGACATATTACGGATTAGACATATACAAAGACAGAAAGCTTGCAGATTTGCTCAAACATCTGTCAGACATCGAAGGTATCGATTGGATTCGTTTGCAATATGCGTTTCCTTCCGGTTTCCCGATGGATGTCTTAGATGTTATGAGAGAACGAAGCAATATTTGTAACTATCTCGATATGCCATTGCAGCATGCTTCTACCAATATGTTGAAGGCAATGCGTCGTGGAATCACAAGAGAAAAAACAACAGACCTCATTCATCAAATCAGGGATAAAGTGCCAGGCATCGCATTGCGCACAACTTTGATTGCAGGATATCCTGGAGAGACTGAATCTGATTTTGAAGAAATGAAAGACTGGGTACAAGAAATGCGATTTGATCGTCTTGGGGTTTTCACTTATTCTCACGAAGAAAACACACACGCCTACAATAGCAAAGATGATGTGCCTGCGAAAGTGAAAACGAAGCGCGCTAATGCCATCATGGAAGTTCAGTCGGAAATTAGCCTAGAATTGAATGAAGAGAAAGTAGGCAAGACTTTCAAGGTTCTAGTAGATCGCGTGGAGGGAGATTGTTATATCGGTCGCACGGAGTTTGACTCTCCAGAGGTTGACAATGAGGTAGTAATCAACAAATCGGAGGGTTATTTGCGCATTGGAGATTTCGTCAATGTCGAAATAGAAAGTGCGGAGCACTATGATCTTTTTGGGAGAATTGTAGAATAATTCAATGGCATCATTCAAAGAAAAGAGCCGCATCAATGATCCGGGTTTTGGTGAAAAAGTCAACGGTAAGGTTGACAGACTCATCAATAAGGATGGATCTTTCAATATGCGCAGAAAGGGCGGTGATGGCGGTTTTCAGAATATCTATCAAAAGTTGTTGGGTATTTCTGGGTGGAAGTTTTTCGGATTGATCCTCACGTGCTATATTGTTATAAATCTACTTTTCGCGCTCGTTTATTTTACGATTGGTCCTGAAAATCTCAATGGTATGGCTGGCAAAACCAACTTTGAGAAATTTATGGGTTGTTTTTATTTCTCAGCTCAGACATTTACTACCGTAGGTTATGGAGCGATGGCTCCAAAAAGTGCACTAGCATCGTCCGTGTCAGCTCTTGAGGCGCTTACAGGACTCATGGCTTTTGCGGTTGGCACAGGTTTGCTATATACGAGATTTTCGCAGCCAAAAGCGAAATTGGTTTTTTCAAAAAATGCAATCATCGCACCATACAAGGAAGGAAAGGCCTTCATGTTTCGTTTTGCGAATGCACGCAATAATGTTTTAATGAATATGAATGCCCGCGTGATCATGTCCATTCGTGAGTCGGATGATTTGTCAAGCAATCGCAAATTTTTTGAAATTCCTCTGGATCCTTCGGAGGTAATGTTTTTGGCGTTGAGTTGGACACTTGTTCATGAGATAAATGAGTCAAGCCCATTGAATGATTTGACGTATGAACAATTGAAACACCGCAATGCGGAATTTTTAATTTTGATTTCAGGATTTGATGATACATTCAATCAGACTGTTCATTGCCGCCATTCTTATGTAGCGAGTGAATTGATAGTTGGCGCCAAGTTTATCAAAGCTTTTCAGCAGGATGAGCGCGGACACACTATATTAGAATTGGATAAAATTAGTAGTTACGAACCTTATAATTTATCATTATGAATTTCGGAATAGGAGCAAAAATCAATCATCCTCAATTTGGTGATGGAGTTGTGTTTGGAGTGGATGATTACAAGTACAAGATTTTTTTTAAAGAGCATGGTGAAAAGGAGTTAGGAAAAGCTTTCGATGGATATACTCTTTTGGAAGCCGCCCCAGTTGTGGCTTCGCATGTAGAGTTGGAAGATGTAGTCGAAGCAGTAAAAAATGTTTTCGATATGTATTACGATGCTGGCGAAGTAATACAATTGGGTGATAAATGGGAGGGAGGAGCTTTACTTCTGCAACCTGCGGATCGCTCCTTAAAACCTAAAGAGGTTCCGGTAGAAACATTTTTCCATAAAATAGTTATGCTGCGCGATCGCCTTCGCGTATTGGAACAAAAGATCAACGCACATTCTAAATTGACGGATAGCGAGAAGGTGGAGATGCAACAATATATCACTAAGATTTATGGTTCGCTCACTACTTTCAATGTGCTTTTTAAAAATAAGATTGACTGGTTTGTTGGTGAGTCTTCAAAAAGTGATTCGGAATAATGGATAATGTTTCATTGCCAGTGATGGAGCGGTTTTATACCGTTCAGGGTGAGGGTTTCTTTGCAGGAACACCTGCATATTTTATCAGACTTGGCGGTTGTGATGTGGGCTGTGTGTGGTGTGATGTTAAGGAGAGCTGGGACGCTTCCGCACATCCGAAAATGTCAGTGGAACAATTAGCGGAAGATGCTAAAGCGTCGGGTGCGCCGATCGTTGTCATTACCGGAGGTGAACCAACGATGTATGATTTGACTTTATTGACTTCTGCACTCAAAGCCAAAGGACTTCGGACGCACATCGAAACCTCAGGAACAAATGAATTAACAGGATCTTGGGACTGGGTGACATTTAGTCCAAAGAAGTTCAAAGCTCCTGTAGATTCAATTTATGAGCAAGCCGATGAGTTGAAAGTCATCGTTTACCATAAGTCTGACTTAGAATGGAGCGAGTCACACGCATCCAGAGTTCAGGAACATTGCACCTTGTTTTTACAAGCTGAATGGGATAGAAGAGATGAATCTTATCCTCTAATCATGGATTACATTCGTTCAAACACGAAGTGGAGAATATCAGTGCAAACGCACAAATATCTCGGTGTCGATTAAGGCTCTACTATTTCTTTCTTACGTACTATTGTGAATACGCGCGATACGTTGAATCCAAAGTGAATATCGCCTTCGCCCCATTCACCCACAGTTTCGGTTACAAAGCCAGGTTCTGTCATTGCAGTACTATTGGTCAAGTGTAATTGAAAGACGTGTCCGCCTGTTTCAATATCCACACCAATAGAAAGGGAGTTTTTGTATTGAGCTGCCAGTTGATCAGGTAATACATAAAAGTACTCAGCGTTTAAAGACAAGCGTTGTGTGATTTTATGTCTTCCAGAGGCTCCAATAGCCATCACTGTATTCGACTCTGCACGGGTCTTAACGAGATTTCGGTGAATGATTGTTGGACTTAATTGTAGAGACAAAGCGTTATTGAATTTTCTCCCGATTAATAATTGATGTGCATAAAACACGCGTGAGGAAAAGTAATTTTCTCTTTCAGGATTGGCCCAGCGTATAGAGTTGATGACCGTAGATCCAAAATACGAGACGGACACGGGCATATTTCGTTTTCCAGTGCTTTGTCGAAGTATTTTGGCTTTCACAAAACCATCATAAGCTTTGTTGAAACTTGATCTTCCTACGCCAACCATTAACCAATCGGTGATTCCATATTCCCAGCCCAAACGTATGGTGGCGCCATCAAGACCAAATAATTCATATGCACCCGTATTGATGAATCCGAATCGGTGAGATATTCGAAAATCAAGTACTCCTTTTGCCACATTCTCCACGCTGTGTCCATTTATTACACGAGTGGATTTGAAGGTTGCTGTTGTGTAGTTAGTTTCTTCTTCCTCACCTAAGAGCGCCAAAAGATCTACTTCGGTAGTATCCGTTTGCGCATTGGTTGGGCTTGAAAGCAATAGACTCGCAGATGCGAGTCCGATTGCAAATACTTTGGGAATAGAGTATCTCATTCTATTTATTTCTTAAGAACTTCCAAATTAGCTTTTACTGTAATGGCAATGGTAGATGCGATATTATCTCTTACCGTATTCGGAATAGTGATATTGTAATCTTCAGGTTTAACATTGAATTTTGATTCACATGTAATCTTTCCTCCTACAACTTTGAAAACGGCATCAGTGGTGATTTTTTTAGTAACCCCATGCATATTCATGTCGCCGCTCACCTTTACATTATAGCTTCCATCCTTCGACAGGTTGAGAGAAGTATGATTTTCTACTTTTCCTTTGAAAACAGCCTTAGGGAACTTGTCGCTTTCTACATAGTTTTCGTTGAAGTGTTCTTGCATGAGAGCTTTTTCAAATTCAAAGGCCTTCATAAGTGCAGACATTTGGATTGTTCCAGTGGCAGCGTCGTACACCAGAGTGCCTTTACTATTATCCGCTTTGATATTCTCCATTTTGGTCTCAGAGAAGAAACCAACATAGGCAGAACGATCCATGTATTGTTGGGCATTCAAGTTTTGGAATCCAAAGGATAGGAGTGCGATGATGATGATCTGTTTCATAATATTTTTTTTGTAGTGATGATTATTTTGCGCATTGTGTGAGAACGACGTCCGAGAGGTATCCGGTGCAAATTCCCTTGAGTTTTATTTCTTTTCCTTCTGTGGCATCGCTGGTTGTTCCCGGTATCATCGTACAAGACACGAGTCCAAATACGTCCGTTGTTTCGAGGTATACAACTTCATTGCCAGAATCATCATTTTCCTTTTTCACCACAATTCCTGTGACTTCAATGATTTTATTGAGGTAAGAAGCGTTGGCCTTTATTTCGTCTGTTTGAAAAGCCATGAGCAAATCGTCTGCGCTCATTGAGGCAACTGGTTTTTCATCAGCGGCGGTTCTCTTGGGCTTGTTCCAGAGATAGTATCCAGTAGCGGCTCCACCTACGGCCAGAATCAAGATGATGATAAGGATGGTTTTTTTCATGATGATTAATTTTCTGGATAACCGCGGTCAATCCAGCTTTGTAAATTATTGATGTCGCACTCGCTCATTTTGGGGCTATTCTTGGGCATAGGACTACAGCCTTCGTGGCGAATAGCGCACATCACAGTGCCATTGATTATTTCATTTTTTAAGTTCACGTATCCTTCCAGAATGATACCTGCGCTACCGGCGGCCTGCGAATGGCAGCCAGCTAGACAGTTGTTGGCAATAATGGCCTGAATTCGACCTGAGTACACCAGATTGGTAGTGTCGCAAGTAGTTGTGCCGCCATACAAATCTTCTTCGTTGTCTCTGTAGCATGATTGAAAAGAAAGTGCCACTACAAGAAGGCTAAAGGCTGAAAGAAAGATTTTGATTTTCATTGTCGTAATTAATTATTGGGAGCTCCAGCATCTACCCACGATTGCAATTGTTGTTTTTTACAATCGCTAAGCGCATTGCTTTGGTAAGGCATCAGCGTGAAACCTCCGGTTGCATTTACTGAATGAATTAAACTTCCATCAAGGGCAATTGTTTGGATCTGGCTATAATTTGTAAGGCTTAGTCCAGCGCTTGGATTGTTGCCGCTGTGGCAGCCTTGACAATGTGTTTGTATGATTGGCTGTATTGTAGAGGCAAACGTAAAGGCAGCGGGGTCGCAAGCGCTTGTGCAAGAATTATTTTGGGCGCCTTGCTGAATCCAGGTCGTGATTAAGTTGACCTCTGCCGCTGTGAGTGGAGCTTCACCAGCAGGAGGCATAATCTTATCAGGATCATCTTCTGTTATGGCTTCCCATAGATCACTTGCTCCAGGATTACCAGCAGCCACTTGTTGCATGATGGAGTTATAATCAAACATGCCAACACCATCCTGTAATGAAGCCTGGTCGTGACACTCGGGCTGAGCACATCGCGACTGTAAAAGTGGTTGGATGGTATTGGTGAAATAAACAAGATTGGGATCGCAATTCGACTCATTTCCCCCGCCTCCGTTGTTGTTGCCATTTCCAGTTGTAGTAGGGGTAGTTTCTTCTGGCGTGTGCACACAAGCAGCTAAAAGAAATACTGAAAGGATGATGGCGATTATTCTCATGGCGTTATTTTGTTCTGACAACGCAAACTTGCACCATTCATTTTTTACAGTAAAATCAAAGATGCCGAATGGGAAAATGAAACCTCCCAGTGGGAATAAGCTCTTATTGCTTCTTGGTGTATTTTGTTAGAATGACAATACTCTGCTCATTTATCTTGCCTTCAATTTGTTCAATATTGTCTTGAATCAAGCGTATTCTTTTTACAACTGTTCCTTTCGAAGCCGTAAAGTTTGTTCCCTTTACATCGAGGGCTTGAATGAGTACCACATTATCTCCTGCTTCCAAGATATTGCCGAAGGCATCTTTGTGAACAGCATTCGGGTCTGGCACGTCCAATGCCCAGCTTGTTACACTTTCATCAAGGTCAACCGAGGCAATCACACTGGATGCCCAGTTTTCGTTTTCAAACTTTTTCAATAGACGAAAACTCAAGGCTTGCACAGCAGGCTCAACACTCCAGATGCTGCCTTCAACGGATGTTCTGAAATAATCTCCTGTAGTGTCATCTAAATGAGTATGACAGCTTGTACATAAAGCAATTTTATTGTCCAATTTATCTTCTGTACGCGGAGAAAGGATGTACCCAACGGTAGCCGACTGTTGACCACAGATTTCGCAGTTACCGAACGAACGTTCGGTGAGTTCTTTATTCATTTGTTAAAAGTAGTGAAAAAAATCCAGTAGAAGTCAAAGTCGTTCATCACCTCTTCAGCCATGCCTTGAATAGAGGCGAGCGTTCGGTACTGGAGATAACCTCTCCCTCATTAAACTTGGGTTTCAATTCGATTTTCAATCTGGATTTAGATACGAGCTGCATATTCCCAACCGAAGTGAGGCTGACAATAAATTGACGATTTATTCGAAAGAAATTTTTTGGATCAAGTTCCTGCTCCATTTGCTCCAAACTTTTGTCAAGTGGATAGGTTTTGCCTTCATGTGTTACGACGAAAATTCCTTTTTGTAATGTATAGAGATAGGCAATGTCTTCTGATGTTATGGTGCGCAGGTGGTCGCCAAATCTGATCACATATCTATGACTATAATTGGGATATTCCTGTTGTACTGCTTCTCTAATTTCGTTTAGGTCAATTGATTGTTTGCGTTCAGAAATAATTCTTTCAACCGTTTCAGCAAACTCTTTTTTCTTAACCGGCTTTAGTAAATAGTCAACAGCGCGCACTTTAAATGCATTGATTGCATACTCGTTGTAGGCTGTGGTGAAGATAATGGGACACTTAGGTTGATGCGTCTTGAAGATTTCGAAACATAACCCGTCTGCTAACTGCACGTCTGTGAAAATTATATCTGGATCACTTTCCCTTTCCAGCCATTGAATGGTGGATGTTATAGTGTCAGTGACGCCAACAATAAGAGCTTGCGGTAAGTGCTGCGTGATTAGCCTTTTTAAATTTTCGGCTGCAGCTGGTTCGTCTTCTATTATCAATATTCTCATTGCTTATCGTTTGAGATTAATGGTAAAGTGACAGTGAATAGCTGGACAGAATCTTCCACTACTATGTTTTTTTCGAACAACAAGAGGTAGCGACTTCTTATATTATTTAATCCAACCCCAGCGCTTTTCTCAGGATTGATTTTGGGGCTTTTGGTGTTTTTTACAATAAGTCTATCAGCACTGGCGATAATGTCAATCTTCAAAGGAGTGGATTTCGAAATGCTATTGTGTTTAATCGCGTTTTCTGCAAGTAGTTGTAGGGTCATTGGGGGAATGACGCTATCTCTGTGCTGAAGCGGTATAGATACTTCACAAATTAGATTGTTGCCAAAACGCTGTTTTTGTAGAAAGAGATAGTTTTCTACCAGGGAGATTTCTTCTTCCAGGGTTATAACTTGTTTATTTTGATTTTCCAAAATTTGTCGATAGTAATCACTCAATTTTTCTACATAATCAATAGCCATTTCTTTGTCTTGATGAATGGTATTAATGAGCGCATTGAATGAATTAAAAAGGAAGTGTGGATTGATTTGATTGCGCAAAGTGTCGAGTTGAACTTGTGTTTGTTCTTGTCGCAACCTCATTTTAGTTTCTCTCGCTTTGATGCGATAACTTAGGATATAGACGACGATAGTGATGAGTGCAAAACTACTTAATAGAATAAACCACCATTGTTGCCAAAATGGTTTTTTAATCGTAAATGAGTAGGAGGCAGTTGTAGCTTCAGACCAGTTTTCATGAACTGCTACTTGCAGTTGAAAAGTGTAATCACCATAGTTGAGCCTTGGAAAAATTATATCTGCATCTCGTGTTTGAACCCATGTACTATCAAGTCCCAATAGGCGATATCGGAATACAAGGTCTTCTTGTTGTTTTAACCAAAGACCCGATACATTGAAGGTGAAATGCCTTTCTGTGTTGTTGAAAATATGCAACGCCGTATCTATTGGTTGCAATGCAACTAAAACGTGATCAATGACAGGGAGAGGTTTGGTCCGTTTCGCAAGGCTTATCCTTTCATATCTGACAAGAGCGTTTTCAAGCGCGAACCACTGATGGTTTTCATCATTTGTTATAATGTCTAGGTAATTGCTGTTAATGCCGTTTATGGCGGGGAAAAAGACTATCTGATTTTGATTGAGCGTTAAACTAAAAATTCCCTCCGTGGCCAGCGCCGTTACGTTTCCAATGTGATCCGCTTCGATTGAAAGTATGTGAGCAAAGCCTCGTTGGACTTTTAGTTTTTCTCGTTTAACAATTGATTCATTCCAAATTATAATTTCATTCTCTGATGTTAGAAACCAAATATTTCCTTTGTCATCTTCGGTAATGTCAATAATGCTCATCGACTCATTCAGAGCGGCAACGAGTTTATTTGTTTGAATAAAAGCAGCGCCCTTGCCGTCGGTGCCAAGCCATACACGGCCTTTTGAATCATGAAAGAGTTGATAAATGAAACGAGAATATTCGTTGGCTAATTCAAGAGATTCTAGTTTGATTTTAGTGCCGTCATATCTGGCTTTATAAATTCCATTGAGCGTAGCGAGCCACATTTGTCCATCGACTTCCGCGATCGAGAATACATTTCCATCTTCAAGACCTTCCGAATTATTTATGTTGTCAATGTGGTTGGTGTATGGATCAAATACTCCAAGGCCTGCTCCATATTTTCCAAACCAAATACGTCCTTCCTTATCTTCTCGAATACAAATTATTTGCTGTTTCGGGTCAGAATTCTGTTTAGTGACAAACTTGAGCTTATTTCCAGGAATGAATTCATCTGAATGATAACATAGCCCTTGTGAAGTTGCAAGCCATAGTTTTCCTGATCGATCGTGGTAAATGGAGGTTATATTTTCGAAACTGACGGACTCATGATCTTGCGTGTAAAGGAATTGCAAATTAGAAATAAGAATGGACTCGTTGTTTTGACAAATAATCAAATTTCCTTCACTATCTATGATTGCATCAGTGATGGATTGTTGTTGGTCAATAGCTTCATTTTCTTTATAATTTGATTCGTAAATGCTCTTTAGATCATTGGTGGCAATATGAATTTGATTGTCGCCGGTAATTATGATCCACTCATCATTTTTCTTTAGTACAAAGCGTATGGGGTCTTGAGCCACAGAGAGAACTATTGATTCAAGTGGTAGTTTAGAGTTCAGTTGAGTCAAGCTACCGCCATAAGCACCGATGAGTAATTTATCTTCATCTTTACTAATGCTATGGACCAGATTGTCTGAGAGACCTTGTTTATTGGTGATAGTAGAAATTAGTGTTTGCGAGGGACTGATAATGTACAAGCCAGCATCAGTACCTGCATAGATTTTTTGATCAGAGTGAAGGAGAAAGTGAATGGAATTATCTTTTAGTACATTATTTTGATCAAGGGTGGAAGTCAGTTTAAAGTCACTAAAAATTGCAATTCCCGAGGAAGCAGTACCGACCCATAATGTTTTATTTTCAAGTGGTAGAAGAGATGTGACGGCATTTTCGTTGTAAGAAATATGCTCAACGGTGTAATTAGGTTTTTTCTTTATTCGATAGATCAGTCCTTTTTCACTTCCCGCATAGATAAATTCATCATCCCCTGTCAAGGCGGTAATGGGTTGGTTGTTTTGGAGTGGTAAGCGAATTAACTTGGATGTTTTACCATTAAACCTGATTATCCCTTCATTGCTACCAACCCAAAGTATTCCAGAGGCATCTTCATATATCTTTTGAAAGCGAATACCGCTACTTTGATAGTTGATGTTAAGTTTAGAGAAATACGGTTGTTGCGTCAGTCCTGCGACGTGCAAGAAAATAAGGAAAACAAGGACGACAATGGATTTCATTTACTTCAAAACAGCATTAACAACCACAGCAATAGTAGGAGAAATTTTTTGTACTACAATGCGTGGGATAGTAATGCCGTGATCTTCGAGGAGTACATTGAAATTGGAGGAGATCAGATATTCTCCATTTTTTTTTGTAAAAGTAATTTCGAGAATACGCTCTTTAATAACACCATGAATGTCAAGTTTACCCTTTGCCCTAAGTGTTTGTTTGTCTTTGGAAGGATCGAAGTTGTCGAGAATTTTACCTGAAAAACTAGCCTTTGGAAACGACTGAGATTCGAGATAGTTTTCGTTGAAGTGTTCTTTTTGAAGTGCACTATTAAAACCCTCGAAAGAGTTGATGTCAACGGTGAAGGCAAAGCTACTCGATGAAGAATTAAAAAGCCCCTTCAATTTAGTTGAAGAGGCTTTAATGACTTCTAATTCTGCGTTTGACTCAAATGTAATATTACCTTGTTTTACCTGAAGGTTTTGACTATCGACCTTTTGAGATAAAACAAAAAGAAACGCAAGTAGAGCTATTTTGAAATGCATTAAACGTCCCAAGTGATTTTTACATTTTCACTTCTCGGATGCGACTGGCAAGCGAGAATATATCCTTGCTTTAGTTCTTTATCGGTGAGCGCGTAGTTCACTGTCATGTGCACTTCGCCTTCTAATACTTTTGCTTTACATGAGGTGCATATACCGCCTTTGCATGAATAAGGCGCATCAACCCCAATATTCAGTGCACCATTGAGGATACTTTCGCCATCTGCTGGTAGCTCAAAGTTAAATTCAGTATCGTCTATGATTGTTGTGATTTTTGAAACTCCGTTAAACTGATCGCTCATATTTTTATTGATTTAAATATTGTTCTACTTCTTTTTCAAATGTTGGATTTTGCCAATCACATTCTCCCAGAATTCTATGTGCAATTTCGCCTTTTGCGTTGATAAAGTAGGTAACAGGAATACTATAAATATTGTTTTCTTTTAATGACTCTGTTCTATAAAATCGCTCTGAATTGGTATTGAATCGCAAAGTAGTATTGGCGATAATGTCGTTGTTATCGTCGGTTACAAAAGCGACATTGAATTTCTCTTTATTTTTATCTGCGAAAGAAATAATTTCTGGCATTTCTCTCATGCATGGTCCGCACCAAGCTGCGTAAAAGTGAACGATAGCTGGGAGCTCAACAAATTTTTCGAGTGGAGCTTGTTCGCCATTTTTAGTTACAATTATTCCAGATAATTTTATGTCATGTGCAATTTTATAGCGATGATAAAGCACACTTGTGACACCAATGAGTATTAATACAAAAATGAGATAGGACCTTTTCATTATTATTCATTTCCCATTGTTGGCATCATTCCTTGCATTTGCTCTGGAGTCATTTTCTGATAACCTTCTGGTATGTTGAACAAGGTTGGTGATACAACTTCTTTTGATATTTCGGTCATGGTGAACTGAAGAACCATGCCTTCTATGTTCATTACATATTCCATCATAGTTCCTTTGAAAGGTAGGTTGCTCGGACCGGCATTTACTTCTTCTGTGTACCAGAATTCAACTTTTACATTTTCTTTAGTTTCTTCATCAGCGATGGTAGCGATTGCTTTTTTGCAATTGTAACCTGCTATTTTTTTGGATTCATTTAGTTTATCAATCTTAGCACCATTGATGTCGAAACCAGTGGTGTTTGCATCGGATGAATTTTCGACTTTCTGAGTTATTTCGTATTTCTGTCCCATCATGTCTGTAAGGACAGTAACTTCTTTGGCGATGGAGTCGAAGATAATGGTTTGCGTACCCATTGCGCTCTTAATTTCTGTTTTGGTCTTCGCGCCTTTAATGTATGAAGTAATATCTTGGTTGAACATTGCTTTCATTCCTTCCATTTCGGCGGGAACTTGGAGTGCGATAATTTTCGCAGACATTCGTCCTTCAAAGCTTTGGGCGAAGGTGACCAAGGTAACCAGCGCTGCAACAAGGGTAAGGGTGAACTTTTTCATTTCGTTATAATTGGTTTTAGATGTTTTAGTAGGACAACAATTCTGCCAACTTGGCTTTTACTTTTTCGGCGTTGGGCAACATTGTTTGTTCGAGTGTGCTATTCAAGGGTATTGCTGGTACATTGATAGAGCCTAGGGTCATCACAGGAGCATCGAGGTATCTGAAGCATACCTCGGTTATTTTTCCGGCGAGGGCTTGAGCGAAGCTATTGTTTGCAGGTTCTTCAGTAACCACCAAGCAGCGATTACATTTTTCAACCGCTGCAAAAACGCTGTCATAATCAACAGGCACTATAGTGCGCAGATCGATAATTTCTACTTGACCAGGGAAAGCCTCTGCTGCGCCTTTTGCCCAATACACACCCATTCCATAGGTGATGATTGCTACTTTTTCGTCAACAGAACTAGCGGATATTACTGTTCTTGCTTTTCCAAAGGGTATTACGTAGTCTTCGTCAGGCTCAATAGTTCGAGCGTCTTCAGTGCCTTTCACCTTACTCCAGTAGAGACCTTTATGTTCGAGCATTACCACTGGGTTAGGATCATAATAAGCAGCTTTGAGTAGTCCTTTCAAATCTGCACCAGTACTTGGGTATGCTACTTTTATTCCTCTAATATTTGAAAGTACGCTTTCTACACTGCTGCTGTGATAAGGGCCTCCAGAGCCGTATGCGCCGATGGGAACTCGAATTACGCAGCTCACGTTCCATTTTCCATTGCTTAGGTAATAGCTGCGTGCAGCTTCTGTAAATAACTGATTGAGGCCTGGCCAGATATAGTCAGCAAATTGTACTTCAACAATTGGTTTGCACCCTGCGGCACTCATTCCTACAGTGCTTCCGATGATAAAGGCTTCTTGAATGGGCGTATTGAAAACGCGGTTGTCACCAAATTTTTCAGCGAGAGTAGCCGCTTCGCGGAATACACCGCCGAGTCTGCGTCCCACGTCTTGACCGTACAATAGCGCTTCTGGATGTTTGGCAAGAATTTCTTGCATGGCAAAAAGGGCGCTATCCACCATTACCGTTGGTTGCTTGCCCGCAGGCTCGCGCTGGCCTTGTTCTTCGGTGATTGGCGTTGGTGCATAATCGTGAAGAAGCAAATCTTCTGGTCTTGGATCTTCTGCTTGAAGAGCTTGTTGATATGCGGTTTCTACTTCCGAACGTACTTCAGTGAAAATATCTTTGAGTGAGGCTTCGGCAAAACCGAGGCCTTCCAATTGCTTCATAAATTTTGGAAGCGGGTCTCTTTTTTGAGCAGCTTCGAGATCGTCTCGATACCATTCCTTTCTAACTCCGCTGGTATGGTGACCGAGTAGAGGAACTTTGCAATGTATAAGCCAGGGCCTGCGGGAGCGGCGTACGTCTTCAAAAACTTCCTTTATGGTATTGTAGGATGCTAAGAAGTCGGTTCCATCTATGGATTTTACCTTCAAGCCTGGGAATGCACGAGAGTAGGTTACAGCATCGCCAAACCTTATTTCGCTGGAATGGGCGCTGATATCCCATTCGTTATCCTGAACAAAAAATACTATTGGCAACTGTTTAAGAGTGGCCATGTGAAAGGCTTCGCTCACTTCGCCTTCTGTCATTGCCGCATCACCGATTGAGCAAACCACAAGTGGCTTTTCTTCGGATGAGGAATATTGATCGATACCCTGTTTTTCTCTATACTGAAGGCCCATTGCAATGCCTGTAGCAGGGATTGCTTGCATTCCTGTGGCACTTGATTGGTGAGGTATTTTGGGCATATTTTCCCTCTTGAGCGAAGGATGAGAATAATAGGTGCGGCCGCCACTGAAAATATCGTCGCGCTTTGCCATTAATTGCAACATGAGCTCGTATGGGGTGATGCCCATTCCCAATAAAATACTGTCATCTCTATAGTAGGCGCTCAAAAAATCTTGTGATTTGAGTTGTAACCCCAAAGCCAACTGGCAGGCTTCATGCCCGCGTGAGGTGGCGTGCACATATTTGGAGGTTACTTTGGCGTTTTCTTCATATATATCCGATAGATTGCGAGCGGTGGACATGAGCCTGAAAGCTTTGAGCAACAAATCGCTGCTGAGCTGACCCTGCTTCGTGGAATCGGTTTTTTCTAATGTCGACATGTCATCCTAAATTCTAAGGGCGAATATAGCGCGGAAATCCTGTCGTTTTGGTGACTATCTTTGTACCGTGAATATTGACTTCACCAAATATCATGGAACAGGCAACGACTTCATCATGATTGACAATCGTGATCTTCGTGTTGACCTGAATTCGCAACAAATTCAGCGATTGTGTGACCGCCATTTTGGTATCGGTTCCGATGGTCTGATACTTATTGAGCCTCCACGGCACCAAGGCCATGATTTCTACATGAATTTCTATAATCCAGATGGTAGCAGTAGCTTTTGCGGTAATGGAAGCAGATGTGCTGTAAAATTTGCCTCTGAGTTAGGTCTGTTTTCTAGTTCATGCATTTTTGCAGCGATTGATGGGACACATGAGGCTTTTTTGAGGGGAAAGGAGATTGCGGTCAAAATGAAGGATGTGCACGAGATCATTGATCGCGGTCGAGGAACCTATTTTTTAAATACGGGAAGTCCTCATTATGTAGAAATCACGAAGAATGTCGAACAATTGGATATCCATTCGAAAGCGAAACCCATTCGATATCACGAAGACTTTGCACCAAGTGGAACCAATGTGAACTTTATTGAAGAAATAGCAACGTCAAAAATTCGCATGAGAACATACGAGAGAGGTGTGGAAGACGAAACGCTCTCATGCGGCACTGGTGTTACCGCTGCGGCTATTGTTTACGCTTCCCATCATCAAAATCATGGTGAGGTAAGTGTAATTACGAGAGGTGGGGAGCTTGCCGTTAGTTTTGATAAATCATCGGGAAATCATTTTACAAATATTTTTTTGAAAGGACCAGCGACGCGGGTGTTTTCAGGAGTTATTCATATTGTATGAAAAAAATCATTCTGATTTTACTAAGCTTTTTTTCTCTTCAGCTAATAGCTCAAGATACCAAGCGTTATCAAGCATCGGAGAATGCTCGATTTACGTTACTAAGTTGTACGAGCGGACCAGATTTGTACAGCATTTTCGGACACACAGCTATTCGCTATGAGGATTCATTGGATGGGCGCTGGGTGGACTGGGTTTTCAATTATGGGACATTTGAATTTTCAGATGATTTCTATTGGAAGTTTGCCCAGGGAAAGTTGGATTATAAATTATCACTCGAGGATTTTGGAAATTTTCAGCAGGAATATATCTACTCAGGTCGCGGCATTTATGAGCAAGAATTATTGCTTTCTATAGAAGATAAAAGGCGATTGTTTGATCTCTTGGTTGAGAATTATGAGCCAGAGAATAGAACTTATCGATATGATTTTTTCTACGATAATTGTGCAACACGAGTGCGCGATATGATTCGAAAATCATCTTCACTTCCTGTGGAGTTTACTTATGTGCGCGCTCATGAATGGACATTCAGAGATGCAATACAACGTTATCTGGATCATATGCCTTGGAGCGACTTTGGCATCGACCTCGCGTTGGGTTTGCCTTGTGATAAAGTAATGGGAAAAGAGGATGTGATGTTCCTGCCAGATTCGCTGATGTTGGACTTTTCCTTCGCGTCTTATGGTCAAGGTTTATTGGCCAAGCCGGTATCTGAGGTCTTGCCTTATGAATATGAATTGAATGACAATTCGCTCCTTACTCCGATAAATGTTTTTGGATTATTATTCTTTCTTCAATTAATAATTGGGGTTATTATTTTTAAGAAAAAGATGTCCTTTACTGCTGTAGATCGGGTATTGATGTTATTGGTGGGATTGATTGGAGTGATGGTTTTCTTCTTGTGGTTTTTTACCGATCACACAGCCACTAAATGGAATTTGAATTTGTTATGGGCAAATCCAGTCAATTTCCTTTTGGTATTTGTATCATGGAAAAGGAATTGGGTAAAACAATATTTTAAGTGGAATACCATGTTATTGTTGCTCTTGGTGGTTTGTTGGTTTTTTATTCCCCAACGACTACACCTCGCGACTTTGCCTATGGTATTGGGATTAATTTTTATTGGTTTGCGTTCTTGGAGGCCGGGTTTGTTTGTTAAGGCTAATAGAGGGTAATTGTAGAAAAATTTGTACCTTTCAGCAGATGAGATTACTACTATTGATTTTTTTCGTTCTTATATTCTTATCATGTAGGAAAGAAGAAACTACGTGGGATACAGACGTCACTCTGCCTTTGTTTAATGGTGAATTGAAATTAGATGATATCATCGCAGACTCATTGTTGAGCGCTGATGAGACAGGACTATGGAGTTTAATATATAAAGGAGATCTCGTTGATTTTGATTTTGACTCCTTGGCACAGTTACCGGATACAACAGTATCGGAGTCATTCAAAGTACCTTTTCAAAGCGGCTCATTATCTCTTCCGGCGGGAGTTTCAATTATTAATATTGACAGAGACATTACTTTTTCTACCTCTAATGGAGTTCAATTAAAGTATGTTCGAATGAAATCCGGTACCCTTAAGTACAGGGTTTTAAGTTATATCAGTGGGGAGATGACGTCAGTTATTTCACTTCCAGGACTAATCAACGCGGGCAGTCCTTTAGTAATTACAGCAGACACTCCGCCAGAGGTGGGTGGCGCTCCTGGAATTTCTCAAGGGCAGTATCCTCTGGATGATTTTGAGTTTGATTTGCGAGGCGAGACAGGAACAAGTCACAACAGAGTCTTTGCGGATGTATTGGTGAGTGTTTCTCAGCAAGCCACACAACCTGCTTTAATTCAAGGGCAAGATAGTGTGGTAGTGGAACTCACATTCGAAGATGCAGTAGTTGAGTATGCGCGAGGTTATTTTGGTCAACATACCTACACCATCAATGAGGAAGAGACTTTTCTGGATGGTCTCAATATGCCAGAAGGTCAATTACAACTTGAGAGAGCTGCATTTAAAATTGATATTACCAATAATACGGGAGTTGATGCACGGCTTAATTTGAATTCAGCTACCTCCAATGCTGCAACATCTTCTGTTCAGTTGAACTTCGCTCCGTTTAATCAACCACTACTCATTACACGAGCATTTGAAAATAATCAGGTAATATTTCCCAGCAATTCATCGTATGATCTCAATGAGTCAAATTCGAATTTACCGGATTGGTTGGAGATACTTCCAACTACGGTGGGCATTCAAGGAAGCATTGAGTTGAATCCTTTGGGAAATGTTTCAGGCTCGAATGATTTTATCTACACTGATCGTCCCCTTGATTTGAATTATGAGGTAAATATTCCGTTGCTCTTGAGTGCAAGCGAAATCGTATTGAATGATACACTGGAATTGGGAGTTGATATTGATGAAGACTTTTTTGGTACTTTGGATATAGTAGTTACTAATGAATATCCTTTTTCTATTTTTCTTGATCTTTTTTTCTTGAATGAAATTACCAATGCGCAAACAGTATTCATTCAAGATCAGGAGGTGAGGGCAGGTATTCAAGAGCTGAACTCCTCGACGGTCAATGCAGTGACATCTGTAGTTTCGATTCCGGTGAACAAAGGTGTTTTAGAAAAATTGAGAAGTGATCATCGCTTGATATTGCAAGGTAGATTATCAACACCTGGATTTCCTCAGCCAGTTGGACTATATACTCATTACACAATGAGGTATGCGGCGCAGTTAAATGGAAAATATGGAGTGAGCATACGATGAGAATATTTCTATTTATAATATTAGTGTTGTTTGGAATTCACGAATCAAGGAGCCAAACGTCTTCCTATTGGTTGTTGAAAGGTGTGCCAAAAGATACAAAGCAGTTATTTCAGGTTTCATCAGATGCCTCGTGGGCTTCGAACAGTCTTGATAACGAATGGCTTTCTGAAATGGTGATTGGAGGTGAAATAGGAAATGTACAAAAGAATAGTCTTTATCGCTCAATGTCGGAGTACAACAGAATTGGCGGGAACATTACCGGAGACATACAAGTTTATTCTTTTATTGATTCTGTTTTAGGTAGTCAGCAGTGGGGCCTTACAGCTGGTGTTTCGAGAGTTTCTGTTGCGAACCTATATTTTAATCGGGATCTTTTTGATTTGACATTTTTCGGTAATGCAAGAAGTCAAGGAGATACAATGGAGTTAGGGAAAATGTACGGACAAGTTCAAACATTTCAAAAATTGGGAATTGGCATTTTTAATAAGGAGAATCTTAGTGCAGTGCGATTATCTTATGTTTCCGGAATCAATTATGCCAATATGAAAGTAGATAGGGCGAATTGGTACACCGCGCCCAACACGAGCATCACGTCATTGGATTATGATTTGACCTACGAGATGGCGGATACCACAAAATCTGGCGCTTTCACTGCACGCGGACAAGGCTTTTGTATCGACGCGGATCTCAATATTCCGATGAAGATGGATGAAGGTTTTTTTGCCATATCTGTGCGAAACATTGGTTACACCTATTGGCGTAACAGTATTGAATATTATGGAGATTCCACCTTTGTTTGGAGTGGATTGGAGGTGAATGAGATATTAGATGTAGAAGCCGAGAGTATTCGTTTGCCTCAGTGGCAGGACACGCTTGGCTTAAAAAGTAGGAAAGTCAGCAATTGGAGAGCATTACCAGGATCGATACATTTTAGAATGCTCAAAAAATTGAATAGTAAAAGTAGTTATGAGGCGGGAATTTTATTGCAGCCGAATTATGCCGCACTGCCTTTAGTTTCGCTTGGATACAATCATTTTGTAGGAAAAGGATTGTTGTTGTCTGAGCGACTGAGCTATGGCGGGTATGGTAGATTGGCATTGGGCGTCGAAATGCAATACTTAATTGCTGACAAGGTTTTCATTCGACTTGGAACGCAGCATCTATGGGGTGTTGTATCATATCAAGCAAGGGGAGCGAATTTCTTTACTGGAATTTCTTTAGTTTTATAGAATAATAATAATTAGTGTAAAATGGATTTTATCAAAGATTTACCTCATATCAAACACACCGATGGAGATCAGTTTTTTCTCATAGCAGGACCATGCGTTGTGGAAAGTGAGGAACTCGTATTTGAAGTGGCGGAAAAAGTAAAAGCGATTACTGATCGATTAGGAATTCCTTATATTTTCAAAGCATCGTACAGAAAGGCAAACCGATCGAGAGGGGATTCATTCACAGGTATAGGTGATAGAGAAGGACTGGAGATATTGAAAAAAGTAAGTGAAAAATTACACTTGCCGGTAACAACAGATTTTCACTCAGCTGAGGAAGCGTACATGGCCGCAGAATATGTAGATATTTTGCAAGTACCTGCATTTTTGTGCAGACAAACAGACATTTTACATGCGGCTGCTCAAACGGGAAAAGTTGTAAATATCAAAAAGGGACAGTTTTTATCAGCCGAGTCAATGCAGCACGCAGTGAACAAGGTATTAGAGTCAGGAAATTCAAAAGTGCTATTGACAGAACGCGGCACTACTTTCGGGTATCAAGATTTAGTGGTTGACTTTAGGGGATTGCCGGTAATGCAAAAATATGCACCTACGATTATGGACTGCACGCATAGTTTGCAACAACCAAATCAGAGTTCAGGAGTAACTGGAGGAAAGCCGGAGTTGATCGAGACAATAGCTAAAGCTGCGATAGCGGTTGGAGTGGATGGTTTGTTTATTGAAACGCATCCGAATCCTGCGGTTGCTAAGAGCGACGGGGCAAATATGCTCCGACTTGATTTGTTGGAGGGGCTTTTGGAGCGTTTAATCAAAGTGAGAAAAGCGATAAGATGAGGATAGTTTTCGTCATTTGTTTTTTGGCAATTTCCTGCGTTTCATTTTCAGGGGGTGACTTACCGTTGTATGTACTTAAAATGATAGGTACACTAAATCAGGAGGAAGGTAAGAGTATCGCTCTCAGCAGTGATGGGAGGATTTATGTTCTTTCATCAACAAATGCTGTACAATCATCTAATACTGATATTTTGGTTTCCTGTTTGGATCAAAATATGAATTGTATTTGGTCAAAAACTTATGGTGGTTCGGGAGTTGAGCTTCCAAATGAGATTGTGATTAATTCAAGTGACGAAGTATTTATTTCTGGAACATCTTTAAATCCATCTACAGATGGATACGATGTTTTTTTATTATCCATCTCTTTAGATGGTGATGAGATTTTCAGTACGACATTAAACTTAACGTCATGGCAAATTGCGCACAGCATGGTGCTGATGAATGAGCGGCCTTTGTTGATGTTTGAGGATTTTTCAAGTGATGAGAGATATAGAATGTTTGAGCTGGACGAAGATAATGTTTGGTCCGAGTTACCGATGCCAATTACAACTCAAGATAAGGAGATTACTGCATTTTTTGCAAAAGGTGGTGATGTGATAATGGCAAGTAGAATGGAGAGTTGGGAAATGAATACTCAGAATCCAGTCACGATTACAAGATATTCTGAATTGACCAATAGTGTTACAAATTTTGGGTTAGATTTTAATTTTGGAAATCTTCTCATTACGTCATTGAATCTTTCATCGGATGGGATAATTCATGTCGCCGGAGAAGTAACAATCGGAGAATTTCGTAATGGATATTATGCGCGTTATGATGACCAAGGCAACTTTATTTTCGAGAGCGTCCTTCAAGGTTCAGGGAATTATGGTTTTACTGATTTGTTTGTTACAGAAACATTGATTATCACACCAGGCTACACTTACTTAGCAGGTGGTGGCGGTATGGATGGCACAGTCATGATTCAGACCATTGATGGTATGTTTTTAAATGGACCAACTTGTGGTGGAGAAAATACAGACTACTTGATAGACGCTGTGCGAAGAGAAAATGGGGAAGTTATCTGCGTGGGTTCTAGTTTTAGTTATAACGGCAATAACGGAGAAACAATGTTGTTATACCTCTCAAATACGAGCGAAGAGCTGTACGACCAAGAGTTTGATTTAGAAAATAATTGCTTTGTCGTCGGAGTTGATGAGAACAAAATTTCTCGGACGATAAAGTCAACAAACTATTATGATTTGATGGGTAGGAGAATTGAATTAGAAAATTCGTTGAATCAAATTTGTATTAAGATTGTTGAGTATGATAATGGTGAATTTGAAGTAACCAAGGAGTTGCGGTAGTACCTATTTCTATTCATTTATAATCGCGGCAATATTGGGTTTGAAATAGCGGTTTGATTTCAGTACTTTTCCATCTTCGCGATAAATTGGCTTTCCGTTTTCGTCGAGCTTGCTCATATTGCTACGATGAATTTCAGTAAAAACTTCGTCTATTTTTGACTGTAAACCGTGAGCGTTTAGCGTACCGCATAGGATGTATAACATATCGCCGAGCGCGTCTGCTATTTCAACTAAATCTCCTTTTTTGGCAGCTTCCAAATATTCTTCATTTTCTTCTTTCATTAAGTTGAAGCGAAGATTGTATTCTTTCTCTGTGAGTTCTCCTACTGGGCTAAAACGATTTGGTATTCCAAACGCATCGTGAAATTCACCAACCGAACGAATAGCGTCTTGTAAGAGTAAGTGTTTTTTTTCTGACATAATTAAGGATTGATTTCTTTGAGCATTTCTTCTATAGTTTCCTCGAGCTTGCTGCGCATGATTAGTCTTCGCAATATTTTTCCATTTTGATCCACTGCAATAAGAGTGGGAGTGCTTGGTACTGGAAATCTTTTGCTAAAGTCTTTACGTGAATCATAAGACAAAAAAACATGAATCCATGGACTATTTTTTTCTTTCGCACTCGTCATCCAATCTTGTTCCGTCTTATCGGTGCCGATAGCATAGACTTCGATTCCTTGAGGTTTATACTTCCTATAAATAGATTGTAGTTCAGGCTCAAACTCTTTACAATGGCTACAGTTGGAGCGCCAAAACATCAGTATAGTTATCTTGTTTTTCGAATAAACATCTTTTAATTCGACGATGCTTTTGTCTTCTAACTTGGGAAGACGGAGATTTTCGATGCTACTTCCAGGCTTGTTTCTCTCCAGTGCGGTGATGAGATTTTTTGTTGCATCTTCAACATGAGTATTATCAGTGCAATCGCTCACATACCATGTAAGCAAGTGTGATAGGCCTTCTTCACTTTTGTAATCGAGCATTTTATCAAGCATAAACCGAAAGACAAAAGCTTCTACTTCTTCATTGAGCATTGATTTGACCATCACTTGATCGATGTACTCCGTTATTTTATTTTTATCGTAGAAATATTGAAAGTGATAATTGAGCGATCGCACCAGCCCGAAGTGTTTTAATATTTTGGGGTCTTTGAACGGGATATTATTCAAGCCGTTTTTTGAATACCATTGAAGAACTGAATCCATAGGAATATTGGTATTCTCGAGGAATGGACAAATAGGCCGTGTAATGCAAGGAATCACTACATCTGCTGTTATGGTTTGCGGATAAGCACTTACGCGTGCGTTTTGAACTTGCTCCGTAAATTTTTTTTCCATTAAAAGTCTCTCTCTGCTGTTGCGCTCTAGTGAATCAGGGTTTAGTAAAAAGTTCGCATAACTTTCCATCACATTATAATAGCCCTGCATCTCTTTCGTACCGCCAATTGAGAGTGCGCGCATTTTGAAGTCGTCGATTTTTAGTTTCAAATCATAGATTATTTGATTATCTATTAAGATGAAATCACCCCATCGCTTGGGGTCAACACTCAAACGCAGACGATATTGACCAGCGTGATTGCATTTATTGGGGAGTAAAAATTTTCCTTCTTTAGTGATTGCTGCATTAGAACATTGCTTCCAGGTATCTTCATTCCAGTATTCAAGAATGATGTTTCCTTTTTGATCGGGAAGTCCTTCTATTGTGCCAGATATTTTGAAATCCTGTCCAAATGAAACGGCATTCCAAAGCATCAATAAAACCGCAGCCATAATTATTCGCCCCTTCCTACTCATCCCCATCCACCTACTTATTTTCTTCATTCTATCCATATTACAGAATTGCCTGTATTAAATTCATTCTCTTCGAATTGATTATTTTTTGGATCAATAATCCATTTTCCGTCAACTATAAACTTGTAGGTGATTTTGCCGTTTTCTAGAAAGAATGGCAACACCCAATCTTCACCGACTTTAGACATTTTTAGTCCAGGCTCCATCCAATTGATAAAGCTGCCAGTGATACGGACATCTTTGGCGTCGCTATAACCTGATAAAACGAAATTATGGTTTGGTTCAACCACCATCCAATTATCGATTTCATTTAATATTGAACTAGGGAAGGTAAGGTTAGCGCTATCAGCATACCAGCGGCCGTCAACGATATATTTGTAAGTGTAAAAGCCAGCGCGGAGTGGAATCGTATAGGTCCAGCCCTGCTCTGATGATTTCATCACCAACTGTGTTTCGTTCCAGCCATTGAATGATCCTGTAAGGATTACTTTTTGTGCATTTGGAAATCCCGCAAGATTGAAAGTGATTTTTGATTTTTGTCCAATTTCCAGAAAAGAATTATCGGTGTTATACTCATTTGAAGCGCGCTGAGAATTTGATGGATCGCAAATCCAATTTCCATCAACAATAAACTTGTAAGTGTAGTCGCCGTCTGGCAAAAATACTGGTAAATACCACCCAGAATGATCCTTCAGCATTTGGGTGTTTTTTTCATCCCAATTATTAAAGCTGCCAGAAAGCAGGACGGATCGTGCATCAGTATTGGAGTATTTAAAAATATGATTTGGTTTGAAATAAACCGAATTGTAGTCGCCACAATTATCACTGATTTTAGTGAGATTGTTCATGTCTCTCTTCCAGTATCCGTCGATGATGAATTTGTATTCGTGACGTCCGGCTGGAATATCTATGTCCACATACCATCCGTCGTCGGTTTTAATCATTTCTGTTTTTCCCGTGCTCCATTTATTGAAGGAGCCACTGAGAAAGACACCGATTGCGGAAGTGTTGCCATAGAGATAGAATCGCGTTTTTCCATCAATTTCATAAACACTTTGCTTTTTCCATTGATTGTAGCCGTAGAATTTTTTAGTAAATAAGTTACCACTATAGCTTGAATCGCTTTTCCAAAAGTTTTCAAAATCAAAATTTTCCCAGTTTCCTTCGAGGTTGGTGTTAATCTTCTTCGAGATTTTAATGTACTTTTTTGTTTTCTTGGTAATCGTCCAACCTTCATTCGCAAAACTTCCGAGCGTGCCCTTATTGACAAGTGAGTCATATGATAATTGGCCCATATCATAAAGTGCAAGAATGCTGTCGGCTTCTACTTTATTCCAATTGCGCATTACTTTAAAGTGCATCTCATTGTTTTTTAATACAAAGAGGCTTTGCGACTTCAAAGAGTCTGAAATACAGAAAAGTAATATGAGAAAAGCGATTTTTTTCATTCCGAGAGATAAAGATATAGTGAAAAATCTTTTGTCATAAAATTCAACGTTACGATGCCTTGAGAGAAAAAACTGTACCCAAGAATTCCATCTATGTAAACACTGCATGCCTGATTGAGCTCATGCATTCCAACCAGCAGTGTTTGTTGCATTGGAAAAGTCTGCTGTCCAACATTGATTTCGTTAAAATAACCAAGGAAGACTTCCTGTTTGGCCCCGGCGGTTCCGGTCATATTAATCCTTCTTAGGACCACAAATTCCTTTAGGATTTTTTTGCTAGAAAGGGCATCTACAACATTGCTTTCAGCCCCGGTATCAAAAATCCAGTTCATTTGTTTATTCGCGACATCGACAGGCAAGACGATTTTGTTGTCACAAAATTTGAATTTGATATTGATTGCTGGACTGTTCCGAAGAGGGTTGGAAGCAGAGGTATCGGTTGGAGCCGGGACAATGGGATTACCGTTTTCATCCAGGTCAAAAAGAATGAGTTGATTTTTATTGACATCTAGCTGAATCATGTATTTAGTAAAAATGCTCGTCCCGAGTAGGCCTAGGATTTTGGTTTTTGTTTTATTCTCCAATTGAGCGAGTGAAGTCATGTCGGCGGAGACTTGGGAGAATTGAATTCCTGAAAATGACAGCGATTTTAGTGTGATTTTTTCCGTTGTTACTGAGTTTCCTCCGACGCCTGCGGCTTGTTGTTTTACACCTGAATATTGATTTCTGAAGTATGTAGAGTTGATTACAGGGTATGGGGCGCCTGTATCGAGGATGAAATCACCTGTAATGGAGTCAACGGTTGCTTCAATTAGGAGGAGGTTTCCTGCTCTTTTAAGGGGGATGACGTGTATGTGGGTTTTTTCTGAATAGGCTTTAGGGTGCTGTTTTCCTGGGAACAGTGAAAGGATGGTGATGAGAAAATGGAACAACAGCATAAGGCGAAGATATGACTTTGGGCAGGTATAAAAAAGAAATTGCCCCTCCGTTGAGGGGCAAATTTCCATTCCTTAACCAAAACCAAATTCTCTATGAGAAGTGAGAACTTACCCTTGTAACGAGGGTAGGGAAGAGAATGTTGCATCTTTTTTTATTTTTTTCATATGTTAACATTATCTTCGCGGCCTCAAATCAAAAATGGGGGTATAGCTCAGCTGGCTAGAGCGCTTGCATGGCATGCAAGAGGTCATCGGTTCGACTCCGATTATCTCCACTGAAAACCAGTTCAACCGAACTGGTTTTTTTCTTGGTGAATAATCCAATGGGGTATGGCTACTGTTTTATTTCTCCCCGAAGAAACCGCTGATCCTTTTGTAATACTTGTCGGCGACCTTTTTAAAAACTTCGGACTCAAGATGGAGTTCGTCAAACCAATCGTCCTTTGACTTAGCAACTCCACGATTATCGATATGGAACACATTTTTAAACTTCCCGCTTCTTTCGAAAAGAAGTAAAGTCTCATTAAATTCATACACCAACGTGTACATGATTGCTTCTCTCTTTTTTTGATCACAAATGCCTTTTGTTTCCAGAGGGTTCAGAAGCCAATCACCATTGCCGATGATCTTGTTTAGCGCTCGGTGTCCAAATTCAATAAATCGTGTATTATCATCTGATGGAATGGGATAGTCGTAGCCTTGTGTCAAGGTGAGCAAATTGCCAAACTTCGAGGTATTGTGATAAATGCGAATGAAAAGCGATAAGTATTGAATATAAATGAGATTTAAAAAATCTATAAAGCGGTCGTCAATGTAGCGCAGTCCGAGTTCATATCTTTTAACATCAAATGTGGAGTGTACATTTTTCTTTTGTTTTTGACGAAGGTCCAATAGCTTTTTTCGTATGCTGGTACTTTCAATAGTTCGATTTTCTTGAATTTCACTTCTAATAAAATTCATAAGGCGCTTGCCTACGAAGTCATTTCCGCCTCCCGAAATAAGAAAAACATGTGGCTCTATTTGATCGAGTTCTTCTATGAATTTACTCTCGTAAATCATGTTGCTAATCCAGTCTCCACCAAAGGCAATATTATACCAGGCAATATTTTCTCTGTCGATTAAATGGTCTCCGATGTCCTTCACAAAATCTCTGCCCACGCCACGCAGCGCAATTTTTGGAAACAAGAACCATGAATCTCCTTCTGCGAGCACAATGTAATTTCCTTTTTTTGCACGGAAGCCCTGCTTCATTTTTTGTCGAAAATAGTCGTTACGAGCATCGCAATTTTCTTGATTGAGTTTTCCCATGGTTCCTTTATCTGCTTCTGATTCATTAGCGATATATCCATCGCGATAAATTTCCAGCATTACGTCCTGGAGCATGCTCGGTTGTTTGTTGACTACCTTATAGACGTTAGAAACGATTTCAACATCTGTACAAGCTTGACCTTTCCATACATATTTTCCAGCATCGATTTCTATTTTGTCAAACCATGTGTAATCGGGCTCTGCTTTTGCTTCGATGTTTACGTGTTCAGTAAGAAGATTGAAATAGTTCCAGTTTAGGCCTTGAACCTTATTTAGAAGGATATATTTAATCTTTTCTTGGATAGTTGGATTCATTGGGTGTAATGGGTAAGTTTTGTATTTGATGAGATTCAAAATTAGTCTTTGTTTCGTTGGGATAATAGCGTAAATCTACGGAGCTGGAATTGGTATTTTTTCGAGCAAAAAAAAGCCCCATTCGGGGCTTTTTTTAATTTATTTCTGACTGAATTATTTCTTCAAATCGAAGCGATCTAATTCCATCACTTTTGCGAATGCTGCTGCAAAATCATGAGCGAATTTTTCTTTCGCATCTTCACATGCATATACTTCTGCGAGCGCACGCAATTCAGAGTTTGATCCGAAAATCAAATCTACGCGTGTGCCTGTCCACTTTGGTGCTCCTGTTAAACGGTCAGTGCCCATGAAGGCATGCTTGCCAGAATCAAGAGGTCTCCAAGTAGTGCGTAAATCCAAAAGGTTTACGAAATAATCGTTGGTCAATACTTCTGGAGTGTTTGTAAACACACCGTGTTTTGATCCATCCCAATTGGTATTTAGTACGCGCATACCGCCTATAAGCACTGTCAACTCAGGAGCTGTGAGATTTAGCAATTGTGCTTTATCGATCAACAATTCCTCAGCAGAAGCATGAGCGGTTGTCTTGTAGTAGTTTCTGAATCCATCTGCGATTGGTTCGAGCACTTTGAAAGACTCAACGTCTGTATGCTCAGCACTTGCATCTGTACGACCAGGTGTAAATGGAACTGAAAGTTTAATGCCCGCCTTTTGCGCAGCCACTTCCACGCCTACGCCACCAGCCAAGACGATTAAGTCAGCGAGTGAAACTTTTTTGCTACTTGATGCATTGAACTCTTTTTGAATGCCTTCAAGAACGCCAAGGACTTGAGCAAGTTGAATTGGGTTGTTAGCTTCCCAGTAGCGCTGTGGCTCGAGTCTTACGCGTGCTCCATTAGCTCCTCCACGCTTATCGCTACCGCGGAAAGTAGAGGCAGAAGCCCAAGCGGTGCTTACCATTTGTGATACAGTCAATCCACTTGCTTCAATGCGCGCCTTGAGCGTATTGATGTCGTTGGCATCAATCATTGGACCTTCATGAGCAGGAATTGGGTCTTGCCAAATCAAAACTTCACTAGGTACTTCAGAACCGATATAACGCTGAATAGGTCCCATATCTCTATGAGTGAGTTTGAACCAAGCTCTAGCGAAAGCATCTGCAAACTCATCAGGATTTTCATAGAATCTTCTTGATATTTTTTCGTATGCTGGATCCATTCTCAAGGCGAGGTCAGTGGTGAGCATCATTGGAGCGTGCTTCACATTTGGGTCATGTGCATCAGGCACGGTGCCTGCACCAGCATTTCCTTTTGGCTTCCATTGGTGAGCTCCAGCAGGGCTCTTAGTAAGTTCCCACTCATAGCCGAAGAGGTTTTCGAAATAGTTGTTGCTCCATTTAGTAGGAGTTGTTGTCCAAGCACCTTCTAAACCACTCGTGATTGTGTGTTCGCTATGACCTTTTCCGAAGGAGTTTCTCCAACCCATTCCTTGTTCTTCGATATCTGCTGCTGCTGGTTCTGCTGCAACATATTTACTTGGATCAGCCGCACCGTGAGTTTTTCCGAAGGTGTGGCCACCAGCTATTAGCGCCACTGTTTCTTCGTCATTCATTGCCATTCTGGCGAATGTTTCGCGGATATCACGTGCAGCAGCAATTGGATCTGGATTTCCGTTTGGTCCTTCAGGATTCACGTATATGAGACCCATTTGTACGGCCGCTAATGGATTTTCGAGATCGCGATCGCCGCTATAACGTTGATCTGCCAACCATTCGCGCTCACTTCCCCAATACACATCTTCTTGTGGCTCCCACATGTCTTCGCGACCACCTCCGAATCCGAAGGTTTTGAAACCCATAGACTCTAATGCGCAGTTTCCAGCGAGTATCATCAAGTCGGCCCAAGAGATTTTTTTACCATATTTCTGCTTAATTGGCCAAAGAAGTAGTCTAGCCTTGTCGAGGTTGGTGTTGTCAGGCCAGCTATTGAGTGGAGCGAAGCGTTGCATACCAGCTCCGCCGCCGCCTCTGCCGTCCTGAATGCGGTAGGTTCCTGCACTGTGCCATGCCATTCTGATAAAGAATGGACCATAGTGACCGTAATCAGCGGGCCACCATTCTTGTGAGGTAACCATGAGTTCGTTGATTTCTTTTTTCAATTGAGCCAAGTCTAATTTTTTAAACTCTTCGGCATAATTGAAATTCTTGTCCATCGGATTCGATAATTCCGAATGCTGACGTAAGATGTTTAACTTAAGTTGATTGGGCCACCAATCACGATTTCCTGTGCCATTTCCGGCAACAGATTTTTTTGCTCCATGAATTACAGGGCACTTTCCACCGGCTTCATTGCCATTAGTGGAGTACGATTGCACATGTTCGCTCATATTGTTTTATTTATTTGATTTCGGGTGTAAGTTCACTCAAAAGAAGCGCTAAACAATCAATAAAAAGGTTAAGAGTCAAATAAATAATAATAAAGCCTCATAGATGAGGTCTATGAGGCTATTGGTTATTGATAATTTTCTTTGATAAGCAATGGTTTTGTTTTAGAGCAACTGTGATTTGGTTTTATGAAGGTCTTTTTTAATAATGAATTTTGTAATCAAGGTAGCTACGGCGAGGTGAATGCTACCACCAGGCATTAAGGCATTTAAACCGAATATGACGTGTTCGACAATTTGCGAATGTTCGCAGTTTTCAGGTATATGAGTGGTAATAAAAGCTTCTAGTTTTTCCCAGAGTTGATGACCAATTTTTTCGTTTTTGCAATGATCCAAGGAAGCGGTATTGCAAACCTCTAGAGCAAACTTTGTGTATGCATGATGGAAATTAGTCTCAAGGGCTTGTATGAGCATTTCGTGGTTTACCTCGATAGGCGTGTAGATGCTGTTTACTATTGTTTCTTTGAAAAACTGAACATCCCTGGGGCGCATTTCAGTGATAGTGTAAAGCATGTAATCATTCGTTTAGTTGGCCTTCAAAGATGCTCTTAAATCACGCTTTAGACTAGCGTAGAAATAACATGAATTAATCAGTAGAAGTACGAAG
>CAYRZQ010000032.1:0-48101 GCA_964428835.1 uncultured Comamonadaceae bacterium | reverse complement strand
AGAACAAGAACAAGAACAAGAACAAGAACAAGAACAAGAACGAGAACGAGAACGAAAGATTCTGAATTCTGAATTGGGAATACCGATAGCTATCGGGATGAATTTAAAAAAATAAAAAAGTCCCGACATCGCCGGGACCTTTATTATTTCGAATTCAGAACTCTCGTTCTTGTTCTTGTTCTTGTTCTTGCCGCGCCCCTTCGGGGTTCCCCTGTTCCCTGTCCCCCCTCGCCCCTCTCATTCGCCCCTCGCCCCTCGCCCCTCGCCCATTATTCTTATCTTTGGTGCGGACTTTGTGTGCGGAAGAATATTATGTTTAGCTTGAATATCAAACGGACCCTTTCTCTCCTATTTGCCGGACTCTTCTCGAGTACGGTGGTGGCGCAAGACAGTACCCTTAAAGTATTGTTTATCGGTAATAGTTATACCCACATGTATGATTTGCCAGGCACTGTAGCTTCCTGCGTTTCGAGTATCTCAAATAAAAAAATCGTCCTTGAATATGACCACGCCTCTCCAGGCGGGCATTACTGGCATCGTCACGCAGCGGATAAAAACACATTCGAAAAAATTAAAAAAGACAAATGGGACATTGTGATTTTGCAAGAACAAAGTCAGATGCTCAGCCTTCCCGACTCCGTTATTGCCAAAGAGAGTATTCCTTTTTTACAAGTTTTAATAGATAGCATTCGGATTCATAATCCTTCGGCTAAACTGATGTTTTACCGCACCTGGGGGCGTAAAAATGGTGATGCTCAAAATAGTCCCATGTGGCCGCCTGTGGCGACGTATGAAGGAATGGACAGTTTGCTAGCCGCTCGCTATCAACAGCTTGGAGATTCAATAGGGGCTCAAGTGGTAAAAGTGGGTGATGTTTGGAAAAATATGCGTACGCAATATCCTGAAATTGAACTCTATGATCCCGACGGAAGTCACCCCTCGCCTGCTGGAACGTATTTAGCGGCCGTTACATTTGCCCAAGCTCTGTTCGGTATAAACCCATTAGAAATTGTTTTTAATGGCCGTATAGGCCAGAAAGAAGCCTTATTGATACGTAAAGTGGCCGATCAGGTGCTCACCAATGGTGCTGGTGCAAAAGGTTTAAAGTCAAAAGCCAAAACCAAGAAGGCCAAAAAAATATCCAAAGCACCAGAAGGGCCATTCAATGAAAGTACTGCAGCTAAACCGATTCTCAAGGCAGATGAATTTCCTTTTCACAATGGAAATAACCCATCGGGTAGTTATGATATCGGTCTTGCCGTGCTGCCTAGCTCCAATACCCGCAGAAGACAGCGCACCGAAAAGGACGTGTAAAGTATCTATCTTGCACTCCTATTTTGAAGCGCAATGCCTTGGAGATTTGATAATACCTACACCCTTCTTCCCGAGTTATTCTACAAGCGTGTAATGCCCACTCCCGTGAGCAGTCCACAATTACTTATTTTCAATCAAGCTCTGGCTGAGGCTCTAGATATCCCTCGCGAGGAGAGTGACATCAGTACATACGCAAATACCCTTTCTGGGAATAATCTGATTGAGGGCTCGGAACCGATTGCACAAGCCTATGCTGGACATCAATTTGGACACTTCACCATGCTTGGCGATGGACGCGCTATTCTGTTGGGCGAACATCTCACGCCCGATAACGAACGCTACGATATTCAACTCAAAGGAGCAGGACAAACTCCTTATTCTCGCCGAGGTGATGGTCGCGCTACATTGAGATCTATGTTGCGAGAATACATTATCAGCGAGGCCATGTTTCACCTCGGAATTCCGACTTCACGAAGTTTAGCAGTAGTTTCCACTGGGGATCCTGTGTACCGCGAAACAACTCACAACGGTGCCGTACTCACACGCATCATGAGCAGTCATATACGTGTAGGAACGTTCGAGTATGCGCGGCAATTCGGAAGCCTCGAAGATCAACAAGAACTGCTTCACTATACTTTAAAAAGACATTACCCACAACTACTTGAAACACCCCGACCAGCGCTCGAGCTGGTGCGAATCATTTTAGAAAAACAAGTAGAATTAGTTATCAATTGGCTGCGTGTAGGATTTATTCATGGCGTCATGAACACTGACAATATGGGCATTGCATGCGAGACGTACGACTACGGTCCATGCGCCTTTATGAATCATTATCATCCTAAAACGGTATTCAGCAGCATTGATCGACAAGGTCGTTATGCCTTCGAGAATCAACCATTCATTGCGCATTGGAATGTGAGTGTTCTCGCTGGAGCGTTGTTACCGTTGATTGACGAAAATGAAGATAAGGCCATAGAACTCGCACAAGCTGTGTTAGATGAATTTGAAAAAATTTTTATTGGTCAATGGTATCAAATGATGCTATCAAAAATCGGCATTGAAAAATTGACCGATGAAAGCAAGCAATTGCTAACTGAATTGATGGAGTTGATGCAAAAAGAACAGTTGGATTACACCAATACCTTCCGCTCGCTAACCGATCCCGAAGCCGCAGCAGGAGCAACTTTGGTGAGTGATTTGATTCCCGAATGGAATGCGAAGAGATTGAAAATTATTGAGCAACAAAGTGGAGGAATTGAAAGTGCTGTTGAAAGAATGCGAAGTGTAAATCCTGCATTTATCCCACGCAATCACGTTGTTGAATTTGTGCTCGATATCGCCGAAAGCGGCAACCTCGCGCCGATGTATGACCTAATAGATTTTCTCAAAAACCCCTACACTCCGCAATCGCAAAAGCCCGATTGGAACAAAGCCCCAAAGGATCATGATAAGAGTTATGTGACGTTTTGTGGAACGTAGTGATAGTAGGTCAGTAGGTCAGTAGGCTAGTAGGCTAGTATGATAGTATGGTAGTATGGTAGTATGATAGTGTGATAGTGTGATAGTGTGCTAGCGTGAGAGGAGGGCGGAGAGGGCGGAGAGGGCGGAGAGGATGATGGGGATCCACGAAATGAGATCCTTAAATTGATTTCGTGGATGGAAAAGGAATGCTATGTGAAGCATGAGATGAATCATAGCGAAAACACAAAATCCTTGACGAAAACTGCTAGCCGATGAGTCGTTAAAAAGGAAATAAAAAATCCAAATAAATAGAGGTAGATGCGCGAGAATAAAAACGCGTTCACCCATTTTATCATTCAACTTTGAAAGTCCAGGAAAAATCCGCCATTCTTTGCACCTCATGGCGTCAAGTTCATGCACCAGCATGCTGGACAACGATATGACGAACATCCAATCCTTCATCGCCTAACCTTTAACCACGCCTTGTGCTTCGCTACTGTCATGAGATTATTTTTTTTTACAAATAACCCCCATCGCCCTCATCCATTTTAGACGCCCCCGTACAATACACCCTCATATTTTTTCCGTACTATCACACTAGCATACTAGCATACTATCTTATTACCGAACTTTCTCATCCCCCCGTTCGTAAAATTTACTTTACTTTTAGAACCGAATTAAAATACTGATTTAATGAAAGCTGGATTATTTGTATTTACACTATTATTTTCACTCAATATTTCATTCGCCCAAGAAGTGGATGCGGGTGAAGATATCGAGACCATAATTTGTCTTTTAAATGAATTTGAGCTTTCGGGATCTGCACCTCCAGAGGGAACCATTGGAACGTGGACGCAACTTAGTGGGGGGAGTACCATCCAATTTTCCAATCCGAATGATCCAAATGCTCAAATCACAAGTAGCGTGAGCGGTATATTTCTATTAGAGTGGAGAGTTCAAGGTGATGGTCCGTTAGGTCCGATAAACCAAGCGGACACAATGCAGCTTACCATTTATGATAATCCTCTAGAACCTATATTCGCCGGTCCCGACATGGAATTGATGTGTACCAATGCAGTGCAGCTTTCCGCTTCTTACGTGACTTGGCCGGCTTACGGAAATTGGGAGATCATTTCTGGAAATGGTACTTTCACTAATGTCAACTCCCCAAATTCCATTGTGTTTGGCTTAGAGTATGGAGCTAACACTTTCCGTTGGACTGTAGTCACTGTATGCGGTGAGGTTTGGGATGAGGTTACCGTCAATTTTTATCCCTTCCCACAGGTAAATGCAGGACCCGATTTTGAATTCTGTATTCTTGAAGAATCAATCCAATTGCCTGTGCCGTCAGATCCAGGTCCGTGGATTATTATGTGGTCTGGAACAGATGTAACGCCGCAAGGCCTTTTTACACCAAGCACTACTGGAACGTACACTTTAACCTTATCCTACTACTCACCTGATGACTGTAATTTTTCTAATCAAGTAGTTATTACTGTTGTCGATAATGGTGATGCTTGTTCTCAAGTTGGGATGGGCTGCACCGATCCTAGTGCCTGCAACTTTGATAACACAGCCATACTTGAGGACGGCAGCTGCACTTTTCCAGAGCCAGGCGATCTTGATTGCAGCGGCAATGTCAACATCGAAGACCTTTTAGAAATCGTTTCAAATTTCGGTTGCGTAAATTCCATTGAATGCGCAGCATTTGACTTGGACGGTGACGGCGTTGTTGGAACTCAAGATTTATTGATTGTCATGGCAAATATGTAGATGTTCAAGGGAACAAGGGAACAAGGAACAAGGGAACAAGGAACAAGGAACAAAGAACAAGGGAACAAGGAACAAGGGAACAAGGAACAAGGGAACAAGGAACAAGGGAACAAGGAACAAGTTTGCAATCTGCAATTAAAAAAATGAAGACTCGAATTGGCAAATATACCCTTTACGAAACCGATAAATATTTCCGTATTTTCTATCGTTTTTCCTTTTCAGACTTCATTGGTATGGTAATGCCCTTGCTTGGAGTCTTGATAGGATTTTTGTTGCTATTAATCTCATACAAGAATTTGGAAATAGAAAGTTTGTTATCGTTTGATTTCATATTCTTTTTCTCCCTCGGCTGTGTTTTGCTATGGTGGTTTGGACGAATTTTAATGATGTCACTTTGGAATCCTCCCAAAGGACTAATTGAAGTCAAAAAAATAGAGAAATTGGTAATTGTGAGAGATTTTATGAAAGCAGACATTATTCCAATCTCGGAGATAAGCTCCATATATTATGTTATTGAAGAAGATAGGAAATCAAAACCTAAGGAAAAATATGGAATGCTTAAAATCAAAAAGAAAAATAATGAAATACTTGACTGCATTGTCATAAATTCATCAAAGTTCATAGATACTGGGAATGACGTCGATTTAGATATTATCAAGACTTCTCGAGGCGTCCGCGATGGACTTCTCAAGGTGATTAGAGAATGCTAGACGACTTTAGTTGGTAATAAAAAAAGCACAAGTAGTAATACGTTATTCGATCATTGTACCTGATGGTTTTAAGTCCACAAAACTCTTGTGGTTGATGTAAAGAATCGCATTGATAATAGAGACGCCGTTCATAGCGTCTCTACCGGGGCTAATCTAAACTCTCATTATCATACTAACCTATCACCCAATTATCTTATTATCTTATTATCCTATTATCTTATTATCTTATTACCTTCCTCTACATCTTCACAACATTAAATGTTTGGATAATTGGGGTGTGAATTTTCAATATGTACGTTCCCTGCGCTAGGTTTTCCGTTGATAGGGTCGTGCGAAGGTTGGTAATCAAATGCGTTTGGATGATGCGCCCAGATATATCCAATACTTCAAGTCGAATGCTACCCGAATTTAATTCATTATTGCTGAATTCTATAATTAAATTATCTCGAGTCGGATTGGGGTAAATGGTGATGTTTGTATTAATAACACTCTCCTCACCTACTCCCACTGCACACTCCACATTAATGCTCTGTTGAGCCCCAGAGCAGCCACCTGCGCCTGTTTCAACAACGCTTACAGTACCTGACGCTCCATTAAAATCCACTTGGATAGTAGAGGTTCCCTGTCCACTTAGTATCTGCGCGCCAGCTGGCACCGTCCATAGGTACGAACTACCAGGAGTGGCCTCAACACTGTAAGATCCAATATCGTTGGTGCAATCTAGCAAAGCGTCGCCACTAATGGGCGAGGTAACTACATCACTTGCACTCACCTGAATGTAATCCACGCGTACAAAGGAGTCTATCGTAAATCCACTAAATGGATCTACATAACTCAACGTTACTGTTTTCGGACCTGCGGTAAAATAGGTAATCGTGTGCGGCCCATTGCCTGTGGCAAAGGATGGAAGAGCTCCCGCACCAAAAGACCATGTTGGCACACCGCCGCCAAATTGATTGGCGTCAGAATAATTAGTGAAAACAACTGTTGCTCCTTGACAAATATTCGTAGGGAATCCTGCAAACAAAATTTCAAAACTGCATGGGAACTCATCTGTCCCGAACACACTTATAGCCTCTGTAGGGCCTGTTCCACATGCATTGCTCGGTGTCACATTAAGCGTAAAATTCTGATTGGTGGTATTAACGACCACAGAATTACTTCCCTGCCCTGCTCCAATACTTGCAGCATTAGCTGGATTTACACTCCATTGGTAAGACGTGGCGTTGCTGATACCACTAATTGTATATTCGATAGCATCACCAAAACAGAAGTCAGTGAATCCATTAATATTTCCATTTCCAGATGGCAACGATAAGCTGGTAATGGTAATCGTATTGGAAACTCCCGTACAGCCAAGTGCAGCTTGCACTTGATAGTTACCCGCCTGAGTGGCAACCAAGGTACTATTGGTAGCATTAGCTATCGCTTGTCCATTCAATAACCACTGATAGGAAGCACCATCAATTGGTGTCACCGAAATCGTTGTGTTGCTGCCTGGACAAATCTGCGTAACGTTCGCTGAAATCTGCGGCTGAGGCAATGCCTCTACTGTCAACGTTTGTGCTGCGCTAACTGCACTGCACCCTTGAGCACTGGTCACCACCAAGGTGTATTCCCCACCGACACTGGCATTGTAAGTTAATCCTCCGTTTTGCACCACGCTTCCATTTCGGAGCCATTGATAAGTAGCACCATCAACTGCAGTTGCGGTTAGAACAGCTTGAGAACCGCTACAAATGCTCGAAGCACTCATTGTAAAACTCGCCACGGGCGCAGGCGAATTGGTAATAATAAAATTATTGGATGCGCTACAACCGTTGGCGGTAGTGACATTCACTGTATAAATATCTGCTGATGTTACTACCAAATTATTCGAAGTAGCGCCGCTAATTTCACCATTGCTGTCGCTCCATTGATAAACCGAATAAACATTCGGTACCTGTAAAGTAGCGCTGCCAGTGCCTTCACATAATACCGATTGGCTCGCAGAAATCACAGGCGGACTTACATTTTCTACTGTAATCGTTATGCTGCCTGAAGTGCTACAGCTTTCTGCAGATACTGCCGAGGCGTTATAAGTTGTAGTTTGAGAAGGCGCAAATGGAATTCCTTCTACTACATCATTTAACCAAAACACAGTGCCGTTGCTCGAAGAGGTAAGTGTTACCAATTCACCTGGACACAACACCAGATCACTTGAATTGAGCGTCAGCGTAGGCAGTGGATTCACAGTGATAGTAAGAGGTGCACTTGTCGCCGAACAATTTCCATTGAACGCCGTGAGCGTGATGTTGGCAGATTGCGTGACAACAATACTTGATGCAGTGCTACCTGTGCTCCACTGATAGCTCTGTCCACCGCTTGCCACAAGTGTTACAGACTGACTTTGACAAAAAGTAGTGCTGCCCTGTGGCATTATGGTAGGCGTAGGTGTTTGATTCACCGCCACATTTACTGTGTTTGACGTGGCTACACAACCGTTGGCATCAGTAACAGTGACGTTAAAAGCTCCAGCAGAACTTACCGAAATAGAGGACGAAACTGCTCCTGTATTCCAGAGATACGAAGCACCGGCGGAAGCTGTGAGGGTTGTTGTTTGACCAGAACAAAGGTTGAAACCATTGGATGCTGTAATTACCGGAACGCTGGCAGCGGTAATATTTACAGTTGCCGTATTCGTTATATTTCCGCTACCACAGCCGGGTTGAGACGCTTGAATAGTTATAGTATTTGAACCAACATTCAAATCATCCACCGCAATATTCCAAATCAAAGTACCAGGACCTTGTTGCGAAGTACTGATGGCTGTTGTTCCTAAGAATGGCTGATACTGCGTTCCCGCTTGAGTGTTGCTTACTTGAATAGTCACGAATTCATCCGAAGAACAAGCGCTGCCGCCTGTAACTGGAAGGTTTGTTTCTAAGGTTGTAAAATAGAAAACGGTAACAGGGGCGCGCGGACCTTCGCAACCATTATTGATAATGGATACATAATATGTCGTGGTGGCTGTCACATTGTTGACGGTAAAAGTAGCTGCTGTTTGACCTGATATCGGACTGCCACCTGTTGGAGCAGTGTACCAGCGGTAGCTCGCTCCCGCAGGCGCACCCGCAGCAGTGAGTGTTGCATTGCCGCTCTGACAAACATATGCATCCGTAGTGGTGGGTGCATCCGGGAATTCATTGATAACCACATTTACTGGTTGCGGCTCGGAAGTGCAGCCATTTAACGTTACCTCTAAATTGTACTCACCATCATGTACACCAGCTACGGCATTATTGATCACGGGTGGATTTTGAAGAGTTGAAGAATATCCATTCGGTCCAGTCCATTGATAGGTAGCACCTGGGAAGTTGAAGGTAGATAGTGTAACGTTTCCTTGGCCATCACAGAATGCTTGTGGACCAAAGGCTACGCTTTCATTATTGAATAAAGTAGAAACTTCACTTTGATTGAGCGCACGCGCATATACGCGCACTTGATCGAGGTCTCCTCTAAAGTCTATCGCCCCCAAACCATTGCTCTGGCGGCCGATTTGAAGATTGTTTCCCGTTCCAGGAATATTGCCAGTTTGGTTGAGCGTACCGGTAAGTACACCATTTTGATAAATGCGCAACTGCGCTCCATTGTATGTACACACGATGTGATGCCATTGGAGCAAAGGGACATTAGTATTGCTATTTAGAAAATTCGACCCGTTGATTCTCCAGCGCACAGGGTTTTGTGGGTTCGAAGCATTAAATCCATCCAGCGCCATATAAATTCCAGTTCCACCCCATTTATTCAGCAATGGAGTTTGGCTACCGAAGAATGATTGTGTTTGGCGCACCCACATACTAATGGTCACTTGGTTGGTGAGCGCATTGAATGCCGCGGGATTTCCAGCATCTACGTAGGCACCTGGGCCAATATTTAATGCTGCATTTTCATTTCCATTTCTATCTGAGGAATAAAAACTGGATCCACCTAAAACGGTTCCATTGATGTTGTTGCCACTTTCATCAGTAATATTTCCATCCATTCTATAAAATAAAATGAGATCACTTACGAGGTCAACAGGGGGATTCAGAGGATTGATCACCACTGCACTCACAACAGATCGAGCACTTTCGCAGCCATTTGCATTAACCACAGAAACATAATAATCCCGCGATGTAGTGAGCACTGGGGTTACAAACGTTGCTGTATTATTTCCTGCGATTGGATTGCCTCCTGTTGGTGTTAAATACCAATTGTAGGTAGCGTTATTTACAGGAGACGAAGCACCAATAGTCACCTCTCCAGAAAGACACACGCTTCCATTGATAGCGGTTGGTGCATCGGGCAACGGTAGAACTGTGATATTGGAAGGTACAGTAATGATACGTTCGCAACCACTGAGTAAAGAGGTAGCAACAAATTCAAATGTGATACCTGTGGTGAGTGCCCCAGAACTAAACGTCAAAGTATCCCCTGTTCCGTTTTGTGCATTGCCAATGAAAGCAAGACTTTGAGCATTGCGCAAACGATAGGACACCCCTGGCTGAGAATTGATAACGCGAAGATTTACTGTATTGCCGGCACAAAGCGTCCCGCCATCAGCGATAATATTGAGTGGATCTGGTTGTTCCATCACCATAGCCGCCAACTCAGCTTCTGTAATGACACGATTATAGATTCTAAAATCGTCAAGCGAAGCATTCAAAAAACCATCAGAAGCCCAGTTACTGCGTCCAATGTAGCAAAGTGTGCGGACGATACTTTGAGGAAAAAGTTGTGGCCCTTGATTGACGAGAGCACCATTCACATATAAACGTCCTGCGCCATTTTCAAAAACAAATGCAACATGCGTCCATTGATTCAGACTAATGGCGCTGGGTGCGGTGACAACTGTACTTCCTGCGGTTCCATTATATGTTTGAATAGCTGGTCTACCCGTGGTTCCGTTCGTCGCACCAATCAAGACATTTTGATTGGCTTGCCCAACACCAAAATCCATGATACGTGACCATGAATTGAATGCGGTGGGTCGAAGCCAGGCGCTAATAGAAAAGCTACCGCTACCAAAATAATCACCGTCGGGAGCGTCTATGAAACCATTGGTACCATTGAGACGCAGCGCACTGGAAGGTTCATCAAAGCGATTGAGATCATTCGTAACACCTCCTTGTAATGTACCATTCAATCCATTCCCACTAGCATCATTGGCATTCCCATTCATAGGATAATAAAGTGCCAATCCAGTATTCACCGAAGCTGGCAATGCAGCTGACTCTCCTACTCCAATTGGGAACGCCGCTAATGTTACATTCGACACCAAAGAAACCGAACAACCATTCTGTTGGATTTGAACGGTGTAATTTCCTTGACTATTCGCTGAAATGGCATTTATAGTAGAAGTATTAGCACTACCCGAATGACCATTCGGTCCTGACCAAGTGTATGTGGCTCCTGCAATCGACGCAGCTGTCAACGTTAAATTAGTGCCAGCACATGCGCTGATATTAGGACTCAGCGCATTTAGTTGGAGAATAGGCAGACGGGTCGAAGCAGGACCCAAATCATTCCAGCGTCCGCTTGCAGTAATTTCTCCAAAATCTTCGTTATTACTTGCGTTATTAGGTTCTCCCTGAGCCCAGTTGGAATAAGTCAAAGGTTCGCCGTTAGGATAAACGAAAACTCCTTCGGTAACAGCATCATTCAGCCCGAAAAAAGCAAACGTTGTAGTTAAATTATTTGCAATAAGAATATTTTCTTCCACGGTTGAAATTGTGGCAAGTCGACCTCCATTGGCGATACAAGCAGCACTACCATTCGCCCAAGTCTGTGCTGTGAGTCCTACATAAAAGTTCTTGTTATTTACTTTTCCTATATAACGAAACTGGGCGGGATTGGGAATATTACCGATGATCCCCGTGATGGCAATATCAGCACTACCCGCAGAAGCCGCGTCCAGGGCGGTACTCACCACGCGCAGTTTGTAGCCCGTGCCTGAAGGAGTACCGTCTGGAATTGTGGCTGTGATAGCACCAGAAGACGTTGATGTGACGCGCGCCAAATCAATTGGAAACGCGAAACTACCTGTAGCGTTGGATAATTGAAGCACAAATTCATTTTCTGGGAAAAGCAATCCAGATGCTGTATAGTTGGCCGTGATATCACTGCCCGCACAAATAGTATTTGTGCTCACGGAAGTTAGCGATACAGTAGCGCCGTTATTAGCTGCGAGCTGTGCAATCTCGGTAGGGGTAAGAACACGATTATAAAAGCGCACATCATCGATGCGACCATTGAGCCAAGAATTATTATTTTGATTGACCACATTTCCTCCAATTCGTGTTGGAGTGGTATTGCTACCCAGAGTATAATTTCCATTCACGCTTCCTACGAGGGTACCGTTGAGATATGCTGCAATACCTGTAGTACTTGTTGTAATAGCAAGATGCTGCCAAGTGTTGGCAGGCGCAGTAATCATTACATCAAGAAATCCATTTGGGTGAAAAATAGCAATACGATTGGGTGCGGTATAAAAACCTGTTTCAAGGATATTATCCTGACCGACCAAGCTCATACCATTGCTCAGCGTATTCAAACTAAACCAGTAGGACATTGTGAACGCTGTGCGACCATTGAATAATGGTGTGGCAAAACTCAGAGATCCTGATTCGTTGGCACCATTAAAGTGCGTTGCCGAAGAAAGCACCATGTGACGATTAGGACTTGGAGTTACGCCTCCTGCTGGTATCGCATTATTTCCATTTCCCGAGATGTCCGCACCCGTTCCATTCATAGGAAGATGTGCGATAAGGCCTGTGTTAAGTTGTGCTTTGCTTGTTATTGAAACTAACATTAGAGCAGCAAACCAAATGTGACGAATTGACATAAGTAATGGTTAGAAATTAATGACCGCAATATCCGTCAACCTTAGCAAATCCATTATTAATTATGTTGCATTTGTTGTGAATATTGTTGCAAAAAAATCTAAATCCTTACTGAGAATCAACATCATCACCTGGAGAGTGTCCGAATAATTCTTTGTAGGACTTTGAAAAATAGCCAGGAGAATTAAAACCACACATATAAGCTATCTCTTTGATCGAATATTTACTTTCTGACAAAAAGTCTTTGGCTTTTTTGAGCCGAACCATACGAATAAAATTGCTTGCACTCTGACCGGTCAGGCTCACAAGTTTTCGGTGCAATTGACTTCTACTAATTCCAATGGAATTACCCAGCTCTTCTGGTCCAAATTCACCATTATCAAGTTCTTTGTGTATTGCGTCAATGCACTTTTGAATGAAAGGATCGGTTGGGGGTTCATTAGGTTCTACCTTCTCTGCAATGAGTCTCTCGCTATTATACTCTCGTATCCGAACTATTTCAGAGATCACATTCAAAATTGCTTGCTTTAGCTCTGTGGGTTGGAAAGGCTTAGAAAAAAAAGCCGAAGCTCCAGCCTTTAGAGCCTCCAAACGAGTCTCGGCATTGCTTCGAGCAGAGAATACCGTGACTGGTATATGTGCAGAATCGGGATTGCTTTTTATCGATCGTAAAAATTCCAATCCAGACCCATCAGGCAACATGATATCTGTGAGGATGATGTCGGGAGTCAGTTTGTTGGATAATTCCATTGCATCCTTAACATTGAAAGCGGTGATCACTTGAACTTGCTCCTCAAATAAGGACTGAACAAAAGAAGAGAGATCCGCGTCATCCTCGACTAATAACAAGATAAATCCACTTTTAACTTCTGAAGAAGATCCAGTAGTTTGTGCGCTTCGAAGCGGAATTGAAACATGAAAAACAGCACCCGAAGGAAAATTCGGTTTGTAATCTATATGCCCACCAATCGCTTGCATCGCTTCTGACACAAGAGCCAGGCCTATTCCACTTCCAGACGGGGCGCTAGCATTTGAACCTCGGTAAAAACGTTGAAAGATTTTTTTTGAATCCGCTGTATTTATTCCTCTTCCCGTGTCGCGGACATAAATATTGAGGTTCTCTTTTAAAACATCTACCTCCAATTGTACACTGCTGCCCGCACCAGCATATTTCAAGGAATTGGATAATAAATTCACCACGCATGCCTCTACAACATCCTTTGGGAAAGCGAGTAATGCACTTTCACTAGTTTTAAATTCAAATTCTTGTTGATTTTGAATAAATGCATCTCGGAATCCAAGAGCAATTTCCTTGATAAATAAACTTAGGTCGCCCACCTCATAAACAGGCCGGAAAGCCCCTGATTCAAGCTTGGAAAGGTGTAGAATGTCATTGACCATTTTTAGCAAACGCTTGGAATTGCGCTCAATGATTGGGAGTTGCTGCTTGAGTTGGTTTAAATCACCACTCTCTTGAATCAGTCGCAGAGGACCACCAATCAGTGTGAGTGGTGTTCGAATCTCATGTACTACATTCTGAAAAATTCTATTGCGTTCTTTTTCGAGTTGTCTCTCCGCCTTCCGTTTTTGCATTACATAGGCATACGCCGAGATGGCTGCTAGCACCAACAGCAATGACATTCCAATAAACAAGACATACCTGTTCTTTAACACCTCATATCGCAACTCGGATTGAAGCAAGGCTTCATTCTTTTTAGCTATCTCAGCCGACTTCTTTTCTGCCTCAAATTGAATCTGCAAGCGTTCGATGGCCTCTTGTTTCTCAGAAGAATTTAGGGTCTGTGAAATTTCGAAGGCTTCATTTTTAGTTTTAAGTGCCAATTGATAATTTCCCATTTTTGAATAGGCCTCTGACAATGAATTAAGCACTGTAATGGTATAAGCGTCCTTTTTTAATTCCTTACAAATAGCCACTGACTTTTGAAGTAGTGAAATACCAGCATCAAAATTTTTCTGTTGAATAAAAATCTCGCCTTGATTGTGATAGGCTGAAATCAATACATCTTTGAAATTACCCTTTTCACTTAACTCAATAGATTTCAAGTAATAGAATTGGGCAGAGTCAAGCTTTTGATAACCTTGCTGATAGATCCCACCAATACTATTATATGCAGCGGCGAGCACATTATCGTTGCCAACCAATTCTGGCAAGGCTTTGTGAAGATTCTTTAAAGCCTCATCATATTTTCCCACGCTAAAAAATACACCTGATAAATTAGTCATTATCATAGCATAATGTGATACTAGTCCCGCATCGAGTTTAAGTTTGGCTGCGTGTAGGAAATATTGCTCTGCTTTTTTGAAGTCGCCTCTTTGATAAGCGATAACTCCAAGACCGTTGTAGCTTTTGGCTGCAAGATCAGGCCTTCCCTTTGCCTCGGCCTTTTTAATGGCAGCAACATAAAATGAGATACCCGCGGAAAAATCTGACTGACCAGAATAAGAATCGCCGAGGAGAGCGAGGCATTTTATCTCTTTCTCTTCACGCAAACTATCAGAAGAATTTTCTTTCTTAGAAAGCGCTAGCGCCTTGGACAGAAAGTATCTTGAAGAATCAATATTTGAAAGCGCCAGCCGTTCTCCTCGCGCAATAAGCGAATCCAAAACGATTGAAGCTCCCGTGGTAATTTGGGCAAAGAATAACATGAGCCATATCCCAATCTTCAATCGCATACTCAAATGTAGGGGAAAGAGTTCGGGAGTACGAATTTGGAACGGGAACTTTAGCATAAATAAATGATGCTCAACTAATAAAGGAATAAAAAATATATTACTTTTGATTGAATCCTTATACTAAATCAAAATTTAAAGTCATGAAAAAACTATTACAGACGCTCCTGCTGTCAATTGTTGCAAGCATTTCATTTGGACAGATTTATAACGGTAATATTTATTTGAGTTCACAGGAAGATATTGATAATTTCCAGTTAACCTACCCTGGCATCACTTATATCGCAGGGACTCTGGAAATCACAACAAACCCATTCAGCCCAGAAGAGATATTTAATCTTGAAGGATTGAGTTCGCTCACGGGTGCCGACGATGTTACTATTTATTCAAGTTTCGTAAATGGCTGGAGTCCGCAGTCCATAAATAATTTAAGTCTTAACATGCTCCCAAGTGATGAGAACTTTGATAGTTATTTGGGATTTGTTTCATTTAGCGAGGGATTAACTCAAGTGCAATCACTCGTTCTCAATTTGCATTTCAACACAGTTGGGGCGTCTGAGACTACTATTTTTCCAAATCTTGTTTCCTTGGAATCCCTTGAAATTTCTGGAGTCGGAAACTATGTTTTCCCTTCCTTAACAAACTGCGTGAACTTATATTATTACCCTAATCTTGAATTAGAATTAATACTTCCGGGCATTACAAATCTAGGTTTACTGTTTATTGACACCCAAGAGGAGCTCTTTATTGGAGGCAGTTTAGATCCATATATCCCTAATATTGAACACATCGATGAAGTTATGTTCTCATCTGGTGCTGGTAGCGTTTATGGCTTTTTTGATGGTATCACCAATCTTTATACATGTGGCAACTTTGTGTTTCCTGGTGAAAATCAACCTGGTTCTGTCTTCCATAATCTACATTCCGTAGAAGGTAATCTTTTCCTCGGGACTGACTTTAATCCCCTTGGTTTACCCAATCTAGAGAGTGTTGGCGGACAATTTATGTTGGGATTTGTCAACTATTGTCCTTCAAGCATTGAAGGATTGGATAGTCTTCAAAGTGTGGGAGGACTTTCTCTGTCGGGACTATTTTGTGGTAGTTTAGAATCATTATCCTCGATTAATCACATCAATATTCAAAACTATCTCAGTATTACAGGATTTCCGAATCTATCGTTTTGTAGTGAACCCAATATATGTGAATTCATACAAAATCACACACCACAAGATTTTTCCTTGCAAGGTAATGCAGAAGGGTGCAACAGTGGCGACCAAATAAGCGCGCAATGTATTGATAACGCCGTAAATATTACTGGTACCGTATTTATCGACGCCAACTGCAACGGTACATTAGATAGCGGTGAAACTCCCTATTTATCTCAGCAGCTCCAATCAATAGAAAATACCTATATGGCCTACGGAGAGAGCAGTTTCAATATATTGATAGCCCCTACAAATACAATTAATCTAATACCCCAAAACCTGCCATCATACTTTGAACTTTTCGCTCCAATTAGTTTGACCGAATCAGAGCTTAATAATTCAATAGTCATTCAAAACGTTGCCATTTGTGTTGTTGAGGAAGTTTCGAATATTTCTGTTAGCGTTATATATTATGACTCACCACGCCCAGGTTTCACTACTCATGGAGCAGTTGTCATAACGAACATTGGATCTATTGAAAGCTCTGTAGATGTATCTTTAAACGTCACAACAGCCAGCGCTGTAGCATCAATAAATGCTCAGAATGATGGAATAATAAATGAAAATACCATTACGTGGAATGGCATCTCGCTGCAAGCCGGAATGAGCACAGAAGTTTATTTCTCTGTTGGCATTTTAGCTGACACCGACTTACTTGGCCTTCCTCTTTCTATGACTGCTTTGGCTACCACCATTGGAACAGAAGATATTAACCCTGCCGACAATTACTTTGAAATCTCTGAAACAATTATTGGAGCTTATGATCCCAATGACAAAACCCCAAGCCGAGAATTCGTAAATCTTGAGGAGTTGTCAAATGAAGAACCCATAGATCTAACCTACCGAATTAGATTCCAAAACACTGGAACGGCTGCAGCTATTAATGTAATGATTACTGATTTGATTGAAGAAGATCTCGACATTCAATCGTTTCAAATGCTAGAGGCCACACACGATTATTCTTATGTTATACAGGGTGACAGCATCACATGGTATTTCAATAATATTATGCTTCCAGATAGCGCTTCTGATCCAGAAGGCAGCATTGGTCAAGTCTTCTTCAGAATAAGCTCTATGGGGAATCACAATGAAAGTACCATTATAGAAAATAGGGTTTCAATATTTTTTGACTTCAACGAACCAATTGTTACAAATACGGCAACTACCGAATTTATAACATGTCCGAGCTTGGAAATTAGTTTAGAGGATAATTCCCTCATTGCCTCTGAAGGTTTCAATTACTATTCATGGTACTTTAATAACGAACCAATACCTGATTCAAATTCCAACATCCTTTACAACTTATCTATTGGAAGTTATCAAGTAATTGCTTTATCTGAGTTTAATTGTCAAGCAATGGTCACCTTCAACTTCATCCCTGATGTTTTATTGGAGAATGGCTTGGAAGATTTGCTTATTTATCCCAATCCAGCAGTCGATGTTCTGAATTTAAAATTACCAAGCACGACATTGAATCAAAAGATTACGATTATAAATAGCCAAGGACTTATTGTAAAAAGTACAATAATTAAAAGTCCTCTTGAGATCATCAATGTAGCCGACTTGGCATCAGGCATCTACCTCATACAAATCGAAGGACAAGAGGTGGGGAGGATAGTAAGATAGTATGATAGTATGATAGTATGATAGTATGATAGTACACTAGCATATTAGCATATTAGCATACTATCATACTATCATACTATCTTATTAACTTATTACCACGTTCCCGCGAGATTTACGGCGGTCAGGGCGTTGATGTTGCCGTAGCCTTTTGATGAGTTTTGACCTGGCCAATATTGTGATGATTGCTGTAAGATCGACAATACTTGTGAACGTGTAAGTGATGGCTTTACGCTCCAAACCATAGCTGCGATTCCAGCTGCAGTTGCGGTAGCTACAGAACTACCACCAATATAAGTTGGTGTATTTCCACTTTGACCAAGAGCCAGGCTATTGCGATCGTCATTTGCATTTCGCTCCATTACAATGGTGAAATCTACTTCACTTCCATCATGACATGTTTGACATGTATTGTTGCTCTCATTTACTCCTGTAACCGCCACAGCATTGCTATATGCAGCAGGATAAACTACTCCCCACCAACTCGTCCAACTAAAACTTGTACCAGCTGCAGCCATCACTAATTTGCCCATACCGGTTGCATAGTTTAATCCATCCAACAACACATTGCTTGAGAAAGGTGTTCCTATTGACATGCTAATGACTCGTACCGAAGTATTGTTTCCAAGCGCCACCAATGCATTCTTTGTGGCGGTGCGTTCAGCTGAACCGTCGAGTACTACATCATTGCAGGAGCGAACGAAAAACAAACCTGAACGATAAGCAACACCTGTAGTTGCCCCTGTTGAATTTCTTGGGCCAACAGCCGTCGCAGCCATCGATGTTCCATGAGAACATGTGTTGAACGCGGTTGTCCCCAAAGTAAATCCGATGGTACGTGGACGACCAACGTTTGAATCACCGCTATTAAAACTTCCATTTAAAAGTGCCTGCGAACTGCTAATTCCTGCATCCAACACGCCAACAGTGATACCAGAACCCTGAGCCACATTCCAAGCAGCGGGTATGCTATGATTATTATAATTCCATGGCAGCAAACAATTTGGACTGATAAGGCTAAAATCAGCACTATTCAGCGGTTGGGTAGAAGGACTGCATCCGGAAGAACTACGCTCACCTTCATCCTCCACCAATTTATAGTCTATTGGCTCAATGTATCGGATGTTCTCCAAATTCATCAAAGCTTGTACTGTAGCTCTGTCCACCAATTTGACCGTAATGATTGGAAGAATAGCATCATCTTCAACTAGAATCTCTCTGAAATCAACTGTTCTTCCCAATGACTTCGAAAGATTTTCTGTGATGGTTGAAATAAGAGCATCATGAGTTTGTCTCCAACGTGGACTTTTTATGTCAATCATGTGCAAAGACTCACTTACATCCCCCACGCCAGTTGGTTTATATCCAATTGCGATGGATGAGTCACCATAATGTGAGGCAGACCAGATTACTTCGGGCCCCACCCATTCCCACTGAAAGTCATGTTCTCGAGTGAGAAACCTTTTGAGCACATTATCTACTTCTTCTTTTGAAAGGGGATTATCGGGTAAAACAACTGCTTGCTCTTTAGATTGCAAAACACTTCCTCCACTCAATTCTACCACCTCGTTTTCTTTATCGCGATTACAGCTCCAAGCAAAAATCACGAATGCTAATGCAAAAATTGTTTTTTTCATTTTGGAAAATAATTAAGGTTTTAAAACGGTTGCAATGTATTCACAATCATACAAAATATTCCATAAATCTTATTCTGGAATATTCTATGCGATATTCAACTTTTCAACACGTTTGTGGCCCTATTTTTTCTCCTTAAAAAAATCATCTTTAAGTCCAATATTGACTTTATAGTTGGACAATTCTACCTTGATTTCTCCTGTTTTTTTCGTCTCTTTGCCGTCATCTTTGGCAGTATTTCGATTGATGTCGGTAGCTACACCCTTAGGGATTTTGAATTTCTTGACATCTACTGTAAATACCATTTTGTCAGGCAGTCCCCATTTCATCTGGCTTCCATAAGAATAGACTGCGGTGACCATTCCGCTGCTGCGTGTAGTCACTTGTGATTTTAAAACTATATCGTTGACTGGATCAATCCACAATTTTGCAAGTATTAAATCTGCAGTATCATTAGCTGGGAAGAGAGAAACAAGTTCTGCCATAGTGTTTCCCGCTTTCTCCTTACCCATATAAATTGCGTTGTATGACTTTGGATCTGCGAGCAATTTCGTAACATCGCTGATGCCTTGTTTTGGAACTATGGCTATTCCTTTAGCATCAATTTTAAACTTATCTTTTTGTTTGTAATACACTATGGCTTTCGAAGGCAGAATCTTTACCATAGGAATGTCGGAGGTGATGACAGCGTCTGCTGAATAGTCTTTCACCTTGTTCATTTTGAGGGTGAGTTTATTGATAATCGCCGTGGCATCTTGAGCTACAGAACTTAGCGCTAACAGAGCGGCGACGAGGGCGAACACATATTTTTTCATTATGAAGTAATATCTTTTTTATTGAACTTAAGTAAGGCGACAATCAGTAAAATCACATTGTGTGCCACCAAAATAATCACAGAGTTCCATATTTGTTGTGTCGGTAAAGGCTCTTCAAAGAAACTCCTCCAAGCGGCCATATGCGTAGTAAACAAGAACGGACGAACATTATCAAAAATCGAAACATCAAGTGTACCGATAATCGTAAACAGGATAATAATAGCCATTGTGGTGACAATAGGTCCTATCGAGTTTTCAGAAAAACAAGAGAGTGTAATGGAAAGGGAGGAAACCGTTAAAAGAGCGAGAAATGCAACTGCGAAACCTCCAACATAACGCCAATTGACATCTGCATTCTGGAGAATTACCAATCCATCGCTGTTCAGCACCATTAAATCTCCAGGGCCAAACATCCATTTGCCCACCACAACAGCCATAATCCCAAGCCAGATTACAATTAGCAATGTGTATGCAGCTCCGGCTAAGAACTTTGAAATTAATAATTGAGATCTGGAAATAGGCTTTGTAGCCAACATTCTTATTGTGCCCATGGCAGCTTCACCAGACACTAGATCACCAGTAACTAAAGCAACTAATAAAGGAATATGAATAACCAGCATTTGCAGCACAATAAATGCTACAAGATTACCATTCAATATATCGCCTTGAAATGATAGCGTTTGTTCGAAAGAAGCCGTTACAAAAGAGATAAAGGACATTCCATCCGCTTTTAGAGCGAAGAGAATAACAGCCACTAATACTGTGATTGCTCCAATTCCCAGATAGCTTCTTGGCTTCGCTGCTATCTTAATAAATTCATTCCAGGTACTTTTGAGAATCATGCTTCAGCAATCATTTTAATAAAATAATCTTCTAATTTTCTTTTGGACTCTACGCTATAAACTGATATATCATTCGATGACAATTGACGCAGTAGTAAAGGAATATTTTCTTTTACAATACTCACCTCAATTCCAGAAGCACCAGATTCGAAGGAATGAATCAAATCGGTGCTACCGAGCAAACGTTCGGTATTTTCTATTTTATCCACTTCCAACTTTACCACAAGCTCCTGCGAATTCAATAATTCAGAAACGTTTCCTTCAATAATGGAGCGACCTTTATTTATGATAACCATTCGATTCGCTATGATTTCTATTTCCGAAAGTTGGTGTGACGATAAAAGCACAGTTTTATTTTTTTCTTTACTTAAAGAAATAATCAAGTTGCGGATATCGATTATCCCTTGCGGATCCAGACCAGTTGTAGGTTCGTCGAGGATAATTAGTTCTGGATCATGAATAAGGGTTTGTGCAATACCTAAACGCTGTTTCATGCCGTGGGAAAAGCCACCTACTTTATCTTTTTCTCGGCCCCTTAAACCTACGAATTCGATCATTTCATAAATCTTTGACTTTGTTGCTGGTCTTCCGCTGATTCTAGCGAAAATTTCAAGATTACGAGCCGCAGACAGATATTTATAGAAATCGGGCTTTTCGATAATACTTCCAACTTTTCGCAGCACCTCCGCCCTATTGGAAGCCAACTCTTTTCCGAAAAGTTTAATGCTGCCGCTGTCAGGAGTAATCAAAGACAACATGCAGCGAATTGAAGTACTCTTTCCAGCACCATTCGGCCCGAGAAACCCAAATACATCTCCTCTATCCACTTCAAAACTAACATCTTTTACTGCATGAAAATTTCCAAATTTCTTGGAAATATCCCGCACCTCTATGATTTTTTCGGCCATAATGATTACTTCGTTAAACCTTTTGGAAAACCTTACGTCTTGTGAAATTGTTCGCCTTTTATTGCATACTTTAGAACTCCATTTAGAAGGAACATGAAAAAACACATACTTTATACTTTCTTTATTCTATTTTCATATAGTTATTCGAATAGTCAACAATTGTATTTCCCTCCCGTGGGCAATGAAACATGGGAAACCATCACTCCTGAAGAATTAAATTGGTGTTCCGACGAGATACCTGCGCTTTTAGATTACCTCGAAGGCACCAATACAAGAGCATTTCTCGTACTGAAAGATGGGAAAATTGTCATTGAAGAATATTTCAATGGTAGCAATACCAACACTCCTTGGTATTGGGCATCAGCCGGAAAGAGCTTAACTGCCTTCTTGGTTGGAATGGCACAACAAGAGGGCTACCTAGATATTAACGAAAGTAGCTCCACCTATCTGGGAGAAGGCTGGACTTCCATGACACCTGAACAAGAGGCCGCAATAACCATCCGTCATCAGTTGACAATGACTAGCGGGCTTGACGACGGAGTCGAAGATATATACTGCACCAATCCAGAATGCCTCACCTACCTTGCCGAACCAGGAACCCGTTGGTCTTATCATAATGCACCATATACATTGCTAGATAGCGTAATTTTTTACTCTACAGGGCAGGCTATCAATGACTACCTTGCCAATACTGTCTCAGACGTGACTGGTATCAATGGCCTCTTTTTACCCAATGGTTTTAATAATGTTTTTTTCAGTCGTCCTAGAGCCATGGCTCGCTTCGGTGTGCTGATGCTTGGCCAAGGCACTTGGAACGGAACACCGGTCATGACCGATATGGAGTATTTTAATGATATGATTACTCCAAGCAATACTCTGAATGAATCATATGGATACTTGTGGTGGCTCAATTCACAAGATTCGTTTATGATTCCAAGCGTGCAGTGGGTATTTCCGGGTACACCGATGCAAGCCGCTCCCCTCGATATGTATTCAGCTCTTGGCAAAAATGGACAGATTCTCAATATCGTACCGAGCCAAAACCTATTGGTGATTAGAATGGGCGACGCTCCAGATGGCAATGAATATTTAGTTCCAACGGTTTATAATAACGAGATCTGGGAAAAACTAAACTTGGTCATTTGCAACTCTGTCGCAGCAGAAGAATTTCAAAATTCGGAATTCAAGATGTACCCCAATCCCTCTGAAGATCTCGTTTATTTTGATATTAACGAAGCCTCAAGCGGCGATCGCATGTTGATTGTCAATTCACAGGGAGTTGTTGTTTATGACGGAGTGCCGCAAAGTCAACTCTCCACTTCAGAATGGGCCTCGGGTGTTTATGAAGTGCAACTCTTTATTAAAAAAACCAAAAGAACATCCAGGTTAGTGGTACGTTAAGAGTATGTTGCTTGTATCTTCGCGGCAAAACCTCGAAGAATGATAGTTACTCTCCGTCAAATGCAGTATGTAGTTTCTGTTGCCAAACATGGCAGTTTTTCAAAGGCTGCCGAGGAGTGTAGCGCTGATCAAAGTACGGTAAGCCAACAAATTAGAACATTCGAAGAGAAATTAGATGTCGTAATTTTTGACCGTAATACCCTGCCAATTTCTGTAACCGAAGAGGGAAAAAAAATAGTGGAGAAGTGCGATGATATCCTTCGAAAAGTAGATGCTCTGGTCCTCCCTTTTAAAAAACCGAAGCATTAATTCTCTCGTTTATCCCACACTCCCCCATCTATTGTTCTACCCACCCATCATGACCTATTCCTCGATTGAAGGAGGAATAATCTTATAAATCACAGGAGTCACCACTCGTGACAGAATCGTAGAACTAATCAAGCCACCAATCAACACAATCGCCAATGGTGCTATCAAAGGATTTGTACTGATTGCAATGGGAATTAGACCTCCGATTGCCGTTAGTGACGTCAATACAATCGGTAAAAATCTAATTTCTCCAGCCTCACGAATCGCTTCTTCCAATCCCTTGCCCTCCTTTCTTAATTGATTTGTAAAGTCAACCAACAAAATCGAGTTCTTCACTTCAATTCCAGCCAAAGCAATCAATCCAATGATAGCAACGAAGGAAAGAGAGTTGCCTGTCATCCAAAGCGCTATCAACGCTCCAACCATACCAAGTGGGATTACGGACAAAACAATAAGCGTGCTCTTGAAAGTTTTAAATAATAAAATCAAAATCGCTATAAATAGGAACACCGTTATAATAATAATGGTACCGAAGCCACCAAATGATTCCTGACGCGATTCATACTCTCCTCCCATAGCATACGTGTATCCTTTGGGAAGCTGCATTTGATCCATATTTTCTATGGTTTGAGCTATCACCTCGTCGGCAAGAAATCCCTTGTCAACAAATGCCGTCACTGCTACCATACGCTTTTTATTATAATGGTCAATTGAAACTGGTGAGGCATCAAGAGAGAGTTCTGCAACCTGCGAAAGTGGAATGGACTGTCCTTGCTGATTATTCACAAACAATTTATCAAAGACGTGAATGTCTGGCTTTGAATCCTTCCCTGTACCCACGAGAATCGACCACTCGTCGTCACCGTCACTCGGCATTTTACCAATATCCAAACCAGTAACGGCTAAACGTACGGTGCGATCAATATTTACCGTTGGAATTCCCAGTTGACTGGCCTTCTCTTTATTGATATCAACCTTGATATCAGATTTCAGATTCTTTACAGGATTATTTACATAGATGGTACCTTCCATTCCTTTGAGCATCTGCTCAACGTTTGCTGCCAAAGCGCGCAAAGAGTCAAGATCATCACCAACCAATCGCACCTCCACTGGCGCTGTAATTGGAGGTCCTTGCTCGAAATTCTTCACTTCAATCTTTGCCCCTGCATACTCATTGAATTTTGTTCGAAGACGTTCGATGATCTCAAGTTTTTCATCTGGATTCGTATCATCATTTAATTGAACAAAAATTTGACTAAAATCTGATCGCTCATTTTCAGGGACTTCATTGTAATAGATGCGTGGGTTGCCCTTGCCAACATTGGTAGTGTAATATTTTATCTCTTCCACCTGTGAAAGCTCTTTTTCAACGAAGCGTGCTATACTATCAGTGGTGGCTAATGATGTTTGTAATGGTGGCTTTATATTGACCAAGAATTGAGGCTTCTCTGAAGCGGGAAACAATGAAAATCCAATCACCGGCATTAGCTGCAAGGAGCCAATAAAAATTACTCCCGCTATAATCAATGTCATCCAAGGACGATTAAGCGCTTTGTCGAGAAAAGGCGCATAAGAGCGATGAATCCCTTTTTGCAATGCTCTAAGAAATAAATTTCCTTGAGAGTGTCCTTCATGCTGCTTTAAAATTCTACTCGATAAAAATGGAATGATGGTAATTGAAACAATCATACTCGCCAGAACACAAGTAATCACGGCCATTGGAAGGCTTCGTATGAAATCTCCTGATGCCTCAGGCAAGAAAACCAGCGGCAGAAATGCAATTATCAACGTTGCTGTGCAACCCACTACTGCAAGCCCAATTTGCTGAGTTGCTTTAATCGTTGCCTCCAGTCGTGTGTGTCCTTCGCGCAGCCATCTCTCAATATTCTCAACGACCACTATACTATCATCTACAAGCAAACCGAGCGCAACCACAAGTCCTACGATGGATAATTGGTTCATATTGTACCCAAGCACGTTCAGCATCACAAGACCAATGGCTAAAGACAATGGAATAGAAATCATCACTACCAAAGCCGCCCGACCACCAAGAGGCAAAAGCGTAAATGCTACCAAGAGAATCGCAATCACAAAATCCAGCCCCAGTCCTGAAAGTCTTTTGTTTACATTATCCGCTTGATCAAATGTCATTTCCAAAGCGATATTTGAAGGCAAGCTCGACTTGAACTCATCAATCTTTACTTGATACTTCTTTTGAATATCGCTGATGTTGTTACCAGGCTTTAACGCTGCGGTCACCAAAACGCCGCGATTACCGTTGATGCGTGTAATGTGAGTTTCATCTTTGAAATCAACATAAACATTCGCAATATCTTTGATTCGAATATTATTGCCGTTATAAGAATAAACGACGGTCTGATTGATTTCGTTGACATCTACATAATTCCCGCTGGTCTTAATGTTATAGGCCTTATTACCGACATCAATACTACCGCCTGGAATATTTGCCAACTCACTTTGCACCGCTCCCAGAATGGCATTCACCGGAAGTTTCATCGAGGCGAGCTTATCGAGTTGTAAATCAATTTTTACAACCTCATCAGGTATTCCATGAATCTCAACATTTTTCAATTCAGAGACTGTTTTTAAAGTTTCCTCCAATCTCTCTGCTTCTTCTTGAAGTTGTTTGCGCGAAGCCGAATTCGAAATCACACCTGCTTGAATAATGTTTACATTGCTGGGAATGATTTTCTGAACTTCCATACTTAGCACTTCGGCAGGAAGTTCTGTTCTCATTCCATTAACTTCCCGCACGAGTTCCTGATACTTCTCATCGACGTCGCTTTCGTAGATATACTCAACGTTGAGCACTGCTACCCCATCTTGAATCGTGGTCTTGATGCGCTTGATATCTTCTAACTCACTAATCTTTTTCTCCAACTTATCCACGACTAGATCTTCCATGTCTTGAGGAGAAGTGCCAGGATAAATCACAACCACTGGAAACTCAGGAGCACTTAACTCTGGATCCTCCGAGCGCGACATGTTCAAAAGAGTTGTCACCCCAAGGGCAATTGCCATTAAGAAAATGACAAGCGTGAACTGGTAATTTTTTACCGCGTAAACTGAAATTTTCATGGCTATTATTTTTGAATGATAATACTTGATTGATCATTGAGATAAGGACCGCCTGAAACGATGAGCCATTGGGCATTTTCAAGACCGCTTTCCACGCTGGCCAATCCGTCGGCGATAGAGCTTACTACTACTTTAATACGTTCGGCTTTTTTACCATCATTAGAAATGAAAACAAAGCCTTCTTTGCCATCGCCGTCGAGCAATGCTTCGAGAGGAATTTGCCACGAGTTTTGCATCAGACGGGGAGTTATGACAACATCTGAAAAGAGCCCACTTGCAAGGTTAGGAAGGGCCTGGGAAGGGCGCACATCAACAAGAAATAAACCTGTGTAAGGATCTACACCTTCCGATTTTCTAATCACTGTCGCCTTTACATTCTTTTGCCCTAAAGAGTTAATTGATAATCTAGCACTATCACCAACGGTAACGCGCGACCAGTCTTTGTCTGCGATAGCGGCCCGTACCACCCATTCACTGCCTGCAAGTGAATTGAATCTTACCACTGGATTTCCAGGGCCTACAATCTGTCCAGCATTGGCATAGCGCTCTAAAATCACACCGCTTGAAGTAGCTCTAATTTCTGAGTATGATAAATTAAACTTAGCCGCTTCATATTGCTCAGAAGACAAATCATAAAGCGTCTTCAAGTTTTCAAATTGTTCCGTAGTGATGACGCTATCTTGAAAGAGCTTTGTACCGCGATCATAATCACGCTTGGCCTTTTCTAAGCCTATTTTAGCCTGCTCTACTTGAGCACTTATTTCTGTCAATACAAGCTTTGCAATCAACTGACCGCTTTGAACGCGGTCTCCGGGTTGAACGAAAACATTTTCAATCACTCCACCCGTTTTAAAAGAAAGAAGAATTTCCTCAGTGGTGGTGAACTGACCTGAAACATATACTGGATTTTGAACATCCACCTTTCCGAGCGGAATGACCTTTACAGGGATGGCTTCTGAGGCAGAAGGAATACTTTCAGTGGTTGCGCTTTCATCAGAGCATGAAGCGAACAATACAATCGACATTGCGAGGAATAATATTTTTTTCATGGTTAAAGGGAATTATTTGTTAATGATGTCTGAAGCTGTTTCTCTTTCCAATTGAGCAATGGCTTCTGCTAGTTTGAGTTCTTGAATAGTCAATGCGAGAGATGCATTGGTAAGTTGTGTTCGTGCATCAAGGTAATCGAGTAAAGGCGTCACACCTGATTTGAATCCGCTTTCCATTGCCGCATAATAGGCGGCAGCCGCATTCTGCAACTGCTTAGATGATTCAAGTTTATCGAGCTCCGATTGAACATTATTATTTGCTACGCTAATAGCTAGCTGTAGCTGCTTTTGCGTATTTTCCAATTCGAGTTGTGCGTCTTTTACCTGAATTTCCGCAAGCTTGGTATTCCGTGTGTTTCGACCTCCTTCGAAAATGGGAATGTCCATTTGCACTCCCAATAAATAATATCGTGACTTATCGTCAACACGCCATTGCTCTGCCTGCGAACCAAGATCTACAAAGGCACTCAATCGAGGTACAGCATAAGCGCGCTCCATTTGGAGAGCTGTCTGTTGAATGAGAAGAACTTTCTCCAACATCTTGAGTTCCTCGCGATTTTTGAATGCATCGGAAGAAGCCGAAGCACCTGGACGTACGCCAGATTCTAAATCAATCGCCGCATCTAAAGGACGGTTAAGGAGAAAATTAAAATACGCCTTAGCATTTGAAGATTGATTCTTTGCTGTACTCAAATCGGCCTCAATCTTGGCTCTTTCCGCCTGCACACGACTCAGTTGTGCAGGTATTGCTTTACCATTTTTAATTAAACTCTCTGTAATAACTTGAGTGCGTTCAATTAAACCCAAAGCTGCGGTAAAAACATCAATGGCTTTAACACTCTGTGCATACTGAAAATAAGCGCTTTTGATTTGTTTAATAAGTTCTCTCTTATACACTACCAAACCCTCTGTGCGCACCTCCACCTGACTTTTCTGAATTCTCTTGTTGTATATAATATCCGTATTCAGCAAAGGCATGGATGTTCGTATGTGAGCATCATAGAAGTTTTTCGGGTTTAAAAAAGCTTCTGTATTTTCTATCTGAGGAAATGCATTGGAAGCGGTGAGTTGATTCAAAGTGGAATAGACTGGATTAACTATGTCTCCGAGTGGAAAATTGAAATAACGTCCACCCTCACCGCTGGTGAAGCTTCCATTAAAAGCGACGGTTGGATAAAATAGTGATGACGCATTTTCAAGCTGAATAATAGCGCGATCGATTTCGAGACTCTCTTGGTTGAGAGCAACATTGGCCCTTAGTCCTTCCTGGATATATGCGTCAAGCCTTGATTGGGCCTGAGGAATTTGTGCCAGTAGTACACTAAAAAGTGCCAAAAAGAATGTGAATGGATGAGGTCTCATGGGCATTTTCTTTAATTACTTAACAGTGTTAACTTTAAATTTAAAAAAATAGCATTCCCTGTTCCCTTGACGGGAAATACTCTGATTACTAAGAATTACTTGAACTATTTCTTTAACGAACTGAGAAGATGGATGAACGCTTCAAGCCCAAGAGATACTATTCTTTCTTTATTGGGTTCCGAAATCACTTTGGTACATCTGTTTCGATGGTGCAGTGTAATCATGCCATGCAGCGCACTCCAGATTACAAATGCAGTCACTTCAGCATCATGTTGAGGAAAGTACTTTCTATCAATGCAATCGGTGACGGTCTTTTTAAGTGCTCCGAATGCTGTATTTCCCTCTTTCCAAAGCTCGTCTTCTTCTTCTAACTTCGTCAAAGGTGAAACTTGAATGAACATCAGATCATATAATTCTGGATTGCTCAAGGCGAAATCAATGTACATCTTTCCCATCGCTTTCAATCGCTCGAAGGGGTCATCCACCTGAAGCAAAACAGCCATTCTACTATTCAAGATTTCAAAACCTTCGGTGTGCAGGGTATGCAAAATTTCGTTTTTGTCCTGAAAGTGCAGATAAATAGTGGTAGCGCTATAACCAATCTTTTCTGCTATCATTCGAACAGAGGTGCGATCATACCCTTGCTCCAGAAATATCTCTCGTGCCGCGTTCAAAATTCGCTGCTTGAGATCTATTTTATCCAAAGCCCTTTTGTCTTTACTGCTGTTCATTTTTTATTTCGAAACAAAGAAAGTTAACACCGTTAAGTTATACAAATGCCGATACGAAATTACGGGTTGAATTGTCAAAATAGAATATTAAATTGACGAATGCACAAAAAAAGCCTTCCCCCAATTAGGAGGAAGGCTTGAAAGTCGGATAAGCTTGTTGCTAAAAAAACTGTTGTTTGTCCACTTAATTCATCGGTCATCGTTATGACCTACCTGTTGTAAAACTATTAAACCAAATACTACTTAAACCGAGACTTATCCGAGTCTTTAGTATTATTGACCTTGTCCAAGAGAGAAGGCTTCTACGCCATCAAACTTGAAGAGGTGTTCTGTTTTAACGAATTCCAATCCCGCGTCAGAAACCTTATCGAGGAATCGGGTGATCATTTTGTTGTTGAATTGCAAATGTGCCTTTTCATCAGTGCACATATAGCGCATTCTCCAATGGTCAGTACAGAATGTTTCATCAAAACCATTTGGCCACACTTTGATACCGCGGTTGGAGATCATAGCAAGTTGAAGACATCCGTCATTCGCTTGTTGAGCGATTGCAGCCAACTCGTCTGGGTTGGTGCCTCTCCAGTGTACGAAAACGTCGATACCTACCATTTTCTTTTCAGCAGCTGGCTTGCGCTTGTAGATGAAAGGAGCAGATGGTTTAGCGTTTGTATCGTACTTAACTTCCTTCAATTGCTTTGGTGTTTTTCCAAGGCGCTCGATTACAGCGTCAGCAAATGCCGAAGTACCTACTTTCTGCTTGCTTACACCTTCTTTGTAGATATCGTAAGTATGGATACCATCTTCCATAGCGCACAACCAAGCATTTTGGATTTTCTCAGCTACATCGCTCTGTCCGATGTGAATCAACATCATAATCGCGCCTTGGAGAAGACCGCTTGGGTTGGCCATATCTTGACCCGCACGACGTGGAGCACTTCCGTGGATTGCTTCGAACATCGCACACTCAGTACCTATGTTTGAGCTTCCCGCGATACCTACTGAACCGGCGATTTGAGCAGCCACGTCTGAAAGGATATCACCATAAAGGTTCAATGTAACGATTACGTCGAAAGCTTCTGGGGTATCTGCGAGTTTAGCAGCACCGATATCTACAATCCAGTGCTCCTTTTCGATTTCTGGATATTCTGCACCTACTTCATCAAATACTTTGTGGAAAAGACCGTCGGTGGCCTTCATGATATTGTCTTTGGTAAAGCAAGTCACTTTCTTGCGACCATATTGACGTGCATATTCAAATGCATAACGAACGATACGCTCACATCCAGGACGTGAAATGAGCTTCAAACACTGTACTACTTCGTCTGTTTGTTGGTGCTCAATACCTGCATACAAATCCTCTTCATTTTCGCGAATGATAACCAAATCCATCACTGGATGCTTGGTTTCTACGAAAGGATGGAAGCTGATGCATGGACGAACGTTTGCGTAAAGACCAAGCATTTTGCGTGTGGTCACGTTCAAGCTCTTATAACCTCCACCTTGCGGAGTAGTGATTGGAGCTTTTAGAAAAACTTTGGTTCTTCTGATCGAGTCCCAAGACTCTTTCGAAATACCGCTTGTATTGCCAGATAAATAAACTTTCTCACCTACTTCGATCTCTTCGATGTCAAGTCTAGCGTTGGCAGCTTTGAGAATTCGGAGTGTCGCATCCATAATTTCTGGACCGATACCATCACCTTTAGCCACAGTGATTGGCACATTCACTCCTGATTTAACAGCCTCTTGAGAAGCTGATTCGGTTTGATAACTCATGGTAAAATAATTTTCACGAATTTGAAAACCAAACCAATGATGAAAAAAGTCCTATGGAAATTATCAATACCTACCCGTGCAACCTTATTTATAATCAATCTATTATCGATTATGGATTTTATCCATGATTTTCATTATGAACTATTAACAAATACAAGGCTTTCAGGGAGTTATATTATATTCGCCCTCTTTTCACCAGCGTGATAGTCGACATCATCATACCCGCTTACAACGAGGAACAAAGCATTGGCTTAGTTGTGAATGATATTCAACACAAAGAAGTGCGTCACATTATCGTAGTCAATAACAATTCGAGAGATAAAACAGTTGAGGTAGCGCAAGCTGCGGGTGCCGTTGTGCTCGAAGAAACCGAACAAGGATATGGAGCGGCATGCCTCAAAGGAATTCAATGGGCAAATTCTCAATTACCTCCCGCAGATGTAATCCTCTTTATGGATGCGGATTATAGCGATTATGCTGATGAAATGGAACTTCTCCTCGCCCCTATTCGAGAAGGATCGGTTGACTTTGTGATTGGAGCCCGGAGTAAAGCCGGACGTGAAAAAGGAAGCCTGACACCTCAGCAAGTATTTGGAAATTGGCTCGCAACGACATTAATCCGTTGGATTTATGGAGCGCGGTTTACGGATCTAGGACCTTATCGCGCCATAAGACGAGATAGTCTTAATAGCTTGGAAATGGTTGATAGAAACTACGGTTGGACCGTGGAAATGCAAATCAAAGCCATTCGTAAAAAACTTCGTTTTCAAGAGGTGTTAGTAAAATACAGACAACGAATTGGAGTCAGCAAGGTGAGTGGAACCATAAAAGGTACTATTTTAGCGGGCTACAAGATAATCAAGACCATTTTTAAATACAGTTTATAAACTACTATTCTCAGTGGAAATACTCGCACTCATCGCCATTTGTATCTATGGCTTTTTTCTCCTCTTCATCTTCTTTTACTCATTAGTTCAGTTGAACCTTGCGATACATTATGTAAGGAGATTTAGAAGAAAACTGGTAAAACCAGAAATCAAAGAAGCAGACTTGCCGATTGTTACAGTCCAACTTCCCGTTTTCAATGAGCTTTACGTTGTGGAGCGTTTGATCGATGCCGTTTGCGCATTTGATTATCCAAAAGATAAATTGGAAATTCAATTGCTCGATGATAGTACTGATGAATCATTGGAGGTTGGCCGCAAGAAAGTAGAAGAAATGGCTGCGAAAGGATTTGATATCAAACAAATCATTCGTCCAGAACGCAAAGGTTTCAAAGCCGGTGCACTTGCTTATGGCTTGGATATTTGCAAAGGCGAATTCGTTGCAATTTTCGATGCGGATTTTATTCCTCGCAAAGACTTCCTTCGTCAAACCATTCCGTTTTTCTACACCGATCCAAAAGTAGGCGTCGTTCAAACCCGTTGGGAACATTTGAATGAGGATTATTCACTCATTACACGTCTTCAAGCATTTGGTCTTGATGCGCACTTTACAGTGGAACAAATGGGCCGCAATGCGGGGCACCACTTTATCAATTTCAATGGAACGGCCGGTGTGTGGAGAAAGACTACCATTTATGATGCTGATGGTTGGCAGAGCGATACGATCACCGAAGACTTGGATTTGAGCTACCGCGCGCAATTGAAAGGTTGGGATTTTATTTATCTACCTGAAATTGGTAGTCCTGCGGAGCTGCCCGCAGAAATGAATGCTTTGAAAGCACAACAATTCCGTTGGACCAAAGGTGCTGCGGAGTGTACTGTGAAAAATATGCCTCGTGTCTTGAATGCAAAAGGGCTTGGCTTTGCGCGCAAAGTTCATGCTTCATTCCACTTGATGAACTCTGTGGTATTCCTCTGTATCCTTGGTACATCGTTACTAAGTGTTCCGATGTTGATTATTAAAAACACTTTCGAGCAATATCAAATCCTCTTCATGATTGCCTCAGCATTCTTGGTGAGCTTCTTTATTTTAGGATATTTCTATTGGGTATCAAGACCGCAAGCTCCATTCTTTAGCAAGCTCGGGCGTTTTGTGATAGACTTCCCCATGTTCTTATCTGTAAGTATGGGATTGTCACTGCATAATGCTGTTGCTGTACTAGAAGGATTTACTGGAAAAAAATCGGCATTTGTTCGTACACCGAAGTTTGCCATCTCTACTGGCAAAAAAGGAACATGGACAGATAAAAAATATCGTGCAGTTAAAATCAGTCCGCTCACTATTGGCGAAGCGTTGATGGCACTCTACTTCATTGGTGGTTTGGCATTGGCATTCTACTTTGATGATTTTGGATTGTTTCCATTCCACTTCATGCTTACACTCGGTTATTTATTTGTAACCTTTTACTCCGTTAAACACGCTCGCGCCTAAACTTATAAAATGATTAAGAAGATACAAGCTTCTGGCTTTCCGATCATTCTTACTATTTTATTTATCATCTTATCCCTTGGCGGTTATATCGGGATGGCCTGGTGGGTAGATCGCAGCGATTATCGTTCGTTTGCACTTTTTCTCACCGCAGTATTTGCAGGCTATGCATTTTGGTGGTTCAATCGCTCGCTCTTCTCATGGCGCACCATCTTGATATGTGCAGTATTGTTTAGAGCACTATTTCTTTTTGATGACGGTACTCGCCTATCCGATGATGTGTATCGTTTCATTTGGGATGCAGAACAAGTATCAGCAGGAGTGAATCCATATTTATATACTCCAGCCGAATGGAGCGCTCAAAATCCGAATACTATTTTCGATGAATCGGGACCGCTATATAAGCATTTAAATTCTCAGAATTACTTTAGCGTGTATCCTCCTGTTTGTCAATTTGTGTGGGGATTATCTTCATGGTTTGCTGATGTGGCGGGCGTTGGAGATAGCATAACCCATCGCATTGTTTTTCTCAAATCCATCTATTTAATTTTTGAAATCATCACCATGTTGCTTTTGGTGAATATTCTCATCAAAAGAGGAATGGCTGGGCAATTGGCAGGTATTTATGCACTCAATCCGCTTATCATTATTGAGCTCACGGGCAATTTGCACCCAGAAGCCATCATGATTTTATTTCTTGTGTTAGCGTCTATCCTAGCCTTGTCTAATCGCATTGCACTTGCAGCGATTCCTTTTGGTTTTGCGGTATCCACAAAGTTTATCCCCGTTCTATTTATTCCATTTTTGATAAAAAAATATGGATGGAAAAACACCTTCATATTTGGGTCAATTTCTTTGGGCGTTGCTGTTCTTTTATTCATTCCTTTTTTGACCCCAGAGTTGGTGGCTCACGTAGGTAAAAGCCTTGGTCTTTATTTCACCAATTTTGAATTCAATGCATCCATTTATTTCATTGTAAGAAATACTTTTGAATTGATCACTGGTCATAATTTGATTGAAAAGATTGGGCCTGTGTTGGCGCTCTCAGCGTTTGCCGCTATAATCTATGTTTTCATCAAACAAAAATCTACGATCTCTGCGCTCTTAATTGTTTACTTTATCTATATCATCAGCGCTACTACAGTGCATCCTTGGTATCTCGCCCTACCGATTGTACTAGCAGTGTATTCTAATCACCGTTGGCCTCTGGTGGCTTCCGGTGCAGTGATGGCCAGTTATTTTCTCTATTCTTTTGGATTTGAAAATTGGTGGATCATCGCCAGTGAATATGTGGTGATTGTGACTGCCTTCATCATCGATCTCTACCGCCCCCGACAAAAGCAGCCCAAACTCTCCACGACGTGGTAGAAGGGCCAGGGGCGAATCAGAGGGGCGAAAAGGCACTAGACGTAATTTCTTTTTATCGGAAATACTCATTCCTAAATCCGAGGCACTTGCAAAAAAAAAGAATATCTTTGTTAGGCCTCCTTGAATGAAGCATGCGCAGGTTAATATTTCACAAAGCCCACTTATTCATCAATTTGAGAATTTACCTAAAAAGAAAACTAAAAATGAAAATTAATTCTACCATCCTTTTCCTTTTAATGTCTCAATGCATTTTAGGACAAGAAATTTCATGGGTTAAAAGTATAGGAGGTCAATCTTTCGACACCACTTACGACCTAGATATTGATAATGAAGGAAACGTATATGTTTGCGGCCAGTTTTCGGGTGATGTCGATTTTGACCCTGGATTAGGTATTACATTGGAATCGGCAGGAAGCGGAGCAGATGCTTTCATACTAAAACTGAATTCTTTGGGTGATTTACAATGGGTCAAAACATTTGGCGGAAATGAAACTGTGGCCGCCATTTCCATTTCACTTGATTCATTCGGAAATATTTTCGTAACAGGAATATTTCAAGGAACAACGGATTTGGATCCTAATGACGACATTCTTAGCTTCACTTCAGAAGGAGTACAAGATTGTTTCATTCAAAAATTTGACAACGATGGTAATTTAATTTGGGCTCAAGTTTTTGGAGGTCCTTCATTGGATAATAGTGAGTCTATTGATGTTGATCCCATAGGTAATATTTATCTAAATGGCACCTTCGATGAGACAGTAGACTTTGACCCTGGTTCTGAAACCAGCTTCCTGACTGCCCTCTCTAATAGTGATGTATTCATTTTGTCATTGAACAATGATGGTGATTTTTTATGGGCAAAGAAAGCTGGAGGAACTTTAGTTGAATCTGGTAATAGCATTCATGTGGACAATGAATCAAACGTTTACACGATAGGGACTTTTGAATTCTCTGCCGATTTAGATCCAGGCCCTGAGCAAAATAATTTCAGCTCACAAGGCGTCAAAGATGTTTTCATTCAAAAACTAGATAGCCAAGGAAATTTCATTTGGGCTAGAACTGTCGGTGGTGAATCGCTAGACTACGGTACTGCAATTAGTACAGATGCCGATGGCAATGTATATTCGACAGGATCATTTTGGGGCATTTCCCATTTTTACTCCGGGCAAGAAGACATAAATCTTGTTTCTTCGGGCAACTCAGATACGTTCATTCATAAAATGAATTCCTTAGGAGAATTCATGTGGGTGAAACAAATTGGAGGCTTCGGGTATGATTTTCCATCTTCTATTTGCCTAGATACAGAAGGAAATATTTATGTCTCAGGAAGATTTACCAGCATTGCTGACTTTGACCCCAATGAAGGAGTTTTTAACCTCACGGCAGTAGGTGGAACGACACAAGGTGGATCTGTCGATTCTTATATCCTAAAATTGGATTCCGATGGGAATTTCATTTGGGCCAACAGATTGGGAGGATCTGGCGCTGACTCTGGTATTGCTGTAAAACTAGACTCAGGTGGTAATGCGTACTCAACAGGAAGCTTCCAAGGCAGTATTGATTATGAAACCGCCGATGGTCCATTATCTATTCAAGCCCAGGGTACAACTGATTTTTTCATTCAAAAGTTATCAAACTCTCCGACAAATATTACGGCATCTCGACCTGAGATGCAGTTTGAAATCTATCCTAATCCATGTGATGGAAGATTCACACTGTCTACACCAAAACCAATCAGTGATATTGAGATTGTTGTCTCAGATGCTAACGGTAAGATAGCACTAAGAAAGAAGCTAGCCAAAATGACTAAGGAACAAATCAGCTTAGAACTCTCGCCAGGCATATACTGTGTGACCGTTATATCCAATGAGTTTCAATCTATAAAAAAACTTGTTATCGAGTAAAGACAACTCAATTGCCCACCCCTCAAAGACCATACTAGCATACTAGCATACTATCATACTCGCCTACTGGCCTACTATCATACTCAACGCAATTCTCTTCCGCTGAATGTCAACCTCCACGACTTTCACTTTTACTTTTTGTTGAAGCTTCACCACATCATTCGGATCTTTTACGAATCGATTGGCGAGTTGAGAAATGTGCACGAGGCCTTCTTGCTTGACACCAATATCAACAAAGCAGCCGAAGTTGGTGATGTTGGTAACAATCCCCGGAAGTTCCATTCCGATCTTCAAATCTTCCATGCTTCTAACATCAGCAAAAGCAAATGATTCGGCCTTCTCACGGGGATCGCGTCCTGGTTTGGCCAGCTCGGCGATAATGTCTTTGATAGTGGGCAAACCAGCGGTTTCAGTAACGTACTTGGCAGGTTGAATCTGCTTGCGCAGGCTTTCATTTTTAATCAAATCTTCCACCTTCGCTCCCAAATCTGCCGCCATCTTTTCTACAATACCATAACTCTCGGGGTGTACAGCACTGTTATCCAATACATTTTTTGCATTCGGTATTCTCAAGAATCCTGCACATTGTTCAAACGCCTTTGGTCCGAGCTTAGCCACTTTTTTCAATTCAGCTCTGCTCTTGAACGCACCATTTTCCTTGCGGTATGCCACAATATTTTCTGCGAGTTTTGGCCCCAGACCGGATACGTATGACAACAGGCTTTTTCCCGCCTGATTGAGGTTGACGCCTACATTATTTACACACGACAATACAACAGTATCCAAACGATCTTTTAATCTCGATTGATCCACATCGTGCTGATACTGCCCTACTCCTATCGACTTTGGATCAATTTTTACCAACTCAGAAAGTGGATCCGCGAGGCGACGACCGATAGATACCGCTCCGCGCACGGTCACATCTTTATCTGGAAATTCTTCGCGTGCTATTTCTGATGCAGAGTAAATAGAAGCTCCGCTTTCATTCACCATAAAGACTTCAATTTCCTTCGCATTTACGAATGAGCGGATAAACTGATCCGTCTCTCTTCCCGCAGTACCATTGCCAATGGCAATGGCTTCAATATTGAATTTTTGAATGAGTGTATTTATTTTCTCTTGCGAAGCGCGAACTTCAAGTTGTGGTTCGTGCGGATAGATCACACTGTCATGAACCAGATTGCCTGATTCATCGAGACACACCACTTTGCACCCCGTTCTGAATCCAGGATCCAAAGCCAAGATGCGCTTCATTCCGAGTGGCGCTGAAAGCAACAGTTGACGCAGGTTTTCAGCGAAAACAGCTATCGCATCGTCATCTGCTTTTTGTTTGATGGTCACTCTAAATTCATTTTCAATAGAAGGTGAAATCAATCTTCTATATCCATCGGTAATGGCCTCCTCCACGAGTTGTGCGGCCGCATTATTGCTGCGCACAAATTTTCGATGTATTACTTCTAGCGTGCGTTCTTCCTCTGGCTGAATAGTGACACGCAGCATACCTTCTTCTTCGCCACGTAGCATTGCGAGCACGCGATGAGATGGCGAACGTTGCCAACTTTCTTCAAAATCAAAATAGTCTTTGTACTTCACGCCCTCGGTTTCTTTGTTTCGAGCTACGCGCGCACGAATCGTGGCGAATCGATGAAAGCGATCGCGCACAGCACTGCGCACCCACTCGTCTTCACTGAGATTTTCGGCGATGATATCTTTTGCACCTTCTATTACCTTCTCTGCATTCGGAAAAGCATCGCAGATTAGTCTTTCCGCTTCTCCTTCAATATCAAAATTATTTTGGAGAAAAATGCGTTGAGCGAGCGGCTCAAGTCCGTTCTCTCGCGCCACGGAACCGCGCGTTTTTCGCTTCGGTTTGTATGGCAAATAAATATCTTCTAATAATTGTGCATCCTCGCACTGCTCAATGCGGCGGCGCAATTCATCGGTAAGTTTGCCTTGTGAGGCAATGGTATCAAGGACTGTTTCCTTTCTCTTCTTAAGATCTTCTTGACGTTGATATTCCTTTTTTACCCATTCAATCTGTACCTCATCAAGGCCTCCCGTTACTTCTTTTCTATAACGAGCTATGAATGGAATGGTCGCTCCTTCCTCGAGCAGCTTCACGGTAGCGTTGAAGCTTGCATTGCTTACTTCGATCATTGAAAAACTTTATCTAAATAAATTGACTATAAAAACGTGGCCATTTGTTGTTGCATGGCCTTGGCTTCATTCGAAGCAGCAGTCGCGAAATCAGCGCCCGAAGAGGCATAGAGAATGCTTCGTGATGCATTCACCAACAATCCGCAATCAGCGGTCATTCCGTATTTCACCACCTCTTCCAAACTTCCGCCTTGTGCTCCAACTCCTGGTACAAGTAGAAAGTGTTGAGGAATAATTTTTCGAATATCTGCGAGCATTTCAGCACGTGTAGCGCCCACCACAAACATCGTATTCTCAACACTGCCCCAAGAAGAAACGGTGCGCAATACTTTTTCAAAAACGCGCTCCTCACCTGCTTGCAACATTTGAAAATCCATAGAACCCGGATTGGAGGTTAATGCCAATACGATTGCCCACTTTTCTTTATGTTGTAAAAATGGCTCGACACTGTCTTTGCCCATGTAAGGCGCGACAGTGACAGAATCAAAACCGTATGTTTCAAAAAAAGTCTTTGCGTAATAATTGCTAGTATTTCCTATATCTCCACGCTTTCCATCAGCAATGGTAAAATGGTCTTTGCCAATGTACGCTACGGTCTCTTCAAGAATATCCCAGCCTTCTTTACCAAGACATTCATAAAAAGCGATGTTGGGCTTGTATGCAACACAATATGGACGTGTAGCATCGATGATAGCTTTATTGAATTCAAGGATCGACATGCCTGCTGGAATCTTCACTGGGTCGGTATCCAAACCTACACAGAGAAAAGACTTTCTTTCCTTGATGATATTTACAAGTTGATTGTAATTCATGATTTAGTTGTTTGCTGCGGCCAACAGTTTCTCTGTGTTTTCTGCGAGCTTGAGTGCTTCGATTACTTCATCGATTTCGCCATTCATGGCAGCATCGAGATTGTAGAGTGTAAGGTTGATGCGGTGGTCCGTCACACGTCCTTGTGGAAAGTTATACGTTCTGATTTTCGCGCTGCGATCGCCGGTGCTCACGAGTGATTTACGCATGCGTGCGCGCTCCTCTTGTCTTCTGTTTACTTCCGCTTCGAAAATCTTAGTACGCAACATTGTGAGCGCTTTTTCATAGTTCTCGTGTTGCGATCTTCCTTCTTGGCACGCCACAATGACTCCAGTAGGAATGTGAGTCAGACGAACGGCTGACTCCGTTTTGTTTACGTGCTGACCACCTGCTCCGCTGGCACGATAGGTGTCACGCTGCAAATCTGCTGGATTAATGACAACGTCAAATTCTTCAGCTTCCGGCATCACAGCAACAGTTGCAGCCGAAGTGTGAACACGACCTTGAGTTTCTGTTTCAGGAACACGCTGCACACGGTGAACTCCCGACTCAAACTTCAAGGTACCATATACTTCAGCTCCACTCACTTCAATGGAAACTTCCTTATATCCTCCCATCGTACCCTCGCTTACGCTGAGTACCTCGTATTTCCAACCCTTGTTGGCAATATACCGAGTGTACATTCGGTAGAGGTCTCCAGCGAAAATAGAGGCCTCGTCTCCGCCTGTTCCCGCACGGATTTCGAGAATGCAGTTCTTGGTATCTTCTGGATCTTTTGGTACCAATAGAAACTTAATCTTTTCCTCCATTACTTCTCTTTGAGGAAGCAATTCATCAAGCTCCTCTTGTGCGAGTGCCTTCATTTCAGGCTCGTCCGTTGTGCTCTGCAATTCTTTGGCAGACTTGATGTCATTAATGAGTTTTTTATAGGCATTATATGCCTCTACAATTTCTTCGAGATCCTTGTATTCCTTCATCAATACAGGATAGCGCTTCATATCTGATATTACGGATGGATCGGTAATCATTTTACCGACCTCATTGTAGCGATCTTCGATGGCCGCTAATTTTCCTAATAAATCCGTCATGTTATTTTCTTATTCGTATTCAAATACACCATGCGCAGAGCGGATGGTCAATTTCTTTTTGTCAGAAGCTTCTACTCTACCAACTATTTGCGCTGGAAGATTGAATTCTTGCGCGATGCGAATGATCTCCGCCGCAGTTGCTTCATCAGTATATATCTCCATTCTGTGTCCCATATTGAACACCTTATACATCTCTTTCCAATCGGTATTGCTTTCTTGTTGGATGAGCTGGAATAATGGAGGTGTGTCAAAAAGCTGGTCTTTCACTACATGCACATTATCCACGAAATGCAATACTTTCGTTTGACCGCCGCCGCTACAATGCACCATACCATTGATCTTTGAACGATGACTCGTCAGTATTTTTTTAATTACTGGAGCGTACGTTCTCGTGGGCGAGAGCACTAATTTCCCAGCATCTAATGGCGCGCCTTCTACGTAGTCGGTGAGACAATAAGAACCTGAATAAACCAAGTTGTCCGGTATGCTATTGTCATAACTCTCCGGGAATTGTTCGGCCAGTGTATGATAAAACACATCATGGCGAGCGCTGGTAAGACCATTGCTGCCCATTCCGCCATTGTACTCATCCTCATAGGTGGTTTGACCAAAAGATGCAAGGCCAACGATTACATTCCCCGCCTTTATGTTTGCGTTATCAATTACCTCGCTGCGCTTCATACGGCACACCACCGTAGAATCGACGATGATGGTTCTCACTAAATCGCCAACATCGGCGGTCTCACCTCCTGTAGAAATGATATTCACCCCTTGTTCGCGCAGATTACCGAGCAAACGTTCGGTTCCTTCGATAATAGCCGTAATGACTTCTCCTGGAATCAAATTTTTATTTCTTCCTATAGTGGATGAAAGCAGGATATTGTCTGTTGCTCCCACACACAATAGATCATCGATATTCATGATCAAAGCATCTTGTGCAATGCCCTTCCATACACTGATATCTCCTGTTTCTTTCCAATACATATATGCAAGAGAAGATTTAGTGCCAGCGCCGTCAGCGTGCATTACAACGCAGTAATCATTATCACCTGTAAGATGGTCTGGAATGATTTTACAAAAAGCCTTTGGGAATAATCCTTTATCGATATTCTTAATAGCAGCGTGTACTTCTTCTTTACCTGAAGAAACACCGCGCGAGGCATATCTGGAAGAGTCTGTCATGAGTTGATATAAACAAAGAGGCCCTCTCTGTGTGAGAAGGCCTCAAAGTTATGGTTTTCTGTGAAAACTTTATTTCTTAGGGACGTAGTTCGTATCAATAATTCTGAACACTGTTCTACGATTGAGCAAATGCGCCGCTTCTTGTTGTTCTGCAGGAAGGCCATTAATATAAGCCTCCGTGAGTATTGTTCCAGCTGGGAATCCTGATTCTGGAGTAGCCAATTTGCGTGGCTCTTTTTCACCTTTACCTACTGGCTTCAGACGACCTTCTTCAATTCCTTTGCTAATCAAGTATTTCACGCAAGTTTCAGCACGACGTTGAGAAAGGTTTTGGTTGTAATCATCTGCTCCGCGTGCGTCTGTGTGTGCTTCCAATTGAACAATATACTTTGGGTTTTCCAACATAATATCTAATAGGAAGTTCAAGGAGTCTTGAGAATTCACCTCAGCGTCAACAAGAAGTTCAGCCTGATTGTACGGATACAATACCATTGGCATTTTGTATTCTTCATTGATGCGTACCGGCTTCAAGAAGTACTCACGAGCAAAGTTGGTAGATACACCGATGTTCACCGTTGAGAATTTATCTCCAGTACCGATGTAATCTGGCTTTTGGACAGAGACAGTATATGTAGTCGCAGGTTTTACTTTTGTTTTATCTAAAGTAAATCCGCCATTGCCATCTGTCTTGATTTTATAGTCATCGCCGTTAGAACCTTTTACTGTAACATCAGCATCAGCTAGAGGCGAACCTGTTTTTTCGTCATAGACAGTAGCAACCAATGTAAATTCCAATGGAGGCTCTTTGAAATAATAGATATCATCCAAACCTTTACCACCTGGACGGCTTGAAGTGAAATATCCGCTATACTTAGATTCTGTATTTCCTTCTTCTAAGATAAATCCAAAATCATCCGAAGAAGAGTTGATTGGGAATTCAAGTGCTACTGGAGCGCCAAAAGTTGCATCACCAGTTTTTTCTGCCTTGAAGATATCAAGACCACCTAGACCACCTCTTCCGTTTGAAGAGAAATATAAAGTTCCATCAGCAGCGATGTATGGGAACATTTCATCTCCTTTTGAGTTGATGGCTCCAACATTGCTCGGCTTGCTCCAAGTATCGCTTTTCTTATCGTATGTCATGTACCAAATATCACGACCACCCTTTCCACCTGGCATATCAGAAGCGAAGAATAAATATTTTCCGTCTGGTGACATTGCTGGATGACCAACTTTAGAGCTATCATCGGCATTACGGTCGATGATATTCAAATTACGAGGATCGCTATAACCGTTTCCTGACTTCTTGGCTACCATGATATCACAAGCAAAACGCTCCTTGTTGTCGTAGCGACAAGAAGTATAGAAAATCATGCTAAAATCCTTATCAAAACCAGCTACAGCCTCGTGGCTTGTGGTATTGATAATGTCAGAAACTGGAACTGGAGTGCTCCATTTACCTTTTTTATCTTTTGTAGATGAAAAGATATCCATGAAATCCTGACCTGTGATTGGATCTGTTGCGCTTCCTGTTGACTCCTTGCGAGCAGAAGAAAACACATACTCATCTTTCTTACCTGATGCAATCAAGCAGTAATCGAAAGAAGAGGAATTGAGATCCATCATATTTTCAACCTGAAGCTTAGGACGGGCAGCTTTCTTATCAGCTGCAGTTTGGCATGACTTGATTCTGTCGTTTGCCTTAGATTTTTCTCCGCCTTTACCGAGGTATTTATTGAGTTGGGCAATTGCCTCTTCAAACTTTCCTTGCTCTTGCAAAGCGATGGCGTAGTTGTAATAAACTTCTGGGTTGGTGTTGTAATACTGAGCGGTGATCGACTTGCCATACCATTCTTCAGACATGTTGAATAATGTTGAAAGTCTGTAACACTCAGCTATTTGGAAAAATACTCTTCCTTTTTCGGTGAGATCCTTGACTCCAACTTCAGCGGTTTTATAGAGTCTTGCAGCCTCTATATAGCCACCAACGGTAAACTCATCATCGGCTTTCTTAGTAGCCTTAGTTTGCGCGGTGGCAATGGTAGAAATAAATAAAGCAGCGGTAGCGAATAGAATTAATCGCGTGGTTTTCATAAGGTTTTGTTTTGACATGCTTTTTCTTTGGGTTAACAGCGGGCTAATATAAAAAAAAGAGGCGGCCGATAATGAACAAACCACCTCTTTTTATTGTATTTCTAAGCTTTTTTACAGCTTTTGAGCATTTATCGCACTCATTTCATGAGACTTAACTATTTTTTATCTAGTAAATAGTATTTCTCTCATCTTTGGTAACGGCCACAATTCATCGTCAACTATCAGCTCAAGAGCGTCGGCGTGATCACGAACGGTATCCATCAATGGCTTGATTTTTTGCGAATAGGTATCCGCTTGCTTCTCAACATCAAGTTTCGCCGCCTTGTCCTTTTCGGTATTCATTTTATCAATCGCCACCTTCATTGCGTTTACGTGCTCACTAATCTGCTTGATGAGGTCGACTTGCGTCTTGGATGCTGCTTTTGCTTCTGCCGCCCCGAGCACATCTTTCAAACCTAATACGTTTTCAATCAAACGGCTTTGGTAAGAAACCGCCGCAGGAAGAATGTGATTAAGCGCCATATCAGCTGTTACGCGTGCTTCAATCTCACGACGACGGATATAAGCCTCCATTTCGATTTCAAAACGAGCATGAATTTCTTCATGTGTCAAGACGTTGAGCGATTCGAACATTTTCTGAACATTCTTATCTTTCCAAACACGAAGTGCACTTGGAGTATCTTTCAAGTTACTCAATCCTCTTTTCGCCGCTTCTTTTACCCACTCATCAGAGTAACCATTTCCCTCAAAGCGAATTGTCTTGCTCACTTTAATCAAGCGTTGCAATTCCTTCAAGATTGCTTCATCCTTATCATCTCCCTTAGCGATGCGAGCGTCAACATCTTTTTTGAATTGATTCAAACGGTTTGCAACAATTGTATTTAAAGTAATCATTGCATTTGCACAGTTGGCGCTAGATCCAACAGCGCGGAATTCAAACTTATTTCCTGTAAATGCGAATGGCGAGGTTCTGTTGCGGTCGGTATTATCCAGGAATACTTGTGGCAACTTACCAATATTGAGTTTCAGTACAGTCTTATCTTCAGGAGTCATTTTACCAGCCTTGATGTTCTTTTCAAGATCATCGAGCATCGCGCTGAGTTGATCACCTAGGAACACAGACATGATCGCAGGTGGAGCCTCGTTAGCGCCAAGACGGTGGTCGTTTCCTACAGTAGCAATAGAAGCGCGCAATACATCTGCATTCTCATGAATAGCAGCGATGGTATTCACCAAGAATGTCAAAAATTGCATGTTGCTCTTTGGATTCTTACCAGGCTTCAACAAGTTCACACCAGTATTGGTACTGAGCGACCAGTTGTTGTGCTTTCCACTACCATTGATACCTTCAAAAGGTTTTTCATGCAGAAGTACACGGAAATTATGCTTGCGAGCAGTTTTCTCAAGTACGTCCATCACCAATTGGTTGTGGTCGTTGGCAAGGTTTGCTTCTTCGTACATTGGAGCCAACTCAAATTGGTTTGGAGCTACCTCATTGTGACGAGTTGTAACTGGAATTCCCAACAAATGTGCCTCACGTTCGAAATCTTGCATATATGCCAAAACTCGCTCTGGAATAGAACCGAAATAATGGTCTTCCAATTGTTGACCTTTTGCAGGACGTGCGCCAAAAAGAGCACGACCCGTCATTGCGATATCGTGACGTACATTATATAAGGCAGAGTCGATCAAGAAGTACTCTTGTTCCCAACCCAATGAAGTGTTCACCTTTACAACATCTTTATCAAAGTATTGACAAACAGCAGTAGCCGCTTGATCCACTGCGTGGAGCGCCTTCATCAATGGCATCTTGTAGTCGAGCGCGTGAGAAGTGTAGGATATGAAAATAGTTGGGATACAAAGTGTATTACCAACGATGAATGCGGGAGAAGATGGATCCCAAAGGGTATAACCGCGTGCCTCGAAAGTGTTGCGAATACCACCACTTGGGAATGAAGAAGCGTCTGGTTCTTGTTGAACGAGCATTGAGCCATCAAACTTTTCAAGCGCGCGACCATCACCAATCGGCTTGAAGAAGCTATCGTGTTTTTCGGCAGTTGAACCGGTGAGCGGTTGGAACCAGTGTGTATAGTGTGTTGCCCCTTTTTGGATTGACCATTCTTTCATTGCGGCAGCAACGTGATCAGCAGTTTGGCGATCAATGCGGGTACCGTTTTGGATACAGTCCATAAGTTTTTCGAATGCGTCGTCGGTAAGGTATTCGCGCATTTTGAAGTATGCGAATACGTTATCACCGAAGTACTCGGAAACTCTTTTTCCAGAAGATTCTACCTCTTGTGGTTGGCGGTAGTTAAGTTCAGAAAGTGCTTGAAAACGATTTGTACTCATCTTTTTTTGGGGGGTTAATGCCGCAAAAGTACACTTTTTTGGACTTACCCCCCTCGAAAAAGAACTAGTTGTGTAAAAAAAGTGCATTTTATGGAAAAAGAACGAGAACGAGAACGAGAACAAGGAACAAGGGGTGATTGGGAACAGGGGAACGAGGGATTCAGAATTCCGAATTCCGAATTCCGAATTCCGAATTGGGTATTGCGAATTCCGAATATGTTTAATAGCCTGCCAATCACTCGTTGGCTTCTTCGACGTGTAGAATGTGTAGCAGCCTGTGTATAATTGGAGCGAAGAACACCGCAGTGACACTTAGAAAAGCAACGCCGCTGTAAAGTGCATAAATAGAAGAAAAAATCTTCGCAGAATCAGAGTACATTTCGGCTACAGGTCCCATTCCCGTAAGGATCATAGAAGACATGTGAAAACTGTCTAGCCACGATAAATTGCCTAAAAAATGATAGCCTAGCATACCACCAAGAAGAGAAAAAACAATGAGTCCTAAAGCAAAGAAACCATAACGTCCCATTCTCACTAAGAACGTTTGAAGAGAAACTACTTTTTGTTTTCGATGCTCTAATTTCATGCTTAAAAAATTCGCTTAATCTTCTACTGTGATAAAATCAGCTCTGATCTCTTCATGTCTAATCTCCCCACCAGTGGTGCCTGTTCTGCTACCAAGGAAGATTACAACGCCAGCGAGAACTATGATTAAAACACTTAATAATGCCGAGAAACTCTTCTTATAATAGTTGGCCCAAAAACCAATTAATGATAGCGCTCCGAGTATATAAGAAGCTAGAGCAAATGTTTCTGCCGCTTCCTCATGAGTTTCTATATAATCATGACTGACGCCACTGATATTTTCAACTATCTCCTCAGCCCCTTCACCACTCGACATCGCGGCTATCGTGCTCAACGAACCTATAACAAAGATTACCAATGCCATTCTTTTCAATACTTCCACCTTAAAGAAAAAACCAGCAAGGATTATTATCAAACCTGCAATTGGGAAAATAATGGGTAAGTGATTAACGATTAAATGGAAGTGCGCCTCGTTCATGATGATTTGGTTTAGTAGGATATTCAACGAATATACGAACATTCTATGGAACGTGAACGAGAACGAGAACAAGGAACAGGGGAACAAGGGGAGATTTGCTACCTCATGATATAGCTTGACAGGACACCTACCCTTGTCCCTTATTTTGT